>CAZOXU010000006.1:0-44903 GCA_964583975.1 uncultured Planctomycetales bacterium
TGCCCTTCTTGAGGGCGACCACGGGGGGTCGCCCCTACACCGTTTTTGGATTCCGCCAAATAATCTGCCTCTAGCATCACCTTCAACCGCGATTCCACCACATACGCCACAGCTGATTTATCTTCAACCTTCCCCTCCTTCGCCAAAGTGCTTTCGCCTTTGGCTTCGAAGGGCTGCGGCTGTCGTTCGTAAACGACAGCCTTGTCAGGCACGATCCAAACCTTGTTAAACGTGTTTACAGGAATATTGGTTGTGTTGTACTTTTTAGCAGCCTCTTCATAGATTCTCTTCCAGAACTTCTTACCCACTTCATCTTCAGGATAAATAAGCGAGGCAGTGATTTGTTTAAGCATATAATCTTCTGCCAACAAATCTCGGCCCATCTCAGTCAGGCCAAAGCTCTCTGGCACGATACGGTCTTTTTCGTAGGGAGATAGATTAACCCAGAGATCTCGCTCTGGCACGGTAAGGCTGGCGAGGAAATATTTGATGAGTCGATTGGCTTCGTCCTTATTAGGGCTGGGAGACCCAGCCCGTACATCACCCTGATCCCCAACATCCATAATAAAATCAAATTGAAATGGATTATCCGTATGGACCTTGATGCCTTTCAAGATGGCTGGATTGACTGGTGGACTTAGACTGACTCGGACACCAGGTGTGGGTAAATGAAATTCCTGAGCCGAGGCAGGCAAAGGCCCAAGGGTATTGAGCAGAAAAACTATAAGGATAGTTATGTGAAGCAATGGGGTCTTCATATTTATAATCTTGCCTTTAATATAAATATGCCATATATTCTTTTGAAATCAACATCCAGAGACGTTTTTAAGAAAACGTTAACATAAATACACATAAGATATTGTAAATAAATAGCTTATGAATATTAACGCCCCCAAATACTATAAATTTTCTTATTTTTTCTTATCGGTGCGGTTTAAAGCTTTGACCATGCGGGCAAGGGCTTGCTGCTGACTCGAACCTTCGGTTAAATGACCATCAGCTATAGCGGCATAACCACTGCGGTTTTTGATCTTAAAAACATTGACTGTCCTTTTGCCGATTTTCATATTTCCCTCTCCTTTTTAAGCTAGTAGTTTTTCTTTTAGATCATCAGGAATAGGCGTTGGTTTAAATTCTGCATTTAAACAAACAAGTGAAACTTCAGCTTCAACAATCAACCGATTATCTTTCTGGTCATTAACTTTTTGCTCAAAAACCAGCTGGGTAGCTGTGACATTTTTAAGTTTAGCTAAACAGATTAAGGTTTCATCATATCGGGCAGGACTTTTATAAGTAATGTTGCAATTGCGAACCACAAAAAACAACCCGCGATCTCTAAACAGCTGCACACTCAATCCTTTCAATTCTAAGAATTCGGTGCGGGCTTCTTCTAGGTAACACAGGTATTGACCGTAATAAACAATTCCACCGGCATCGGTATCGTGATAATAAATTCGTTTAAGCACTTCCCTCTCCACTGTCATTCCCGAATGCTTCTATCGGGAATCTAGTTTCAGCCAAAGGCTGACCAGCCTCAGGCCGGCACTGCTGGGTCCCCGATTTCCGCCAGAGGCGGATCCGCTTTGGGTGGAAAAACATTCGGGGACGACAAATATGTCAAATTATATCATGAGCTTATTACAAATTTCGATGTAATTTGATAAATTTATGTCTTCAGGCCTGGATCTTGGATCAATCTTCAGCCTCGCTAATTCTTTTAAAAGACTATTCTGATCAATAATTCCTTTGAGAGCGTTAACGATTGTCTTTCGTCGTTGCATAAAAGCAGTTTGGATCATTTTGAATAATTTTGTCTCGTCCTTGGCCTGTAGGGGCGAAGGCCCTGCCTGCCGGCAGGCAGGATGCCGTGCCCGTACTGGGGTCAATTCCACAAAGGCTGAATCAACCTTAGGTACAGGATGAAAACTTCCCTTACTAATCTTAAACAAAACTTTCACATCAAAATAATACTGCACAAAACACGTCAAAGAACCATAATCCTTATTTCCCGCAGCTGCTGCTAATCTTTGAGCAAACTCTAACTGGACAGTCAGAAAAACCTTTTTAACCTTACGATTTTGAATAATTTTCTCAATGATGGGAGTTGAAATGTAATACGGGATATTGCCTACAATGACCACATCTTCTGGCAGATTGTTCATATCCCACTCTAAAAAATCTGCTGTCACAACATCTAATTGTTGGGGATCATACTGCTTTTTAAGCAAAGAAGCCAAAACACGGTCTTTCTCAACAGCAATAACCTTCTTAACCAAAGGAACAATTTGTTGTGTGATCGCGCCCTTGCCTGGTCCAATCTCTAGCACCACATCTTCTTTATTGAGCTGGCAAGACTGGACAATTTTTTGTTGGACGCGTTGATCTACGAGAAAATTCTGGCCTAAACTCTTGATGGGCTGAGGTGTCGTCATGCTAACTTAAAAGCCAATTTGATCGCAGCGATCATGGATGAAGGATCAGCTTTATTCTTGCCTGCAATATCAAAAGCTGTTCCATGGACTGGTGAAGTACGAATAAACGGCAAACCTGCTGTAAAATTAACCAAATGCTTAAAATACATTCCTTTAATAGGAGCAAGTCCTTGGTCATGATACATCGCAACGATCCCATCAAAACCTTTGTCGTGAACAAAAAATGTATCTGCAGGAAAAGGGCCTGAAACATTAATCTTTCTGCCTCGGGCTTGCTTGATCGCTGGAATAATATGCCTAATCTCCTCAGATCCTAATAACCCTGCCTCGCCTGCATGAGGATTAAGCCCCAACACAGCAATACGTGGCTGACGAATAGCGAATCTCTTTTTCAAAGTTTCATTCATAAGCTCGATGCATGAATAGACCATAGACTTAGTTATGAGTTTAGGAACATCTTTGAGAGCCACATGACGAGTGGCTAAAGATAACCTTAAACCTTCAGCAACAAACATCATATCAAATTGTTTTACTCCAAAACTATCAGCCAAATATTCTGTATGACCACGAAAATCATGTCTATATTGGCTAACAGCTTCTTTAGATAAAGGTGCAGTCACCAAAGCATCCGCCACGCCACCCTTGATAAGCTCAATGCCTTTATCCAAAAATTTCAATGAACCTTCTGCGGCATTGCGATAAGCGACATCCACAACAGCTGCAGACGTCTTACCCAATAATTTACGATTACCTATAAGAATGAAAGACCCTAGGCTGGAAACTTCTTTTTGAGCAAGAGCTTTACGGATGATTTCACAACCAACACCACGAGGGTCCCCCATGGTGATAGCGATCGTCTTAATTGCGGATTTCAACATAAGCTTTTTCACGCAACTTCTTTATCCAAACATCAAACTTCTCTTGAAATTGCTGATTGAGCAATTTCTCATAGATAACATCTTTTACATCATCAAGAGTCTGCTTAACTCCACCTACAATAGTTTTAACCTTGAACACATAAACCCCTGAATCAACAATAACAGGCTGGGAAACCTCTCCTTCTTTAAGAGAAAAGACTTCTTTTTCAATAGCAGGGACCATTTGCCCTTGTTCTAGAGATCCTACTGAAGCAGCTTCAGAATAATCTTTACTAATTTTCTCAAAATCTTCTCCGCCAATAAGCTTCTGCTTGGCTTCATTGATCCTACGCATAGCTACATCTCGTCCTTTAGCAAAAGATATATAAATTGAATCTAAATTATATCGGGTTTTACTCTGAAACTCTTGGGGATGTTGATTGTAATATTGAGTTACATCATCAGGATTAATGAAAACTTTGTCTTTGACTTCCAAATCAACCTCATATTTGGACTTAAACTGGTCGGTAATTTTATTCTTAATGTCTGTGACAGTTATCCCCTGGGCATTGATTTCAGCCAAAAAGGCTTCTTCTGAAGGATAGCGGCTTCTAATTTCCTTAAGTCTTTTTTCAATGGCATCAGGACGAATTTCGATCCCCTTCTTTTTAGCTGCATCCAAAATTAATTTATCATCGATTAGCTGATTAACCCCTTTTTCTTCATAGGCGGCAATGATCTGTTCAATTTCTTGCTGGCTTTTATGTTCAACTTTTAATTGTCGATAAATACCACCTAAATAATCCTTAAGGTCTTTGAGAGTGATGGCTTCATTGTTAACAATGGCAATAATGGCATCATTGATTGGCCTGGCATAGGAAAGAGTTGAAACCAGGATAAGAAAGATTATTAAACTAAGAATGCTTAATCGTCGGTTCATGTGGATTCATCTCCAATTCTTTTTTAAGATTCTCGATTGATTCTTTAAGCATACGACAATATAAATCAAAACCTATAGCTGTAATAAATCCATGCTGCTGGCTTCCCAACAAATTTCCTGCCCCACGGATTTGTAAATCTTCAAAAGCAATATGAAAACCAGCCCCTAAATCACTATGTTTCTCGATGGCCTTTAATCTGTGCCTGGATACATCTGATAAAGCTTGGCTAGCTGGTACAATCAAATAAGCCCAAGCTTGCACATCCATTCGACCCACCCTACCTCTAAGCTGATGAAGCTCAGAAAGGCCAAATTTATCTGCCCGATTAACAATCAGGGTATTGGCTGTTGGCACGTCTATGCCTGACTCGATGATAGTCGTGCAAACCAAGACATCTATCTTTTGTTTCAGGAAGTTTAGCATAATTTCTTCCAAAAGACGACCACTCATTTGGCCATGCGCGAGCTCTACGCGAGCCTGTGGAACCAGCTGCTTGATGTTTTTGGTAATGGTTTCGATATTATCTACACGATTATGTAAAAAGAAAACCTGACCTTTGCGCTTAAGCTCTCGTTGAATAGCTTCTTTAATAATATCTTCATCCCATCGCACTATTTCTGTTTTAATCGCTAAACGGCTGGTGGGAGGCGTTGAAATCACCGACATGTCTCGAGCTCCAGAGAGTGCCATATACAAGGTTCTAGGTATGGGTGTTGCTGAAAGCGTCAAAACATCAGCTAATAGGCGAAACTGTTTGAGCTTTTCTTTAGACTTAACCCCAAATCGCTGCTCTTCATCAATGATCACCAGCCCCAGATCTTTAAAGGCTATGTCCTTTGATAAAAGCCGGTGGGTACCAATAATGATATCCACCTTACCCTCACTTAATTCACTCACAATGGCCTTCTGCTCCGTTTTAGTACGAAAACGTGAAAGCATATCAACCTTAACAGGAAAATTCTGCAAGCGCTGGCTAAAATTATAGTAATGCTGCTCAGCTAGGATGGTCGTTGGGACTAAAATAGCCACTTGTTTGCCATCCATGACAGCTTTGAAAGCAGCTCGCAAAGCTACCTCTGTTTTGCCATAACCTACGTCCGCACAAATCAGACGGTCCATAGGTCGAGTTGATTCCATATCTGCCTTCACATCAGCCATGGATTTAAGCTGATCAGGCGTTTCTTTAAATGGAAAGGTCGCTTCAAATTCCTTTTGCCAGGTTGTATCTTTGGAAAAAGCAAAACCAGCTAATTGGGTACGCAAAGCCTGAATACGCAATAACTCAGCTGCCATTAATCTTAACTTCTTTTCAATACCTCGGCGCGTAGACTCCCATTCCTTGCTGCCTAATTTATGCAGGCTGGTAGATTTTTTAGTGAAACAAACATATTTCTGCACCAAATGCACATCATGTTTGGGAACAAAAAGCTTATCACCATCCTTATATTCAATAACCAGGTGTTCTTTCTTTTGTTCATTTAATTCAAATTCTTTAACACCAATGAACCTGCCGATGCCATGATTATTGTGAACAACATAATCGCCAGCTTCAATATCCACAAAATTATTCAAAGGAATATCGGTTGAAAAGATAGTTTTTGATGATGTTTTAAACGGCAAGATAATGACAATTTGATGGTCTTCTAGAGTTTTACCGCTCGCCATATCAAAACCAACAATTGAAAGGATTACGTCATCATCGGTATCAAAACGGATGGGGATTTCAAAATTGGCAGGATAAATATCAAGAATACCGCCACGAAGGGCAAATTCGCCCTCTTTAAAAACTTTAGTCGCCCGGGTGTACCCGAAAGCGACTAAGGTTTTTACAACTTCATCAAAATTGATCTTTTGATTTATGAGGAATTCAAGAGATTTGAACATAACGTACGGGCAGAATTACCCCAGTACGGGCTTAAGTCATCCAGCCGCTACCTGTACGGGCTGGGTCTCTATAGCCCTCTACCACTTCTTTTTGCCTTGCCACCAAAGGAACAATGGCGAGACAATATAAACAGTAGAATAAGTACCGAGAAGGAACCCACGGATCAAAACAACAGCAAATGTATTAAGCACTTCTCCGCCAAAAAAGTATAAAGACAAAGCAGACAAGGTTGTCATAAAAGTAGTCATGACCGTACGTCCTAAGGTTTGATTAATACTTTCATTAATCACATCCGCCAAAGGCTTATTACGCATTTTGGGAACATTTTCACGAACACGATCATAAATAATAATAGCATCATTGGTCGCATAACCTGTAATGGTTAAAATTGCCGTGACTACAAGCAGATCAATTTCACGACCAAGAAGAATCAATAAAGACAAGGTCAACAAAACATCATGAAAAATCGCCACCACTGTTGCGGCAGCAAAGGCAAAATGCTTAAATCGGATACGAATGTAAATAAGCATTCCTAATAAGGCACCCACAATAGCGTAAATAGCCTTGGTACGAAGGGCTTGACCAACCACTGGCCCCACCTTTTCAATACGCAAAACCTCAAATTTATTATCCGGCAATTTTTCATTAAAGACTTTAGCCACTTGTTCATGGCTGTCTTCATGCGTGCGTACAATTAAGTTTTGAGGAGCGTTAGGAAAGGTTTGGATAACAGCATTATCAATTTTCTGTTCTTTAAATATCACTCTGATTTGATCTGCTGAAATTGGTTGAGCAAACTTAAACTCCTGGATTTGTCCGCCGGCAAAATCAATACCATAAACCTCACCGTTTTTCTTTACGTAATCATAAATTCCTGCCCCAATAATAAGAGCTGAGAAGGCAAAACATATATATTTCTTATTGAGAAAATTGAAGCTGGTTTTCCCAAATAAATGCAACATATGCAATGTCTTGATGGCACCTAAAGAAATCAGCCAATTAAATAATGTGCGCGTGACGTAGATGGAACTGAATAAACTAGCGATCAAACCCACAGACAAGGTGACTGCAAATCCTTTGATAGGACCTGATCCAAACTCAAAAAGGAAAAACGCAGCAATTAAAGAAGTAACATGAGAGTCAAGAATAGCAGCCCAGGCTCGACCATAACCTGTATTGACAGCTGCACTTAGTGGCTGACCATTCTTCAATTCCTCTCTAATACGTTCATTGATAAGAACGTTGGCATCAACAGCTATACCTAAGGTTAAAATGATACCAGCAATACCAGGCAGGGTTAAAGTCACTTGAGAGTCAGGAAGAAGAATATTTAAAAGCCCCATACTTCCTAAAATCATCAAAAAGTTTACAGCTAAGGCAATGGAAGCAATAAATCCTCCCAGGAAATAATAAATACACATAAAAAAGACAATCGCGATTCCACCAATAAGACAAGCCTTTATACCTGCTTCGATTGAATCCTTACCTAATAAAGGACCGATGGTGCGCTCTTCTTCAATCTTCATGGGAACAGGTAAAGATCCTGTACGCAAAGCTAGAGCCAAGAGTGATGCTTCTTCAAATTTAAATGTTCCAGTTATTTCGGCATTTCCTGTCAGGATAGGTTCACGCACATTAGGAGCAGAAAGCACTTCATCATCCAAAACAATGGCAATACGTTCATTGACATGCGCGGTTGTTAAAGCTCCAAAGTCCTTGGTTCCTTTATCATTAAAGGTCATGGAAATCTTTGGCTGCATGCCTGATTGGTCAAAGTCTACACGAGCATCCTTAATAGCTTCTCCACCCATCGCTGTTTCTTTAACAAGCAAAATTGACTGGCCATCTTCTTTTTTAACTGTTTTTAACACATAGCCTTCTGGCACGTTTCCAGCAACAGCATCTTTTAATCGTACAGGATCAGAATCGACCACATGAAATTCCAAATGAGCTACGCGACCGATCATATCTAAAGCTTTGGCACGATCTGTAACACCAGGCAATTGCACTAAGATTTGATTTTCTCCTTGGCGCTGCAAAAGAGTTTCACCGACACCCAATCCATCAATACGATTACGTAAGATTTCCATCGAACGTAATACAGCATCGTTTTTGGCTGCTTCGGTAGGAAGATTTTCGTTTGCAACCCTCAAGATCAAATGCATACCACCTTTAAGATCTAGCCCCAGGTTGATACGCTTATTGATGGGATATACGGATGCAAAACAGGCCCCAATAACCAAGAAGATAATCAAAAATCTTTTGCGTAAAGTTGCGCTCATTACAAGCCTTTCGTTTTAATTAGGGACAGCGCCCTATTTTTACATCATATCAGCGTTCTTAAAATAGGGCGCTGTCCCTAATTTATTTAACTACTTCAGGTTTAACTGTATTAGATTTTACTACAGAGATCACTTCTTTATCGAATTCAATACGACAATTTTCATCAACTCTCACCACCACTGTTTTTTCTTTAACAATAGCCACTGTTCCATGGATACCAGAGACAGTAACCACCTCATCGTTCTTTTTTAAATTATCAATCATCTTCTTAAGTTCTTTTTGTTTCTTTCTTTGGGGAGCTATAACGAAAAAATAAAAAATGGCAAAAATCGGTAAGTACAAGAATAAAACTTGGGTCAAACCAGAATCTTGAGGCATGGATAAATCCTTTCGACTGCTCTAGGGGCGCCCCTTGCGGGTGCCCTTTTAATGGGATGGGGCAAGCCCATCCCCTACCTTATTTAGATTTTTTCATTAAACTACGGACGGTATCGCTTAATTGAGCACCTTTGGCAACCCAGGCATTGATTTTCTCTTTATTTAGAGAGAAAACAGCTGGTTTCTTAGCTGGATCATAATAACCCAAGATATCCAAGGTTCTTCCATCACGAGCTGCATTGCGTGGGAGGGCTACAACGCGATAGTTGTAGGATTTGGTTGCTGCTTTACCTGCTTTTTGTAATCTGATGCGTACTTCCATGTTGTTCCTTTCGTTGATTGTGGGCGAGGTAACCTCGCCCGTACTACAATTAATGCGCCAATTCAATGGCACGTATCTGTGCTCGAGCTTTATTGACGGTTTCCTGGTATTCGGTTGCAGGATTTGAGTCTGCCACCAAACCAGCTCCAGCTTGGACATAAGCCTTGCCGCCAAAGACCACTATTGTACGTATAGTTATGCAAGTATCAAGGTTTTTCGAAAAGCTAAAGTACCCAACGGCTCCGCCATAGGCACCCCTTCTTTTGGTCTCCAAATCCTCAATTATCTCCATCGCGCGTATTTTAGGCGCGCCAGATAAGGTCCCTGCAGGAAAAGCTGCTTGTAAAACATCCAAAGCATCCTTATCTTCTCTGATCCTGCCTTGCACATTGCTGACAATATGCATGACATGAGAATAGCGATCCACACTCATAAAGTCCGAAATCTTCACAGTTCCTTGTCGGCACACACGCCCTAGATCATTTCGCCCCAAATCCACCAACATCACATGTTCAGCCTTCTCTTTGGGGTCAGCTAAGAGCTCTTTTTCCAGCGCTTGATCCTCGGCTGGTGTTCGACCGCGCGGCCTTGTTCCAGCAATTGGACGAGTTTCAACCAACCCATCTTCACAGCGCACCAGCAGCTCGGGAGAAGCTCCCACCAGCTGCAGGCCATCTAAATTGAGATAAAACATATACGGCGATGGATTCAAAGCACGCAGTGCACGGTAAATTGCAAAAGGTTCAACTGAAATCTTGGTCTCAAAGCGCTGGGATAAAACCACCTGAATAATATCACCATCATAAATATGCTTCTTGGCCTTCTTAACCATATCGGCATACTGCTGAGAAGTACAATTCGAAGTGACTTTTAGTTTTTTATTGCCCGAAAGCTCAAGGCTTTTGATCGTGATCGGCTGGCGCAATTCTTTGATGAGGCTACTGATCTTCTTAATCGCCTCATTATATTTCTTGATCTTGGTCGCTTGAGAGTCTCGCTTGTCTAAATGCACACAGGAAACAACCTTAATCGTATGATGACGATGATCAAAAATAACCAAATCTTCAGCTAACACCATGACCATGTCAGGTAATTTTAAATCATCTTGGGTCTTAACAGGTAAACGCTCAAAGAAACGCACGCAGTCATAACTTAAATACCCCACCATACCACCAAAGAACCTGGGCAAGGCAGCTACATTGACAGCCTTATAATCTTTCATCAGCTCGCGGATAAGTTCTAAAGGAGATTCTTTTAAAGTTCGCTTTTCTATTTGGGTTTTACCTTTTTTAACGCGGATGATTTGAGCATCATTAGCTTTAGAGCGGACAATTAAAGAAGGATTTCGGGCAATAAAAGAGAATCTCGCAAACTTCTCTTCGCCCTCAATAGATTCTAAGAGAAAAGAATATTTAGACTTCTTAGCCAGATGCAAATAGGCAGAAGTTGGCGTCAGGCAATCTCCCAAAATCTCCTGATAAACAGGAATAAGATTGCCCTTCTGGCTTAATTTTAAGAATTCTTCTTTTGATAAATGATTCATTTCCACTCATTGTCGAACCCAAATGTTTTTATCGGGCTTCTAGTTCACTAGATCCCCGACTAAAACGTTCGGGGATGACAATCCTTTTATGTTTCAATCTTTCTATAAAAACAACTACGCTGATTCGTATGACAGGCAGCCCCAATCTGGTCAACCTTCATCAAAAGCACATCACAATCGCAATCATAAAATATTTCTTTCACATGTTGAAAATGTCCTGAAGTCTCACCTTTAACCCAATAGGTCTTACGAGAACGTGACCAGTACGAGGCTTTTTTATTTTTCAAAGTATCTCGCAGTGAATCAATATTCATCCAAGCCATCATCAAAACTTCATTGGTTTTATAATCTTGGGCAATGGCGGGGATCAATCCTTCGGAATTAAATTTTAATTTATCTAGATTGTCTGCCGTAATTTGTATTGTTTCAATTTCAGGATTTGAACTCATGATCTCTATCCTTTACTTTAGTGATCATCCCGATCCGCCAAAGGCGCAGAGGGATCTATCTAACGTTTACTTTCTTTTCTTTTAAATACTGTTTAACTTGAGGTATTGGTAATTCTCCATAATGAAATACCGAGGCAGCCAAGGCTGCATCAGCACGGGTTTTAGTAAAAACATCATAAAAATGCTCAAGTGTCCCTGCCCCGCCAGAAGCAATCACAGGGATCGTCACTGCATCAGTCACTGCCTTGGTTAAACCTAAATCAAAACCATTTTTAGTCCCATCGGCATCCATACTTGTCAAAAGAATCTCTCCAGCCCCTTTAGCCTGCGCTTCTTTAGCCCAAAGTATAGCATCTTTTCCTGTAGCTGTTCGACCACCATGTGTAAAAACTTCCCACCGATCTCCTACGCGTTTAGCATCAATGGCAACCACAATACACTGGGATCCAAAGGTATTAGCAGCCCTCATAATCAAACCAGGTTCATTAACAGCCGCCGTATTCATGGATACCTTGTCTGCCCCGGCATTTAAAAGTGCACGGATATCAGTCACATTATTAATGCCTCCACCAACTGTTAAAGGCATAAAGACTTCTTCGGCTGTCTTTTGAACGACTTCTAAGAAAATCTTACGCTTCTCAAAACTAGCTGTAATATCCAAAAAAACCAGCTCATCAGCGCCTGCTTGATCATAGGCTTTAGCACAATCGACAGGATCTCCGGCATCGCGCAGCTCAATGAAATTAACACCTTTGACTACGCGCCCATCTTTCACATCCAGACATGGAATAATGCGATTATTTAGCATAGCTTGAGTGCCTCGGCGAAATCTAGTTTACCTTCATAAATGGCCTTGCCTGTAATGGCTGCAGCAACACCTTTCATAGCGGCTAACTTCTTAACATCTTCTAAAGTGCCAATTCCACCCGAAGCAATCAAAGAAATATTAACTACATCAGTCAAGCACTCAATGCCATCATAGTCAGGACCAGTTAAGGTTCCATCTTTTGAAATATCTGTATAAACCATCCACTTCAAATTCATATCTTGTAATTCAATAGCCAAATCTATAGCTCTGATTTTAGATGTCGATACCCAACCACGTCCAGCTACAAAACCATTCGAACAATCTAAACTAACACAAATTTTTTCACCATGAGCCTTAATCATATCTTGGAGGAATTTACGATTTTCAATAGCAGTAGTTCCTAAAATTACGCGAGCTACTCCGGCCTTGATTAAATCATCGATGGTTTTCTCATTTCGTATACCCCCACCGACTTCTACCGGTATCTTAATAGTCTTAGCAATAGTGATAATTGTTTCTTTATTAGCCATGACCCCATCTTTAGCTCCATCGAGATCTACAAGATGCAGCCATTGAGCACCTAGTTCCTTCCACTTGCTCGCTATGCTGACCGGATCATTTGCATACTCCGTCATCTGGGAAAATTTCCCCTGAAATAATCGAACCACCTTGCCACCCTTGATATCAATCGCTGGAATAAGGATCATAGCTCAACAAAATTTTTAAGGATTTGTAATCCAACCTTCTGACTTTTCTCAGGGTGAAACTGCACGCCCCAAATATTATCTTTAACAACCGAGGAAACAAAATTGACCCCATAATCTGTAGTGCTAGCTGCAATAGCTGGGTCTTTAGGCTGAACAAAGTACGAGTGACAAAAATACACATTTTCACCCTCAGAAATACCCTTGTACATGGACTGGCCAGCAGACTGGACCTTAATTTGA
Source organism: uncultured Planctomycetales bacterium (assembly GCA_964583975.1). GTDB lineage: Bacteria > Omnitrophota > Gorgyraeia > Zapsychrales > Fredricksoniimonadaceae > JACQCF01. The sequence continues at coordinate 12,846 of CAZOXU010000006.1, forward strand.
TTCCAACCCATATGAGGCACTTTGAGCATATTAAAACGCTCAACCTGTCCCTCTAAAATCCTTAAGCCCGCCACATGCCCGCCTTCTGAGCTTTTTTCAAACAGCAACTGCAGCCCGAGGCAGATCCCTAAGAAAGGTCGACCTTCCTTGGTGACCTTACGTATGGCATCAACAATTCCAAGTTCTTGCAATCGGGCAATGGCAGGAGCCATGGCACCCACACCTGGCAAAACAACCTTGTCAGCTTTAATAATATCAACCGTAGAAGAGGTAATTTTCGTTTGGGCGCCTACTTTTTCTAGCGCCTTTTGCACGCTGCGCAAATTCCCCATCCCGTAATCAATAATAGCAATCATAAAGTTTCCCTGTGTCACCCCCGAATGTTTTAATCAGGGGTCCAGACACTAACATAAACTAGATTCCCGACCTGCCTGCCGGCAGGCAGGTAAAAGTGTTCGGGAATGACATAAAAATTTAATCAATGATCCCCTTTGTCGAAGGAACCTGACCAGCGCGGCGTGGATCAATCGTAGTTGCTTGATCTAAAGCCAAACCCAAAGACTTAAACATGGTCTCAAGATTGGTATGTAAATCATCGCTAGGGTTTTGAATGGTTAAACTTAAAGTAGCCCCTAAATTATGGGCAAAGCTTTCCATAAAGTGTTCAAAATGAGAAAACTCATAGCCATCCGTACCTTTTTGAGCGGGCATAGTTCCTTCACAGTTAAATTTAAAAAAGCCGCGGCCGGAGATATCGATAACACAACGTCCTACCGTTGCTTCCATTGGAGCGCTGGCAAAACCAAAACGTTTAATGCCAGCCTTCTCTTCACCGAGGGCTTTCTTAAAGGCTTTGCCTAAAACAATGCCAATATCTTCATTGGTATGATGAATATCAATATGAGTATCCCCAGTGACACTGATCTCTAAATCAAAATAACCATGAAAAGCAAACAGTTCAATCATGTGGTCAAGAAAGCCAATGGGCGTCTTGATCTTAGTCTGGCTCGATCCATCGACATTCAAAGCCACTCGAATTTGCGTTTCTTTGGATTTACGTTCTATTTCGGCTTTTCTTTGCATGTTCTTTCCTTTTTGATTGTCATCCCCGAAAGCTTCAATCGGGGATCCAGACACTAGATTCCCGACCTGCCTGCCGGCAGGCAGGTAGAAACATTCGGGAATGACAGATATATTAATTCTTAAATCTTATATTAACTGAATCAGCATGTTTAACTAAACCTTCTAAGTGTGCAACTTTTTCAATAGGCTCACGAAGTCTCTCTAAAGCTTTCTTCGAGTAAGAAATCACATGGCTTGTTTTCATAAAATCCGACAAACACAGCCCTGAAAAGAATTTGGCTGTTCCCATCGTTGGAAGCACATGGCTTGGACCTGCGGCATAATCGCCTAAAGCTGTTGGACTATAAGGTCCCAGAAAGATCGCTCCAGCATGTTTGATTTGCTTAGCCACACTCACAGCATTATTGGTCATGATCTGAAGATGCTCGGGCGCTAGCTTGTTGGCAATTTCAATAGCCTCATCCATATTTTTACAATACACACAATAGCCATTGCTAACCCTGGTCTTTACCTGTTGAATCAACAGCTTAGATGTACTAACCAAAATCGAGATACCACCAACGTGTTCCATCTGAGCTTCTAAGTCAGCCACCACGTAATCCACATTGCTATTACGATTGGCAATGATCACAAGCTCGGTTGGACCAGCCAACATATCAATATCCACATAACCGAATAACTGTCGTTTAGCTTCAGTGACAAACATATTACCTGGACCAACAATCTTATCCACCTTAGGGATGGTCTTTGTACCTAAAGCTAAGGCGGCAATGGCCTGCGCTCCACCCAGCTTATAAATCTCAGAGACCTTTAATAAATTAGCAACCGCCAAGATATTGGCATTGACTTGGCCCTCTTTATTGGGTGGCGTCACAATGACGATACGCTTAACACCAGCAATAATCGCTGGAACAGCTGTCATATACACTGACGAAACCAACGGAGCTGTGCCTGCTGGAATATAAATTCCCACAGAATCGATAGGTTTGATATCTTCTCTGAGCATGACTCCATCATGCCCTTTGACCTTGCTAGGTTTTTTAAGTTGCTTGCGATAGTAGGTCGATACATTGTTGATAATGGTCTTTAAATGGCCAACGAACTCTGGAGTAATATTTTGAAAGGCGGATGAAATCTCTGACTCGGCAACTTTGAGTTGTCGGCTTGTAAGCTTAACCCCATCAAATCTTCGGGTATATTTCAATAAAGCATCGTCCCCATTAAGACGAACGTCGTCAATAATGCCTTTGACCTTTTCTTCGACATGCTTCTTTCGAAGTGAAAGGTGACGATTATAAAGCTTCTCAATGTTAAGTCCTGTTTGTTTAATCAATTTCATAGAATAATCATTTCCTTAAGCTTAGATAAAGCTTGCTCGATTTTTTGTGGTTCCTTACTTCCTGCCTGGGCCAATTGAGCTTTTCCGCCACCACTAGCACCAAACAATGGAGCAATGCGTCCGACAATTTCATTAGCTTTAATGCCCTTAGCCACTAGATCATCGGTCACTGATACAACCAACGAAGCATCTTCCTGAGACTTACCAGCCAAAACAAATACACCAGAAGCCATTTTCTTTCGAATGATATCGGTTAGCTTTCGCAATGACCCAATGTCCACGTTTTCCAAACAGCTAATTAAAACACTTGTCCCATTAATATTGGTAGCATTTTTAATTAAATCATCCACGGAAGAGGCAATTTTTTGAAAATGAGCCGCTGCCTGTTGCTTTTCTAATTCTTTGTTACGAGCAGCCTGTTCTTTAAGAGCTTCTTCTTCTTTTTTCTTGTTTAGATACGCATCCACTGCTCCTCGGCCTGTGATGGCTTCCACACGGCGAATTCCCTGAGCCACTGACCCTTCCGAAACTATTTTGACCGCTTCAATCTCTGCTGTTGAATTCAAATGCGTGCCTCCGCAGAACTCGCGGGAGTAATCGCCAATAGAAACCACACGAACCGTCTGACCGTATTTCTCAGCAAAAAAAGCCAAAGCGCCTCGTTTCTTGGCCTCTTCAATAGGCAAGACTTCTACCGAGACAGAGTCGGCCCGACCCACAAACTCTTCCATACGATTCTGTATTTTTTGCATCTGATCTGGCTTAACACCTGTTGGATGCGTAAAGTCAAAACGCAGACGGCCTTCTTCAACCAATGAACCTTGCTGCTTGATATGGGCCCCTAAAGTTTCTCTTAAGGCTGCTTGCAATAAATGTGTGGCTGTATGATTACGCTTAATGGCCTTACGTCTTTCCTCATTAATCACTGCCGTCACTGCCTCGCCCTCTTTAATCTGCCCTTGCTCCAATTGACCATAATGAATGTAAATATCGTTAAGCTTCTGTGTATCGGTCACACGCATTTTTCCGCTGGCAGAACTTATATATCCCGTATCACCCACCTGACCACCCGATTCAGCATAAAAAGGCGTACGGTCTAAAATAATTTTGACCCCATCCTTCTTTATATTAACCATTAAAACTTTGGCTTCTGCCTTTGTTTGTTCGTATCCTAAAAATTCCGTCTTAGAGACAGGTATATCAAAATCTTGATCTGCAAATCGTTCGCCTGTCATCTTACTAGCTGCTCGAGAACGCTCTTTCTGTTCATCCATAGCAACCCAGTAACGAGCAAGAGCCTCTTCCCATTCATTATCTGAAACACCAACGTTAATGGCTGTTTCTCTGATAGAAGCTAATGTCAAACCATACGTATCCCTATACAAAAATATTAAATCTCCTAATAATTTAGAAGGTTGGTTTTTAACTACTTTAATCTCTTTTTCAAGCATGGGAACTTTTTCAAGCTTCAATTTTATGTAAGACTCTTCAACTCTCTTAATAGCCTCTTTCACATCAGCTTGCTTAGTCACTAAATCAGGATAAGGTTGTTTTAATACATCAACCACCACATCGACAAATGTGTGAATGATTGGCTGTTCAACCCCAGAGCGAATTGCTAAATCTGTCATATCTACGATCAGCTTACGCATCACATAGCCTCGTCCTTCATTGGAAGGCACAACCCCATCAGCAATACCAAAAGTCACCGCACGGATATGATCGGCAATAATATGATATTCACTCTCTTTGAGTGTGGCTCGGTTAGCTACAAATGTATCTTTAATGACTTTTAAAATAGCTCGGAAATTATCAGTTTCATAGTTACTTCTGACTCCTTGAACAACCGAAACCAAACGCTCTAAACCCATTCCCGTATCAATATTCTTACCAGGCAAAGGTTCAAGGATGCCGCCATCCTTACGATTGAACTGGGTAAAGACCAAATTCCAGATCTCTGTGAATCGTCCGCAGTTACACGATGGATTGCAATTGGGATTCCTGCAATCCGATACAACGCCTCGGCCGTAATCAAAAAAGATTTCCGAACAAGGGCCACAAGGACCATTAGGGCCTTTTTCTTTCGCCTCAGCAGGCCAGAAATTATCCTTATCGCCTAAACGAACGATTTTCTCTTTGGGAAAACCAATCTTGATCCATTCGTTATAAGCTTCATCATCATCGATATAAACCGAAACCCAAAGCCGCTCACCCGATAATTTCATATGTTGAGTTAAAAATTCCCAGGCCCAAGCAATCGCTTCTTTCTTAAAGTAATCGCCAAAAGAAAAATTTCCCAGCATTTCAAAAAAGGTGTGATGACACGGTGTTTTGCCAATTTTATCCAAATCATCGGTACGCAAACATTTCTGGGAAGTGGCAGCACGGGTATAGCCATCAATACGTCCTAAAAACTGTGGCTTAAACTGCTGCATCCCGGCGGTCGTAAACAACACGGTTGGATCGTCTTTGGGAACCACCGAATCACTGGCAATAAGGCTATGACCTTTGGATTTAAAGAAGTCTAAAAACTTTGTTCTAATTTCATTGGTGCTCATCATAATTTTTTAATGGCTTTCATAACTTCTTCAGGAGTAAACCCCCGGCGAAGCAGATAATCGTAAATTCTCTTTCGTCTTTTTTGAGGCTCAACAGAAGCAAATCGCTCCCATCTTCTTTTTGCCACTTGCATGACCGTTGCTTCTTGCGAATAATCTTCCTGGACCTTGGCGATAGCTTCTTGGATTATTTCTTCAGCCACTCGCTTAGCCTTTAACTCTGCAATAATCCTTCTAAAACCAAACGGCCGGGCTAAACGATATTGGATCCAACTACTCGTAAAAGCCCGGTCGTCGATCAATCTATTGTCTTGAAGCCACTCGATGGTTGCATCAATTTCTTTGGCTTCAAAACCCTTTGTCGCTAATTTATCTCTTAACTCCCCCACACTGCGAGGACGAATTTTTAAAAACCGTAAAGCCGACCTGCGACACAATGCGCTCATCAGACTTTTTTGACTTTTAATTTCTCAATGATTTGTTTCTCAATCTTTGCCAACAACTTTGGATTTTCTTTCAAAAACTTACGGGCCACTTCTCGTCCTTGACCAATCTTTTCGTTCTCAAAAGACAACCATGATCCGCTTTTCTGAATAATATCATTAGCCACACCTAAATCCAAAATATCGCTGGCCTTAGAAATTCCTTCATCAAAATAAATTTCAAATTCAGATTCCTTAAATGGTGGAGCCACCTTATTTTTAACAACCTTGGCTTTACAGCGGTTGCCGATGATATCTTCGCCCACCTTAATCGACTCAATCTTACGAAGATCGATACGTACTGACGCATAAAACTTCAAAGCGCGTCCACCAGTGGTTGTTTCTGGAGAACCAAACATGACGCCAATTTTCATACGAATTTGATTAATAAAAACAATACAGCTTTTGGATTTGCTAATCGCGGCGGTTAATTTACGAAGTGCCTGGCTCATTAAACGAGCTTGAAGACCCATGTGAGAATCGCCCATTTCACCTTCGATTTCAGCGCGAGGAGTTAAAGCAGCCACTGAATCGATAACGACTAAATCGACAGCATTCGAACGCACCAAGGTTTCGGCAATTTCCAAGGCTTGTTCGCCAGTATCTGGCTGGGACACCAATAAATCATCTAATTTGACACCTAGTTTTGAAGCGTAATTCGAATCAAAAGCATGCTCAGCATCGATGAAGGCAGCAACACCACCTGCTTGTTGTAATTGTTTAATGATACTTAATGTTAATGTTGTTTTACCGGAAGATTCAGGGCCATAAATTTCAACAACGCGGCCGCGAGGGATTCCCCAGACGCCTAAGGCGGCATCTAGACCTAATGAACCAGTTGCGATGACGGGAATATCAACCACAACCTTGCTATCCATCCTCATGATGGAACCTTTACCAAATTGTTTTTCAATCTGAGCCAAAGCCAGATCCAAAGCTTTGACCTTATTTTCTTTTTCAGCGGAATTTTTCTCTGAATTTTTCTCTAAAACTGCTTTTTCTTGAGCCATAAAGCCTCCGATATATTTAAATTAATAAAATAAGTTCTGTGTAAGAAGAGCCAGATTATACATTGCGGGGGATTATATTGTCAATTCCAAAGGGGATGGAATAATATTTCAGTTTTTAAATAAAAAATGGACTAATCCAACCGTAGTGATCGCCGCAGTTTCAACCTTTAACACGGTATCGCCCAACGATACAGGGATGCATCCGTTTTCTAAGGCCAAGGCCACTTCATCTGGGGTAAAATCGCCTTCTGGACCGATAAAAATCGTAACCGTTTTAACATGGGAGGGTTTTGAACCCTCCCCTACTAACAATTCTTTAATATGTTGAGGGTGGCCATTGAGGGATGGAAAAATATGTAATCCCTGGGGATCTAGACCTTTCATGACTTCTTTTAAGTCTCGCATAGGACCAATGACAGGGACATTGACCCTTTTGGACTGCTTAGAAGCATTCAAAGCGATCTTGGTAAATCGAGATAGTTTGCTCGCCATTTTCTCAGATGAAAAAACAACTTCACCACGTTTCGTCTTTAAAGGAATAATTTGGGCAACTCCAAGCTCGGTGCACTTTTCAATGATCCACTCAAACTTATCTTTCTTAGGCGGCGCACAAGCTAAGACAATTTTAACACTATTGGAATCAGGCTGACGCACTGCACCAACAGAAACCTCAAGCCCTTCTACAGTAAAAGCCTCAATAACAACATCGGCTTCTTGATTCTTGCCATTGAAGATTTGAATCATAGAGCCCTTTTTAAGACGCAAGACATCCTTGATATGATGAATCTCATCATGATCAGCAATGGTCAATTTCTTTTGATTGAAATTAGCGTTTGGGCTATAGAAACGATGCATAAGGTATTTTGATTAACTGCTGATATCTTTCTTATAAATAACAAATTGTGGATATTGAGGAGTGCAAGTTTTTTGTACCTCTATTTGACTACGCAATACGGTTAACTTTGACGATGCCCTCCCATCGCCTTTTTCTAAATCAAAAAGGACAATATGATTCTCGGTCCGCACGCCTACAACCTTGTAGGATTGGCCATCATCTTTTAATATAACTCTGTCGCCGATGTTGTATTCTGGCATATTAACGTCTTTATTCTATTTAGCTTTTTGTGAGGAATCTACCTTATCTTCTTTACGCAAATATGGTCCAGGTGGAATTCCAGGGCCCGGATATTTAAACGTGGCTTGGTTGGCTTGATGAGCTAAAGGCATATAATTAGGAGCTGCTTTTTCAATAGCTGAAACAACTGCCATAACAACTAAATCAGCCAGTGGATTTCCTGAACTACTACTGGAAGGAGTATATTGTACGTGACGCAAATCTTCCCACAAAGTTTCACCAGTTTTTCCATCTTTGATTACGTATTTTAATTCCACGGTAATTGTAGTAGATAATATAAGATATCTTGCATCCCATCGCTGAATACTAATATATAAAACAGCATCTGCTCCAAACAAAGAAGCAAGTTTTTCTACAGAAGCATTATGAACAAGATCAGCATCAGAAAGACCATCATCTTCCAGAACACGCTTGATCATATTCACAGGAAACACATAATAACCCTGCTCAGCTACTGGCACAGCAATACTCGATAAGAAATAATTAGGAGCATCCACATTAACACTTTTATTAATGACTGGAACAATAAGAATAGAACGCGGATTGGCTGAATAAAATTTAGCATAATCTTTCTTGGGAACGCTTGCACATCCAGAAATGAAAATAGCTAAAATTAAAACTAAACCTAAATTTTTCATGTGCATTCCTTATTTATTAGTTTTTGCCATTAAGTCTTGAGCATTCTTGATCATCTTTTCCATCAAATATTGTGATTCAGGCCATAAATCCTGTTCTTTCTTAAAATAAGTAATCGCTCCCGCAAAATCATGGTTTTCGTAAAGCATATAACCATATTCTGCATAAATTCCTGGAGGCACTTTTCCTTCTTGTTCGCCTTTAAGAATGGTTATTTTAAGCCTTTCTATAAACTTTTCTTTTTCTACTGGATTCTTATAATACGAATAAAGATTGCCATCATAATTGTTCCAAGAATATTTCTGAGAAGCACATCCAACCAAAAACAAAGGCAAAATTAAATTTAAAAATTTTTTATTCATATTATCCCTTAATGGACCTTAATAACTTTATGTTCGCTTTCAACAAATACTGCCTGCTTCAAAACGACCACATTATTTTCCATAATAGTAATCTCATGCGTTCCAGGCTCAACTATCAAAACATTTGGCTTACCATCGTATTTTGAAACTGACCCCATACTTAAACCATCTACCAAAACCACTGCATCACGCGGAGCATTTTCAAATGACAAAGTAGGACGGGAGTCTATACTATTTACCTTTGTGACTGGATATCGCGGAGCGCATCCTACTGCAAACGTAACTATTACTAAACAGAATAAAATATATCTCTTCATTATTCCTCCTCTTTCACAAAAACCTCTTTAATACTGCCGTTATCGACCGAGCCATTAACAATCTGAGCCACGGAACCCTCATTGGTCTCATTGTCCCCAAATGAACTAACCACTTTAATAGAAGCAACTTTCTGTGCAGGCAAATCAATAGTAAACCCGTTTTGCTGACTCTTAATAGCCTTTGTTTTCTTCATAACTGCAAGCATATCGCCTTCTTTTAAACCTTGGGATTTACCTCCGCTTATAAAAACCTGATTATTTTGAATATCAAGTATATCTGTTTGCCACGGGCGATTTTCGATAGAAACAATCAGATTATTAATAACATCGGATATGGCTGCAGAAATGGCTCGATCATTAAGAGTTGCGTCATAATCAGCAGCGCTTCCAAAACCCGCCATCTCACCAGATTCTGTGTTTGCCTCACCAGATCCAGCTGCTGAAAAAAATGCTTGGCCAGTTTTTGCATCAACTAATCTTATTTCGACCTTTGCTTTTGCAGCTTGCATTTTTGTACTACTTAAAAAACCTTGCTTACCAGTCAAGGAACGTCCAAACTCCGTAACAGATCCAATAATAATGGTATCAGCTCCTATCAAATCTTTTTGATTAGTAAGTGCCTGTTCCGCTTCAATCTTATTTAAATCAGGACGTTCAAATACGAGAAAACGGTTTGATTTCACTAAACGTGACGAAAGCATATCACTAACTTGTTTACCTATGCGATCATAGGCTTCATCCGTCAGTAACGTTCTCCCATAATTGGTCTCATTAGTAAATCGACCAATCACTACTTTTCTTTTATATTTCTTCATAGGAGGTAATTGAGACATCTTCTGAGCCTCTACTTGAGCTTGCTGGGATACGGGAGGTTCTACAGCTTCCATTTTTTTAGGAACCGATGCACAACCAACCAAGCTAAAACATATGACTGTTGCGATTAATCTTAAAAACATTTTCTCCTCCTAAATTCATTATTAATTTGACTAAATAAAACGGATAACTCTTATAGTAACATCTTTCATCAAAACGACGCATTTACAATCGGAAAAAATCCCAATGGACGTTTATTGCCGTTAATATTAACCAATCCAATCTGTACACCATTTAAATCACCCGTCGTATTGACTAGCCCCAACTGTAGACCTCTCATTCCCTCGTCAGCAGAATTCCACGCCCAAGCGATCTGCACCCCTTTAAAGACCCCTTTGGTTAAATTAACAAAGCCGTATTGCAATCCACAAAAATTCCCATGAACTGAATTAAAATATGCTTCTTGTAATCCCACAAAATCACCCCCAACAATATTCACATAACCTTCTTGCCATCCATGAAAATATCCATCCACCAAGTTAACTACACCAAATTGCGCCCCACCTTGATTGCCGGTTGTTTTATTAACAACACCCAAATCGAGCCCATGCACATCTGTGTTAACACCATAGATTAAGTTAAGACGAAAACCACCCACTGAATAATCTTGATTAAATATCTGTATTGGGTGCCACAAAGATAGCTGAACCGGTGTTTCTTCTGCAAAAGCAGACGGCATAGACGCCAAAAACAACACACACAGTAAGTAGAATTTCTTCATTTAGACCTCTTTCTTTAATTTGCAATGAATTGGGGTACACTTCTATAGTAACTACTAGAAAATATTAGGGTTAAGCAGAAACGTTCTGACTATTCCCTGACTATTCCCCTGACTATTCCCTCTTAGTGACCTGATCCTTTCTCTTTTTTCTTTCTATTACTTAAATTTTTCTATCAATTCTCGACAAGCTTTCTCTATATCTTTCTTAAAAAAAACTGAATACTCTTTCTTTTCTTTATTCTTTTTATCTAAACTTTCCTTATTCCATAAAGATGTTACTTTTCCTATGGGTAAATGATCTGTTTGAGAACCAACACTGATAAATACTACAAATAAATATTCGTTGACTCTAAACTTTTCATTAGGCAATTCATGAGCCTTTTGAACAATTAAATGAACACCTTCAATTAAATCAACCTTTCCTTCTAAAATTGATTTACAAGTATCTTTTATTTTTTCTTCAACTGAAGAATCAACCATATTAATTTCCCCCTGAAGATCTTAAAATCTTTGTTTTATATTCTAAGCGTTGACTAGTTTTAATATTCTGAATCCAGTGAGTTTCAAATTTAGCCCCATCAGAAGAAGTATAAATAGAACTTTTAACCTTAACCCAATCACTTGCCTGACCTCCATAATCAGACGCTTTATACGCAGCATCTCTAAACGTTGTCTGACTCCCAGTACCTGCAAATATTTGTCCCTTTTCACTCATTTGAGCCATACTTGCGGTAGACTTTTCAGTCATTTCTGAAACTGAAATAGGACTTGGATCAGCAGATAAATTCCCCCCTTTTTCACCAATATTAACTTTTATGGTCGCCTTACGATTAGATAAAGCTTGTCCATCCGAAACCCCTTCAGCACCATCAACAGTTAAAGACTTAGGAGCGGAAGATCCTTTCGTGCCACCTGAAGCCCTCGCTGCATTCCCCGATTTAATAGCTCCAACAACCTTAACTGCTGCATACGATGTGGTAAATACTCCTGCTGATGTAATAGCTGCAGCACCGGCAGTACTTAAACCTAACCCTATCGCATCATTAAACGAAACTCCTTGTCCTACAGCATTACCTGATGTGTTCGTAACACTGCCTGCCACACCTCCAGCTGTAGATCCTAATACCCCTGCAACAAACTCTCCAGCTGATTGACTCAAAACTTTACTTAACGCTGATCCAGCAAAATTTCCCACCCCTAATCCAACTCCCGCTCCAAGCGCTCCGCTTGCCGCTCCTATCCCTGCATACATTGCAAAATCTCCAAAATTATGTATGCCTGATGCATTCGTAGCAACATTTATAGTCGCACTAATTGCTGCTGCAGTAATAATTGGATGTAGTACTGCAAAAGCCCAAGCTGCTTTAATTGCCATTGCAACAAATGCTGCTAAGAACCAAAAGTGTCCGTCACCGTCAATTAAGTTCACCGGATTATTATTACAATATGTGTACCGGTTAAGGGTTTGAGGGTTTCCTGGTGACTGAACTATCGTATCAGGCGTTATAAACCTGCCTAACTTAGGATTATAGTAGCGTGCACCATAATACATCAACCCCGACTCATCATCCAAATGCTTACCCGTAAACCCAGCCCAGATGGTGTTGAAATCCTTGCCGTAGCGATCATGCCTCGTCACTAAACCAAACGGATCGTACTCAGTTAAGTCTCGTTTGTCGCCAGCCTTGTCACTGATGACATTGGTGCCACCCAGATGATCATTGTGATAATACAAAACCCCAGGATCACCAGTGTTGGTGGGTGAGACCGCAATAGCTCTCTGACTGCCTAGGTAGAGGAATCTGGTGGCTCGGGGTGCGCCAGTTGTGCCAGCGCTTTCAAACTCATACAAATTTCCGATATAGTACGTCACCACCTTCTGCGGCTTAGCATCCGTGGCAGGAAATGCACTTCCATCTAAATTATAATAAAGAGCAACGGCTAAATTCGTGTTGATATTATACAGCGCATGATCACGCTGATAAACCATCTTTTTAGTTCTTCCGCCATCGCCATCGTATTCATAATCCGCCACATTAACAGGATTCTGGCCCAAGGTTTCAGTTTTGATGTTGACCAGGCGGTTTTCAATGTCATAGGCATATTTGGTTGTCTCTAAACCCTTGGTGATCTGGTACATGTTGCCATTGAGATCGTATTTAAATCGACTTCCATCACTTAAAGACGTGACTGCATGCACTCCAGCAGCACCGCCATCGCTGCGACTTCCTGCTTCGGCATAGGTGTAGGTTAAGCCATCTTTCAGAGTGATATTACCTATTTCATCATAGGCGTAGGTTTTGGTGCCGTAGCTGCCCTGCGCCCAGATCAATCGATTGAGCGCGTCATATCTAAAGGTTTGTGTGGCGCTATTGACCGTGTCGGTGATGGTCTTGATTTGCCCTAAGGCATCATAGGTGTAATTTAAGTCCTGCAGCACAATCCCTAACTGATTAGATGTATAGATCCGAGTCAGGCGTTGATTTAAAGGATGGTAGGTGTAAGCGCTCGTCACTCCATTGGCATATTGGATCTGGGTCATTTGCCCTTGCGCGTTGTAGCTGATATCCAAAATATAATTATTGCCCTGCGTATTGTTGGCGATTAAAGGATTTTCATCCTCTGTTCCAGCACCGGAATTGTAAAGCCCTGCAACTTGATTATCATCGAGTGAAAGATCATAGTAGCGAACATCATCCATCTTGCCTGTAAACCAAAGGTCCTGGTTTAATCGGCTGCCAATGCGCGCTGAATCAAATGATCCAAGGATATCGTTAAACCAAACATCATTAGCACCGCCGCTGGAATAATTCCACTTCACATTGTCGCGATAAATTCTTAAACCATGCTCATCTTTAACAATATTAACCAAATGCCATTGACCGTCATTTAAACAGCTGTTACAGGAATCAGTTTTGATGTCGGCTAAACCTTGCCCATCGCTAAGCAAGCTCACGCTGATTCCATCAGGATGAGCTAAAACCATGCCATAAGAATCTATGCCATTACTATAAGCTGCACTTGGCGGCGTGAAATTGGCGGTCCATCGAGCCAGACCTTTGGATATTCTTAATTCATCCAGGTAGCCGTTATAGTAATCAGAATTGACACCTATAATATATCTTCCGATATTTAAACCATGTCCATCTGAATTAATACTAACACCAGACGCATTGGAGGAAGAACCTGATGCCACTCCGTTGATATACCATTGAACGGTGTTACCAGAGCGAACAAGAGCGCAGTGTTGCCAAACACCAGGTGTTAGGGAACCTGGTGCGGATTGCCTAATTAAACCATTAGAGTTATAAAAAACAATTCGATCTGTACCTAATAATGCAATTTGCCATCCTGTGCTCCCGTTATTTCCTGCAGAAATGATTCCATTATCATGAACGATAGCTGTAGGTTTAATCCAAAATTCAACGGTAAAATCACCTGTGCCAAAATTCCAATCATTAGAATTGGGGGTGGCTAAGTAATCTCCTGCTCCATCAAAATTTGCTGAGCCGGAAAATTTGCTTTGAGCTGTGCTGATGGCGGCATTGCCGTTAGCCGTGACCGTATGACCAAACTCATCAGTGAAATTTGTTGACCCTTGAGTCCCATCCATATGCAGCAGGGCTGTCTTGGTTTTAAAACCAACAGATAATAGGCTTTGCTTGTCTCTAACATCCTTTAGCCAGAAACTCAAAGAGCCAGTCGAATCACTCTTTAGTTTTTGTCCCAAACCATCAACTCTGATGCTGTGGATTTGACTATTGACGCTAAAATCGAAGGAATTTGAAACCAATCCAGTTGCCGAAAGCGCTGAAGAATGATCACCATACAGCACTCCATTGTTCATGCCCGTTCCTGTGTCCATCACATCGGTATTTGAATTATTATCATTCAATTTAAAGTGGGTATAAGGCGACGGTATTTGCTGGGCTATTTCACTGACAACCTTGATCTGACCTGCGGCATTATAAAGATAGGATAGTTGGGCCCCATTAGGATACGTGATATTCTTTAATCGATTTAAAGCATCATAACTGCGATTGACCGTTTGCTTGATATTATCCATTGTTTTAAATGAAGAAATCTCCCGTCCAAGCTTGTCATAATCAAACCCTGCTGTTTCTTTATCGTAAGACACTGCTCCCAAACGACCTTTGGAATACGAGTGCCCCGCCAAATCATACGAATAAAGCACATTGACCGAGGAAATCATCCCTGGGTTTAAGCTGGGGAAATTATCAATTGGCCCTACAGGTTTGCCATCGGTTTTATTAAGCAGGCGGTTTAATTGATCATAACTAAAGCGAATGGTTTGATTTTTAGCATCGGTCTGCCAAATCAAGTTGCCGTTTGAATCATAACCATAATCCCAATGCCCCATATCAGGATCATCCATGGCGGTCTTTCGACCTAAATGATCATATTGGATATTGGATTTATTACCCTTCGCATCCATCACCTGGATTAAATTTCCCAAGCTGTCATAGGTATAGTTGGTGGTGGCATAAAGCGTGTAAGAGACTGCAGGATAATCAACAGATCTGCCATCAGCGCCGGCATACTCTTCTTTCTTAATCAAACGACCCGAAGCATCCACGTAGGATCGACTCATATGCCCATTTTCATCAATGCTTGTGGTCATCCAGTGATCGTAGACCACATTGGAATAGGTTCCATCAGGATTGGTGATTTGCGTGGTCCTGCCCATGGCATCATAGGCGATTTGCGCAAAAGCGACACTTGGATTAATGGGGTCCATGGTGTTTAAATCATTAGATGTGAATCGGGCCGCATACTTTTTAACTGGCAGTCCTCGAGAGTTGTATTCAGTCTGACCACCAATGATATACTGCCCCGAAGCAGCTCCTCGAGATTTGGTTTCAATCAAACGGCCTAATCCATCATAAAATTCAACAGCTTCCATGGTCGGCCCTAAACCATGTTCCAAACGAGATTCAGTTTTAACAACGGTATAATTGGAATATATTTGATAAGTCTTTTTAGAGCTTGGCAGAGCGATCGAATCCAACGGAGAGATTGCTGCAACTGGACGACCAAAGACATCATAGACACTTAAGGCTGTTTGAAGATTAGCATCCGTCGTTGACTTGCTTTGACCCCAAAGACCCTTTAATCCTCCTCCATTATCCAGAGGTACGCCATTAATCCCATAGTAAGCATTAGTTGTAGTCTGATTCAAGGCGTTGGTCGTCTGCACAGGAAACATATGCACCGAGTTGTCATACACAATTTGGGTGGTGTTGCCAAGAGCATCGGTGGTGCTTTGCAAATTCCCATAAGCATCATAGGCATAGGTGGTGGCTGGATCAGATTGAGTCGAACTACCGAGCCAGGCAACCTTCTTAGTTAACTGACCAATATTAGGCACGGCATTATTGTTGCTGCTGCCGTCATAATAAAACCAGCTTTGTGAGACAAGGGCGCCTGCCTGGTCTTGCACCGTCACATGTTTAGGAACGCCTAAAAGCCAATTGCTGGTATTATGCACATACTCTGTATCGGTAACAATCTTATCGGTCCCAATATCATTGCCTGTGGCTGGATCTACTTCTCCATACTGCGTTGTTTGAGTTACATCGCCAGACTGAGGATTCTGAGCATAGGTGATCGCCTGAGCGGTTCGTTTGGCTGTGCTTGTGCCGTCGTAAATATAATTGTCGCTGCGAGCCAAGAAAACAAATTTAGAAGTTTGGCTTGTCGAAGTATTGGTAACAATATCCTGCGTCTGCCACTGACTGACAGACTTGGCATACAGATTGCCCGCGGCATCAAAACTCTTTTGTTCAAAAGGCCGACCCTTGGTCCAATGGTCCTGCAAATAATTGGTCTGGGTGTAATTTCCCAGCACATCGGTCACGGTCACAGTCGCAAAACCCTGAAACTCACGATATGTAGCATCCCACTTGCCACCAGCATAGTTGTAATTAGTAGTATAGGAATAGTCAGTTCCGATAGGATTAGACACGCTTGTCGTGACGGTCTTCACAACAGGGATTGGAAAAGGCAAAAAGGTATTTGTGTAATGGGTGGCTGATTCATAGGCAATGCTTGACTGTGCCCCGACACCATTATTGACACTCACCAATAAATCAGAACCCTTTCCTTGATTAATATAAAGCTCTGGGGTTTGGCCTTGAATGGATTTGATAATATCAATTAAACCATCAGCATTGGCATCTAAGAATTGCGCGCCTGTGTTGGTTAGATCAACGCCAGCTGGGATGATGAGCGAGGGATTAAACCATCCCCTTCCTGTGTTGGTAAAAACAGTCAATCCCCACACCAGATCAACTAAACCATCGCCATTGATATCCGCTAATATTGTGCCAGTGCTTAAATCAGCCGTTGAAGGAACACCGGCAAGCCAGGGTGACGAATTATCCAACACCCAGCCAGTGCCTGTATTCATATAAACCGAATTATTCCCTGCGTGGATTTGAATAATGTCGGCCAAGCTATCGCCATTTAAATCCACAAGAGCAACTCCATCATGCAAGAAATCTACAGAAGTCGTATATTGAGCGCTCAATTGCCAGCCTTTATTAGCCGAATTAAGTCCTTTGCGATTCAAATAAACAGCATGACTTAAGTAATTGTCTGTTCGGGAGGTAGCAACATCCACAAAACCATCGCCATTAATATCACCAAAATCGGTGGCCCCAGGAACGGTGTATCCAAAACCAGGCTGACCCAACTCATAATGGATTAAGGTATCATTAGGCAAATCCCATAAGGCATCCTGTTGAAAACCATTTTGACCATTATTAATCAAAGAGATCTTTACATATTGCCCTCCCCAATACATATCGCGTCGGAAGTTTTGCACAAGATCAGGATATCCATCCCCATCAATATCTACCAAGCTTAAGCCGTTATATCGATCTATGATTGGATCGTAGGAAACAAAACCTTCCGGCATGGTGGTAGCAGGATTCATACTTAAGGCCCAATTTGCAGATGAAGCCCATGAATTATTTTTAGTATTAAGAAATCTTTGATTGGTAGTTGTTCCTCCCCAAGGAGTGCTGTACTGAATGATATCAGAATATCCATCGGCATTTAAATCAGACATCCTCACTCCTAAATCCATCCAATGACCAGAGTTGACCGTAAAGGCTGGCACCCCGCTGCTTAAATTCCAATTGGTCGCTTGAACGAATCCTTCAGGCAAAACATCTGTATAAGCGAAGGTCACCGGCGGCAGGCTTGAGGCTCCATCAGCGCTAAGCTGAACAATGCTTTGTAATAAATCTCTATGAGTATCCTGGCTTTGAGTGTAGTTGAGTTGGTAGGACGATTGATTAACACCATTCACCGATGTCGTGATGCTTTGGATTCTTTTGGCTGTTGTGACATTAAATCCCTGAATGTAGGAATTGCTGGCAACGGTGGCATCAGCATAATTCATCGTCACCTGGGCAAAAGGAGTTAATATTAAAGAAGCGTTGTTAAATCCTGTGTAAAGTAGGGTCTGAGGATAAATCTGATTCTGGTCTCTCAGATAGCTAATGGTCATGTAATTGCCCAGCATATCTTCCACCCGATTTAAGGCCCAGCGAAAGATATGATTCGCGTTAGCTGGATCGTATTGCTTGGAGTCACTGGTGTATCCGAAGTAGTATTTTGTTCCCTTCTTATCGGTAACGACCCAACCTGTGGAGTCCTTAACAATCTTAGAAAAGGAGCCTTCGACTTCGGTACGATAAAAACCTGCCTGAGAGTCATAAACTAATTCCTGCGAGCCACCGTTTTCCACCAGGGTGAAAATCTCGCTTCCATTATATTGAGGCACGCCTTTCTTGGTAGATACTTGGATCGCCCCTAAATCCATGCTCCAGCTGACTCCGGCAAATCCCAAACCTCTGTTACTGGAACTATAACTTAATGCTAAATTGGGTTGAATGCCTCCTCTGCCTGGTGGAACAGCAATGGGATAGCCTAAGTTGGCGCTTCCTGAAAAAGGTTCGACATTAACAGTTGAGGCCGCAATATTGTTGGCAACAGGGCCACCACCACCGGAACCACCTGTGAGAGAACTGCCGCCACCTGAACTACCTGAACCACCTGTTAAAGAACTACTTCCACTGCCAGAGGAAGCCGCAGAAGAACCGGGAGCGCCTGCGCTCTTTTCCTTTGGCTCCTGGGACTCCTCTTTGCTCTTAGGTTCAACGAGCTGGTCTTTTTTCTGAAGATTTTCCTTATTTAAGTCTTTAACTTCTTGGATTTCTTTTCCGCCATACTGTGTGGCGGATTTGGGATCTTCTGTAGTAGGTGGTTTGACAACTTCTTGGACTGTTGCTCTTGGGATGACTAAATTTGATTGAGGAGGATTGACTTGCTCTACGGCTGCTGATGCCAGCTGTGGATAAGCAATTAAGGCAATGATAATTAAGCTAAAGAGCGCTTTTTTCTGAAAGTGAATGGTCATGAAGCAAAGATAACATTTGATTAATCAAAAGTCAAATTTTATTTTGATGTTAAATCAAATTTTTTGATCTAACAACAAATCTGGAATCAAAACTTATACACATCTCTCCTATGCGCAATATCTAAAACCATAATTAGTAAGAAATTCTTATAAGGTTTATATAAAATTCTAATTATTCCTATTCGGTATGACCGTACACCTTTTAACGGACCAGTCAAAAGTTTACCGATTAAAGGATTATGACTGATAGCCAACTCTAAGGCATCAATAATATGTCCTTTTAATTTTTGATCTTGAATGTTATTAAATTTCTTTAGCGCTGCAGAATCCCATTTAATAGAATAAATATTATGTCTCATTTTCGTTGAGGTCTTCCTATGGCCTTTTCAAATGAAACACCTATACCTTTATCTGCCTTCTTAACTCGACGCAAAAGCTCTTGTGTAAAAGCTTTGTCTTGAAGAATTTCAATTGTTTCAAGCAAACCATCATATTCCTGCTGCCCCATAATGACCCCATACGGCTCGCCATTGAGTGTTATTGAGAACACTTCTCCTAAGTCATGGCTTTTTCTTAAAACACTAAGGAACTTACTCTTTGCTTCTGTGACTGTCATAGTTGTCATATCCATCTCCTGTAATGGTCATAATAATGACCATTACAAGAATATCATATGAGATAGTTAACGTCAAAAAATATTCAAGGCGTCCGGCACATGTTCGGCGTAATCGAAGTACGGTCCCCCGGGATGATGGCTGCTAGCTTGACCACGCTCCCCCGTAACGATTGGGGACGCCATTGAATAACTTACTTTAGGTGTCGCGATAAGCTTCTAAAACCTTTTGAGTGATTCGGCCACGAACTTCATGATCAATACATCTGACTCGTTCATACCATCTGTCATTCTTTCCCTGCTCAGATGGCATTGAAACAAATAGTCCCTTTTCACTATTGATAATACGTAACCCCTTGATAATCAAGGCATCATTAATTCCAAGATCGACAAAGGCTTTGACACGATTACCGTCATTAAGACGATGGATCTTAACTACCTTAAAATCCAAAACATCAAAGGACATATCTCCCCCTTAATTAACGGTTGGATTTGCTGGGACCTCTTTAGCTGCTGAATTATCAGCTTTGGCAACATCCGTACTTCCAAAGCATTTCCTACAAGGCTTAAGGCTCTTTTTAAGAGCTTCTTCCATGGCAATAGGTTGAGCTCCTTTACTCTTAACTAATAGGCAATCAGCCTTATGGTATTTCTTGCCGTTTTTAGTCACATAGACATCTTCTGCAAAAGCAAATGTGGAACCTATGATGACCATTCCTGCCAACAACATTGTTAAAACATTTTTCATAACCTTTCTCCTTTAATTAATGGTTGACTACTAAAAACAAAAGCAAATATACCTAATTTTGATTTTTTGTCAACATTTATTTTGATTAAATATCAATTTAATAGCAATAAATGACATATTTCGTCAAATAATATTGCTTTTTAATCAATATATGCTAAGCTTGACACATATCCAATCATTCTAATATATAGGAGTAAACGCTATGTTGATCGGGGACAAACTACAGGAAATTCGAAAAACCAAAAAAATTACTCTTACTGAACTTTCAGAGAAAAGCGGTGTTCAATTAGCCACCCTTAGCCGCATTGAAAACAAAAAAATGACTGGCACCATTGAATCACATATTGCAATCGCTAAGGCTTTGGGGATTGAAATTGTGGAATTATATAAATCGGTAGCCCATGAAAGCAAAGAAATTGAGATCTCAAAAACAACCGATGTTTCAGAGGTTTTTACCCATAATGAAAAAACATCGTTTGAAATCTTAACTAAAAATATCCTAAGCAAGAAAATGATGCCTACCCTAATACGTATAGATCAAGGCGGCACCACGCAACAAGAACAAAATGCGCCTGATAGTGAAAAATTTGTTTTTGTACTTGATGGAACGGTCGAATTAACGATCGACAACAAGAACTACACTCTTAAAAAGAACAATACTCTGTATTTTGACGCTTCACTCCCTCATACATTTAAAAACAATTCTAAAGGTACTGTAAAACTATTATGTATTACAACGCCAGTTGCTCTATAAAAAGAAGCACTAAACAATAAGACTCCGCTTGGGCTGTTGGCCCAAAGCAGCGGAGTCCTGTTAGGAGATCCCTCGCTAATAGCTCGGGATAAATTCGTCTCGTTAAGTATCGAGACTCATTTAGGAGAAAAAAACATGAATAATAAAATTCTAATCTGTGATGATGAAGAAAATATCCGCGAAACCATCAAGCTTATATTAGGAGATACTTATGAATTGTTTTTGGTTGGAAATGGCGGACAGGCTTTGTATACCCTAGAAAATAATAAAGATATCCGACTTGCCCTGATGGATATCAAAATGCCAAAAACCAGCGGGCTTGACGTTTTAAGTGAAATCAAATCTAAATACCCCCATGTGAAGATTATTATGGTTACCGGCTATCGATCTGTGGAAACAGCAGCCGAAGCCTCCCGCCTAGGTGCCAGTGGATATATAGTAAAGCCATTTAAGGCGCAGGATATTTTGGATGTGGTGAAAAGGAATTTGAATTAAAGCATAATAAGATATGAAGATTATTGATTACTTTTTATTTTCTGAATTGCTAAATGCTGTAACAAGTTCACTCACATTTCTACTAATCATATTTAATAATGTAAAAACAAAAACCAATCAATACTTTGCTTTCTATACTTTATGCGTAGCTTTCTGGGGAATATTTCAATTCTTATCCCTATCTTCAAACAATAAGGATGAAGCCTTATTTTATATGCGCATGTGTTTAAGTTTTGCTGTTTTTATTCCCGCCTCTTTCTTTCACTTCAGTACTCACCTAACTGAAACATACGATCAATACTCAAAAATTATAAAGATCTTTTATTCAATAAGTTTCTTAACGCTGCTTTTTGCATTTTCTCCATTTTTTATTCAAGATGAAGAGTTAAAATTATATGGATACTATTGGCCTCAGGGAGGCCCTTTATTTTTCTTCTATTTTCTACAATACTTAATCTACATTGTATTATCTTTATTCTTAATCTTTAGAAAATACAAAGAATCTCAAAATTCTAAACGTCAGCAGTTAAAGCTCATCTTGTGGGGAATACTAATTGCTTTTATAGGAGGATTAACAAATTTCCCACTTTGTTTTGATATCCCCATACCTCCATTTGGAAACATTTTAATCCCTTTTTACTGCGTGTTTATTTATTATGCTATCTATAAATATCAACTAATGGATATTAGTATCGTAATTAAAAAAAGCATTCTTTACACCGCTCTTATTACTATCATTTCAATTTTTTACTTAATTCTTATCTATTTTGCTGAACATATTGTTCAAGCCTACTTTGGATACAAGTCTTTATTTATTTCGATTTGTTCAGCTACTGTAATTGCTTTGGCTTTTACACCATTAAAGAATTTTATCCAAGATTTTATAGAAAAAACTTTCTTTCGAGGCTCCTACACGCACATCTCAGAAGAAAACGAGTTGTTACGACAAGAAATTCTTCAAACAGAGCGCCTCAAAGCTGTTTCCACCCTAGCTAGCGGCATGGCGCATGAAATCAAAAATCCCCTGACGGTTATCAAAACCTTTAGTGAGTTTCTACCTCAAAAGATGGATGATAAAGAATTCCTCAAGAAATTTACCCCCATGATCGCCCAAGAAGTTGATCGCATTAATAATCTAGTTCACGAAATCCTTGATTTTGCCAAACCAACTCTTCCTGTACTAAAGGAAACTAATGTCCATAATCTCATACAAAACACCCTGGATCTTTTGAGCAATCAATACATCAAACATAATATCAAAATTAACACCGATTTTAGACTTGATCCCAACACCTCGCTTCTTCTTGATAGTAATCAAATCAAACAGGCACTATTAAATATTTTACTCAATGCCATTGATGCCATGCCCCATGGAGGACAATTAAATATCAGCACTTATTATTCTTTGAAAGGCGAGAAAATTAATATAAAAATACAAGATTCAGGTATTGGAATAGACAAAGAGGACATAGAACATATCTTCGACCCCTTTTTCTCCAAAAAAGACAGCGGCACAGGACTAGGTCTGGCTATTACACATGAAATAATCAAAAAACATGATGGGAAGATATTTGTGGAGAGTATTAAAGGAAAAGGCGCGGCGTTTATATTAGAATTCAATCTGTTTAAATTAAAATGACATATTTTATAATTTCATCATTTATCAATGCCTTGGCTTGCGGATTATGCTGCATTTTTATTTTGGTTAATAATTACACAAATAAAACTGTTAGAAGTTTTGCCTTATTTAATTGTAATGTAGCTTTATGGTCTTTTTTTTATTTCTTAAGCATGATTGCCACTCACCATCAAGAAGCTCTTTTTTATTCTAGAATATTAAATGCGACAGCACTTTTTATACCAATTACATTTCTGAGCTTCATAATTCAAATCACTGACAATAAGAATCCTTACATTAAATTTTTATTATATACATTTCTAATTCTAGATATCTTAACCATCCCCTTTGTTACCACAGACCTGTTCATTGAGAGAATGGCTCAAAATCTTATATTCCCTTTTTGGCCAGTAACCGGACCTTTATTTAACCTTTCTATCATTGAATATTTCTTAATCATTCCTATTTCCTTATATCTTTTAGCATATCAAGCTTTTCAAAAAGACGTAAAGAATCGAAAAGACCTCAAAATACTCTTTTACACATTGCTTATTGGATTCGCAGGAGGTGGAACAAACTTCTTCCTGTGTTTAAACATCCCTATTGTGCCATTTGGAAATGCATTTGTAATAGCTTTTGTAGTTGGCTTTATTTATGTCGTAACCAAATACCAATCAATGGATATCAAAGTTGCTATTTCACGCAGCTTTGTTTATGCCATTATCATTTTTATAATTACCTTACTCTACTTTACCGTTACACATTTAACAGAAATCTATTTAAATGAACTTACAGGCTACAAATCATTTCTCTTCTCGCTACTTTGTGCCGCAATTACAGCCCTCGCCTTTATTCCACTTCAAAACAAACTACAAAGAATGATTGATAAATTATTCTTTAACAAATCTGTTGAAGATATTGAGAAAGAAAATAAATTTCTTAAACAAGAAATAACACAGACTGATCGACTTAAATCAGTGGCCGTTTTAGCCAGCGGCATGGCTCATGAAATTAAGAATCCCCTTACTGTCATTAAAACCTTCAGTGAGTTTCTTCCTCAGAAGATGGATGACAAAGAATTTCTTAAGAAATTCACCCCTATGATCGCCCAAGAAGTTGATCGCATTAACAATCTAGTTCACGAACTTCTTGATTTTGCTAAACCAGCGTTGCCACTCTTAAAAGAAACCAATATTCACAGCCTTATACAAAACACTGTAGACCTTTTAAGCAATCAATACATCAAACATAATATCAAAATTAATACTGATTTTAGACTCGCCCCCAACACCACCCTTCTTCTAGATAGCAATCAAATCAAACAGGCACTATTAAATATTTTACTCAACGCCATTGATGCCATGCCCCATGGAGGACAATTAAGTATCAGCACCTATTATTCTTTGAAAGACGAGAAAATTAACATCAAAATACAAGACTCTGGTATTGGGATAGACAACGAGGACATGGAACATATCTTCGACCCTTTTTTCTCCAAAAAAGACAGCGGTACAGGGCTAGGACTAGCCATTACGCATGAAATAATTAGAAAACATGGCGGGAAGATCTACGTTGAGAGCGTTAAAGGCAAAGGCACTTCTTTTATTCTAGAATTTAATCGTTAAAGCTCACCTTTTTTAAACAACTCTACCAATGCTTGAACTGGTTTAGGATTAAATTGAGCACCGCAGCAATTTTGAATTTCCTGAACAGCCATTTCTTTAGCGAGACCTTTGCGGTAGGATCGATCGGTCGTCATAGCATCAAAAGCATCAGCCACCGCTATAATAGAGGCCACTAAAGGAATTTCATCGCCTTTAAGCCCCTCGGGGTATCCTTTTCCATCGTAGCGTTCATGGTGATACTTAACTCCATTAATACATTCTTTAAAACCTGTTAAAGGTGAGAGGATTTCAGCGCCTCTGGTCGTATGAGTTTTCATAATTTCATATTCTTCTGCTGTCAGCTTATCTTTCTTGCTCAAAATAGCCTCAGGAATGGCTATTTTCCCAATATCATGCAAAAGACCAGAAATATAAAGATTTTCAAAAAACTTAGAGGGAAATTCACAAGACCCTGAGGATTCCATTTGTCGAGCAATAGCTAACGAATATTTAGTTACACGTTCGGTGTGCCCATGTATATAAGCGTCTTTGGCTTCAATAGCAGAAGCCAAGGCAATGGTTGTTTGCACAAATAAATTTCGATTACGCTCAGCCTCTCTTTTTAAATCATCAAATAACTGGGCATTACGTATGGCCATAGCCACATCTGAGGCTAAAGCTGAGAAGAAATCTAATTCTTCTTGCTCAAAACGTTCATTATCTCTCTTAGGACCTAAAATTAAAATAGCCATCAGCATGTGTTGATGATAAGCAGGGACACAGGCGACAGCATTAAGTTTTGGCATGATATTGCTGACTTCTTGTAAAAGTTGTTTAGTTCCATTGCCATTGGAAATCACACTTTCCTTCCAAAGCAATTTATTAATGTCTTCCGTCAACAAGGCATTTCGATTAGCAACCAAATATTTATGCTCTTTTTCAATAAAAAGTCGGATTAAAGGACTTTTGCGGTCAAATTTTACAAAACCTTCAGGAATCTTTGATCCTGCCTGACCCTTAGAAATAGCCATAATGTAGGCATCTTTTTGAGCATCATGAAGAATCATTCCCGCATGTTCAATTTGAACTTTTTGCACAATCGAACGCACAACAAGCTTAATCAAAAGCTTAGGATCATGAATTAAAATCATACCTTTTGAGGCTGATTCAAGTTCTTTTTTATAGTCGATCTTAATAGTTGCCATAACTTATTTAGTTAATTCCGCCATCACAATACGTTCAAGCTCTTCTAAAACTAATGGTTTATGAATATACCCACCCACATTTAATGATTTAGCTTCATTGATAATATCCACATCTTCTACTCCAGAGACCATCACAACCTTGGTTTCCTGATCTGTTTTACGAAGTTGTTTTAATACTTCAACCCCTGTCATTTCTTCCATGCGGACATCTAATAAAACCAAATTAGGCCGTTCACTAGAAATGATTTCTAAAGCCTGCTTTCCTCCGCTGGCTGTAAAAACATCAATTCCTCTTTTCTTAAAAAAACTTTTAGCAAATTCTCTAACATCAACTTCATCATCAACAATTAACAATTTCGACATGTTGTCTCCTCAATACTATCCGCCAGCAATTAGCGGCAGAGTAATTCTCATTTGTGTTCCGACCATATGTTTCGATGAAAATTCCACCTTACCACCATGATTATCCTCAATAATCTTTCGTATTACATAAAGCCCCAAACCTGTCCCCTTTTTGCTAGAAAGTTTGGTTGTAAAAAATGGTGTAAAAAGTTTAGCAACATCCTCTTCTTTAACCCCCATGCCGTTATCTTCGAAAATCATCTCAAGATTTTTCCCCTGCGCCTTAGCATGAATTGTCAATTTAGGATGATAGTCTGGCTCTTTTACTTCATTCTTTCTTTGCATCATAGCATCATAAGCATTGTCTATGAGATTAAAAAAAACTTCCTGAAGTTGAGTGAAATTACCCTTCACCTTGGGTAATAAATTTAAATCGTAGTTACGCACCAGAGACATTTGCGAAGTTTTAATTTTAAACTGTGCCATTTCATAGGCATTGGAGATAACCGCATCGACATCAATAGCCACAAAGCCTTCTTCACCTTTGCGAGTATATTTTAAAAGCCCCTGAACAACCTCTCCTCCTTGAATAACATTATCTTGCACACGATTTAAAGCTTTTTCCAAATACTGTATCATTTCTACCACCTTATCAGACATCTCAAGATTTTTGCTTAATTTAATCGTGTCTAAAGCATCGCCCGCAATAAAACCTAAGGCATGAAAACGATTATTGATTTGATGCGAAAGACCATCAGCCATAATACCTATGGTCGCCATTTTCTCAGCCTGAAAAAGCTGTTGTTGAGTAATTTTCATATCTTCATAAAATCGGGCATTCTCAATCGCCAAAGCTGCTTGATTAGCAAGAATAGAAAATACAGCTAAATCATCTTCATTAAAAGTTTTACCACTCTCTTTCTTCCCCATAATTACCATAGCAAATAAACGGTTACTGATATAAATTGGGACTACTAATGTAGCATGCAACTCTTGAAGATTATTTACAACTGAAACCAATTGAACATCTCTAAAATCCTGAGCTTTTTGTTTTAATTCCTCTGAAATAATTGAATTATGGTTGTCACTAAGATATCCAATCAATGGGGACTTTGAAGAAATTTTATTAACAAAAGAAACATCGCTACTTCGTTGTTTAATAGCTCCAAATATATACTCTTTACTCACATCATCATACATATATATAACAGCATGTTCTAAACGAACCGTTCGTGCAAGTATAAAAACAATCATATGAAGCAACTTTTTTATGTCTTTAATTTTTCCCATTCCTACTGAAGCTTGACGTAAAGTTGCTTGATACGTTTTTTGTTCTTTTAGAAGACGGTCTTCTGCACGTTTTTGAATATAAAAATAAATAAAAGGGCCTGAAATAGCAAAATATGCCATCATACTAGTAGGAACAAACCAAGCTCCAAACCCAAGTAATTTAAAACCAACCCATATAGGCACACCTAGAACGAAAGCATAAACAGCTACATAAATCCCTAAACGTGTAACTACTAACTTAAGATCTAAAATCTTATACCGCAGCATTGCATACGTCATCATCAAAGAATAGAATGGAATTGTTACATTACCGAAAGGAATAATATTAATTCCAAACATAGGAAAGAAATTTGTTGTCCCACCAACAAACCCAATACCAAAACTAAATAATATATAAGAAGCTTGTTGTTTTTTAATACCTTCAGAAGATGTAATAAAGTAGACCAGCACTTCAATAAAACCGGCCACCACCAACATAAACCAAATAATAAATGATAAGGGAAATAACAAACCTGAAGATTTTAAATAATAAAATGAATCTCTAAAATAAAAAACGTTTGAAATATACAAATCAGTAAAATTTAGAATTAAAAATAAAATCCCCTGTACATATGAAAAAATAATTACTTTGGAACGATTTTTCTGAACAAACAAACACATCCCGTGATAAAAGAATACAGCTATAAATATTACGCCAATAAATGCTATTCTCCATGCAATTATCGCATCAAATTGATCCTGCTGCCTTCCGATGTTAAAAGCACCGTACCCCCATATACCAACAGCAATATTAAAGAATGCTAAGACTCTGTGTAAATTAGTTCTTCCATAAATCAATAGAAACATCGACATGAGGGTGCATGTTATTCCTAGAACTAAACCCGAGAAAGAAAACAAATTGTATGCTAAACCGTTATAAATCATTTAATTAATGTATTGGTAAATTTCTTTGGTATTGCTTCTGATAATAATTGACCGTTAAATTTCTTGACCCATAAAACTCTATGTCTAGCAAAGGCTAGTTTTCGATGATTTCCATCTTTGGATTCTTTCAAAAACTCAAAATTAAAATCAATCCCATTTTGATATACTTTATCCAAATACATTCTTACCAAAACCACATCGAAAGGCATAGCTTCACCTAGATGATTAATCTCACAATTAAGGCATAAAAATTCTCCAGCTTCCCCTATTCCTTGAAAATGTTCAGGAAAAAGGTGGTGGAAATAGGAGTCTCTTGTTTTTCCAAGCCATTTAGAATAATTAGCAAAATAAATATTACCTACCAAATTTGATTCAACTAAAGTTGTTTCGATCCTTGATTCTTTTAAGAGAGATTTATTCTTAAGTAAGGTGGGTACTTCTGAACCAACAGTCAAATTCTTATATGAATCAGTTAATTCTAAGGAAATATTATTAAAGTTTTTTCCTGGTTGTAAAGTATCCATAAAATCTCTAAAAATCTGAGGCGGCCTTACCAATTCGCCTTCTCCATGCCCCGTTATCTTAATCCAAGAAATACGTTGCTCACTGAAAGCAACTCTCTCCAAACTTCCATTTTGTGTAACACGCAACCACTCAAACATAAAATCAAAAACAGCATCATCTTTTCCAGAAATTTTATTCAACCAAAATCTTGCTTCTACAACATCATCAGATTCCAATTGACCAAGGATTTTGACTTTAGCTGAATTTGTAGCCATGCCCAATTTACCAGTTTCTAACAACCTTTTTATATTCTGAATAATGGGGGAAAGACAAAATTCTCTAATATCCCCCATCCAATCAAAATAATTTGAGAAATATACGCTTTTACCTAAATTCTGAGTATGCTTAAATGTTACTGGAAATCGCTTTGTGTATAATTTTTGTTTTTTAGATTCATCATTTTTAATGTCCAATTTAAATCTGCTTCTGTCAAAAATAAAATCTCCAACCTTAACTTCATTATCTTCTTTGCTTAATTTCGATAGATCTCTTTTTCCTATTATAGAAATGACACGTTTTTTTCCTTTGGTTAGTTGAACTAAAAAAACAGCAACAACGCTAT
Organism: uncultured Planctomycetales bacterium; assembly: GCA_964583975.1. Classification (GTDB taxonomy): domain Bacteria; phylum Omnitrophota; class Gorgyraeia; order Zapsychrales; family Fredricksoniimonadaceae; genus JACQCF01. The sequence goes on from CAZOXU010000006.1 coordinate 42,530, forward strand.
CCAAAGACAAAGCTGAACTAGTAAAAATTAACACCTCAGTATCTTGATTAATCAATTCTAGCTTGGAGAATTCTTTTCCCGTAGCCTTCTTTAATGTTTCAAATACACTCCATAATGATGTACCAAAATTATTTAAATCATAATCGGTTTTATTTATTATTTCTTTTAACAAATCATATTTTTCATTGCCAAATAAAGAACACCATTCTTTCTCTGTTCTTTCTGTAATTGTTTCTATATCACAACCCTGTACTCCATGCCCTGCCACACAGATCAAAACATCATTATCATGCGATAAAGATATATCTAATTTGCTATTGTTAATGATCGGCTTACCTGAAGCCAACCACTCAACCTTAAGCTGATCGAATTGTTTCAATTCCTTTTCATGACCTAAATATGTCTCAATCGTTTCTTTTATTAAAGGCGCCTCAATCTTTCGCCTTGCAGTCTTATTACCTATTTTTAAAATTTCATTAGAAAGAGTTTTAATCGCAGGAGTAATGATATGGAAATCTTTACTTAATTTTTGAACCTTTTCCTCAATAATTTTTTGATCACGGACAGTTGAAAAAACCAAATCATTAGCCGAAGATCGATCTGAAAAATATTCTAGGACCTTTAATTTACAATCTTTAATGCTTACTGTAAAATTATCAGCTCCTTGTACAACAATACTTCCACTAAATAATTTATCATCAACTTTTTTGACAATGGATTGCGCTATCAATTCCGTGCTTTGAGTTGTTTTTACGTAAGATAAACTAATTTCCTCAATATAGTTAGGCAAAGACATGTGGGGGGTTATAACTAACTGTGTTGATTGAAGAAGAGTATCAACAAAAAATGGATCTCCCGTTAAGAAATGATTATTAAATTTTTTATTTTTAGTTAAAAAACTCTTAGTTACTTTATTATAAATAGATTTAAAAATACATCCACCTAGGTTAAGTTCATCTTTGTAATAAAGCTCATAAATTTCTTCAATACTCTGAAACAATTTTCCCTGAAATAAAATTGGCCCATATATGTCTGTTTTTATATCTAAATCGATAGGACTTCTCACTTTGTTGGCCAAATTCAACTTGATTAGACTTACAGGCTTAGTCGAAATCTCAAATATTGCTGAAAAATGCGGTTCTTTATAAACTGACTCTTGAGAATAAACTTTCACTTTAACGTACAGCGGATCATCATTGGTCATTCGTTCTTGAACTACCGCATGAATCTCTATTGTTGTCCCGTCTTCTTCTGGAACTGAAATCGGTCTTTGAAGATCAATATTCTTAGCAGTAATATGTTCAAATTTATTAACTCCTAAAACATAAGCGACAGCCTGAGTCATAGCCTCAAAACCAAATACAAAAGGAAATAATAAAGCTCCTTTCCAATTGTGATCTAGTAAATACGGGTCATCAGCAACATTCAACCGGGCCTGGGCTATCAATTCAACTCCAGGTATAAAATATTCTACTTTCTCAATGAACCTAAAATGGTTTGTTTTTAAAACAGAATTATTCCAAGTATCCAGTCCTGCCAGTCTAGCTGTTACAATGACTTGTTGAACCCCTGGGTCGCCTTTTACTAACTGTCTAAAGCGTTTCACACCTTCTTCAACAGGAATTGCTCCAATCCCCTTCTCAGCAAGGCGTTCAACACTACCTAATTTTGCTCCCATACCAACTTCATCCCAGACACTGTAAGCAACTGTAGCAATTTCGGTCTCAGGATGTTTATTTCTAAATTGATGTAAGTAGAGATTTAAGATTTCATTAGATAAACCATACCACCCACTTCCCTCCATACCAGTAACACCTATAATTGAGGTAATTCCCATAATTAATTTAGGAGGAGCATTGGAAAGAACTTTACAAACATTAACTGCGCCAATTACTTTGGGCAGCGATTCTTCAAAAGCTTCATTAATACTGACTTGCTTTAAACGTTTTAAGCTATTTAAACCAGCCCCATGTATGAATCCTGTGATTTTACCTAGTTTATTTTCAATTTCTTTGATGATGCTGGCAACATTCATCTCATCTGTTACATCGCACTGATAATAACTTGCCTTTAAATGTTCTTTTTCAAATTGCTTTAAAGTCTCAGTAATTTCACTGGTTTCACCTTTTTTTGGAACTTCTGACCGCCCCAACAAAACCATGCATGCTTTTGTTTCTCGTGCAAATTCCAAAGCACATTGAGCCGTGATGCCTTTGCCACCACCAGTTACTAAAACGACATCTTTAGCTGACCAAACAATATTTCTCTTTTTATAGTTTATGGTATTAGAATTCTCATAATAAACAACTTTTCTCGTTAAACTTGAATCATATCCAATAGCATTAAAACGTTCGTACGTTTGTAGTTCATCTAC
>CAZOXU010000006.1:44913-61919 GCA_964583975.1 uncultured Planctomycetales bacterium
CACCTTAAAAATATAATCGAGCAAACTCATCTTTTTATCCATAATGATGCTTTGATAATTGATATTCAATTATCAAATAAAGATTTTGAGCATATAGGGCTTTTAAAAGAATTTTTAAAAGATTTTGATAAACATAATAAATCAATAATCCTTACTCTTAAGTCAGGTCTTTCAAGATATAACGTTGATAATAGTGCTTTAGCCGATGTTGATGCAATATTTTTCAAGTTCTTGTTTTCACCAAAATTACCCCCACCAAACTGCACAACCACGACAAAAGCATCTTTATTCATTCGGTTTGAATAGGCGATATCAACAATCTTATGTGATTTTCTTATTATTTCTTTGAGAGAATCTTTATTAAAATCTCCTGTTTTGCTGGTTCTAGGAAGGACAGCAACTAGACAATCAACCTGATTAACTTCTTTGTTTTTCTCACCATAACTAATTTTATGTGTTTTGGACTTTGAATTCTTAAATTCCTTCGACATTACATCTATCAAAGGATCATTCTCTTCTGATAGAATTACAATATTTTTCAACGCCATCAATTGATTAACATTTTTGGTTCTAATTTCTTCTTCATTTAAACCAAGAACAAAATTTCTAACCCATGTTTTATCATGATAGCGTCTTAAAATATCACTGATTGACTCTTCGTGTTTTCCTGCCTTAGCTTTTAAAACTAATTCACTGAGACGATCCCGGATCTCTCCTAGGGTATTATTAGAAAGCTTTGATGGATCTAGTTGACCAGCTACCCCCAGCGTTCTGACAGCTTTCCCAATAACTTCACCCGCTTTAATGGAATCCAAATTCAAATCATCCAAAAGTTTTGAATTCATAGTAATGGATTCCTTATCAAAACCTGTGATCTGATAAGTTAAATCAATCAGTAAATCAACAATATTATCTTTTGCATTTAGCGTTGCTGGCAAACCTCCTGGAATAATTTCTTCATTATGTTCTGATTCCTCTATGATTCTCGATGCTAATTGCAAAGATTCGCTCTTGATTATTTGATTTCCTATTTTCAAAGGGTGTTCACATTGATTTTTGATAAATTTCTTTTTGGAGGCAGGAACAAACACTTTGATTAATCTATTCTTATATAGTTCTTCCCATTTAACAGGAACGTTGTGTGCAAATAATTCAGCAAGAACAATATTAAAATCGCGATCACTTTGGGCTATTGACTCTACAGGGAAACACGATGGTCCATGCTCCCTGTTAATAGCTTTTATTAAATCTGTTAATACTTTTCCTGGGCCCACCTCAATTAAAAGGTCACACTCTTTTGAAATCTTTTCTACAAGCCCAATAAAGTCAACTTGGGAAATCATCTGCTTTGAAAAATATTCCTTTACGTTTACCTTGCCATCAATTTCCATATCATTCATCCCTGAAAAAATTTTAGTATTATTTGGCTTAAAGTTATCAGGAAGGATTTTAGTAAATCGAATCTTTTCTGAAGCAGACTGCATAAATACGGTATGAAAAGCATTTGAAACATTTAAACGGTAAGCAGCAATATCTTCTTTTCTTGCTAATTCTATCGTTTTGTCAATTTCCTTGTTACCACCGGAGACAACTATCTGGTTTGGACTATTAATATTGGCAACTATAATGTTACCCGAAACTTTTGAAACTAGTTCTTCTGCTTTTTGCCTCGAGCAAAATAAACTTACCATGCCTCCAGCAGAACCCTTTGCGGCCATTAAAGATCCTCGCAATTCTGAAAATTTAATCAAAATCTCTTTGTTAAAAGCTCCAGCTTTATAAAAGGCAGCCAATTCGCCTAAACTATGTCCACCTACACAATCTGGTTCTATACCAAGTTTAGATAAAAACTCAGTCCAAATAAGGGAGCTCGTAACAATAGCTGGTTGAGCGATTCGAGTATCAGATAATTGTCTTTCAAACTCTTGAATTTCTTCCTCTCTAAGAGACATATCGGTAGCTTTATAAATATGCTCAAATAATGACAGTTTGGATAAGTTGACATCATCTTGAGCCCATTTATGACGTTGTACTAAAACACGGGACATATTCAGACGCTGAGACCCCTGTCCTGGGTATATAAATCCTACGCGGGCCTTCTTAGCGCGATTGCTTATGACAATATGTGTGTTGCTGTCCTTAGTTTTTATCTTATGAATTTGACCTTCTTCCGCTGGAAGGGAACTTATTTCCTTTTCAATCAAAACTATAGCATCATATAAATGTTCTGGTGAATCTGTAACGATGGCTACTTTAATCGGAAGACGGGGTTTCGCTTTCTTGTTCAATAAAGCAGCTAAATCAGCCATTTCAGCAATACTGATATTGCGTAAATCTTCTTTAAATCTCTGAATAATTCTCTTTAAATAAATAACGGAGCGAGAGGTAAAAACGAAGACTTCGGTCTGCTGCTGACTAACAAATAATGCCTGTCCATCAATCTTAGATTTTAATTCTTCCTTCGGAGCATCATAAGATTCTACAGTAACGTGACAGTTTATCCCACCAAAACCAGCAGATGATATTCCTGCTCTTGCAATCTTAGTTGGAGAAAGTATCCTGCCATGAATAAGAGGATACATATTCTTGGCTTTATCTTTAAAAACATTGTTTGGATTGATACAACTGGCTGTTGGAGGCAAAATCCGCTGATTGACTGCTAAAATTGCTTTTATAAGCCCACCAACACCCGCAGCGGCTTTTGTATGGCCTACAATAGACTTAAATGAAGTTACTCCGCATATCCGTGTATTCTTATTCTTCTTTGAAATACTTTGCTCAATAGCTGTGGCGATCCCCTCAAGTTCAACCCTATCCCCTTTTGTTGTTCCAGTTCCATGCCCCTCGACAAAATCCACATCAGCTATTTTATATTTAAGATTCTTATACGCTCTACCAATGGCAAAAGATTGACCACTTGAAGATGGTTCCATGATTCCGCCCTTGCCGTCAGATGAAATACCCCAACCCCTTATTACAGAATAAATATAGTTTTTATCCTTAACTGCATCTTCTAATCTTTTTAATAAGACAAATCCGCAACCCTCACCTGGTAAAAATCCATTAGCACTTTGGTCATAAACAGACATTTTATCTTTAGCAAGCGCACCTGCCTTGGCAAACCCTACTAATTCAAATGGATCTAGACTTATATCAACGCCACCCGCCAAGACTAAATTCATATTTCCCATTTTTAAAGCATCACATGCCGTTGCTACTGCTAACAGAGATGATGAACATGCCCCATCAACAATATATCCTCCGCCCTTTAAGTTTAAATAATTACAAATACGTCCCGCGATTGTATTGGCAAGACCTCCTGATAATGAATCTTCCGTAACTGGATAAAAAGCAGACTTAAATATCTTCTCCATATCTTTAGCAAAACGGCTGCGCTCTTCAACTCCCATACCTAAATGCACGGCTGTCGTGTTAAAAACTTTTTGAACATACGGCCAACGAAGTCTTAATGTTTGAGAACGCGTCTGTTCCCCAGTTAAAGTATTTCCAACAATAACCCCTGTATTTTGAAGAGGAATTTCACTTAATTTATATCCTCCATCTTCAAAAGTTTTTAATGCTATATCCAAAGCAAGCCAATGTGCAATGTCAGTTGAATCTACAGTGCTTTTAGGAAGACGGAGTTTTTTCCAATCAAATTCAAAATTCTCAAGAAGAGCAGCTTTGGTAAGATATGTTTTTTCGGGGGCTTTTGGATCGGGATCATAATATTCACTTAAAGGAAGCCTTTGATCTAACATCCGGCGGAACTGGACTCTACGGGCTAATATAATCTCCCATAATTCTTTGATATTACTTGCTCCGGGATAATAACATCCCATTCCAATTACAGCTATAGAAGAAGATTCGAATGAGGTAAGGCTCTTCCCTAAATTCTTTTTCTCTAAATAATCTTCTACTATTTTCTTATATGGACCATTAATTCCATTTTTCTTCCATCGATAATAATTTACATTGCCTGTGCCAAGATCTCTACATAATGCAGAAATTGAAAGTTTTTGGTGCTTTCTTGACTTTTCTAATTTACTAAACAAATGATTTTCCATGCTAATTCCATTAGCTGTTACAATTGTATTATATCAAATGTAACAAATTAAACATGAAACGTCAACTATGTGGAAATATTTTTAATTTTGGCAGGAAAGATCCCTAACTAAAATTTATACGTCAACGTTGCCGTGCTAATATTGACAAATTGATCATACGTTCCATTTAAATTAGCTCCAAAGCCACTATCTACTGTATTACTCACTTTACGCGTATCATAAAAAACTGCTACATAAGCAAAATCTAAAACCAAACTCTGAGTTAAATCATAACCAAAACCTGTGGTTACAGAATTTGAGGTGGCGTCCGGAAAAGAAGTATCCCACGTATCATTACCAATTGGGGATTGATGATGCACATACCCTAACCGCAATCTTAAACTATCAGTTGCCGCATATTCAGCTCCCAAAGCCTCTGACCACACTGATTTCCAATCCCTTGATTGAGGATTATTAGTGGCTAAGATCAATGCTTGATTGGTATTGGCATCAGGAAAGCTAATTATTGATTGCTCTGTTCTCGACCAATCTGTCCACTCTAAATCAAAATTAATTATCAATTTATTGCTTGGTTTAAAACTATAACCCAATGTAACACTTTGTGGCATGGTAACCTTATAACTAGCATTTGTCTCAAAAGATGTGCCGCCAAATATTGCTTGCCAACCAACGCCTGCCCCTAATCCAAAAGGATTACCGTTATTATTTAACTCATTCAAATACAATTTACCTTTATATGTATGCTGAATAGGACTCTTATATGTTAAACCAACTTGATGTTGTTCATTAATTTTAAATAAACTCGACAAACTATAACCCCAGGCATTATCTCTTGCTTTTAATTGAGAATCTCCATCATCGTTTGCACCACTTTGAAACAACTTCTTTTGCTTTTCAATTCTTGAATTATCATCAATAGCTCCAACACCGAAAGAAAGCTGATCGTTAACCTTGTAAGCGCCAACTAGCATAATATCTTGATTAACAAACTCGTCATGGACCATAGAATAACGTGTAAAAGGATTAGTGGATCCACCTAAAACATCGGAAGACCAGCTATAACCTGCTCCAAAGTTAGAATTTTCTCCTATACCAATATAAAATTTATTGTCGACTAAGGGAGTTGTAAAATAAACGTGCGGGAAGGTGAAATTAGTTCTTCTTGCTTGTACTGTTTCACCACTCGGTGATTTATAGTCTAATTGGGGAAGCACAGTTGTGACGCCAGCTGAAAAAGCACGTCCAACCTGAACAATACCTGCTGGATTATAATAAACTGCGGATGGACGATCAGCTTCTCCTGTGAAAGCAGTACCCATACCTACTGCTGCAGCGTCTGGCAATGTTAATTTCATAACACCGGAATCACCGGCAAAAGAATTAGCTAACGTTAAAGAAAAGACAATAGCACCTAAAAAAGCTAAACGCATCATTTTCAACATAAGCTCTCCTCATGAAATATAATTTATAATGTTATAAACATAATAAATTATACACCGTCGAAGAATGTGTACAAGAAAAAGTCTCTAAATTTTGAGAAATTATCAAAACCTAAAAATTTAGGCTTTCAATATCGGAAGGCTTTTCAATATTGTGGACTGCAACTGAAGAATTAATACGGCGCATAAGGCCTTTGAGGACCTTGCCTGGACCTATTTCAATAAAATCGGTAATACCCTGAGCAATAATATACTCCATACATCCAACCCACTGCACCGACGATGTAATCTGTCGAGCCAGATTATGACGCACAAGCCCGGCTTCTTGCTGAGGCTTAGCATCAACATTAGTGATAACCTGAATATCCGTAGGATGAATTTCCACATGCTTTAAAATTCCCACAAACCGATTAGCTGCGTCACTCATTAAAGATGAATGAAAAGCCCCACTAACCGTCAATGGAATAATTTTTTGCCCCCCCGCAGCCTTAATAGCCAAAATAGCAGCTTCAACTTTATCAGCATGACCTGTAATCACAATTTGCTCATGAGAATTAAAATTGGCCACCTCGGCACCTGTCTGCGCACAAATTTCAGCCAGTTTTATTTTATCAAAACCTATAACAGCTGCCATGGCCCCTTTGGCTTGCTTGGTAGCTTCTTCCATGAATAAAGCACGCTTCTGCACCAATTGAAGCGTGTCTGCAAAGGCAATTGCTCCCGAGGCAGCTAGGGCTGAGTATTCTCCTAAACTTAAACCTGAAGTAAATTTGACATTGATATTTTGAAATTTGGGTGAAGATTGAAAACTTTTTAAAATGGCAATGCTGGTGGTTAGAATGGCTGGCTGGCAATAGGCTGTGGACGTAAGCTTGTCTTCTGGTCCTTCAAAAATAACTTGGGTGAGTCCGTTGGCACAGATGCGATCTGCTTCATCGAAGATGGCTTTGGCTTGTGGACAGGTTTGATAAAACTCTGCTCCCATCCCCACCTTCTGGGCCCCTTGGCCTGGAAATATTAAGGCGACATTTTTCATAATTTTGTCATTCCCGAAAGTTTCAATCGGGAATCTAGTTCACTGGATCCCCGACTAAAGCATTCGGGGATGACATAACTCATTTAAGTTGCCACTTAATTACATTGGCAGCACTGACCAAGCCTGCCCCAAAGGTGACCAACACCACATAATCACCTTTTTTAACGCGTTTTTGTTTAACAGCTTCATATAAAGCAACTGCAATCGAAGCCGCTGACATATTGCCATACTTATCAATATTGATGAAAATCTTTTCCTTAGGAAGTTTCAATTTATTAGCTACCGCTGAAATAATACGGTCATTAGCCTGATGCGGCACCACACATTTGATTTGAGAAGGCTTTAATTTGGCTTTCTTTAGCGCCACCTCAACAGCATCAGCCATGGAATTAACCGCCACCTTAAACAACTCTTGTCCTTGCATCACTACAAAAGGCAATCGAGGAGCATTGTCTTTATCAGGATCTAACGGGCTGCGCGAGCCAGTTGCTTCAACATGCATCAAATCCCCTTGATCACCAAATGCCTGCATAAAATCAGCGATAATCCCCCCTGAAGTGACCTTTCCTAGAACGCATGCCCCTGCACCATCACCAAAAAGCACACATGTATTACGATCTTTCCAGTCAATCAAACTCGAAATTCGCTCTGAAGCAATCACCAGCGCATTTTTATAAAGACCTGTTTGAATATATTGTTTAGCGGTGGTTAAAGCATACAGATACCCTGAGCAGGCGGCCGAAATATCAAAAGCAGCTGCCTTGGTAGCTCCAATTGCTTTTTGCACCTTACAAGCCATGGAAGGAAAATTACTGTCTGGACTGATGGTTGCAACGATAATTAAATCAATTTTATCAGCGGAAATCTTGGAATCTTTCAAAGCCTCTTGGCCTGCTTTGATCGCCATATCGCTGGTTTTTTCTGTGGCGGACGCGATACGGCGTTCCACAATACCCGTTCGCGAACGGATCCATTCATCCGAGGTATCAACCATTTTGGTTAAATCAAAATTGGTCAATCGCTTAGACGGCAAATAATGACCTAAACCTAGGATACCAACCTTGGTCATAGTACCTCTTTAATCTTAGCTATAATATTATGTTCTATTTCACTCTTGGCACAACGGATGGCATTTTTAATGGCTTTAGGTGAGGAGCGGCCATGTCCAATAATCACAATTCCATCAACACCTAATAAGGGTGCCCCACCATACTCAGAATAGTCGATCGATTTCTTGGCTTCACTAAGCGTGCTTTTTAAAAGTAAGGCCCCTAAAATAGAGATGGGGTTTTTCTTGATTTCTCGTTTCATCAAAATACCAATCGATTCAATCAATCCTTCGGAAACTTTCAGCGCCACATTACCCACATAACCATCACAGACAATACAATCCGCCTTACCTGTATAAATCTCATTGGCTTCGACATTACCGATAAACGCAGGTTCTTTTTCTTCTAAAAGTTTATAAGCTTCTTTTTCTAAGCCCGTCCCCTTACCTTCTTCTGAACCGATATTTAATAACCCTACCTTCACATCTGCGCGACCGATCACTTCTCGCACATAAACCTTAGCCATTTTGGCGTATTGAAGCAAATGTTCGGGCTTAGCTGCTGTATTAGCCCCCATATCAATCATTAAATCAAAACCTTTTAAAGAAGGAATCACACAGCCAATACCTGGCCGATCAACCCCAGGAAGCATACCCAACACAATGGTCGAGGCTGCCACCACAGCTCCTGTATTTCCAGCACTGATAAAAGCATCGTAGCCTTCTTTTTTAAGAAGACCAATGCCCATAGTAATTGATGAATTTTTCTTCTGACGGATAGCAACTGCGGCATGATCATCCATGGCCACCACTTCGGGAGCATGGATGATTTCAATCATTTGGGATGGATACGAATACTTCTTTAATTCAAGCTCAATACGATCCTGTTGTCCAATCAAAGTAATGGGAACGTTATACTCTTTGATCGCTTCAATAACACCAGCAATAACATTCTCTGGTGCAAAGTCCCCGCCCATGGCATCAACAACAATTTTCATAATGTTTTGTAGGGGCAGGCCTCTGTGCCTGCCCTAATATTCAGGGCGACCACAGAGGGTCGCCCCTACGATATTGATTATTTAGAAGACTTGCTAACTTCAACGATTTGCGCACCTTTATAATAACCACAGAAAGGACACACGCGATGTGACAGCCCTGGCTTTTGGCACTGAGGACATTTACGCAATGAAGCAACTGTGACCTTCCAATGTGTACGGCGCTTGCGTCCGCGCGTTTTGGAATGTTGACGTTTTGGTAATGGCATGATAACTCTCCTTAATTTGTACGGGCGAAGTTACCCCGCCCCTACGTTATTTACACTTACACTTTTCCAAATTTAAATTCACCCCGCAACCAGGGCAAATCCCCTTGCAATCTTTCTTACATAAAACCTTGGCCGGATTAGCCAAAATCATCTCCTGGCGTATTTCCTCACCTAAATCAATATACTCATCATCTTCTGTAAGTTCAAAATCAAAATGATATTCGTTTTCGTGCTCTTCATGAAACTCTTCTAAACATCTCGCACAAAGATAGCCATAGTCAGCCCTAACCTTGGTATGCGCAATTATCTGATTATCAACCCGCTGTACTTTGGCTTTTACTGTCAGTGGAGAACGAAGATCCAGCTCTTCCGCTGATAACCCTATCGATTCCATCGGAATGGTTTGGTCAATCTCCAGTCCTTTAGAACTAACATCACGTACAGGAAACTTAATCATCTACTAAGTCGCTCTTTTAATTTACGTTGAACAATGGCTGGTACAAAAGAAGAAATATCTGCTTTTAAACTAGCCACTTCTTTCAAAATACTCGACGAAACAAACGACACATTCTCCGACGGCATTAAAAAGACGGTTTCTATATCTTCTGCCAACCGTCTATTGGTCAAAGCAATCTGAAATTCATAATCAAAATCAGAGGTCATGCGAAGCCCACGGATCAATACATTGATTTTTTTAAGCCTAGCGTATTCTATGATCAAGGAATTAAAGGTATCAACCTCCACACCCTTCATACCTTTAGTCACGCTTTTTAACATCGACACTCGTTCACTAATACTAAAAAGAGCTTTTTTGGTGGTATTATTGGCAACTGCAACTACAACCCGATCAAAAACTCGCGCAGCCCTTTGAATAATGTCCAAATGACCGTTGGTCAGTGGATCAAAACTTCCTGGATAGATAGCAGCCTTGGTTTGAGCCATTATTCATTAACCTTTTGTAACACCATCAGATACGACGTTCCATAACGGCGTTGAGTTAAAAGCTTAAATCCTTCTGGAATTTCAGGAATATCCCATCGATCGTACTGTGCAACCACCAAACAATGAGGCGCTAATATATCAGAGCCCTTTAAGACTTTCAAGGTTTTTTTAGCCAGTTTGAGCCCATAGGGAGGGTCAAAAAAAACAATGTCAAAACGCTCTTTTTGACCATCAAAACGCTTGGCCGTGGCCAGCGCATCACCTTCAAAAATTCTAAAATCACCTCCTAAGCCAATACCCAAAAGATCACAGTTATCACGGATGATCTGAACATTCTTAGGATCATGCTCCACCATAACAACCTTGGCAGCGCCTCTGGATATGGCCTCAAAGCTCATGGCCCCACTGCCCGCATAAAGTTCCAAAAACGATAATCCTTGCAAATCATGGCCTAAAATATCAAAAACAGCTGCCCGTAAGATCCCTTGGGTGGGCCTAATTGTGGCTGGCATATAGAAATTTCGGCTTTTTAATTTACCACCAGATATTTTCATAAACTCAAACTCCCTGTCATTCCCGAATGTTTCCTGCCTGCCGGCAGGCAGGTTATCGGGAATCTATTATTTAGCTGCTCTTGGAGCCTCGATAGATACATTCGGGGGTGACAACTTATCTGACTCTTTAATCATCAAATCTGCCAACAATTGCATTCTATCATTACTGGTAATTTGAAAAGCTTCAATCAATTTCTTTACAGCGGCACCTTGATACCCTAAATCCCTTAATACGGAAGCCGAGAAAAATAGCTCTTGATCATCAATAGGTGGATTAAGCATCGCTTTTAAGCCTGATACTGTTGGCCTAGAAGCCAAATTCTTAAGAGTCTGTATATCCTCTTTCGTAAATTGAATCGATTTTAAATCTTTTGTAAAATGACTGTATTTACGAGTAAGGCTTGGAAATTCTTCTCTTTTAACGAATAAAGCATAAACTCCCTTGATGGAAATCAATTGCCACTGGGGATGGCTGTTGATATACAACGCCAGAATAAAAGAATTGGGATTTCCCATATGCAGCATAACAGCTTTAAATTTAAAGAGCTCTTCAGCGAAAGGCCAAGCTTGTGGATGAGTGTCTATAAAAATAGAATCTGCAAATCTAGATATGTTTAAATTGCGACCATCCAAAAATGGCCTTAAATCTGGGTAAGCGCTCCACAGAATCACCCCACCCAATAAATCTTTATTCAAAATAGGACCTTTAATCCCCGCTTCCACTAGATCACGAAAATAGTTATCATCAAAATCTTTAACTACCAACTGATAACTTTTGATTTGGTTGTCAATATAGACCTTTCGATGGGTAATATTAAAAATCCAAAGTCCAAGAAAAATAATCAAGCCTACAGCAAAAAGAAAATTAATAATCCTAGAGCCTGCCCAGCGACTCCAAAGGCTCTTAAAATCCATATAGCGAGCGGCTTGGACAACGCAATAACCAGCCACAATCACAAAAAATACAGCATTTCGCCTCACGCAGATAAAACTAAAAAGAAAAACCAAGAATAATAAGCTAAGTGTTAAATTTTCTTTTTTATTAATACACAAAGCCATAAGCCCAAAAACCGCAAGAAGATGGAAATAAAAATACTGTGGGTAGGTAAAAACGAACCATCCTGGCAAAAAATCATTAATCAAGGAATTCACATCATTGGCATTCAAAAAAGCATTGATAAAAAATGTCTTAAACGGGAATAAAAAGCCCTCTAAACCATAAGGATTGATGACGAATCCAGCCAGAAATGCTAAAAACGTCAATAATAAATCTTTGAGCTCTATTTGAACGTCCTTGGTCTTATAGGGACTCTCCTTTTGTAATCTGGAATCCAAATACTTGATGACAGCTGCTGCTATAAAGATTAAAAACAGCATTCCCCCAAAAACAAATGATCCAATATGAATGTTTGACCAAAGGATCCCTAAAAAAGGCAAAGCAAACAGTTTGGAGCGCTGGGCCGTTTGTTGGTATTCAAAAAGACTGATTAAGAAAATCTGAAGAAAAATAAAATTAAACAGATCGGGTTTTAAGAAGAATCTAAAACTCAATCCAAAACTCATCAACAGCATTAAAGTAATTAGAAAATAAAACGGAATATATCGGCGGGCATAAAAATAAAAAACACCCATCACTGCTACAAAAAATACCGAACGAAAAATCTTTAGACCTTCTAAACCTCCCACCTTAGCCACCAGATATAAAACAGTACTCCCTAGCCAGTGAAAACAATGCCAGGGAGTTGTTTCTTGAGCAAAAGCGAAAGGATCCTGATGCGGCACTTGCGCGTGTTCAACAATCCACCGTCCTGTGCTTAAATGCCACCACACATCTTCAGTCTCGATAGGACGATAAAAGAACAAGAAAATGAATACAAAGGAAAGAAAAAGAATACTACGTTGAATAGCCATAGTTTAACCAGCCAAAATCATATCTAAATATTGTGGGTACCGTTTCTTAATAACCTGCTTGATAACTAGACTAGAAGATTTCTGCAATAAAGGATCTTCCTTTAATAAATCCCCAGCTTCCTGACGAGCTTTTTCTAATAAGTCTAGCTGGGTCACAGGATTAGCCACTCTTAATTCATTAAGCCCATGCTGATGTCGTCCAAAATAATGCCCTGGCCCGCGGATCTCTAAATCATACTGGGCAATTTTGAATCCATCTGTCGTTTTTACGATTGACTCCAAACGCTCCCGAGCTTCTTCTGTTCTGGGATCAGCAATCAATAGACAGATCGCATCTTTAGGGCTTCGACCTATCCTTCCTCTTAATTGATGCAATTGACTCAAACCAAAACGCTCGGCGTGCTCAATCACCATGACATTGGCATTGGCCACATCAATACCAACCTCCAAAATACTTGTAGCCACCAAAATATCAATCTCCTGCTTTTTAAATTTCTGCATAATCTCATCAACTTCCACTCGATCCATCTGACCATGCACCAAGGCCAAACGCAAGCCCTTAAATTCAAATTTCACAAAATGATCAAAGCTTTCCTTGGCTGCCTTAAGATCCAGCTTCTCGCTTTCTTCTACCAAAGGATAAATGATATAGGCCTGGGTCCCTTTGAGAACCCATTGGCGTACACGTTCATAAACCCCTGGAGCTTTATCAATAGGAAAATGATAGCTGGCAATCTTTCCTCGACCTGGAGGCAGCTGATTAATCACCGATAAATCTAAATCTCCATAGAGTGTCAAACATAAGGACCGTGGAATCGGAGTGGCTGTCATAATTAAAACATCTGGGTTTGATCCTTTGGCTGACAATAAAGCCCTCTGATTAACTCCAAATTTATGCTGTTCATCGATCACCACAAAACTTAAATCAGCAAACTCAAGACCCTCTTGCAATAAGGCATGTGTACCAACCACAATATCAACTTCCTTAGTTTTAATCTGTTGGTAAAGAGCATCCTTTTGCTTTTTAGTCATCCGATTGGTCAACAATCCGAAGCGAACCTTGGCTGCTGGACCTTGAGCAAAAATCTTTTTAAAATTCTCATAATGCTGAGTCGCTAGGATTTCTGTAGGGGCCATAATGGCCACTTGTTTTTTATTTTCCACCGCCGCCAGAGCAGCTAAAAAAGCGACCACGGTCTTGCCGCAACCCACATCCCCTTGCAAAAGCCTTAACATAGGTCGACTTTTTTTCATATCACCTGTTATTTCTGCAATAGCTTGATGCTGATCCGATGTTAAATCAAAAGGTAGACATTTAATATATCGGTCTATTAAGGAGTTTTCAATGCGATGTGCATACCCCTGTTTCTCTACAATACTTAGCCGCCTAAGAATAACGCATACTTGAAATAAAAAGAACTCTTCAAAAGCCACTCTGGAGATGGCTGCTTGTTGCTCATCACTATTGGAAGGAAAATGAATCTGATTAATGCTGCTGGTAATATTGCTTAATTGACGTCTTTTTAAGATTGTAGAAGGAATAATATCTTTAAGGTCCTTAGAATAAACTTTTAAAGCTGTATCCATAATCTTACGTAGATATTTCTGCGAAACGCCTTTGGTCAAAGGATAAATAGGAACAATCCTTCCCATATTCAAACTTTCATCTTCACCAGTAATAAACTCAAAAACAGGGCTAATGACTTGCAGACGATTCTTATAAACATCCACCTTGCCATAAAGAACAACTTCCTGGCCAAGTTTAAAAAGTTTGCCCAAATAAGGTTGATTAAACCAAACACAAACTATTCTTCCAGTTTCATCCTCAATAGCTACTTCAACCAGGTGTTTGCGAGCAAACCAACTTTTGCGTGAACTTTCGATCAAGACCTTTCCATTAATGGTCTGGCATACCCCAGGTTTTAATTTAGCAATTGGCGTAAAATGGCTGCGGTCTTCATAACGTACGGGAAATAAATACAACAAATCTTCAACTGTCGTGATCCCTAGATTTGCTAATAATTTAGCCTTGGCAGGACCAACACCTTTGAGGAACTGGATGGAAATATCACTTAAATTTACAGGCACGGGATAATTATAGCTTAAAATCGCATGGTTTTTAAGCGTTTGGCGAGCTGTTTGCGGTAGCCTTTATCAAAAACTTCTTGGAAATCGTAAGCATCTTTGAAAGTTTCGTAATGATCCTGGTTATCGCGGGCAATAATTTTATACTGCTCAAGATTAAAAACAATATTCCCAAAGTCTTCGGTCTTTTTAATACCCCAATGATTTAAAACAGTCAGTGTCATAGGACCAAACTTCTTGATCAGAAGACCTTTAATGCCTTCTAAAAATTCATTTCCATTAATATGTCGGGTGTTTTTAAACCTTCGTTGGGCAAAACTTAAAGCTTCCATGACAAACTCATAAGAGTCAACATGATAGCGAGGATCTTCTTGGGAAATTTGAGAAACGATGTAGTAAAACTCTTCGTTCATTGATTATTATTTTATCATTGGGTTAATGAATTACAAAAACTATTTCAGAAATTTTCACTAAAAACCGACGGGCATGACATAATAGGAACCATGAAACGATGGCCTTGGATGATTTATGGCGCCCTTCTTACTTCACTTATTACGCGTGATGCCATTGATATTCTTTCTAAGAATTCAGCATTCTTTACGTATTACACCATCCTCATTGCTTTTAAGAAAACCTACCTCATCTACTTTATTTTCAACATGATCAGTATACTAATCAATCTTTTGATCCCATTGGTTGTCTTTTATTATGCCTTTGACATTAAATCGAATATGAAATTCTGGAAGGCTTACTTTTTCTTGAGGATATTTTTTGATCTAACAGGACATTATTACGATTTACAAACGATCAAGGCTTCTTTTGCTCAAAACTCAACCTATGGTTTTGTCACTATCTGGATTTTTACAATCCCCCTCATATTTTCTTATATTGCCCATTATCTCTATGTATTTCAACGGCCGCGTCAAAGCCCTACTTCTGCAACTTAATATCAATCATTAATTTACGTCGGACAATCTTATAATCAATCTCTATAAGACCAGCAAAACCATTAGCTAAATAAATACTTTTAATTTCTGTAATAATTTGATCAATTTGCTTTTGGTTTAAACGTTTTTTACGGTTGGCTTTAACAATCTTATCTAATTGGGTTCGATCATTTAAAACAAAACCTGTCAGAACAACCTGATTAACCAAAACAGGAACTTCATCCATCGCTATTTGACTGACATCTTGGGCCCAAAGAGGATTTGCCGAGGTAAAAATAAATAGTAAACAAGCCAAAATGATCTTTTTCATCATACCTTCTTAGCCGAACGGTTCTTCACGCTTGGTTTAAAATCCACATACTTAACCGCAATATAAAAGAACCCGCCTTTTTGCTTTGTTTGACGTATGACCTGAGCATAGCCTTTAAAAATATCTAAAAGACCTGACATAACCACTTCTAACTCAACAATATCACCTGCTTCATAGCCGATAGCACTAACAAACAACAGCCCACTGTACGACATGTTTTCGGTCATCGAAACCTGCCATTGGCCATTAGTCACCTTAGATTTATGCTTATGGAGTCGATGACGTACGGTTACAATGCGTCTAGCACGAATACTGTCGCGACGTTCATCATAATTTTTTTGTTGTTCTAAACTCATATTTTATAACCCTGGTTTAATCATATCCGAAGGTCGGACAATTTGGTCAAATTTCTCAGCAGTTAATAACCCTAATTTAACAGCCGCTTCTTTAAGGGTGATATTTTCCTGATAGGCTTTCTTAGCCACCTTGGCAGCATTATCATAGCCAATATGTGGATTAAGGGCTGTTACCAACATCAAAGAGTTATCCAGATTTCTTTGAATATTAGCACGATTGGCTTCAATCCCTACAACACAATGTTCTCTAAAACTTTCACAGGCATCTGAGATAAGCCGAATGGAATTAAGCACGTTAAATATAATTACAGGCTTATACACGTTAAGTTCAAAATTGCCGCTGGCTCCACCGACTGTAACGGCCGTATGGTTTCCAAAAACCTGAACACAGACCATGGTCATGGCTTCACACTGCGTAGGATTAACCTTTCCTGGCATGATTGAAGAACCAGGTTCATTCTCAGGCAGATGTAATTCTCCAATTCCACTACGAGGACCTGAACCCAACCATCGAATATCATTGGCAATCTTCATCAATGAAGCAGCCAAAGTATTTAAAACTCCCGAGAATTCAACCAATGCATCGTGTGTAGCCAAAGCTTCAAATTTATTGCGGGCTGATTTAAAAGGCTTACCTGTTAATTGGGCAATTTTCTCAGCGGCTTTAAGAGCAAATCCTGGATGCGTATTTAAACCTGTGCCAACCGCAGTTCCTCCCAAAGCTAATTCGTAAAGCCTGGGAAGCGCCGCTTCAATACGTTCAATTCCGTTACTCAGTTGCATGACATATCCTGAAAATTCCTGCCCCAAGGTCAAAGGTGTAGCATCCATTAAATGCGTACGGCCAATCTTAATCACATCTTTAAACTCCTCACTTTTAGCAGCCAATGACTCTTTTAATTCTTTGATGGTTGGCAGAAGTCTACGATGGATTTCTTCGACAGCTGCAATATGCATGGCGGTCGGAAAAGTATCATTGGAAGATTGAGCTTTATTGACATCATCATTTGGATGAACAGGTTTCTTACTACCCATCACTCCACCGGA
>CAZOXU010000006.1:61929-95551 GCA_964583975.1 uncultured Planctomycetales bacterium
GGTACCCATTTCGCCGCCAGCTAGTTCAATAGCACGATTAGAAATAACCTCATTAGCATTCATATTAGTCTGAGTACCACTTCCTGTTTGCCAAACAACGAGAGGAAAATGATCATTGAGTTTGCATGCAATCACTTCATCCGCTGCTTTGACAATCAAATCAGCTTTATCAGCAGGCAGTATTCCTAAATCTTTATTGGTCAGGGCTGCGGCTTTCTTTAGGATTCCAAGAGCACGGATAAACTCTTTGGGAAATTTATCCCCACCAATCTTAAAATTCTCTAAGGAACGCTGGGTTTGAGCTCCCCAATACCTATCGCTAGATACTTGGATTTGCCCCATGCTATCGCTTTCAGTTCGATAACTCATAGACTATTACTTGATGGGAGCAACTCCCGCCAAGTCTCCTATAACGTTGGTTAAATCACTACCTGAAGGAACAACAATTTTAGTATTGGTAGCTAAAGATTTTTCCACCATCTCTAAACGGCGTAAAAGTTGAGCATTACCAATAAAATATTTATTAGCCGCATCATTAACTAATTGAATAGCCAAAGCCTCACCTTCAGCTTCTAGAATACGCGCTTGCTTAATACCTTCAGCTTTTTTAATCTCAGCACGTTTTTGTCCGTCAGCCGCTGTTTCAGTAGCAGTCGCAAAATCAATAGCGGCAATCTTCTCATTTTCCGCCTTAACAACCTTGTTCATGGTTTCTTGAACATCTTTAGGAGGATCAATTTCTTTAAGTTCTGTACGAACAATTTCAAGCCCCCAATTAGCAGTTTCACGTTCCAAAATACTATGTAAATCTGTATTGATTCTGCCTCTCTCGCTATTAGCTGATTTAAGAGTCATTGTACCAATAATATTACGTAAGGTTGTTCGAGCCAGGTTTACGATCTGCCATTGATAATTACCAACATTGTACTGACAATTTTTAACGCTTTGTTCATCAGGTTTGACTTTAAAATACACCTGGGCATCAACCTTGGCATTTAAATTATCATTGGTAATAATTTCCTGAGGTTCAGCATCAACCATTTGTTCGGTCACATTGACCATGTACATATTTTCCACCAAGGGTATGATCAAGTTCAATCCATTATCAGCAAAACGGTTGTACTTACCAAATCGTTCAATCAAACCGCGATGCGTTGGTCGAACAATACGAACACCCGCAAATAAAATAACAATAGCAACAACAACTAAAACGTAAATAAACTCCATAACTTCCTCCTAAATGAGTCCCGAATTTAACGGGACGATATTCCCGCCAGAGGCGGGTCCACCTTTGGCTGATATCCCGTTATTGTAATAAATACTGTGTTAGAAGCCTTACCCCCGCACCTGTGGCCCCATGTCCATAATAAAAACGACCTGAACCTTCCACATAGGCAGAACCTGCAATATCCAAATGGGCCCAGGTTGTATCTCCTACAAATTGATGCAGGAATTCTGCTGCTGTACATGCTCCTCCACCTCGAATACTGCTGGTGTTCTTTAAGTCAGCAATTGGAGATTTAATATAATCCTTAATTTCTGCATAAATAGGAAGCCTCCAGGCACGATCATCCGTCTGCTGGGCGCATTCTAAAAGATCATTAGCTAATTTCTCATCATTAGAAAAAAGGCCGGAATAATCAAAGCCTAAGGCAACCACACAAGCTCCCGTTAAGGTGGCCATATCAATAATTTTAGCAGGCTTATAATTTTTAACCAAGTAACTTAAAGCATCGGCTAAAACTAAACGACCTTCAGCATCTGTATTGCCAATTTCAACGCTTTTTCCTGCATAGCCTGTGATCACATCTCCAGGTTTGTAAGCATTAGAACCTATTGAATTCTCAGCAATGCCCAACACAAATAATAAATTCTTCTTAATCTTAAGCTTCAAGGCATTCTTCAAAATACCGCAAACAGCGCCAGCCCCACTCATATCAATTTTCATCGTCTCAATATGATTGGTTGGCTTTAAATTCAAACCTCCAGTGTCAAAGGTCATACCTTTGCCGACAATAGCCGTATATTTATCGGTTTTGCTGCCCCCCTGGTAACGCACAATAATCAATTTAGGCTCTTTATTGCTTCCTTGATTAACTGCTAAATGTAAATACAGACCTTTAGCTTTTAATTGTCGTTCGTTAAGGATTTCTACAGCAACATTCTTCTGACCTTTAATCAAACCTCTTACCGTCTTCTCTAGATAATCACTCGTTACAAAATCTGCGTTATCATTCACCAAATTGCGCGTTAAATTAACGCCTTCACAGATAGCGACTGCCTCGGTGTATTCTTTTTTCGCATCAACCGCAATCGTAACATTCTTTTCTTTAATGGTTTTATCATCCTTGGGTTTACTCTTATACTTATCCCAAACGTAAGAACCAATAAGAATACCTTCAATAATAGCTTTGATCGCAGCAGAGTCTTTCGAATGTGGTATTAATTGGACATTCTTGATCTTCTTTAAAAAGGAAGACAACATAGCCCTGCGAACCTGAATGCGCAGATCGGTCAAGGATAACTTATCAGCCTTGCCCAAACCTACAAACAAGACCAAGCCTTTAGCCTCTACTACAGGAAAAACTTCTCCCTTTTCAAGCTCTCTTTTTAGCCGTCGATCAGTTTGCGAAGAAGTTAGTAGAACTATCATCGCTTCTGAATTGTTTTTTACCTTAGAATTAAAAGAAATCATGGTACAACCCTTTCTAAATAAAAGAACGTGCGCGCCTTTGCGGCAGTTTAGTCGTTAGTCAACGACTCTCTATTGGAACATAATTTGTTGTCGTATTTCCTGTATAAATTTGAAATGGTCGACCAATCTTGGTAGATGGGTCTTGAATCATTTCTTTCCAATGAGCAATCCAACCTGGCATACGGCCGATGGCAAACATTACAGGAAACATTTCCAAAGGAATTCCTAAAGCACGATAAATAATACCACTATAGAAATCGACATTAGGATACAATTTACGTGCCACGAAGTACTCGTCCTTCAGAGCAGCAGCCTCTAATCGCTTGGCAATATCTAACAATGGATCATTGATACCTAATTTATTAAGAAGATCATCCGCGCATTTTTTGATGATCTTGGCTCTTGGATCAAAATTCTTATACACGCGATGGCCAAAGCCCATTAATCGAAATGTGTCGTTCTTATCCTTGGCACGAAGCACGTACTTATCAACATCACCGCCATTTTGCTGGATTTCTAAAAGCATTTCAATAACAGCCTGGTTAGCCCCCCCATGCAAAGGTCCCCACAAAGCACAGACACCTGAAGAGATCGAGGCATAAAGATTAGCATGCGAACTTCCAACCAATCGCACGGTGGACGTTGAACAATTTTGTTCATGGTCGGCATGTAAAATCAAAAGCACTTCCATAGCCTTGACTACCTCATCATGAAGCTTGTAGTCATTGGTTGGTGAGGAAAACATCATATTCATAAAATTTTGCACATAACGTAAGTCTTTTTTAGGATAAACAAACGGTTCACCAATTGACTTTTTATAAGAAAAAGCACAAATCGTACGCACCTTGGAAAGCAATTGAATCGCAATACGGTTAACTTCATCTTGAGTAGGATTTTCTTTGGTAAATTCAGGATAATACGCTGACATCGAACAAACCATTGAAGAAAGAATCGCCATAGGATGGGCGGATGATGGAAAAGCACCAAAGAAATTCTTCATATCTTCATGGATCATCGAATGTTCATTAAAAGCAGCTGAAAAAGCTTCTAATTCTTTTTTATTGGGAAGTTTTCCATGGATTAATAGATAAGAAGTTTCCACAAAGGTAGATCGCTCCGCCAATTGTTCAATCGGAATTCCTCTATATCTTAAAATACCTTTATCTCCATCAAGATAGGTAATGGCACTTTTGCAGGAACCTGTGTTACCAAAACCAGGATCCATGGTGATATATCCTGTGCTGGCTCTTAATTTGGCAATATCTATAGCTTTTTCACCTTCGGTCGAGACAATCACTGGACATTCAAGCTCTTTACCATCTAATAAAATCTTTGCTGTTTCCGCCATAATTCCCCCTTGATTTGTATGGGCGAGGGTACCCCGCCCTTACTCTTTCCAAAAATATAACAACAACGAAACGCCAATACCAATTATATAAAGCCAAAGGGTATTGGAAACAAAATAAGGATAAATCATTAAGACCAGACCAACGACCACAGGTCTGTAGTTCTTTTCCTTACGCCCATAATTAAAAGCACACATCCCAATAATACCAAAAATAACCCAGGCCATGATATTAGCAAAACTAAAATTAGAACTGCTAATATTGACCCCATAGCCATTAAGAACTGCGTTCATTTCTTGTTCTAAAGGCATGTTATAACCATCCTAAATGAGCAAAAGTACAAATGCTTTTAGCATCCATCAATTGGCCTTGTTTAAACATCTTCTTAACTTGGGTTTTTGAAAAAGAGCGAGTTTCAATAACCTCATATTCTTCAGGCGCAGCTTTAGAAAAAGTTAAAATTTCGGCTTTGAAAATATGAATAACTTCCGTCGAATAACCTGGGACCGGATAAATCTTCCCCAGCTTCTTATAGCGCTTGGCTGAATAACCTGTTTCTTCCATCAATTCTCTTTTCACACAGATGGAAGGTTTTTCTTGTGGATCAATTGTCCCAGCCGGAAGTTCATAAATATAACGCCTGAGTGCTGGGCGAAACTGCCTTATCATGACAACCGTATTTTTATCTAACAAAGGAGCCACAATAACTGCCCCTGGATGATTAATAAAGCTGATCGATATCGTTCGGCCATTGGGTAATGCTACTTTTTGATGAGCTCTAAAATCTAACTTTCTTCTTGGCATATTTGTCATTCCCGAATGCTTTTATCGGGAATCTAGTTATTGCTATTCCTGGATCCCCGACTAAAACGTTCGGGGATGACATCTTACGCAACAGGAATTGTCTGCTGCATCGATGGACGCTGATTGATCACTTCAAACCATTGGGCTAATTTACCTTGCACCTTAAAATGCGGTAGTCGAAAATGGATATATCCAATGGCTGAAGCCACCGCCACCGGAGCTAGATTAAAGTTTTTGAGCTGGTCCAAATGTTTTTCAATATAAGCATAGGCCGCTTTCAAATTATTTTCCTGAGCTGTAACAAAATTCTGGTTAAAATCCGATGGATGACGGACCTTTTCCATATATAGATTGATCGCCACCACCATCAAATCATCGGCAAAAGCTTCCCATTTTAAAACTTCCACTCTTGCCTGAAGGTCTTTAGGAATCATTAACGCTTTATCTGACAAACCATCCAAATACTGGCAAATGACCGGGCTATCATAAACGGTTGTTCCATTATCCAACACCAAGGTTGGCACCTTGCCTAAAGGATTGGCATCTAAAAGCCTTGTTGATTTATTTTGCAAATCTTCGTCAACTAATTCTAAATTGATCGATTTTTCTAAAGCTATCACGCGTACCTTACGGGCAAATGGTGATCGCTTGGTATATAGTAATTTCATAATACTCCTGATTTTCCGCTAAAGGCGGATCAGCCTCTGGCTGAAGCTAATTTACGTAACACTGTCTGCAGAATGCCTCCATTACGAAGATAATCCACTTCGACAGGCGTATCAACGCGAGCCAAGACTTTAAATCTTTTTTGTGAACCATCAGCGGCTTTTGCCACTACGGTCAATTCTTGTCTGGGTTTTAAATTATTGGATAAATCCTCGAAATCAAAGGTCTCATCTCCCTTTAATCCTAATGAGGTTGCATTCTCACCTTGTAAATATTGACAAGGTAAAACCCCCATCCCTGCTAAATTGCTGCGATGAATGCGTTCAAAACTTTCTGCAATAACAGCCTTGATCCCTAAAAGCGTGGTTCCTTTGGCTGCCCAGTCACGACTTGAACCTGTTCCATATTCCTTACCTGCTAAAACAATTAAAGGTGTTCGATCAGCTTTGTATCGCTCCGAAGCATCGTAGATGAACATTTTCTCTTGGGTAGGCCAATAGGTGGTCCAGGGACCTTCGGTACCTGGGGCGATCAAATTACGCAAACGAATATTGGCAAAGGTCCCGCGCGTCATGACTAGATCGTTTCCGCGACGAGCACCATAAGAATTAAAATCTACGGGCATAACACCTGAAGATTGCAAGAATTTCCCAGCTGGAGAATCTTTGGCAATCGAACCTGCGGGTGAAATATGATCGGTCGTAATGGAATCACCCACCATCACCAAACAACGAGCTCCTTTAAGCGGTTGAATTGGCATGGTCTCATGCTTCATGCCAATAAAATACGGTGGCTGATGAATGTAAGTACTTTTAGAATCCCAACTAAAAAGATCTGATTTAGTTTGTTTAATCGAATTCCAATTTTTATTCCCCTTATCCACGTTCTTGTATTTCTTACGGAAAATGGCAGCCTTAACGTATTTATTCATCAAGGTCATAATTTCTTTTTGAGTAGGCCAAATATCTTTTAAATAAACTGGTTTGTCTTTTTTATCATGTCCAATGGGTTCATTTAATAAATCAATATCCACTCTTCCAGCCAAGGCATAGGCCACAACCAATGGAGGAGACGCCAAATAATTGGCTCTGGTATGCGGATTGACACGTCCTTCAAAATTACGGTTTCCTGACAAGACAGCTGCAGCTACCAAATCTCCTTCAATAACGGCATTGGCCACCGCATCAGGCACCGGTCCTGAGTTACCAATACAGGTGGTGCAACCATAACCGACAATATTGAATCCTATTTTTTCCAAATATTTCATCAAACCGGCATTCTTAAGATATTCTTCGACCACCTGCGAACCGGGAGCAAAAGAAGTCTTTACATAACTATGCATCCCCAAACCTTTTTCCACGGCCTTTTTGGCTAAAAGACCAGCGCCAATTAAAACAGAAGGATTTGAGGTGTTGGTACAACTTGTGATGGCTGCGATAATCACAGCTCCATGCCCCACTCTTTCTTTCTGAGCATCTTGAACAAGCACCGTACGATTCAAACTAGTTTCTGCTAAACCGTAACCGCGAGACTTGATATCAGCGGTCAGTCCCTGACAAAAAGAACTCTTCATGTCTTTTAAAGCCACTCGATCTTGCGGACGCTTAGGACCAGCCATAGATGGCTCAACCGTGGATAAATCTAATTCCAAAAGATCAGAATAGACTGACTCGGGCGTTCTGTTTGTATAAAACATTCCTTGAGCTTTATAGTATTCTTCAACCAAGGCAATCTCTTGTTTAGTTCGCCCAGACATTTTTAAATAATTTAATGTTTGTTCATCCACAGGGAATAAACCTATGGTAGCGCCATATTCCGGAGCCATGTTGGCAATGGTGGCTCGGTCAGGCAAAGACAAATACTTAATCCCCTCACCAAAGAACTCAACAAATTTCTCCACCACACCTTTTTTACGTAAAAGCTGTGTAACCATCAAAACCATGTCGGTAGCAGTCGCCCCTTCTGGTAATTTTCCCTTCAAACGAACCCCAATAACTTCAGGCAAAAGCATATAGATTGGCTCACCTAACATAACCGATTCAGCTTCAATTCCACCCACCCCCCAACCCACAATACCCAAACCATTGATCATGGTTGTATGTGAATCGGTTCCTACCAAACTATCAGGATAAGCAACTACATCTTTCTCAATTTTCTTCTTTAGAACGCCTTTGGCTAAATATTCCAAATTAACTTGATGGACAATACCCGTAGCTGGCGGCACTACGCGGAAATTCTCAAAAGCATTCTGGCCCCACTTTAAAAATTCATAGCGCTCTTGGTTGCGTTCAAATTCTAATTTGACGTTCTCTCCTAAAGACTTATTAGTACCAAAGGCATCCACCTGGACGGAATGATCAATGACTAAATCACACTGCACCTGAGGATTGATCTTCTTGATATTGCCACCTAAAGACTTCATCGCATCTCGCATGGCAGCTAAATCTACCACGCAAGGAACACCGGTAAAATCCTGCAAAATAACTCGACCTGGCTTAAAAGCAATTTCTTGCTTGGATTCATTGGGCTTCCAAGCAGCAATGGTATTTATATCTTTGAGCGTGACCTGATAGTCGTCATAATTACGAAGGGCGCTCTCTAGAAGAATACGAATAGAAAATGGAAGTTTAGAAAGTGTTAAACCTACAGATTTAGCATACTTAGGTAAAGAATAAATAGTGTATTTGTCTTTTCCTACTTTTAAAGCTTGGCGAATGTTTTTTTGATTGAATGAGGACATATTTTTCCCTTTTAGATGTTTATTCTTTCTTTGGCCTGTGGACTCACGTCAGAAGACTTTTTAAGTATAATGTATCGATCGTTTTTCTTAAAGAGGTCTTTACGAAAATCTTTGACTTGACCGTAGCGCTCAATTGGCACATTAGCGCGCTTAATGTGGTAGGCAGAAGCTATTTCAACTGTATTTTCTGTACTTTGATAATTAGCCTGCACATCCATCATATCTACAGACAAGGAATAACTAGGTGGAACAAAATTAACATTAAACCCTTCAGGCACATGGTAGGTGTTAACAGTTTTCATAAGAGAATTACTAGAGACAAATATAGGGTATTTGCGACGTTCCTGGGCAAAATTAGGAACATCAAATTGATTTTCTTCCTTGATCAAGATCATATCATTGATGACTGGATAGGCATTTGGAGAATGATAGCGTAAATCAAATTCAACCGCCTCATAACGATTTTCTAGCCCGCTGACCTTCCGATCTAACATTTTGCCGTTTTTGGCAAATCCCTGTTCTAAATTCTCAAAAAACTTATCCTTCTCTTCATTGCTGGCGGAATTCCACGTCCTCTTAAAACTCTGACTAGCTTCTAATGGAAATTTAACGTGAACACGAAAATCAGCTGACCCATCTAAATTTATCGTTACATCGGCATTAGTAATCAAGGCACGATCTTCAGCCGGAGCCACAGGTAAATTATCAAACTTAAAACCAGTATCATCAATCACCAATACATGGGCATTATCATAATTTGAAGGAAGCTCACCTATATCAAATCCTTTAAGCTGTGGATCCACATAATAATCTTTTCCGTCTAAGGTGATCTGCAAAATAACATGCGTAAAAACATTAGGATTAGGTAAACCTGCCTGTGGATTACCTGTATATTCTTCACTAAATAAAACGATTCGAGAATCAATGCCGGCTATCTTGAGCATTTGCTTAACCAATAAAGAAAGATCCTTGCAGTCGCCATAAAGATTCTTAAAGACTTCATTGGTAGGATGAGGCTCCACTGAATTATCACCAAAATTTAACGATACATATCTAAAATTGTCTTGAATGAATTCCAAAATAGTTTGAATTTTGTCTTTTTCAGTGGTTTTATCCTTGGTTAACTCTAATGTTTTGGCCGTAATCTCTGCACTTTCTACTGTGTTCTTTACAATCAACGCCCTATACCAGTCTGCAACGGTTTTCCAATCATCCATGGATGACAAATAAATCCCACCTAACATTTCCTGTAAAGGGGGCATAAGTTCTTCTTCGCCAGGAATAGGATTGGTTTCATCAAAACTGACCGTATACTTTATCTGGCCATCGATTTTTTCTACGGTAGGCTTATAGTCCATCTTGTATGTTTTAAACTTAATCGGCTTATCTTCTGGAAAAATAAAAACATGCTTTGCATGTTGGGTTGGAATAGCAGGGTACAAAATCTCTGCCCAAAACTGACCAGGAATTTCTTTTCTGGTGGTTGTGCTTTTAACCGTCACATCAATGACAGAGCCAATATTCACCTGAGGCAAGGTCACCACCTTCATTCTCATATCTGAATACATAGGCGAATCATTATAAACAGCCATATCTTGAATATTGGTGGCTGGATAACGATGACCATCTGGTGTCTCAACATGGGCCATAATATCTGTATCGGCAATTGTATCTCTAGCTTTATTGTAATAAATTGGCCACTGTCCTAATTCCTTGCCTACTTCTTTTTGGATCTTCACACGCGAATGATAAACTTCTTCATAAGACCAATCAGGTTTTATGGTTGTCGTATATTCATTAAGTAAGGCAATGTAAGGCTGATCGGCATTCTGCTCTAGCCAGGCCTGGGTGTGGGGATCTTCCACAGAGACTGCTGACGCTATTACAGGTACCGTCTCAACAGGAGCAGCTTCACCCGAAGCAGCCACGGAATTATCAGCCACTATTCTTTTTTGCTCAATATCTTGGGTTAGTTCTGCAATAGCAGGATCTTCAGGAAGAGTGGTTGTTTCCTGGGCCGAGGCTAAAGATAAAGACAAAAATAAAATGAGAATCAAGAAAATCTGGTTCATAGAGTCTTAGGCAAACATTTATCCATAAAATCTTGTATACGATTATCCATACATACCTGCTTTAGTTGAAGAGGTTTCTTAAGAATTATTCCCTCAAGAGAAGTGCAACGGCTAAGGGCCACATACATCTGCCCATGCGCAAAAGTACCCCAACCCACATCAATCATCACGCGTTCAAATGTCTGACCCTGAGATTTATGAATCGTCACAGCCCAGGCTGGCTTTAAAGGATACTGAGTAAAATATCCGATCACCTTGGAAGCTAAATTGTTAGCCACATCATCAAAATAATATTGGTAAATCTCCCAAGTGTATCTTTTGACATCCACACTTTGGCCATTTTCTAGCTTAACGAAAACTATATCTTCTCCATCGGAGGATTGAATGTCTTCAATCACCCCTAAAGAACCATTCACCCAGCGTTTATCCGTGTCATTATTCAGCATCATGACCTGGGCGCCTTTTTTGAGAATCAGGATTTCCTGGCCTGGCAGGCTCTTGCGTTCAAATTCTCCTGCCACCTCACCTCGATAAGAATATTCTTTTTCAGGCAAATCTCTCAAACAACGGTTATTCACCTCTTCGGCTAAGGCATTGGTGGTGGTCAATGTAATATAGAAATCTTCTTTTTTGAAACTTACTTTCTGGTGATGACGGGTATTAAAAGCATGGATATGATGATCTTGAAGCTGATTGTGGCGAAGCGCATTGAGCAGATGGATAAAATTCTCATCCTTTTGCCGATAAATCTTCTGAAGCTCTAAAATCTTTAATTGGATCTGATCAAAGACCTTGGCTGAGAAAAAATAGGGGCTAGCGTAGTGGCCTTTAAAAATCGTCTCTTCGATTCTTGAAACAACCGGAGGCAGCTGAAACAAATCACCAAAGAAAATCATCTGGATCCCACCAAAAGGCCGATCGTACTTTGGGCCATAGAGGCGTAAGAATCCATCGATGCAGTCTAATAAATCGGCCCTGACCATGGAAACCTCATCAATCACAATAGCATCTAAACTCTCAAACAATTGACGCTTCTTCTTACGGATAATGATATCGTTAACAGCCTCAGGCGTAATATCAGGCTTAAACTGAAAAAAAGAATGAATAGTCTGGCCCTTGATATTCACCGCAGCGACACCAGTGGGCGCAAGCACAGCGATGTTTTTGTTAGTTTTGTGACGAAAATATTGCAGAAGTGTGGACTTGCCCGTGCCAGCCTTACCAGTTAAAAAGATATGGTCCCTGGTGTTTTCTAAAGCATCAAAGGAAGCTTTGAATTCATCATTAAAATCAAGCTCGGCAAAACTTGCTAAGGGGATCTTATTCATGTTAACGACTAATCGAACGGATCTGGTCCCTGGAACTCAAGGGACCAGATCCGTTCATTTTTTGCACAGCTTTATGAATCTTTAAATTCTCTTCGCGAGTGGTGATGACTTCAATAATGGTCGAAGTCTGCCCTTTTAAAGCTAATTGATAGACCTTAGTAAAGTGTTCGACATCCATCGGCTGAGCGTAATTCAATTCAAAGCTGGCAGCCGCATTAGCAAAGGTATAACTATGAGGTGTACCAAAATACTTTTCAAAGACATCCTTTTGTTCGGCAATCGGTAGAAACGAAAATATACCGCCTCCACCGTTATTTAGCACAACGATCACTAAAGGCACTGGCAGATCCCTAAGCATGGCCAGAGAATTCAAATCATGCAATCCTGCCAAGTCACCAATCATCAAGGTCACGGGTTTATTTAAACCACGGGCAAAGCCTGCCGCGGAAGCAATAATCCCATCAATGCCGCTCGCTCCTCTGTTTCCCCCTACAACTACAGGCTGGCCTTTAAAATCACCATAAAAATCCATATCGCGAATAGGCATACTATTAGAAACAAATAATCCCGAATCTTTAGCAATCAACTGAGACACCAGCCGAGCCACACTGATCTCACATAAGCGAAGCTCGCCTTTAAAAAACTTATCAATACCTTGATCAATCTTAGTATTCAGACCGATTAATTTCTTTAAAGTGGCCGAAGGAGTACGCCGTTTAAGCAAACCTTTGATATTGCGACAGAAATTTCCAGGACATGAATCGAGCCGCAAAGACACCTGATGTGTGGGGTCATTGCGCAACGAATGATCGAGCACCATGATGTATTCTTGTGGCTGCAACTTTGCAATAAACTCATAATAACGTTTGGATGTTAGTCTGCCTCCGATATGCAGCACCCCATCAAATTTGGGTGTCTGGGACAAGAGGAGCTGATCAAAATAATGAATAATATTCTTATGCCGATTTCCCAGTCTGATACCCGAAGTTAAGTCTGCAAAAATAGGCCAACCGAGCTGCTCGGCCAACTCAACGACTTGAGGTTCATGGCGCTTGGCAATCTTACCAACCACCACCACCCCATTTTTGATCTTATTAATCCGATCAGCAATCAACTCGGGATTTTTATACCCTTCTGACTTGGCAGCGATATATTGGGTCAATGGCTTGCCGGACTTGCTCCAGATTGAGAGGCTTTTGGTATATGCCTGCAGATTATCGCGCGTCTTCACTGGCACCAAAGGATCGCGAAACATACAGTTAATATGTACGACCCCGCACGGATTGCGATAAGCCTGATACCAGGCTTGGTCTATAGTTGTTAAGACAAACTCAGGTTTGATATTCAAATCTGGGCAAGGAAGATCAGTGAAATGTTTGACATACTTGCCAAAAATTCCTACCTGGTCGATGGTCTGTACCGCGCCAGTCTGGCGTAGCTCTGGCGGCCGATCAGCTGTGAGCACAATGAGCGGCACCTTCTTCTTGGACGCTTCAATAATGGCAGGATAAAAGTTCGCAGCTGCGGTCCCTGAAGTACAGATGAGCACAACGGGATTACGCGTGGCGCTCGATATCCCCAGAGCATGAAAGCCTAAACCTCGCTCATCAAAATGAACAATAGCCTTGGCTTTTTTGTTTTGGCCAACTGATACACTTAAAGGCGAAGAACGCGAGCCAGGAGCGATGCAGAAATATTCCACCCCTAAACGTACAAGCTCTTCAACAATCAGCGATCCCCAACAATAATTAATGTTTGAATAATTCATAATGTCCATAATGTCATTCCCGAAAGCTTCCTGCCTGCCGGCAGGCAGGTTGTCGAGAATCTAGTGCACTAGGTCCCCGATTACAGCTTTCGGGGACGACAATTATCTTATTAATTTTATAAAATTACTGATTTTATTTTCAACTTCCTGCCATTCATCTTCGGGATCAGAACCATCCACAATTCCTGCCCCGGCGTAAACTGTCATGGTTCGATTTTTAACCAAGGCGGAGCGAATACCAACCACAAACTCACTCCAATCGAGCCCCACATAGCCAATCAAACCTGTGTACCAACCACGTTCGAATCCCTCTACTTTAGAAAGCATGGCGATGGCCTTAGAGGATGGAGCACCTCCCACCGCTGGAGTTGGATGCAAAGCTTTAATAATATCCTCATCAAAAACCTTATCTTTAAGTTTTCCCTCAAAAGAGGTCAATAGATGATGTCCATTACCTAAAGTCAAAACCTTAGGGTTTAAACTATGTTCCTGGTCCTGACAAATCTTCTTCAAACCCTCATTGATGGCCTTAACTACAAAAGCGTGCTCGTTATTATTCTTAACTGAAGCCAGTAATTGTTCTTTATAAGCATTGTCCTGCGAAACTCCTCTGCCTCGAGGTGAAGTTCCTGCGATAGCTTCGCTGATAATCGTATGCCCATACTTTCGATACAGCCGCTCAGGAGAAGCTCCTAAGAAAGTCGATCCAGCAAACTCAAAACCGAAATGATAACTATTGGGTGTAACTTCAAAGAGATGACGTAAAATATCCCACGGATCTAGCTTCTTAGCAAAATCCAAATTTGTTTGGCGGGCCAAAACAATTTTATCAATTTGCCCCTTAGAAATAGCCTTTAATACCCCTTCAACATTCTTTCCCCATTGATCTTTGGAAGGATAATCTTTGCGTCGAAGCGCTTTAAGAGAAGCCCCCTCTCCTCGATCGAATCCTGGCTCGAGAGATTCGAGCTGTTTTAAGATCTGTTCTTTCTCCTTAGGAGCGATCTTGCCTACGATATTGCAGCAAAAAATCATCGAGCTGGCATCCGAGGCAACTTCAAACCTTGGCATCACAAATCGATAGGCGCCAAAAGCTTTCCACTCGCCTAAAGATCTCTTAGGATCAAAACCGAGGCCGCCATACCATTGCAAATACGGATATTCTTTCTTTAAATATTGCCTTAGAGTCGCGAACACCTTCTTAAAAGAACCAATGCTTCGTCCTTTTACGCAAAGCGCTTCACCTACCCCTGCAATACATGCACTATTATCTTGATTGGCGCCAAAGATTTTGACATCGAACTTCTGATGGGCGATCCAGGCGATTTCATCGATCGGATGGATTTTAATTTCAATACGAAAGACATCCTGCGCGGTCTTATTAGGAATACCTTCTTTAATCTTATCAGCCATCATCTGCTTGGCCTTTATAAAATCAACAATTTCTTCTGACATTATTCTTTATCGGCCCAATAAACGGTAGCCACTCCACCCATTAAGGTTTTGGATTGTACGTTCTTAAATCCCATTTGTTTTAAGATGCGACAAAATCGATCGCCATAGGGAAAGGTCTCAATCGTCTGCGCTAAATAACGATAGGCACTGTTGTGTCCTGAAACCATATAACCAAGCAAAGGTACAAAAATGTTGATATAGAGCCAATGCCCCCCTCTTATAAGAATGTTCTCTGGCAGGGAAAATTCCAGGATAATCACTCGCCCATCTTTTCTTAAGACCCGATACATCTCTAATAAAGCCAAACGCAGATCAGGGATATTACGAATACCAAATGAAATTGTCACTGCATCAAAAGATTCAGCTACAAATGGCAATGCTTGAGCATCGGCTTTTTGGAGGGTAATTTTTGACTGTAAACCAGCTGCCTTGACCTTGGTCTTGGCGATCTCAAGCATTCCTTCAGCTAAGTCAACTCCGTAGGCACTATGGACCGCAGGATTATCCTTAACCAAGGATAGAATTACGTCTCCTGTACCGGTTGCGATATCCAAAATATCATAGAAATTCTTTGATGGCAGGCATTTACGGATTTGTTGGCGCCAGGGTTCATCTTGCCCTAACGACAAAAGACGATTAAGCAGGTCATACTTGCCTGCTATTTCGTCAAACATTTTAGGCGAATCGTTCTTAGAAAGCACTAATGACATGAGGACATTGTACTAAAATGCCCACATCAAGGCAATCCTTACTTCACGAGGTTTTTTGTTAGGCAAAATGAAGTTCCACTCTTGTGGTGCTAATCCATCATCATATTTGGATACAGAAACATTGACAGGATATTCATTATCAAACACCTTTTGATCAGGAAACATTTTTTTAGACCCTAAGATATGAAGTCTTTTACGATTATCCTTGGAAATAACAGTAGTTTTATTAGGATCAACCTTTTCCTTGTTCATTAAAAACACAAACATCAACGCCTCTTTACGCCTATTAATCGACACTTTGGACAGTGAAAGAAAATTCCTATTAATCTTGTAATCAGGAGTAATTCTAGAAATAAGACCTAAAGATTCCTTATATTTGTTACTCACAGGTAAAGGCGGCACAACCGATCCTTTCATAGCATCAGCCTCATCGACTAACATAAGCTTTTCCAGTTTCTGTGTCTTATGTGGAGAACGCACTATAATCTTTTGTAACTCAATTGTATTAGAATTCTGCAAATGTTTATTCACGACTCCTGGCGAAGGCTGCGTGCTGGGAGCCTGGTTTAAAGGCATTATGTCAGCCTGAGAAATTGAAGTTAAAAAAGAAACGGAAAGGATAAGGGTGAGACCTACTCTGTGCATCATGGGACACCACCTTTCTGTGGTACTACAGCGATGAACCCGGTTTTTTGAACATCCAGAAGCCTAATTTCTAGCTTCTTGCTTCAAGTATAGCATACTTTTTTAAAATTTCCGGCCCCCAGAAAACCCTTTAAGAAAACCTTTTCATCGACGACAGAGATTCAATCTCAGAATATTATGATTTTTTAATTAGGAAGTTTTTGTATGACAGGATAAACGGGTCTAGAAGTTAATTCGGAAAAATTGATCACATAAGGCGTATGGTGACTAATCACAGGCTCTTGACCGTTAGTTATACCTAGGACAATATCGCCTTGGGACAGATAGTACTCTTCACAGTTACGATTAAAATAGCAGATCTTAAGTCCTTGGGTCACCCCTAAAGGATGGTCCGAGCGTTCGCGTAAAACGGCCGCTATCATCCAAGGAAGGCTCACTGGATTCTTTGCACTCGAAAGCACAGCATTATCGCCTAACCCCCTATTGCCCCCTTTATAAAGCTTATCTACAAAGGCTGGTCTGTCTTGTTGGGGCCTAACAATCAAAATATATTTATTATTCTCATAGCCTTTTAGATCGATCCACTCTCCTAATTTCGAACGCAAAAAGCCAATCTCAGCCTCAGATACGGCTACCTCTAAAGAAGAGTGGTTGTTTTGTGTAACGGCCACAGGAACCAATAAAACGACAATCAAGGTGAATGGCAGATAGGTTTTAAGTCCATTGGGAAGATTCTTAAATACTGCAGATATCAGACCAACTGTTGCTCCACAAAAGAACAAAGACCATGGTATTAAATACCTTGAATCAATCTTATCCATCTGGCTAAAAAGCCAAGGCGACATAGAAAACAGAAGAACACCAGCACTTAATCCAAATCCCCCTATACTCCCTAGGATTAAACGGCCCCATCGGGGCTGATCATCCTTTATGTTTCTTAAGCCCAAATAAATAGAAAAAATAAATAAAAGCAAGATGCTACTGCCCGCAGGAGTCTGGAAATTTAAAAGAGGCATCTGATAAAAACAAACTATAAGCTCTCTGATTCGTTCCAAAAGAATTTCAGGCTGCAATTGCACAGAGAATTGGTATCCGCTCGCATTCACAGCCCATTCATCCAAACGTGAACACATAATGAAAATTCTGATGAGTAAATAATAAATCACCGAAGCACAGGTATAAAAAACCAAAGCAGACCTTAAATTGTACAACCTTTTACCTAAAGAATTATGATCATCAAACCCAAAACCTAGCAAGGACATAGGAATTACTACGAAAGCAAAGCTAGGATAAATCATGCAGGCTAAAACAAACACAATAGCAGACTCTATTAAAAACTTACGATTATTACTTTCTAACCAACGCTTAAATTGTGAAAAAGAAACCACTGCTAGAACCAAAGAAAATAGGACCATCACAGCAGGCAGGCTTTGAAAATACATAAACGCATACCCTGGAGCTAAAACAAATAAACTCAGCGCCACTATCCCCACCTCCAACCCGCCAATCAAAGAACCTAGGAGTGAGCCGACATAGATGACTGTGAGCAAAACCACGGCCAAAACAATGGATCGCCAATCGACAAAATCATTAATCCTAGACACCAATGCATGCTCTGCACATTCCCCAAACCAGACTAACGGCCGACCTGTCGCCAAATAAAATTGAGGGATCATTTCCATACAGCCTCTGGCACGGAAACTTGAAGTACGATCGGCAATAGAGTATCGAAAAGCCCTCCACTGATCTTGGGTAACGTAATTGGATTTAATTGTTGGCAGGTAGGCCCAGATAACTAAGCCCAGGCAGGTAAAAAGTAAGAATTTTGTAAACAGATGATTTCTCAATTAATAAATTCTTTACCCTTTTGTGTGATAAGAACCTCATCCGTGGAATTATCATACGTAACCAAATCTTCATTCACATAAGACTCCATCATCATCGAGAATCTTTGATGCTGAATTAAATATGTTTTCAAACTATATTCATGCAAATCGCCCAAGGAAAGCAATCCACCTTTGTCATTGAGATGCTTTAAAACCCCCTTGCGCGCACGTTCAAAGAATTCTTTGAATTTGGCTTCTTTGTCCTGATCTTCCATAACTAAACTCCAGAAAATAGTGACAGGCACTAATTAAAAAATAGCGCCTGTCACTTATTTTTATTTAATTCGTGAATAAGTGATGCTCATTCCTTTGAATTCTTTACCATCCTTATCTTTCATATAAGACTCATAGGTGTAATTATCAGCATCAATCCATGTGGTGACAGCCTTATACCAACGATGTGATTCATTGGTAATAGGACAAGACATACTTCCTTCTTCGGTTAATGTCTTGGCTGTTGCATCGTACTTAGCAGTACTGACCATGATGCCGGTGGCCATATTATCCAACCATAGACCGGTATATTCTTTACGCATATTGTCATAACCAATAATAGCACGACCTTCGAATCGCTGACCCATCATCTCCCCTTGATAGACTTGCTCCAAAAAACGACCATTCATAATCATCGTTGATTGGGCTGTTCCATCTGATTCTTGAGCTGGAGCAGCAGGATCCATCCAAAATTTCACATGGGTTTTCCAGTCACCTTCCCAAGCTTTTAAAACCGCGTGGTTTTCATTAGGCGTCATATATTCTTGCATACGAGCTTGCTGAGCTTTTTGGGCCTCAGATAGTTCAACCTTTGGCTGTTCTTCCATAACTGGCGTAGCCACCGTCGTTTTAACTACTTCTGTTTTCGTTACTTCTGTTTTGGTTACTTTCACATCTTGTGCCAAAACATTTCCTACCACTACAAACATACTTAACACCACTACTTTAAGAATTTTCATCTTCCATTCCTTTCTTGTTTACAATTGTAAACTTGCTTTGACGGCATGCTTTTTTAAATCTTCTAATTTTAAAACTTCCAAGGCTGATTCATGGGTGGCTTCTAGTATAACCTTAGGAGCTGCATTGTCTTCCAAGGCTTCCTGCCAACGCAAAGCGCATAAACACCATTGGTCTCCAGCAATTAATCCTGGAAAATCAGCTTCAGGCATTGGAGTTGAAAGGTCATTGCCAGCATCTTTGGAAAAAGCCAAGAATTCATCGGTCACTCTTACACAAACCACATGGCGACCTAGATCCTCCGGACCAGTGTGACAAAACCCATCACGATAAAATCCTGTCATTGGAAACTTACAACAAGGCTGCAGATCCCCTCCCAAAACATTTTTAGCTTTTGACATCAATCACCTCAATAATCTAATTTTTTACTAATAATTGGAGGATTATACAATCACCAAAAAACAAAAGCAAGATAACCTAAGACTTATTAAAGCAATCTTTAACTCTTTTACGTGAAAAATAAAAAATCAAAATGGCATAAAATAAGAGGTCCCAAACATTCAAAAAAGCTGCGGCTATTTGAGCCCAATTTAACTCTGGCATATCAACTCCAGCATTATTAAGGAGCCATTGAATCATCTTATCGGTATGGTAATAATCAAAACTATTTTGAATAACCACAACCGGATGTTTCCAAGGAAGAATAAGCAGATTGACCACAAAAAGACCTAAAGCTAATTTTCTAGCCCAATCTTTTAATTGCCATATTCCAACACAGGCCACGATCAACAATAATCTTGATCCAATTGACACCACATAACGTTCCATTATCTGTAAATCAGGAAGAAATTTGAAAATATACCAATACCATTGGGTATCTATCAGTAATTTCATATGCCAAAGGGCCTGAAGAAAGATAATAATGGTGATAATCGTTAGGCCGATCGATCGAGTTCTAGACATTTTGAGCTGGCTTCATCCATTGTGGACCATTGGTCATGCGGGCAACCAACATTCCACAAACATTATCCCCTACAACATTAATCATAGTGGCTGGCGGATCTACAAGTGTTCCCAACATTGTGATAATTGGCATCGCTTCAATAGGAAATCCGAATAAGGTCACAATCAAAAGTTCTCCTAACATGCCCCCCGAAGGAATACCGCTGATGACCGTACCACACAAAAGTGCAACAGCCACAATGGAAATGTAGGTTTCGAAACCAGTGATGGGTATATTAAAAATCCCAAACAAAATGGCGATTTTCATGACCGCAGCCAGGCACGATCCATCACTGTGAATCGACGCACCCATATTAACCACCACCTGTCGTACATCTTCTGGTACACCAATTCTTCTAGCTGCCTCTAAATTCACGGGTAAGGTGGCAAGACCGCTTCCTGTTCCCCAGGCAGTCAGAGCTGGTGGAAAAATATGCTGCCAGAATAATTTAAGCCCTTTACCTCCTGCGGCCAACCAGACATAAAAAGAACACCCAAAAGCAAAATAGGCTAACGCTAAAGGATAATAAAGAACCATGGCTCGAAAATACGTACCAAATAATTGAGCTCCCAGCGTTCCAATTAAATAAGCAAAATAAGCTCCTAACCCAATTGGAGCATAGAGCATAACATAACCAATAACCTTGATCATGACTTCATTACCTGCCAATAAGAATTGCCCAAAAGGCCTTGCCTTTTCTTTACAAGCCGAAGTAGCTAATCCAATGAAAAAAGCAAAAATAATTAAGGCCAACATGTTTTTCTTAGAAAATAAATCCGTAAAATCTGGAACAGTTAAGGTGCGGACAATTTGCGAGCCAATATCGACAGGCTCGATATTCATGGGATGATGGAATTCGATATGCGTTCCAAGCGTGGGAGGATAAATTTTAACTCCAATAATCATAAGAACCGAGGCAACAACACCTGTGACCACAAAAACTAGTAGCATGGCAGCCACAATCTTACCTAGACGCCTTAGATCAGTCATTTGAGCAACAGCGGAAGAAATAGAGAAAAATACAAGCGGTACTACAACCGTAAATAGAAGATTAAGAAAAACATCTCCCAAGGGTTTAAGGATTACAGCCTTATCCTTCATCACAAAGCCTAAAACCGAACCAATAAGAATGGCAATAATGAGGATAATCGAAGAGCTATAGGATTTTAAAAAAGATGATTTACTCACCAACCTATAATAACTCAATGAAAACTTAGTGAGAATAAATTAACTACTTTTTTTCAACTCGCTGTGCTTCTAAACCCAGCAATGGCAAAACACTAGGCAGGCGATCAACATCAAGGATCTCTAGATTAAAACCATCTATTGTTTGATTTGTAATCCATTTTAAATTCTCTGGGGTAAATTGAATCTCAATATTTCTTCCCACATGTTTAATGGCAATATTATTTAAATCGATACCTCCAACATCCGCAGGCTTATCATTAGACACAATTATAGTAGACTGCTTTGTATTAGAAGATGCTGGAACATTGGGAATCATAAAAATGGGGCCCCTAGCATCATTAGATGTATCTTTAATTTCCCTCTTCAAATATTGATAATCACTTAATACTTGTTCAATTGAATTTCCAGGCTGAGCAGCTTGTAAAATCAAGAAAGGAATATCTGAGACATTATAGTCAATTCGGGTATTCCTCGTATAGTGATGGGTTTTGCTACTCCCATCAAATCGCGTGCCCGTATGAACAGTCACATATCTTTTATCTAACATCTGACGTATTTGTGAGTATGCGATTAATACTTTTTCAACACTCTGACCATCTTGAATAGCAGCAAAAACCAAGATGGGTATATCTTTATTTTCGACATCATAATTACGCTCTTTGAGTTTATCTAAGATTTCACTGTAAAAAATAGCCATAGAACGACCGTTTTGCTGCGATTGAATAGCTGCATAGACTAAAATCAAAACGTCTGATTCATCGTAACCATATCCATACCGGTCTAAATTAGCTTTAACATCTTTAAAAATATCAATCATTTTTGAAACATCTCCATTAACTAAGGTCGCCACATAAACAAACCAATCAACATTTTTCTTTACATCTAGTTCATTTCTGACCAAATCATAAGCACTTAAAGTTTTATCTTCTCCCATTACTGTTGCAACATAAACTAAAATGGGTATATCTGAAACATCATAATCAGTCTGAACTGAATGGCCCGGAGAATGAAACGTCTTGGAATTCATAGAAGCTTTAGGATTGATAACTATACGTTTATACTTGAGATCCATTCTTCCCCTTAAGTTAATGTAGATATCTATAATCGCATCGATATCCTTACCTGTCTTAACCCAGGTATAAATTAACGATGGAATATCTGAATGCTCAAAACTTAAAGATTTAATATCTAACTTCCTTTTAATTGCTTTATACGCACCTGTTACTTTATTTACATCCATACCCGGCTGAACCGACATTCTTTCAAGTATAGATATATCAGTAAAATCAAGATCATAATCCTTTAATTCGTCTTTTATCTGATAATACAAATCGGTAGCTTTGGAAGGATCAATCCCCTTCGTATCTCGAGCCAAAACAAGAGCACCAACATCATTTCTAAATCCACTGTCGACTGTACTGCAGCCCCCCAAGCAAGCAGTAGCACCAAACAATGCAGCAACATATAAATTTTGTCGATTAACAATCATGGCTGAATCTTGAGGATTCAAATTAACACGTTCACGAAAAAGCTGCCCTGTTCCTGCAAGCTGGGCTGCGTCTCCCTTCTTAATAACACCAAAACCTGGAATCTCTAAGAATTGAGATAAGCCACCGGAAAAATACTTTCTAGCAACAGTAGTAGACTTACCCTGGGCATCGGTTGAAACATCTTCTTTGATGAAATTAAAAACACCTTTTTTAAAGGCTTGAACATAACGTTTATAGATTTGATCTTTGACAGCTGTATCTTCCACCTCAACACCAGACACCTTTTTTTGATCAATATAAACCTGAGACAATAAACTCTTTTTCACTGCTTCCTTGTACCATTTAGCTAGAATCAATGAGTGGTAAATTTGACGCACTTGGGCGAAGTTGCTTCCTTCATTCACTTCTTTTTCAATTGCAGGAATGATGATCTCGCGTACGATTTCAGAGCCAATTTGATTGGCGCCCTGTACGGGCGAGGTTGCCTCGCCCTTATGAGGGCTGGGTGACCCAGCCCGTACATTTTTTGATTCCGATAAATAATCCACATCCAACATGACCTTTAAATGGCTTTCGGTCACATAAGCCGTGTTGTTGTTTTCATACACTGTTGCTTTACTAGGAACAATCCATACCTTATTAAACGTATTCACAGGCACTTCTTGACTGCCGTATTTCACTGCAACCTTTTGACGTATCTTAGACCAAAACTCTTTCCCCAAATCTTTTTGGGGGTCAATAATAGAAGCAGTCAATTGTTTTAATATATAATCTTGCGCTAGCATATCCCGCCCCAACTCAGTCTGCCCCAAACTTTCAGAAATCATTTTATCTGCTTCATAAGGTGAGAGATTGACCCAAACATCATCCTTAGGAAGGGTCAATCCAGTGAGGAAGTATTTAATAAGCCGTTGAGATTCTT
The DNA here is from genome assembly GCA_964583975.1 of uncultured Planctomycetales bacterium. Lineage (GTDB taxonomy): Bacteria > Omnitrophota > Gorgyraeia > Zapsychrales > Fredricksoniimonadaceae > JACQCF01. The sequence continues at coordinate 85,599 of CAZOXU010000006.1, forward strand.
GTTTGATTTCATCTGCAGAAAGCTGAGCATTGCCGCTATCTATGATAAAATCAAACCTCAAAGGCTCTTTAGGAGAAATCACCATTCCTTTAAGTAAAACAGGTACAAATTCTTCACTTAAGTTTACCGCCACCCCTGGAGCAGGCAAATTCAAGGAATCAATGCCTTGAGCCAAGGATGCAGGAACAGCTAGGTTAAAAACCAATAAAACTAGAACAATTTGCCGAAAGATTAGATAAAACATAGCCTCTCCTTAAGATAAATTCGGTTTGAGCAAAAAAAAATCCGCCAACACTGTTCCCAGTATTGCCGGACGGCCTTGCCCTTAAAATTATAAAACCTTCAATGGTTTTAAAAAAATCTTATGTCAACGTTGCAAAAGATAGCATACAAAATATGGTTTGTCAAATCAACAGCTTTGAAGCCCTGCCACTCGCTTTTACAATTTCTTAAAATACCCAACCAACAAAAGACCTAAAACAGACACCAAAGCCATTGCAGTGACCAACCAAAACGACAGTATGGTTCCACTTTGTGGCAAAGGCAACGGCACGTTCATAGAAAAAAGACTAACAACAAAGGTTGGTGTCATGATACATATGGACACAACAGTCAATCTTCTAATGCGAATATTCAAATTATTATTAATAATCGAAGCCCAGGAATTGATAAGGCTAGAAAGAACTTCCAGATAAGAATCAGCCTGCTGAAAGCACTGGGTACACTCAATAATCAAGTCATCAATAAACTCACTTTCTTCCTGATCAAATGAAAACTTGGGAGAATTTATTTTCAAACGTTCAATCACCTTATTATTGGAATTAATGGCATCCAAATAATAAACTAGACCCTTGTTGAGTTTAAACATATTCAACAAATCTTTATTTGAAATGGTTTTATTAATCTCCTGCTCTAGCTCATCGGATATCTTTCGAATGACCCGTAAATGTTCCTCAAAATGTAAAACGCATTGAAATATAGCGCGTAAAAATATGTCCTTGGGCAAGTTCATCTTGATAAAGATTCTGGCATCCCAGTTGAAATCATCATTATTCGTTACAATAACCAACTTATCTGAATAAAGAAACAAACCTACCGAAGAAACCTTGAAAAAGAAATGATCATCGGAAGTATATCTTTTGGGTTTTTTGACGATCGCTGCTGTATGATTGCTTTCAAACTCCACACGACCAAGTTCATCAGGATCAAAAGCTGAATTGAGCGTATGTTCATCAATGAGCAAGGTGCCAGTTAAATAAGCCTTTTCTTTATCATCTGGATCAACATAAATGTAAAGATCCGACTTTTCCTCTGGGGTAGACGCGACTAATCGACCATTAAATAATTTATACGTTTTTAACATAGCAGAATAATACCTTGAATATTACTTTGAGTCTAACTCTATAGTAGAAATTTCCCCTATTTGAATCATTGGCTGAACATCGGTATATGAAGGAATGGTCGCAATGACCTCGGCCCCTGCCTCAGCAAAAGCTCGGTTAAAATCTTCCAGGCTCCTAAAATAAAGATAGCCTATAGCAAAAAATGGTGAATCTCCTCCACCTGGCTTGGCAATACCACGATCCACCTCAATCTTGGTTAAACCATATGATCCAAATTTTTTAGCAACCAAAGGCAGATGGATTTTCACATAATACTCGATATCAAACTTTTTGCCCGCCTGGCGTGGATAAGCAGCCGCAATTCTAACCATAATCTTCCTTTCAAAACTTATTTTAGAATTTTCTCAATTCGACGATCTGGCACAAGCCATACAACGGCAAGAGCAGCATACAGCATGTTGGCCCAAAAAGAGTCAATGAATGAAATAATAATCCCTGACAAATAAATAACGATGGATATTTTTCCCTTATAATCAGAACCTATGGCTTGGGCCAAGACAGAATCTTTGCCATGAACTGCAAGGATAACCCTAGTTAAAATAAAATAAGCCACAGCCGCACAAAAAAGCACGACACCATACAGAGCTGTTGGTAAAGGCGTAAATTGGTTTGCCCCCATCCAATTGGTCGTAAATGGAATCAATGACAACCAAAACAGTAAATGTAAATTAGCCCAAAGAATACCGCCGGTAACCTTTTTTACCGTATGAAGCAAATGATGGTGGTTGCTCCAATAAATGCCAATATACATAAAACTTAAAACATAACTCGAAAATATTGGAAGAATGCCTCGTAATGCCTCAATACTTGCTCCAGAATCATGGGGCAATTTCATCTCCAACACCATGATGGTAATAATAATAGCAATGACACCATCACTAAAAGCTTCTAATCGTCCTTTTTGCATACTCTAATCCTTATTGGTCATATCCATACTTAGTATAATCAATCCCTAAAGACTGCATATCTGTCTTCATAGGGCCGTGAAAGCCAAACGGTGTGGCAGCAAAGAAAGCATCCACCATGATCTTTTCATCAATTTGATCCTTGCCTTCCTGTTGGGCGATACTTTCTGCTTTTTTAGACACCTTATCTAAAGCAACCGGGCGCATAAAAACTGGGACCTTCGCAATCATCTGGTCAAATTTGACTTTTGTATCTTGATTCCAATCTAACATTGAATAATTATACTTTCCCTAATAAATATTTTGCTCTTAAATCTTGTGAAAATCGTTCAATCGCATAACGCAACATAGTTCGTGGCATGGTCTTGTAACGTGATTTTAAATAATCCTGTAGTTCCTTGGCACTACAACGCTTGCCTACTTCCCGTAACATCCATCCTACAGATTTATGAATTAAATCTTCATGGTCCTTCATAAGCATATCAGCTATCTTAAAAGTTTCCTTGGATTGACCTAATTTAATGTAATGGAAGGTCGACACAATGGCGATCCGTCGGTCCCAAAGCTCTTTAGAAATAGCCAATTCATACAAAAGGGCCTTAGGCTTATCTTTCAGATAGGCACCAACCACCTTATCGGCACTCAAATCAACCAAGTCCCAGTTATTAATATATTTCTTATGCTTAATGTAAGTCTTAAAAATTTCTTCGGGATGAGTTGAATAACGATTAACCAAAATAATCACCGCACAAAGCCTGGCTTCATGCACCTCATGTTGAATGAGATAAGTGATTTCTTTTAAAGGAAGATCATGAAAGGCCTTAGCCACTAGGCGATTTTGCGGGACAGTAACCCCCCAAAACACATCCCCATGACCATATTGACCAGGGGCTGTCTTAAAAAACCCTTGGAGAATCTTGGCTTTTTGAGAGCTTGAACGCTTTTTTAATTCCTTTAGTACATCCGTATGGTGCATATTAGAAGAACCTCGGCTCCATTCTTAAATCATAAGGTAAGACTTTTTTATCACTCTTATTCAACACCTGAAACATTTCTAATAATTTAACCCCATCCTCCTGCCTACCTACAGACATATAAATTTGTGACAAATAAAAGTAAGTCCACGGGTTATTCTTATCAAGTTCCAAATTCTTTTCAAAAAACATGATAGATTTATCAGGAAAGCCTAATTTAAAGAAAGCTACTCCGGTATAAAAAAAGAACCCGTCTTTCTTTGTTATTTGAGGATTTTTCAGAGCCATGGCACAAATACTGATCGCAGGTTCAAATTGACCTAAGTTAATCAGTGAGGAGGCCAATAAAAGATAGCATGAAGCGACCGCATCTATGATTTCTTCATCGATATTATAAGTAAATTCAGATGCCGCAAAAATTTGATGGTAGATGATCGACTTTCTCATCACCTCTAAGCTTCCCATATAATTAATATTGATCGTCTTTTTAAAATACTGTGAGGCTAGTAGATACCTACCTTCTTTATAATGTAATACTCCTAAATTATAAGAAGCCCAAAAAGAATTCTGGTAGCCGCTATAAAATGAGTCCTCAAACATCCGCTGGGCCTTATCTTTCTTGCCCATATAATAATAAGCATATCCAAGCAAATTCTTGGTCATTACATCATCAAAATTATTCTTCAAGATAAGTTCGAAATATTCTTTATATTGTTTCCAATTAACTGAAGCACCTGGTTTATGTTTAGCAAAAGCTACCAGTGGAGAAAAATTAGGCATGGTGGCATTTACCTGTCTAATTTTAATTCTCAGATCAAGCTTTTGCATATCCACACAGGTGAACATAAAAAGAAATAAAATAAGATAAATGACGACTATGCGACTCGAAATCCATTTTAATAAAACAAAGGGTTGTTTATTCATACATATTAATCACTCGTTCTTTAAAATTTAAGACCAACACATACACAGCAACAAAACCAAACAGCAACAATAAAGCCATGTGACCAAGAACCTCCCAATTGTTTGAAAAACTTAATGTGATTCGAGATTCTCCTGCCGGGACCCAGAAACCTTTAAAAGCCACGTTGGCTCTTAATAAGGAAGCTGGTTTACCATTAATCCACAATTTCCATCCTTTATGATAGCAATCATTCACAACCAAGAATCTTGATTTGGACAAATGTACGTCTAATTCCAAAGAATTGGGGCCAAATTTTCGCACTTTTAATTGAGGCGTTGGCCCCTGAATATTTTCCGCATAAGCAAAGGATGATGGATCTTTGATCCATACGGAAGGGTTAGATTCATTTTGAGCCACAAAGGCAACATTTTGATTTTTCAACATCACTTCATCTAAGACCTTATGAAAAAGTTCATTATCCTGATAAGGAACAACATTGTCATAAAACTTGAGCTTATAATTCGTATAGTTAGCTAAAGCCTTGGGAGACACATAACTATAAAGTACCGAGTACCAAAATGAAGCATAATACAGATCAGCCTGTAAATTCTTTACAAAGGTGTTTCTTTTATCTGTGTCACTTATATCGACCGTCTCTGTGCTTTGCACATATTTAAAAGGTTTATACGATGGCGGTCTGTAGTCTGAATTTTTATGGATTTCCTGCCGCAAATTACTTGTTAAGCAATTATAAACTTGAAAAGATTGGATAAAAATACCAAGAAGCAACAAGCCAACAAAAAGTAACGATTTAGTGAACTTTACACGCCAAATGATGGATCCTAAAAAACAGATCCAAAAGATCAACAAACTGCCCCACTCTCCCCATTCACCCGCTTCATTCATATATAAAAATATGACAAAAAACCCGAAAACAAAGAATAGGTTCACAAGAGGCCAAAGTCTGGTTTTTGCTTCATGGATAGAATCTAAAAAAGACTTTAAAGAAGCAACTGCTAACAAAATAGCCATTGGCAAGATGGCGATCCAAAAAAGGTAATAAATGTTACGTATAAATTGGAAAAATGGAATGTGTTTAAATAAAAATTCATATAAACCCGTTAACGTTGTAATAGAAACAGCGAAAAGCAAAAGGATATTAAGAAATAAAAAGAAAATTAGTTTATTGATTTGATAGAACAGGCCAAATAATAAAATGATAAAGAATAAAATGGGCATAAAGAAATCACCCAATCCAATATTCTCATAACCATGAAATATTTTCTCAAAGAAAGCATGATTAATAATGTCTCCGCTAACAGTGCTTTCTAAGCCTACAGCAACAGCAGAATCTGAATCCGCTCCCGCATTACGGTGCGGCATAACAAATCCACCCTTTTTAGATTCCTTATAAAAGGTATAGGCTGGCATGGCAGATAAAAATAAGAATAAACAACAAAAAACCATGAAAATCTTGTTGGTTCTAAGAAAAAGAACACCATTACTTAAGAAAGATTGACATTCCTTGAAATATAAAAGAAAAGCAAAGAACACAAAACTTAAAAGGATAATGAGGAAATAAAAAGGAATATATGTTGTCATGATTAAACCCAGACAAAAACAAATTCCTAAAAACGATCCCTTGGTTTGGCGATTGTTAAATGATAAAAGGAAATAAAAGAACCAAATAATAGGCAAAAAAATAAGAATGATGTAATTGTAGAATAATTGTGAACCCCAGGAGGAGAATAAAAACAGAGTATAAGCGATCAAGGCCAAAGAAGAATCTCGAAATATTAGCCGAGCAATTAAATAAACTGCCAGCGCAGAAAGAAAATAGTATACAGCCAAAAACACCCCATAAGCACACGCATGCGAGAATCCCACCCACTTTAGAAATACGATAATAGACAAAAAAGGATTAACATCCCCAATTCTTCTCAAAAAGAATTGATAAGGTGCCCCTTCCACCCAAAAAGGATTCCATAAAGGATAAACACCATTTTTTAGATTATCCGTATAAAAACCAATATGTTCGAAGTAGGAAACAGCATCGGCAAGAAGCGGTAGGCGACCAAAAAAGAAATCTTTAAAACAGGCAAACCATAAAGCAAAAACCAAAACAATAAATAATGATTCCCACCGATTGAATAAATTATAAATCTTTAGTGAAAGATCCTTTAATGCCATAAATGAATACTATTTAAAATACTTCTGATTTGGGCGGGCGGGTCATTAATTCTTGCATCGCTTTAGATACGTTTTTACCTTTAAATATAATTTGATACACCTGTTCTGTTATAGGCATTGAAATTTTTAACTTACGACTTAAATTGTAAACTGCTTTCGAAGTGATGACTCCTTCGGCAACCATCGACATATCCCCTAAAATTTTCTTGATATTCTTACCCTTTCCTAAGGCCTCACCCACGCTACGATTACGGCTTCGCGGACTAACACAGGTGGTGACCAAATCTCCTAAGCCAGTTAACCCATAAAAAGTTTCTCGGCGACCACCCATCTTCACACCTAAACGAGTGATCTCTGCAAGTCCTCTAGCCAAGAGCGCTGCTTTGGCATTAGTTCCAAGTCCCAGACCATCGCAAATACCGCAAGCAATGGCAATAACATTCTTGATACTGCCTGCAATCTCTGTACCCACCACATCAGCATTGGTATAAATACGAAAAGTCGTCGAATGAAAAATCTTCTGAATCTCTCGAGCTAAATCACTTTTCTGACAAGACACAACAGCTGTTGTGGCTAGTCCTTCAGCCACTTCAGAAGCGATGGTGGGTCCTGAAAGAACAGCCAGCGATACCTTACCTAATTTTTTATGAATGATTTCAGACATACGCTCAAAGGTAACTGGATGAATACCCTTAATGACACTTAAAAAATGCTTATTTTGATATGGCGTCTTCTTTAATTGATCTAAAACTTTGGTTAAATACTCTGAAGGGCTGGCTAAAACAATCAAATCACCGGATTTAACGGCATATTGAATATCAGAGGTTAATGTAACGTTATTAGGAATGCGATAGCCTGGCAGAAACTTCTTGTTAATTCGCGTCTTTTGGACCGTTTGAACATAGTCCTCAAAAGCGCCCCACAGCACCACAGGATACTTCTTCTTAGCTAGGTAGATGGCGAGCGTAGTACCCCATCCCCCATCACCAATAATCGTTATTTTTCTAATTGTTTTCATATTTAGTAGGTAATTTTAAATAATGAAAAAACTTCGTTTTGATAAACCTTCTGAAAAACCTCATTGTCTCTTTGAGGCTCATAATACTTCATAAAAACGATATAATCTACCTTATATTTCATAATAGCTGTGATCACTGCATCATTAATGGGCTGGTTAGTCATATAAACAAATTGCTTTAAATCATCCATGCGCGTGGCCCATTCTTTGGTGGCCCCATAATCAAAACCAATGATCCCGCAGTCACGTGTACAAACAATAATTCTTCGCTCACTTTGGATTCGAAAACCTCCAATATCCGTATTAATCGGCACCAAAAGCAATGCATTCTTGGGTGTATGGGTTTTGACATAAAGCTGCATATCAATCCAATTATTCATAAATTGCCAGTAGCCTACATTATTATTTTTAGCCTTAATGTAATCGACACTAAACTTACAAAAACCTAAGAAAGAAAAAAGAATAGGTATAATAATTAAAAGTTTTCTTAAAGTAGGTTTCCATCGTCCTGCCCGCTTGAGCAATAGAACAATAGATATCAAAGAAATAACCACCAGAGAAGCAATATAGAGTTTGATTTTAAATGGATATCGGAAAATATCCCCGTAACCGATAACGATAAAAACAATAGCTACCACCCAGGCTTTCCAAGGAGCATCCTCCTTAACGTGTTTGATGGCCCAAAAAGTAAAATAGGCCATTAAAAACAACTGGATGTATTGTTCATTACGAATCAAATTTAAATCAAGAACAAAACGACTAGGTATTACATATGTAAAAATACTAGAAAAAACAACCAACCCAAAACCTGTCCAAATCAGAACATTGGTTTTTCGATCTTCCCTAAACTTTTGTGAAATAAACAATAAAAATACATAAAAAGCCAATAAAAGTAAATGTGGTTTTAACTTATCCACTAATAATGAGAAATTACTGAATACCTCAGTGATCGTCTTACTTTCAAACAGAAAGTTTTGAGGACATGAACGATAATACAATGGTAGCCATTCATTTAAAGGCACCGGCGTACTCGTTAACTTTTCGTGAATCGATTGAGGAATTTGCCACAATAAAAAAGGCGTACAAAATAAAAGAAAGACAACGGAGATTTGGGCAATCTTTTTCCAACGATCTGGGTGGTATAAAAGCAAAAATGCCCCCATATAACACATGGGAAACAAATTATAAATCGCATGAAAATTAGCAGCGATGCCCAAAATGGATGCTGCCAAGATATATCTTTCTTTATAAAAGAAATAAATCCCTGCAAACATAAACGCTTCGGCAAATTCCTGATGGGAAAAAGTGCGATAAATAAACTCTTCGGTTCGCCCGAGTAGAAAGAACATCACTGTCGCACAAAAAGCAGCCAATCGATCTTTAGAAAGATGATTCCAAAGTTTGAAAAGCCAAAAAAACATAAAATAGCGGGAAACCAAAAACAAGATGAAATAAACCGTTGGGATTTGCTGCACACTGATCAATTTTGATAATAAAGGATAAAAATACGAAGAAAAATGCTTACTCAGACTTTCGACATAATAATCCCCCTTGTATAAGGAAGGATCAATCAAATGTTTTAAAAGAGGAATTTCTAAATGTTGGTCATCCCAGCCATAGGCATAACCATTGGTAGACAGGTAGGCAAGAAGAATAATTAAAGCGACAAAGAAATCGTTGGAGAATAAATTCTTTAAACGTGCTTTAAGCGATTCCATCATAATTTAGCGCCATATGAAAATTTCACGCCAAAATTCAAACATGTACGCTGCGCCCCATTTGAGAACCTGCAATTTTCTTTCCCCACCTTCACGAACAGGTTCATCACCAGGAATTTCAGTTATTCTTAAACGTCGCTTGGCTGCTCTCACTGAAAGCAGAGGTTCCCAACTAATTTTGGTTCTAAACAAATTCTCTTCAAAACTATAGCTGGAATCCTTATCGAGGTCCAAATCATAAACAAGCTTTTTATAATAGGCGCGGTAAATAACCATGGCATCGGTATATTTAGCTCCATGCAAATTATTAACGGTCCCTGTAAAAAGCCAATTACCAAAGCTTGTGACAGCATCATCATCATAGCTCTTAGCTCCCTGCGCATAGCGAGAGACGATGACCATATCATAGCCTTCCTTCATCTTGGCAATACATACAGGGATTAGTTCTGGAATAGAATTTCCATCTGGAGAAAAAGTCAAAATGACATCGCCTTTGACAAATGGCATAGCATCCATATAGGCCCCACGAATGCCAGGACTTTCTTGAATAACCACATCGTAGCCCATTTGGCGGGCAATATCTGCAGTCCCATCTTTAGATTTTCCATCAACAACCAGGATTTGATCGACCCACTCTTTTTTCACCTTAGGCATGACTGTACGCATACCTTGGGCTTCATTAAGGGTTGGGATTAACAGAGTGACTTTCATGATGGGAGTATTATATTGGGAATCAAACGCAATGATAGGCCTTTATTAAAAAAATGGAGCGGGAGGAGAGAATCGAACCCTCGCTACTAGCTTGGAAGGCTAGAGTTCTACCACTGAACTACTCCCGCAT
>CAZOXU010000007.1:0-10588 GCA_964583975.1 uncultured Planctomycetales bacterium
GCAAAATAAGCAAAGAAAAGTGATAATAATCAAGAAGGCCAGGTTTTAATATTTGAATGGATTTAATGGGCCATAAATTTGAAAGCAAAAAACTCACTCCTGAAACTGCAGACCCACAACCAATGATAAAATCAGGCTTAATACTGGATAGAGCCTTAAAGCAATCTTCTTTAAGGACAAGTTTCAGAAATATTTCACTTCTTAAAAAACTAAAGAATTGCGCCTTAAAACAATGGATCGCAAACATCTTCTGCAGCCACAAATTCTTAAATTCAATCTTTACTGTTTTAACACGTGTCATTCGATCACGTTTTTGAAAAACTCTCTTAAGGTCTTCCGATAATGCCTGAGATTGGCGCAAATGCCCTGTTTTGCCATCATCAAGAATCAACACATCAGTCTGGGTCGAATATTTATAGACCTTATAAAACCACATAAACTCCAAAGGATGTTTACGTAGTAGATCCTCATAAAACTTTGCCATTCTCTGGGTATGTTCAAAGATATCTTTTTGTTCATCACCACTTGAACTTAAGATTTCGGGAGGAAAAAACTTGATGACCTGTCGGCCATCTTTTCGTCTATAAATCCATCCCGGACAAATAGGAGTTTGGTATTTAATTCCTAAACGAATAGCACCCGTTGACATCGAAGCTGTTTTACCAAAAAAGTCTACAGGTAGACCATCCTTGCCCCCTTGGTCTAAAACCAGACACACAATTTCATTGTCCTTTAAAGCACGGATAATGTCTCTGGTGGCAGTACCTGGAGGAATAACCTTGGCGCCTGCCATACGACGGTATTCATTAAGAAGCTCATTAAGCTGAGGAGCTTTTTGCTGTTCATTAGCCACCACACTGTAAGGATAATCACCCATACTGCTAACCAAGCTTGCCAATTCCCAACTGCCTGAATGAACTGCCAAAAGAATACAACCTCGCCCTAAGGCCAAGGCTTGTTTAAAGTGCTCAAAACCTTCGACATCGACAGTCTTCTGATAACCATCTTTCTTAAGTCGAGGAAGGCACAGGACATCCACAAAACTAGAAGCAAAATTCTTAAAAACTTCCTTGGTCATCTGTCGAATTTCACGACTATTCTTCTCTGGAAAGGCTATTTTTAAATTGGATGTAATCACTCGCCTTTTCTTAGGCAGCCCATAATACCCCAAAGAACCTACAGTCCTTGCAATAGCTAAATTTAAGCCTAGCGGTAGCAAAGAAAATATAGCTCCTAGAAATCTAAGACTTGTGCAAAGAAAGGATTCGATCAACTAACTCTGGCTCCCCTTGGGTTATTTTTAAATCAATGTTGAGTTTTAAAACTGTAAAACCTTGAAGCTCATTTTTGAAAGACGATATTTTAACTGCATCCTTATGGGTCGTCATCAGGATATTAATATTTTCCTTCGATGCAAAATCTGTTACCTGCTTGAGATCTTTGACGCTGTAAGGATGATGGTCAGCAAAAGCAAAACACTTAATAATCTCCACTCCTAGTTGTCCTAAGCTGCGCTCAAAAGAGGCTGGCTGGCCAATGCCACAAAGAACAACAACACGCTGGGCTTTAAATTCATAAAGCGCACGGGTGTTTGTTGTAAATACATCTTGAAAATCAATAGGAACATGCTGGGATTCAAGAATAATAGCTGCGGGTTTAATCGACTGAATTTGACTGCAAATGGCCTTGGTGTCCTGAACTTGTTCAGTTTTAGTGAGCACAAAAATATCAGCCCGCTTAAGCGCTGAAATTTCTTCTCTTAAAATTCCCCGTGGCAGCAAATGGCCATTTCCAAAAGCATTGGTGGCATCGACCGCCAGGATATCTAAATCTTTTTTAAGCGGCCAATGGGAAAAAGCATCGTCTGCTATAAACACATCCACAGGGCCTTCTTTTAAAGCTTTTTGGATGCTGGCCTTTCTATCAGCCCCCACCATCACTATAACCTCAGGCATCAGCTCTTGAAACATTCTAACCTCATCATTGATGCCATCTTTTGAACCATAGCCACGGGTGAGAACCACAGGATTCATAATGCCCTTACGTTTTAAAATCTTCACCAAAGCAATCACTAGTGGAGTTTTACCTACACCACCCACCGTGATATTACCTACACTAATCACAGGCTTTTCTGCATGGTACACCGGCAATATACTCATTTGGTATAAATAACGTGTGGCTGTTACAAGTCCTGCATATATAAAAGACATAAGCCACAAAATAAGGCCTAATGCCTGGTCTAAAAGGCTGTTACGTCGATCAGTCATTATTTCGTAAAAATATTTTTTCATAACCACGTCTCTAATACATCCAAGATACGATTGGTGACCCCTTGATTGGCCTTAACAACCTCCAAAGCTCTCTGCCCTAACTGACGTCTTAAATGTCCATCATTGATCAACCGCGCCACCTGCTCATGAAATTCTGGCACATCCTTAACCTGTACGAGGGCTTCTTGGGCTTTAAATAGAGCTGTAATATCGCGGAAATTCTGCATCATCGGTCCTACAATAATGGGCTTAGCATAGGAGGCTGGCTCGATAATATTCTGCCCTCCGCCACCGCAAAGACTTTTTCCAACAAACACTAAGGAGGCTTGGCTGTACAATTCACGCAAATGCCCAATAGTATCAACCACCACAACAGTATCTTGGTTTATGGTTTGACCATTCCATTGGGAAAAACGCAAAGGTTTAAATCCATGCTCCATGACCAGGCTTTCAATCTCAGCTGTCCGCTCCACATGGCGAGGAGCAAGGACAAGCCTCCAGGAAGCCTGGTATTGTCCAAAGATTTTAAGCACGATCTCTTCCTCACCTGGATGCGAACTGCCCACAATCCACAAAGGTTGATTAGATAAGCTTGGTAACTTTGAATTCTGATCCAAAGATAGATCATCAAATTTAACATTGCCTAAGATTTTAACCTTCTCAGCGGGTGCTCCTAGCTCCTTGATACGATTGGCATCGAGCTGGGATTGCATACAAAACTGCAACACGCAACCTAGAACCCCCTTTAATGCAGGCTTAATGGTTCGATACCTTCCAAAAGATACATCAGAAATGCGGCCATTGATAATAATGATGGGAATGCTGTTTTTATGCAGGCAATTGAAAAGATTTGGCCAAATCTCAGTTTCGGCAGCGATATAGATCTTAGGCTTAATTAAACGTACAAAAGCCGCTACCACCCAGGTGAAATCTAGAGGTGCTGGGATCACCACCACCTTGCCTCCCAACTTGGAGCAAGCTAATTCATAACCTGTTTTAGTGGTTGTGGTTAGGACAATCTTTTTAGTTGGCCAGCGGGCACTAATTTTGTCTATCATTCCTGCCACGGCCATGACTTCCCCTACACTGACTGCATGGATCCAAATGCTGCAGCATTCTTTAAGGCGATTGGTCAATTCCAAAGGAAAGATCCCTAAGCGACAAGCATACCCCTTGTACCATCGGCCACTGAGAATTAAATAGGGAAAATAGACGAGGCTATATATAAAGAAAAGAATATTAAAAAGCACGGGGGCTATTTTACACGCAAGGCCAGCGAAGAGCTAGGGAAAACTTGATTCGTGTGGAAGCTTATCTTTTGGTTGGAATGGCACCCAGGGTAAGTTCTACAACGATGGTTTTATGCTTAAAATAAAAGAAGCTTAGTTCCTGGAGCTTCTTTTGATCTGGGCTGTATTCTACCCCATCAACCACATTGCTGCGGTAGCTGCTAGGAGTTGAGATAGCGAGTGACGCATACCCCATTTCAACTAACTTAGCTTTTAAGCCTTCAGCTAATAGTTTACAAAATTCCCCATTGCAATTAAGCATCGAAGCATCATCTTCATCATCTGGAAACGGTAGACCTACAGCTTTGTAGAATTTTCCGGAGTTTTCAATATCAAAATACAAAATCAAAGCTCCCTTGGCCTTGCCAGTACGGCCGACCTCAGCTTCGGAGAGATAGAAATTCACATAGGATATATAGGCTGGAGCCTGAAGTTTTTCATAGCTGTTCACACGGATACGATGTTCATATTCCACAATATCTTTTTCCACGTTCTCGGCAGGCGATGTTTGTGCCAAACCAGGCACCTTGGCCAAGGTGGATTCAATGATTTCCATTAATGCGGTTGCTATTTGTGGATCTAGACCTTTATCAGCCATATCAACTCCTAAATGAGTCCCGAATTTATCGGGACGAATTTACTCCGAGGCTATTAGCCGAGGAGTCTCCATAAAGATATAGCTATAGTATTCTTCGAGTCAGGCTAGTTCAATGGAAATTTACTAAATCATTGATAATCCAAATACCCTATTACCCCCCTAGGGCGGACAACAGTTACTGAGTCTGTCGCAGAAGATATAAATAGAATATTATTTTGAGGGGTTAGGAAATAGTTATTTGTAGGAACAGAAGGAGAAATAAAAAACGGTTTTAGATCATTTGCCTCTACTGGCCAATGATTGTGTTGCCTATAGTATTGTTGACAGGCATGAGCTATATAATTTATATCTTTTGTATTTTTCTGAACTTTTGAATTAGAAATTATACCAACCCCTGTCGGTAAAAATATTAATAAAAGCAACCCCAGAACTGTTAGGCATATACTTATTTCCACAAGCGAAAACCCTTTTTTTTCTAAAAAATAACGGTCCATGTACTCTGTGAAGCATTATAGTTAGTAGAACTTGCGCTGTTATTGAAAAAACTCGTTAATCGATTGGCATGAGTTTGATTCAAAGAACTTAAAGAAATCAAAAAATGTGTGTTATCAGCTGGATCAGGACCTATTGAGAAACTACCGCCGAAAGGATTCGAACTAGCAGGATTAAAAGCAGCTGGTAACAAATTGGCAGTTTGTAATGCTGTGAAATTCAGATTAGCATAATTTAAATTTCCGCTACTTAGATACCCTTCCGCAGCTGAACGAAGCGTTTGAATACTATTGGCTGCCGCATGCACTCGGGCATTATCTCGAATACCTGCCGAAGCCACTATCCCCAGAATTAAAATTGCGATAACAGCAATTCCCAATGCGAGTTCGACTAATGAAAAACCTTTTTTATTCATACTGCTCTCCTTTTTACGTTTTGGTTTATTATCCTCCAGCAACTGCACTCAAACTTCCATAGATTGGCAACAAAAACCCTACAGCAATAAGAACTAAAAATAACCCGCCTACAATTAATAAGATTGGTTGGATGATATCCATAAGCGCATCAATCTTGGCGTTAATTCTTTTTTGGAAGAACTCTGATAAAGAAAAACTATACTCATCAATCTTAGCCATCTCTTCTGCACGCCTGAAGGTTGCAGGAATAACCCTTGGAAAAAACTGATCTTCTGCAATAGCTTGCCAAAAGCTACTTCCCCCAAGCAAATAATTTCCAACTTTACTAAAATGTTTAGCAACTACCGTCTGGTTGAGATGACTGAGATCATGAATTGATTTCAACAAAGGCACCCCACTCTTTAATAAAACAGATAAATTGAGCAAATAAAGAGCTAAGGATGATTCTTTGATAATGCCCCCAATCACCGGTAGGCGATATAAACAATTCTCCAAATCAATCAATTTGCTTTTTCTTAAATAGATAACACCAGCAATAAAGAAAACAAAACCTAGAACCAAGAACCAAAAATAATGCTGAATCAAAAAGCTGAATATTAATAAACATTGTGTCGTTGGATTATGCAACGCGTTATCTGGAAGAAGATTCTTTAACTGAGGAACAACCTTTAAACTCATAAAAAGCATTAATGAAACTAAAACGAGGATCACAATTAGCGGATACACTAAGGCTTGTCGTATTTTGCTTTGCACCTGATAGGATTGCTGAAAATATTTACCCAAAGTATCAATTGTTTGAGAAAGCTTACCTGTTCTTTCTCCAGCAGACAAAGAAACGGAAACGATCCATGGGAAAGATTTAGTATTAATAAATGTTTCTGTTAACGATTGGCCTTGCTGCAGACTAATTTGTATATTTGACAACATTTGACGCATCATTTCATCTTGACTCGTCTCCTGCAGTATCAATAAAGCTTGGGGGACACTCATTCCCACTTCCAACATGTTATTAAAATCTTTAAATAAACCTGCCATCATTAAGGTTGAAAGCTCTTTTCTTCGATATATGTTACGCAGATAACTTTTATAATCCGGTTTAATTTCTATAATGTGGTTTTGCTCAGCAGATATCTGATTCAACACATCTTTTTTTCTACCCGCCATACACGTAACAGTTTCTTGTCCATAAGGATTCAATGTTGTACAGATCCAATACATATTTACCCCAGTATTCTTTTAACTTCTTCCAGACTTGTTATTCCCTCAGTTACTAAGCGCCTCGCATCATCCACCATCGTCAGATAATTTCTGTCCTTTAATATCTTCTTTAAACCCAATAAATCTCCTTTGGCTATCAAATCAGACATGTCTTCATCAATCAATATGACTTCTGCTACCACTGTCTGGCCCTTATAACCGTTATTACAAGCTGAACATCCGTTTGCTATATAGACAACCTGATCAGACTCATTCAGATATCTCTGATTAACAGATTCTTGTATTTTTATATGTTTGCTTTGTTTACAAAGAGCACATAATTTACGGACCAATCGCTGCGAGATGATCATGGAAAGATGATCAGATATATGTGAAAAAGGCAATCCTAAATCATGTAAACGCAAAATAGCATCCAGGGCTTTATTGGTATGTAATGTACTAAAAACTTGATGGCCTGTCATGGCAGCCCGTGCCGCTTCTTGAGCTGTCAGCTGATCACGAATTTCTCCTATAAATATAATGTCAGGATCATGGCGTAAGAAAGCTCGGACTGTTTGTCCAAAACCGATGCCTCTTTTTTCATTTACCTGCACCTGTGTCATCAAAGGCAGCTGAATTTCCACAGGATCTTCAATAGTTAAAATCTTATTTTCAATGGATTTCAAATGATTAAGAATGGCGTACAAGGTTGTTGTTTTACCACAGCCAGTTGGTCCAACAACTAAACTAATCCCATCTGGTTTAGCTAAAGCCTCCTCAATTATCTTGCACATTCGTACACCATAACCTAGATCAGATAGGGCCATCACATTGCGACTTTTATCTAATAATCGCAATACAATAGCTGAACCATGCACCGATGGAATATGAGATACACGAACATCAATGTCTCGATTTATATACTTATGTTGAAATCGTGCATCATGAAAATGAGTAAAATCACTAATAGTTACTTCAGCCATATGAAAGATAATGTTCACAAGCCTAGGTAAAAGTTTTAATGGAAGAGTATCAATAAAAACAAGGATACCATCAAGCCGATATCTTACTTCGACAACCTTCTGAGACGTCTCAATATGAATATCACTAGCTGATCTAATGATGGCTTGATTTAAACAATGTTCAAACCATTGATTTAAAGTTTCATTAGCAGGTAACAACTGACGGTTTTCACCGTTACAAGAACCCTTCGAAATATTTCCTAAAGCATCACGCAATTTTACTTCGACTCCCAAGGCAAATACAGCCTGAGCACCCAAAGTCTGGTTAATAAAATCTGTAGTTGCCGTATCATCTGTACGAGATAAAACAAATATTAATCTTTCAGCCTCTCTCACAGGAAAAACCATTCGTTGAACAAGAAAATCAATACCAAATAGCTTTAACATTTGCTCATCAATCACATATTCTCTATCAAAGTAATCCCACCCTACTTGAACTGCAATGGCTTGGGCTATTGAGTTTTCACTTACAAAATTATAATGAGAAAACAATCGACCCAATCTCTGATGGCCATTATTCTTCTGAACACTCAGACATAAATCCAATTGTTGGGCTTCTATCAAGCCCTGTTTTAACAAAATATCTCCTAGGCGTTCATTGTTCATATAAAATAAATGTCCTGTGTAAGACCATTTGAAAGTTTTATAACTACCTTCTCGGGTTCGATGCTAGCGACCGTAATATCTCCTATTTGTTGACCTTCCTTAAAATCGTAGTTAACCCCATTAATATTCAAAATAGCTTTTTTAACTGATGAACTTACAAAAACACTTATTAATTTAAACTTAGAAACTGATTTAGACTCTTGATCTTCATCAGTTTTAAGAAGATCTCCATTCTGAGGGCGTCTTAATAACTCAATTTTCTGCTCAATTTCTTTTTTCTTTAAGATCAAACCAGCTTTTTCCAAATCCAAACTCAATAATTTAATGTCTTTCGCCCTTTCATTTTCTTCATGGATAAAATCATTCATAGCCTCAAAATCATCATCCTGAACATATTCCTCTTTAGTTTCATCATTCTCTAGCGGTTCAGAAACATCCTCTTCATCACTATCAAATTGATCATCTGTTTGCTCAGTGTTGAGCTGTGGAAGCATAGTCGTTTCAAGCAAAGACATTTCTTTAGCAAATGACTCACGTGACATAAGAACAAAAATCAAAACTACAATGACGCATCTACTCATCTACCCCTCCCATAAATCTGGACCATGACCTGCACATAGTTTCCAGTCTGATTTATTTTTAGTATTTCCAGAGAATTCGTTTCTTCCAAATCTTTCAAAAACTTAAATATTAATATGTATTTATCTAATGCTTTAAGATCAAAAAAGTTAACATGCACTGGAATTTGGTGAATTCCAAGCCATCTAGACATTTCCTGATTCTCTAGAAGCGTATCGCTCTTCGAATGAACAAATTCAATTGATGTTTTTATGTCATATACTCTTGAGAAGGTTTGAACCTGTTTATTAACACCTTGATATACTTCCTCTAATTCATCCACAGGATCATCTTTTAATGAAATTAATTCTTGGTATATATTCTTAACTTGCCTTAACTGATTGAAACTTTCTAAATTCTTACTTTTTAAAGCTTGCATTTCCTGCCAGTACTTTGAGCCTTTGTATAAACAATAAAGACTAAGAATTAAGGCTAGAAATAAAATAAAATTCTTCATAGTTAATATTCCTCTACCTTCAATTCGGTGTTGATTTCTTGCCCTAAAACCTTATGGGTAATTACGGCAGAAAGCTTAGTGTCTGGATAAAATAAATCATATCTAAATTCCGACAAAAACCCGCCATGCTGATCTGGATAGATAATGGCTTTTAGGCTCCAATTCCCCTCTGTTTCTTTTATTAATTTAAAACTATCAATCAAATATCCCGAAGGAACAGCTTCTACAAAATCGTAGTAGATTCTTCTATAATCAATAAAATCATCTGACCTGAAATAACTTAAAAACTTTTTCTGGTAAAGATTCGCTATAGATAGCTTGTATTGATTAATTTGACTGATCAAATATTTTGATTGCATCTGTTCCTGATGATTTAAGTAAACCGCACACCAACAAACCCCTAAACCAGCCAGAGATAATAAAATCACAGTAACCATGACCTTAAATCGACTTTTCCATATTTTTAATTTCTTCTGTTGTAGAATTTGGTCAATCAAAGCGAAGTGAAGAGTAAATTTAGCTTCTTTGAGCCCTTGAATGGCAGGAAAAGGAACGTTAAAATCAATTAAGGATTCCTTAAAAATAAATTTTGAGCTAAACAAATCCGACTGCCATCTTCGATTATTAGAAATTAAAACAAACTCACTTAACGCACATTGTTTGTCAGGACCTTCTGATATAAAATTTTGTAGGCTTCTTTTAATTTCAAGCAAAACATTCTCACTATCCAACATATTTATACGTCTTGGAGCACTGAAACGCATGTCATCAAAGAAAGTGACAACGGGTTGATTATTTAAGTCATCTAAGAAAATGACTCTTTTATGACTATCAAATATATTCTTAGATTTTAAAATTGCTCGTAAAGCTACCGCGTAAGGAACCAAACTTGTCACCTGCGTCTTGTGGAAACAACGATAAATTTCTTCGATTTTCTCCTTTTTGGCAGCGATAATTTGGATCAATCCTACTGAAATTCTCTCTTGAACAACTAAGTAGTCTTTACCAAAAACTGAATTGATCTGCGCATCTAGAGTGTCTCTTTCATCATTTGTTGAAAAAGCTCTTGTTTGATAATCTAAAAAAGCTATTTGGGCTGATTTTATATCTGACTGCAAAGAATTTTGGACTTCCTGCTGGCCATAGATACCAAATTTACCATCTATCTCTATGTACAACCAACCATCAGCAATTACAAAAGCCATACGAATCATCCTCGTTTAGGAGTAATAAAAATAATCAATTCACTCTTAGATGTTTTATTATTCGAATATTGAAATAACCGTCCCAAAAAAGGAATTTTAGATATTATGGGCACATTCTGTCCATTTTTCTGATGTGAAGAAGTAATAAGCCCACCTATTGCTACCGTTTCTCCTTCTTTCACTTTAACCAAAGTATTAATGGATTTTGTTGTTGTTTGAGGAGCCTCTACCGTGGTATTGCCAGAAACTATAGAACGAATGTTATCAATGGTTGTAACCACAGGTGTAACTGACAAATAAATTTGATCATCAACCATATTAGCCAGTAAACGCATTGTGACCCCTTCCTGTACCTGGGAGGTTGAAACTGAAGTAATAGTTCCTGTCTGAGTAACCTCTAGGGTGGAATGATCTAAAT
>CAZOXU010000007.1:10598-77505 GCA_964583975.1 uncultured Planctomycetales bacterium
GATCTAAATAACTCTGGGTTGAGCCCACCTGAATAACTGAAACCTGATTATTAAGAATTCTTACTCTTGGCTGTGAAACAACTTCAACATGACCTTGTTTTGCAAGAGCTTCAATGGCAACCTTTATCCCATTTTGAGTGACTCCAGATCCACTTCTGGAACCATCTCCAATGATCTTAAAAAAAGGACCCGTGGTTAAATTTTGAGCTGCAAAATTTGTAGACAAACCCAGGCTATTTAATACTTTTAAATCATTAGCCAAGATATTCCAATCAACTCCAAATGAATTCTCATCACTTAAAGATACTTCCACCACTTTTACATCCACCTCAATCTGTTGGGTGACACGTCGATTAAGATCTTCAAAGTATTGTTCTATTCTTTGTAAACTAACTGGCGAGTCAGTCACAATCACTATCCCAGCAGGTTTATTAATAGAAAACTCTCCTTGTTGTGAAATTAATATCCCAAGATTTTCCTGAACATCATTCCAAAAGGAAATCCCTGATGATTGATTTGATACAAATATCTTGGTACCTAACTTTATTTGCTGTCCCAAGCTTTTAGAATTGTTAGATGTATTCGAAGCGCTTGAACCATTGGCAGATTCAACGGAAGATTCGTTGCTGGTTGTATCATTAAAATCTTGAACTATTGGTGGCAAAACAATTCGAAACACTCTAGTTTCTACAGCTAAAACAATTAAGTCTCCATCCTTGATCTGAAGACCATAACCTAAAGGGTACAACAAAATATTTAAGGCCTTAGAAACAGTAACATTTAAAAGATCTACGGATACCTTACTGTCTTCAACTCCAGGTCCTAAAATTAAATGATAAGACACCTTGTCAGACAAAATTTTTAACACTTCACTTAGAGGCAATCCTTGAACCTTAATCGTAATGTTCTCAGAAAATTCCTTAGGTAAATTCAGAATTTCTTCTTTTAAATCGTTACGATATGCATTGGGTGGTGTAGATCTTCTATCAGATGTAATACTTCGATTCTTCTGATTATTCCATTCCTGATCAACGATTTGAACCTTCTGGGCTTCATTCATCATCTTTAAGGGTGCTGCTAGAACTTCTTGGCAGGGCAGTGATATTAGCAACATCCATGCCCATGTAAGAAACTTGATTTTCACCATTGCTATTCTCCTGTGTTTTTATTGGGTAAGCTGGATCCAAGCTCCATTGTCCTGGTTCAATTATCACCAGTTCGTTATGCTCTGGAATCATGACCCCATTAGTCAAATGAGCTGGAACCCTAACTTCCTGCACTATAGGTGCCGTCCAATGATAGTAAGGGAAATTACCACCTTGAAATTCAGCAGCAATATCCTTAATCTGCTCGCTTACTCCCTTCCTATAACCCTCCTGATAAACTTCTTTATTCTGTTGATTCGAGAAAGTTGAACAGCCTGTTAATAAAATCATCAAAATTAGCGGACAGCTTTTACTTAACTCCATATGGATACTCCTTAGCACAGATTTTTATCGCCTCTTTAAGATCTCCATCAAAATCTTTAGCCTTATTAAAAAGATATTCATTGTTCTTTGGCTCACTGTTAGCAGCCCAATATAACCAAGGGTCAGGAATTAAACGAATAATGCCGCTGGAAGAATCTGTAATGACAAAGGCCTCGGAATATTTTCCCTTAATTGTCTCAACACTTTTAAGAGCATCAATAATTCCACTGGGTAGAGAAAGCCGGTCTTTCATCGTATCAATGAGGCTAGCTTCTTGTTTAAAGAAAATCTTGTTGGAAGAATTCGCAATAATCGCTAGTCCTGATTCATAGCGGGTCAAATCAGCCAACTCTTGGGTAATAGCTACTACGGAACAACGATATTTTCGAAATGTTTTAAAAGCATTGGTAATAAACTCTGAGGTGTTTTTAACCTTTAATAAAGACCAAGCTTCATCAAGCATTAAATATTTTCTCTTTGGCCTCATTTGCTTATGAGAAACAAAGGTCGTTATAAAGAACATCAAATTTAGCAATACCGCCAACTGCAAATCAGGGTAGGAACTTAAATTAGCAAGTTCAAATACAGTAAACTGTCCAGAGACCTGAAATTCATTTACACCATCAAAAAACCTCCCATAAGGCCCCTTGATAGTAAAAGGTGTCAAGCGTAACGCAAGAGTTGGCCCCATCACTGAATTAATTCCAAACGTATCATTAAATTGACTGTCATTAAGAGTACGGACAACGTCCGAAAGAAAAATCTCCGAATTTATCTTTTGTTCATAGGTTTTAATGACCGCCTTTTGTAACAATCCCTCTTCTTCTCTACTCAGACGATCACGTTCATCCCCTCCGGATGCCATTTGGGACAACAACATCATTAAAAAAGATAAGTTCTCTGGTGTTGGCTCATTAATAAAAGGATTAATTCTTACGGGATGATTTAAATCAAAGTTAATGTATTGCCCCCTGAGAATATTGTTTAACTTTCTGTAAGATTCTCCTTTATCAAGAACAAAGAAATGAGCCCCCAAACGATCATTTTGCAAAATAAAGTCATTGATAAAAAAACTTTTTCCTGAACCTGAAGCGCCAATCACAACCCCATGCGGATTAATATTCGAATCAAAGAAATCCAAGAAAACAATCTCACCACGACGGTTTAAATATTGCTGACAAGGCGTTTTAGTTCCTTTAAATGAACCGTAAACCGGAAGCATATCTGCCGCACTTGAAGCCATAAATCTTTTAGCCCTACGAATAAATTTTTCAAAGTAATCATCAAAATTAAGAGGCAAACAAGTCAAAAATAATGATGAACCAATTAGGTCTTCTTTAATACCCTCACAACCCAAACGATTAAGAGTATTAATGATATGGTTTGCACTTTCTTCAACACGATTTTCAGACCTGTCCGATAAAATAAAATGAAACCGAGCATGAATAATTTTCTGCCCACTTTTAAACAAATCACCCACAGTCTCGTCCATCTCTTTTTTCTGTTCCACTACCTCTACGCTTTTATCTCCTATCCAATTGTTCTGATGGATAAAAGCAAAACTCTTTTGCATATTCAAATGATTCATGGCGTCTTGCAAAGGAGGTATTATAAAATTAACAACTATCATTAAATTAGATGGGATATCCAAAAGACAAAACCTGGTCCCCTCATAAAGTTCACGACTAAACATTCCAACTGTTGTATTTAAAGGAAGTTCTTTGAGGCTGACAACGCGCATTAATGTATCTTCCAAATCAAACCCATTAGATGAAGCTTTAGGAATATTAAATAGAAGCTGATCACGTAAAACTGTTCTCTTACCAACCGAGGGAGCAGACAATAATTTAGAACGCTGTGGATTAAGTACTCTATAAACAAAATTGACTAACCCTTGATCACCTAAAACGTGATACTCAATACCTGCAACCTGTAATGCACCTTGAATTAATTCACTGTATTTATCGAATACATCTCTATATTCATTAAATTCCTTTTGAATGTTCTCATTTATTTCCTTACGAGTTTGTAAAATGTTGACGGTTTTTCTCCAAAATGAAGGATAAATATAGTTAGGGAAAAAA
This sequence comes from uncultured Planctomycetales bacterium, assembly GCA_964583975.1. Classification (GTDB taxonomy): domain Bacteria; phylum Omnitrophota; class Gorgyraeia; order Zapsychrales; family Fredricksoniimonadaceae; genus JACQCF01. The sequence goes on from CAZOXU010000007.1 coordinate 14,152, forward strand.
CGAATTGTAAAATATACATCAATCTTCTTAGGAACAAAGTTATTGTCTTTTTGAATATGTTCAATCTTTCCAGAAGAAAAAACATTAATTCTTGATCCTTCTTCACAAAAACTATCGTACGTATGTAATCTTTCTTGGATATGCTGATGGCTGCATAAAATAACCTGGCAAGCTAATCTTCCTATTGGTAGACGATTAAGAACATTCTCCATGTGCAAAGATAAATTCTTTAGAAAATCATCCTCTTTCCCTTCAGTTTCATAAGAACTAATTTGCCAAACCTTCCCCATTGAACCGTCAGATAAAATAAATACATTGTTTTCATCAGATTCGATATAGGGCAAAAGGTCAGAAAAACAGTACCCTTCTTCGAAGATCTTCTCTATATGCTGTGTCTTAATTGCCATTGTCTTTGGACTCTACTTTTGATGAAACAGGTATAATTACTGGGAGCTTTGTATCCATGATCCTCCCATCCACAAACCATTTAGATGGTTCAATCATTAAATAAATCCAATGGCCTGCCACAAGCACATCCGGATTCTCTTCAGATTTCTGATCGGGAATCCATACCTTACGTACAACAGGCTCATTAATCACAGGTATGTAAGGCTTGACGTATCCATACGTCTTTTGTTCTTTTAGATTTCTCTCTATATATTGGGAGACATCTTTTTGGGATTGACCAACTGCAGAGGCATAAATATCCATCATGCTCTGTTGCTGCATCTTTTCTTTCTTTATACTTTTACTCGATGCGCATCCACTGATGGAAAAGACACAAATTATAATAATTAAAATAAACGAAAACACACGAATAACTCTAATGGGGGAAGTTAAATTACTGAGCGCTGCTTACAGGATTTGGGAAATCCCTTAAATACAACTAAAAATCTTTAATGAATACATTCATAATTCTTATTATCTTTTAAACCTTTATCAAAAGTATAGGTCTTAAGATTTCTGGATGCGCCAATTTCTCCAATCAAAGCATCACAAAACGAAAATCCTTTAAAAGATTTTGATATGGCTAAATGTATAGACGTTTCATATTCAAAATATAGTTGGGGTATTCTTAAAAGATCATCTAACGAATTTAAAGCATATTCTTTTGATAAACCATATTTCTTAGTTAACACATAATAAACTTCCATCAAAACACCATGACAAATAAAAATCTCTTTGGCTCCATGTCCTTCAATTAAGGCCTTAGAACTTTCGACCCTTAACGGATCATCTTGCGCAATAATTCTTATTAATATATTTGAATCTAAAGCTATTTTCATATTTCTGTATGCCCCCAAGATTCTTCTCTAGCAATTCTAATTTCTTCATCGGTTAATTTCTTTTTTGTTTTACCAGCATATTTCTTAATAAAATCATCAATTGTAAAATGTTCTATCTTGGGTTTTACTTCCATATGTCCATTCTTTTCTTCAAAAACAATCTGGTCACCTGGATTTAATTTCAAACGAACCATAACTTTTAAAGGAACTGTAATTTGTCTCTTCGATGAAATTTTGGCAGCTATTACCATAAACACCTCTTTCTTTGCTATAAGAACAATTATTCTTTGTTCTTATAGCAAATATACCATATCTTCTTCAAAGAGCAAATATTAATATAACTTTTGAGGAATTATTTTGACTTTCTAAAACTTTAAATTCTGGGGAAGAATTTATTTATTGATGAAACTACAATTAATATACTTAAATATTTAAAAATGTCAAGCAATTAAATTGACTTAAAATCAATATTACAAATCACCATTTAAATGCAACACCAGTGCGTTGGCATTGCTTGCAGATGGACATACTGGTACGGCCCTTTGTCTTCATAAGTTCACGAGTAGCTTGAGCAGCAGGACCATTCCAAATTTCCTTAACGCGAGATTGGTTGGTTGCGTAAGTTGTATATGGTTTAATATTACTCCAGATCACTCCTTCACAACACTGAAGAACATCACCATTGAAATTAACCTGCATCGCCTTCCACAACCAATCACAAGACATAGGTAACGTTGATGTAGGCAATGGGGTTTCCTTATCTTCTAACCCCCCACGGGGATTGCCCTGACGAAAACTCAGCATCAAATCATTGTCTTTGCAGAATTGGCGTATCAAAGGAATTTGATGTTCGTTATATTGATAAGTAATCCAATCAATGAGAATAACCGCATGGGATTTTAATTCTTTTTTTATGTTAGTTACCATGCGGATATTATTTTTAAGCTTTTCTACTTCCCCATAACGAATTTGAATGCTGTAAATATCTTGAGTGAAGCCGCCTAATTGGATTTTGATAAAATCAATGCCAGAGGACAGCAAAGCCCGCGCATTTTCTGGAGTAAATAAAAGACCGTTGGTTGAAATCATGGTCATCACCTTACGCTCGGTTGAGAATTTGACCAAATCAGCTAAATCTTTATATAGGAGTGGTTCGCCATTAGTGTAGAGCACCGCAATCAGCACGTCTTCTTTGATCTGATCGATGATATCCTTAGCCATTTCAACAGGCATCTTGCCTTTAGATATGGATCCTAAAGAAGGCTGCTCTGGATTGATGTTATAGATCTTGCCCTTAGCATCACGGCAAAATAAACATCCGGCATTACATTCATTCCACAATTCTAAACTTAAAATAAAAGGTGAAGCTGCTGATATTTTTGTCTTTAAGAAGTACGAAACTGTGCATACAACTACATTCCACATCTTACGAAAAGTAATCTTGCCTATCGAAAGTGCTGTAAAAAATAACCGGATTTTTAAAAGGAAATAGTGATTATGCTTTGGGGTTTTCATCTTTGAATCCATAAACGGAATTGACGATATAGCGTGGCCGACCCTTGCTTTGCTCATGCACTGAATGCAGATATAAACCAATAGCTCCTAAACAAAACAACTGTACTGCACTGACAAATAAAATAACAATCATCAAGGCTGTCCATCCAGGGACAGATTTACCTTGCAGCTTCTCTAAGAGAGCATAAACCATTAAAGCCACATCAACCAAAATGGTCGCGAAACCACAATAAGAAGCAATTTCTAAAGGTACTGAAGAAAAATTAATCAAAGCAGAATTAAGGAAATTTGAAATTGCTTTAGGGCCTAAAAAAAAGAATTTTGTTTTACCTGCAAAACGAGGTTGTCGCTCATAATAAATAAACGCTTGTTTAAACCCAATGTGAGCTATTAGCCCACGAATCCAAGGGCGAGCCTCCTGCATCGTCAAAAGATGATCAACAACCCTCCTTGATAATAGTTTAAAATCACCCGCCTCTCGAGGTATAGTTACTGATGAATAGCGATTTAAAATAGCATAACAAATACGAGTCAAAAACATTTTAAATGCAGATTCGCCTAAACGTTTATTACGTACCGTGTGGACAACATCAATTTGATCCCCTTCGCTCATAGCTGCCAACATCTGTGGAATCAGTTCTGGAGGGTCCTGCAAATCACAATCCATATATACAACAGCATCCCCTTTGGTACGGGCCAAACCTGCCATCACACAAACAAACACACCAAAAGTACGCGACATAGTGATAATTTTGATATCGTTATGATTTCTGTCTTGATCAATAAGGATTGCTACAGACTGATCGGTAGAGCAGTCATCAACAAAAACAAACTCCCAACCAGAGATTTTTTGATTGTTTTTTAAATCTAAAAGCACCTTGCGGGTTCTGGAGATAAACTCAGGCAACACATCTGCTTCATTACGGAAAGAGAATACAAAGGATAAAAACATGGGCCTATTGTGTCAAAAATACGCACCATTAACAATAAAAAATTCCCAATATGGATGTATTATTAAGATTCTACTTCCTTCTGTTTCCTCTAGCAAGACCAGTAATCGTCACACCTTTTTGAACAATAAAAAATACCGCAGCTCCATTCTTAATATGGATAGCTGGAACCATGTCTTCGGCTTGTCTTTGATAATACTCTGAGAGCTTGCCTGCACTTTGAGCTAAGCCAGAAAATGCTGCAGCTTTACCTGGACTACCAGTCACTTCCTGCGCACTGTCACCTTGTAGACTCTTATGAGTAGTCACCTGACTGTCAGCAATAGCTTGGGCACCACCTGAAACGAACCCGCCCATAAAAGAAAGAGCCAGCTGGCGACCTGTGCTGTAAATAATCTGTCCTTTAATACCCAATTCACCTGACTCATCAGTGACATATCCTAATTCCTGCTCATTCTCAAAGACATACCCGCTAGGCAATACACTTGAAATCGCTACAATTTGAATCAACGCGCGCTGGGAAACTAAGTCTCCGTAAGCCTTACCTAACACAAAAGCTCCTTTTAATGGAACGCGTGATTTATTAGGCCCATAAAAAGCTTCATCTAAAGAAATTAACACTGGCAAAGGATTATTCATATCAGCAGCCGCATAAACACCAGTCAACAGTGTACCTTTACAAAAACTACCAATGGGTAGATAAACCCAGTCTTCTTGATTAGTTGGGGCAATATTAGCGACTGATAATTCCAATGTCCTTTGAGAAGAATTCTTAGTCTGATCGTCATCTTGCTCCTCTAAATGGTTATTAAATTCATCAAATCTTTGCTGCATCCTTACTCCTAAATCTTGATCAAGCTTAAGAACACTTTGGACAATTTCTTTTTGAGAATTACTCAGATGATCTGCTGAGGTTTGTATCTTCTTAACCTGATTTTCCATATTCTTAACCCTATCCTCGAAGTCATAATAATTCTTCTCCAAACGTTCTATATATGCCTGCTGCTCTACCCCTCCAACTGAAATACCAATATCTTTAACCACGCTAGTTTTTACCATTTCTTTATTTTGGGGCTCAACTTTCTGGCTCAGTATTAAAAATACAAAACCAATAATTAAAAAAATAACTACAATTATAATAATGATAGGTTGCTTCTTAAGGCTATTTCTAAATTCCTGGATTTTCATTTGTTGCCCTCATGATTACGTAAACCTTAGATGAATCGCCTTCTCGACCTTTTGGAGTAAGCATATCCCTTTGTGAACTGACTGCTAAAAGATCTGGTAGAGCTATCTGTTCAATCGGAATAATGACAGAATTCTTAGCTAAATTCCTGGCTACTAGTATGTATGCTTTCCAATCAGACAATTCATATACCTTATCCACAGTTAACTTGATTTGATCATTGGATAGCAAAACGCTTCCTTGTGCCGGCAACAGGCTTGCTCCCGCCGGTTCCCGATTCAGCAAAAGGTCTTTCATTAAATCCATCACATCTGAATAATACCCGCCAACTGGACCAGAAGATTGGTTCTTAATGGAACCCGCCTGTATTTTAATATCATGATTCGATCCTATGCGCAGATTCAGAGGATAGCTGCTACCCGATACGGTGGTTACAAAAATGTCTGATGGAGTTTGGTTCTTGGGAAGTAAATACACAGAGTTATCCAAAACCTCTACCAAAACAGAATCTGGATCTCCGCCCTTGACGATCTTAGCAACCTTGGCTGGGAATTCCACCTGGGTAACCTTACCTTCTTCAACCTTAATATCTGTGGGACGTCCTTCATCCTTTAGCGATGCTGCATAAGAATTAAAACTAAAAAATAAGACAAGCATTACTACACTAATAATTAATTTATTTAACATCATCCATAACCTCCTGATTTACATCGTCAATAATTAAACCGTAGGGATTAAAATCCGTTGGTGGAGTCGGCTTAAGTCGTATGTGATAAATAGTCCTTTGTAATTTAATCTCTTCCTTACCCATATACACACCTTTATCTCCTTTAATCACCACATTAAAACCTTGCGAATCTTCGCGTACCTGCGGGTCTTGATTTAATGAAAACAAAGAGGCAATGTTGTTCTCTTTAACCTGCTGAATATCTTTCTTTAATCTGTTGCGTGTTTGATTTAAAAGCCTCGGCGACATAAAACGTTGAGCCCGCTTATAAACATCCTCTACTGAGGCTGGCGTAAAATTTGTCCAATTAAGTAACCATGAGGCTGAAAACATTACCGCTGTCGTTTGAGGAGTATTCTGTGAATAAGCTATACCTGCAGATCCAACGCCTGGCACGTAATAAATTGGCCTAGGTTTTGTAATCATAAAAACTAAAGCAGCCGTTAAAACCAAAAAACAAAAGCTCATTACCATAAGCATAGCTCCTAACCTGGTATTGAGGAATTCCGATGTAGACCAGCGATCAATGAACTGTGAACTTTTTGACATAATCGGTTTTTGCATAAATGCAGTACCTTTGAACTTTCTTAACTGGAGGTATTAGCCCAGGCAAACTAAAACCTTGGTTATATAACCAATGCAATAAATAACCTGGTGGCTTATCCTTTTTAAACTCCATTAATGCAAACCACGCGACAATGGTTAAAATTCCAAAAATAAGTGGATTAAAAAACAAACAACCCAATCCGCCAAACATTCCCAAGAATCCTATATCTTCGATTTCAAGACCAAGAAGTAAAAGAGGTCGATCCAAAGTTCTAGGGCATTTTCGCTTCATTTTATTCTCCTTAAACTCGTCCAAGCAAAATTGGTAAGAACAACAGAAGCAGAAAAGCCGTTCCGCAACAAAGGGCAGTTTTATGTTTACCCTGTAATAAACTTGCAATTCCCACTAACAACACAACAGCTGCCAAAATCTTTATAACTGGCCCTTGTACAATGCTCAGAACCTTATCTGAAAAATCTTTACTAACCTCTAGTGGATCGTCCGTTGCTGCTATAGCTTTTGAAGCACAGACAAAAAACATTAAAAGTACACCTGATATAAAATTACTAACTTTTAACAACATACATTTCCCCCTTTGTTAACGTTTATTAATAATTTGAAAACATTGTCTAAACCCAATAAAACTAAAAATAGGCAGGACACACAATATAAATGCTGACACCGCACTAAAATATGGATACTCCCAAATACCATAAATTGCGCCAGAATTATGAATTTGAATATGAAAGACCATCATAGAAACATAATGTGCTAAAGCAGCAATTAAACCCCAAGATTTAATCCACAAAAATATCTCAAGATAGTGCAACAAAATACTAAAACGATGAAAGATAAGTACTGCAAACATAAAAAAAGGGAAACTCACGTATAAACAAAAGTTTACCCATCCATATATATAGAGAAAGAAGCTGTGAACGCCTGTGATCAAAAACCAATACAAATTCTCTTGGCGCGGACGCAATTGCCCCTGAAAGATACTGTCAAGAATTTGATTATCAATATTGCTAGATGAAATATTAGAATGCTGTAATAATTGCCTGATTTTCATCCATGGCCCTTGAGGATCACTAAGTAATTGCAGTAGATTATTCTTTATTTCATCCCACTTTTGCTTCCCTTGTTGTGAATATTGATGAACAATACTCACGCTTCCTGGTGATAATGAACGTAAATCATAGGTTGGATTACGATTAGTATAGAAAGCCAGCGCAGGTAAATAATGCGCATAAATAAAATCATTCAAATCTTTCTTTAAGCTTATATCAATAATGGGCGTGTTAATAAATTGATTGGCCTGCAATGCGAGCCTCTGAATTCCTAGAGGTTCATCCAGAAAACGAAAATCATCAGCCAACACGTTATCTATAGCAGAAATTATCCCAATATTCATAGCATCAGCCATCTGTCCAAAATACGACAGGACTAATGGCATAACATTCATAGTAGTTTGAGAATTCTTGACATCTTGTGTTGATGTATTACTTGTGCCGTAGACTTCCATGACACTTTTAATATGAGGCTCTTGGCGAGAAGGCACTACTATCATCATCCATCCGGCAATACAAATAAAAGCAAACACAGCAAAATGCCTGTAATTTGCCTCTCTAGCTGAACGCCAGACGCTGTAGCCAAATCCGATAGCAAAGGCTACAAATCCTAAATGTGAAGTAAAAAAGAATCTAACAAGGCTTTGCGATACATTTAACCCCCACGCAGATAGCGCAGCATCAATGGGCGTGAAACCAAAAATATCCATGAATCGTATTTCTAAAGGGGGAATTAACTAGGAAACTACTTTAGGATTGGGGAATCCTAGGAAAGATGCAAATATCTTAGCCAACAATGCTTAATTGTCAATAAAATTATGATATATAATCAATTATGTTTGTAATAAAAAAGCCTTCTGTAAATTTCACAGAAGGCTTTTTGAATCAAACCATACTAACAAATACCTGCATAAGTTCCTGTTGCTGTACAAACCCAAGAACCAGCGCTACCTGATGTTCTTGATAATTGAACATAATTGGTACCAGAGGCTTGACGAGAGTTAGTTGCCACAATGAGCACTGAACTTCCGCCAGGATTAGTAATGACATAACCCCATTTAGGACTGGAAGCAGCTCCACCCAAAAGACAATTGGTAGGAACGAAATCTTTTCCTTGAAGACATCCTTCTACCTGTGTTTTCAAAGAAGAAGCATTTGTTAAAGCTTCAGCTGCTTGTGAACGTTCTACGTTAGCAAATAAATTTGGCAATGCAATAGCTGCCAAAATACCAAGAATAATCAAGACGACGATAATCTCAATAAGTGTAAAACCTGAATTATTACGTATTTTTCTCATTCTATTCTCCTTATTAGTTATTTTGATAATACCATTTTTAACTTCAACGCCCTTTTAGGATCAACTAAAAAGGCCTGCTTATAAGCATTGTCGGCTAATTCATATTGAGCACTAAAAAATAAAATTTCTCGCAATCTGATAAGAAGTTCAAAACTTTTACTTTTACTTATCAGTTCAGTTGCAATCTGTTTTGCTTTTTCTATATTATTAGCTCTCAAATATATTCTCACTTTATACAACTCAACTACATCATGAACAAAATAATTCTCTTTAACTTGATCTAAAACGTCTATTGCTTTTTGATACTGCTTTTGCTCTTCCAATATACTTATTTTGTATATCGGAATATCTATGGAAAATATATCATACTTTTGAGCTTCGTCAAGGTAAGATAAAGCTTTTTTATAGTCCCCTTGAAACCTATGTATGACAGCATAAATGTCTTCTTTTTTGTCACTAAACTGTGGGCTTAAATTAATTTTTTCTGAACTGCTTATTTTATGAAATTTATTTAAAATGTTACCTTCATGATCTATGTATCCAAAACGTTCTAAATCCTCAAATAAAGCCTCTACATCAACCTCAATTTCATTAAAATCTGAAGCCTTAATTTTCCCTCCTTCAAGCATAGATATAGTAGCTAAACCCAAATATGCCGACAAAAATGTGGGGTCCGCATCTAACAATTTATTATAATAAAACTTAGCTTCCTTATAATCCCCCTTCTGAACATATAAAGATCCTAAATTACCGAAAACAAAAAGCTTTCTTTGGGTTTCAAGAAGAGATTTAAAACAATTAATTGAATTGTCAATATTACTAAAATTTTGCAAGTATGAACAATAACCAATAGCAGGAAAATCAAAGCCTGGAGTTTCAGCAACCCATTGAGTATAGTAAGAAGCAGGATTATTGAATAATAAATTTTGTTTATATGAGAATAAAAACAAAAATGTAGAAAGCAAAACTAACAAGACATAAGGAAACCAGCTTATAAGAAATTTTGTTTTATGTATAAACCATGAAATAATGGCAAAAAACCCAATATTTGTATAAAAAATCCAATGTGGTTCAAAATAAAAGAATCCCTGACCAAGTATATTATAAGAAGCAGGGGCAGATAAAACAAAACCAAATGAAAACATCAACCAAAAAAACAACATCTTCTTGTTTTCTCTATAAAACACTACAGAGAAATATAAAAAAACACATAAATAAAAAACAAACACCCATATCCATTTCCCAGCCATGTATTTATCAACCGACGTCACCCATTGAAGAAAAATATTGTCTGGATAGAATAATTTTGTAATAACCCATCTAATTATCCTGGCGTATGCCGCGCAAGCTTCATACCAAGTGATTTTAAAACCTCCAAAAACAGCACCTAAAAGCCCCCCGGAAGTCATGGACAACTTTGAACGAAAATATAGATAGAATAAAAAGACGCTAAAGAATCCAGAACAAAGAAAAAAACGAAACCTATTAATGGTTATGGTAGCTAAAAAATAAAACAATAAAATTAGAGGAAATATAAACGCTAACTCATGAAATAAAAGTGTAAAAAGAAAAAGTACCAAATAAAGAAGATACTGGCTCCAATGAAAAAGACCTCTCTCCTTTGAAATCTTATTAATATAAATAAAGATTAAATTAAAAAATACAATTTGAAGAGACAGATGAAACGCGGTCTTATAATTAACAGCTAAACCATTAAATGGATGCAAAAGATACAGCAATGCGGATGAGCTAGATATAAAGCGGCTAGAAGTAATTGAAAAAACAAACAGAAAAATACTGTAACAAGCCAAAACGAAAGAAACCAAACTAACAAATTGATAGGCTACACTATTACTATTAAGCAAAGAAGATTCTATACTAAACAAAAAATGAGTCAGCGGACGATAATACCCCCACCGGTTCTCAAAATTCTCAAAACCAACACGATCTGTTAAATTAGGAATAAAATCATAAGAAAAGAATTGGGGATTCTGCTTTCTTACATTTAAATAATGATCTGCATCATCTATAAAAAATGGATTCTTAAAACTATCCCAGAAATTAAAGACACCAACTAGAATAAGAAGAAAAAAGAAAAGAATCTTGAAATGTTTATTAAAGAAATTGGGCAAGCTAAACATTAATGACTAATTCCTCCCCCACCCTGTCCAAGCTTAAACAAAGGAAGGAAGATTGAAATGACAATAACCCCAATAACTCCCGCCATAAAAACTAACATGACTGGTTCAAAAATAGTACTAAACCTTTTCATCGTGGTTTCCACATGATCTTTATAATATTTAGCTACATGATCAAACATTTTAGCAAGCTCACCTGTTTCTTCTCCCACCTGAATCATTTGAACAGCCAAGACAGGAAAAAAGCTTTCCTTAACCATTGAAACAGCTAGCCCCTTACCCTCGCTGACATCTTCACGTATTTTGGCAATCAGATACCCGGCGGTTTGATTTTCAACTAATTTTTGGACAATTTCCAAGGCTAAAACAATAGGAACACCTGAACTCACTAAAATTGACATCTGAGAAGAGAATCGTTCCATAATAATCAATTTCGTCACATCACCAATAATAGGCAATTGAAATATAATTTGTTCAAACTGTAAGCTTCCCATGGGGGTCTTAAAATAGCTTCTCAAAATAAAGAATACCCCTGCTACCCCCCCTAAAATATACAAAAAATTTGTTTTAATAAATTTAAAAGTTGCCAATAGAATCTTGGTCATACCCGGAAGATCTGCATGCATGGATACAAAGATTTCTTCAAATCTGGGCGCCACAAAAAGAGCAAAAAACATAACAGCTCCAACACTAACAAAAACTAGTATAAGTGGATAGATCATAGCTGATATAACCGTACTCTTAAAAGCTGCCTGCTCTTCCACATGTAAGGCTAGTTTATTTAAAACAAGAGGCATTGTTCCAGAAGCCTCCCCTACTTCAATAATAGAAACCCAAAACTGAGAAAAAACCTTCGGATGTTTAGCCAAACTTTCGCTTAGGGATTTACCAGCCTCAACATCCGTTCGTATCTGTTTGGTTACTTCATGAAATTTCTTACTGCTAATCTGAGAAATACATACATCCAAACTACGCAACAAAGCAACCCCAGCTTCCAACATCGTTGCTAATTGTCTAGAAAAAATCAAAAGGTCTTCTAACTTAACGCTATCATGAGTAAACTTCATGGTTGTTGATCGAGCTGCTACAACCTGTTCTTTAGTCTTTTCATTCATTAATCCGACTTTAATGATAAAAAGACCTTCGCTTTGCAATCTATCTACCACAGCCTGCTCATTGAAAGCCTCTATAACATCGGTTTTAACCTTACCTTGAGCATCCCTAGCTGTATAAGTGAACATCGGCATAACTAAATTATCCTTGTTATAAAACTAACCCGTACTTAAAGTCGAGCCTAAAATTTCCTCGACACTCGTTAAACCTTCTTCAACTTTTTTCATTCCTGATTCAAACAAGCTATCCATACCATTTTTACGTGCCGCATCTTTAAGCTCTTCATAGGTGCAGTTTTTAGCTAACATAGAACGAATTTCTTCATTAATATACATTACCTCTGATATAACCATACGTCCCTTATACCCTGTATGAGCACATTCATCACAACCCTTAGCTTTATATAGTAAATCTGTTTTGACCTTATAATCTCCCACAACGACGCCATTATTTTCATAAGGTTCTTTACACTTTGGACAAAGTTTTCTAGCTAATCTTTGACCAATAACCATAACCAATGAGGGCGTCAAAAGATAGTTAGGCACTCCAATATCCATAAGACGCGTCAAGGCTGATGGAGCATCGTTGGTGTGAAGCGTGCTTAAAACCAAGTGTCCCGTAAGCGCGGCACGCACACAAATCTGCGCTGTTTCCAAATCACGAACTTCACCCACCAGCATTATATCAGGATCCTGGCGCAAAAATGCTCTAAGAGCAGAAGCAAAAGTTAAACCAATTTCTGTACGTACGGCCACCTGATTAATACCTTCGATTCTAAATTCTACAGGATCCTCTACTGTAACAATATTTTTAGAAACATCTTTAACTTCATTAAGAGCGGCATAAAGGGTAGTTGATTTTCCACTTCCCGTGGGTCCAGTAACAAAAAATAAACCGTAAGAAGAATCTAAAGCTTTACGAATAAACCCAAGCTGTTTAGCATCAAATCCTAAATTAGCCAGCTCAAGCTTAATGGCGCCTTTATCCAAAATACGCATAACAACCTTCTCCCCCCAAATAGTAGGAATGGTTGAAACGCGTAAATCCACCACTCTGTCTTCTAGTTTAGCTGAAATATTACCATCCTGTGGCAAACGTTTCTCAGCAATATCTAATTTAGCTAGAATTTTTACACGCGAAACAATGGCCAGATGCAAATGGGCTGCTGGAGGTGGAATCTGATACAACACACCATCAATACGATAACGAATCTCAATCTTATCCTTACCAGGTTCAATATGGATATCACTAGCCTTCTCATCAATAGCCTGACGGATAATCAAGTCCACCAATTTAATAACAGGAGCTTCCTCAGCTTTCGCAATAAGACGGTCAATACTTAATTCTGTTTCAGGCTCCCTAGTCAGACTAACATCTACATCTTCTTCTTTTTGATCCGAATAGCTTTTCTGGACTTCTTTACCCAACATGCTATCTTTACCTTGAGAGGTATAGAAATCATTGATAGCTTTAGTAAGGTCTGTTTTAGTACCAATCACCAAATTTAGATCAAAACCTGTCAGCTTTGATAAATTATCCAACATTAAAAAATCAAGAGGGTCAAAAACAGCACATGTCAAAGCATTCATGTTTTTTGACAAAGGAAGCACCATATGCTTGCGAGCAAAATCATAAGGTACAATTTGTTCAAGATTTTGATCTAACCGAGGTTTCATTAATTCGGTTTTTTGAGAAGCGTAAGGTATCATAAGCTGCGTGCCAAGAGCCATGGCTAAATCAGCTTCCGTAATCATACCCAACTTAAGCAACACCTCTCCAATGCGGCCTTTTTGCTGTTTTTGAGCTTCAATAGCCTCTTGCAGCTGGCTTTCAGTGATCAAACCTTGTTTAATGAGTAGTTCACCGAGTTTTAGGTGTATCATTTATTTGTTGTTTTTCTCAGTCGAATCAAGCTGCTGATTGACAGCATCCATTTTGAGGGGATCCATACCTTCACGATCGATGCGTTGGGATGCTTCCATTGTAAATTTCTTAAGAAGATTATCATTAGCAATCTTAGGAGTAATAAAAATAATTAATTCTCTTTCGGTCTCTATTACACTCTTGTGACGGAAAGGTCCTCCTATCACTGGCAGGTCGCCCAAAAAGGGTAATTTAGAAATATCGACAATTCTTTGTTTACGCAACAGCCCCCCGATAATCACTGTTTCTCCATTCTTGACCTTTAATATGGAATCTGTTTTACGTGATTCCACATCAATAACATTAGTTCCATTAACTCTTATTCCAGAATCGCTGGTGTCATCAATCTGAGGTGAAACTTTTAAGACAATCTCTCCTGTAGTTAAATTAGCTTGCGGAGTGACATCTAACATAACCTTAACAGGCTTAGTTATAGCTGTTTCTGTTTTAGTGGTCCCTGTGGTACTTGTACTTTCTGTAGCAGAAACACCCACCGTTCGATCTCCACCAACTTCAATATGACCAGTCTGATTATTTAATGTCAAAATCTTTGGACTAGCTAAACTATGCGTGTCAGCCTGAGATTTTAAAAAATCTAGAGCTGCCGTCATGCCAGAAAAATCAAGAATACCAGGAGTAAATTGTAACGAATTAGCAGGTCCCGAATCGCTACCCGAGCTAGATGATCCTGAACCCCCTGATGAACTATCCGATGAATCAGAACCTGATGCTAATTTATAAGGGGCTCCCCCATTATTCATTTTATTTAAAATAAAATTTTGATTAAAAGGAACCAGGGTCTCTCTAGAACCACCCCTAAACGTAAGAGGCGTTTGCCCATAAAGCACACCTATTTTCTCTGAATTCCCCTTAGAAACGTCTAATATTTCCACTTCAATTAAAATTTGCACTACAGGCACATCAAGCTTGGCAATAGTTTCTTCAATTAAAGGAAATTGTTCAGGAACATCCGAAATGATAAAACTATTTGTCCTAGGATCTTCTTGTAATTTTCCATCTTTGGATTTAATAGCATCTAACGCAGCCTTAATGCCTCCTGTTGCATCCTTGCCGTTCATTTTAGAAGTCGACACCGAAGCAAACTTTAGAGGAAAAACCTTTGTAACTGTTTTGTCTTTTTCCTTGGGCTTAACAATAAAAACGTTGCTATTTGCAGTCATTTCATAAGTTAAATCATTAGCATCTAAGATTTTCTCTAACGCTTCTTCCGTAGGAACTTTTTCTAAAAAAATTGTTACTTTCTTGTTAGACACTTCTGCCGCTGATATAAAATTTAATCCTGCTTGCTGGGAGAATATTTTTAACACATCAGTTAATGAAGTATCTCTAGAATTGATTGAAATTTTCTTGGAATAATCAGAATAGATAAAACGATTTTCAATATCTTCCACAGCTGCTACCGATAAAGTAGTAGAAAACATGATCAGGTATAACGACATTGCTAGGTAACGAAAATTCATGAACACTCCACGATCTTGTTAAGAAGTATTATTAAAAATTATTTTATTTCATTTTGCAACAAAAAGCTACTGCCATCCTGACTTTTTATTAGGACACCCTTTTGCTCAATTTTTAAAACTTTGACAAACTCAACCTTATCATTTTCAGCGAGATCCAAAACTCCACCATCATAAAGAACGCGAGTCTTGGTAAGATTAACATCATGACCAACACCTTTAATCTGTTGATTAATAATAATAAAATAATCTCCTTCGCTCACCACATTATCATTAATCACCGCTTGAGGATGCGGGGTGTCTAAAACCAAACAGCTGATTTTAAATTCCTTACTCAAGTCCACTCTGTCAGGCGGCTTGGGTTTTATATCAATTGGCTTTGGTGGTTCTGGCGGTTTGACGACAACCTTCTTCTTAGGAATCAGCCTTAAAAATGGATTCTTAGGATCAGACAAGAAGTCATTAATAAGCTGCTCTTCAGCATCTTTATCTTGTTTGAGTTCAACTGCTTTTTCAGCAACAGCGGCAGACTTTTCTGCAGACCATTTGACAGGAACAAATACAAAACATTGGAATACTAAAAGTATTATGACTCTTTTAATCATTTTTTAACCTGAACAGAAGTAAGATTAAACTCATAACTAGTTGCTTCTGCATCGGATTCATCCATCGTTCCCTTCCATTTTTCAATCTTAAATGGATATTTTCCCGTCTCTAGCATATTCATAAAAGAGACCAGATCTTTGAAGTCTTTTATTTTAACTGTTAACAATATAGGGGTGACTATGTAATAATCAAATTTTTTAATGTCTCCGGCATTGATTTCAATAATTTCTACGTTATGTTGCAGGGCGTAGTCGGCAATTTTATTAGTTAAAGCATCAGAAGTAAGGGGCTTAGGTAAAGCAGCGACATAGTCACTAAGTTGCTTTTTAACATTACCCCGCTCTTCAATCACAATATTTTTCTGCTTTTTTTGCTGAATCTGGCTCTGGTAAGCAGCTGTTTTAGAAGAAAAACTGCCCCACAAAACTATCCCCAATATAAAAAAAGCCAGCACAACGACCACAACTAAAATAAGGCTTTTTTTAGCAAGAATATTTTGTAGCGTATTATTCGGATTCGCACTCATAGAATCTTATAACCCCTGAGAACCGGTAATTGTAAATGTCGAAACATTTTGACCATCCAATTCTTTTTTCTGCGGAGATGTCGAAGTAAAGGTCATTTCAGAAAAATACTTGCTCTCTCTTAAATTATTCAAGAATTCACTAACCTTTCTATATTCGACCCCTTTATCTTTCACATAAATATACCCAGCCAATTCTAAACTTATACGATTATTCGAAAGGGTTGTAATTTTAGCTTCCTGCAACCATATTCCAGCTGGAACGGCCCTCGTCAAAACTACCACCATTGGCGCCATACGACTACTACTTTGAGACTGAATTTTTTCGTAATTATCTATCTTATCTTTATCAGCTTTTATTTCTAATTTAAGCTGTTCGACAGAGAAATTAAGAAAGTCTTGATCTGTCTTAGCCATCTTCTCATTTTGTTTTTTAATAACATCTAACTTTTGTTGCCCCAGATAAAAAACGCCTCCCAACAATAAGGAGCACAATAAAGCAGCGACAATAGCAGGTTTAAAATCTTCTAGGGTCAGACCTAAAAATTGACTAAAATCAAAAGATAAAGCATTAGGGCTTGAACTACTGGTTGCCTGAGGCGCGGCCTTCGCTTCCAAGAAATTAAATGCATTAAACTTTGAAGAAACCTTATCCAACGAAGAACCCCAAGCGCACACACTATCCATGCCCAAATGTCGCTGCAAACCTACGTTAAGCGAGGGATCTGCAATTCGGACTTTCACTGTCAATTCTTCCGTCAAAATACGGGTCAATTCTGGATCAGGAATATCTGTAAGGACTAATACCTCTTTTATTTTTTCTTGGGAAAACTGACTATTGTAATAACCAAATGATTTTCTAACCTCCCTTACGAGTTGCGCCCGTACAATATCAGAAGCAGCCTTAGGATCATGCCCTTCCGTCACAGATAAAGCAAAATCTCTCACAAAGTAAGCAATCCCCTTTTCATAAAAAATAATGTGGACATCATGCTTATTGATATAAACAACAACCGTACTTTGATCAATTTTTAAGAACTTTTTAGAGATGAGATACTTAGCCAGACTAACTAACGCTGGTTCAAAAATAAATGGCTTACCACCGATTTGCTTGATGATACGTTCATATTTTTCTAACGTCTGTTTTCGAACAGCATAAAAAATAATTCTCCAGCGTTTTTGATTTCCATCTATTTGAACCACTGGCTGATACATGTAATCCAACAGTTTTAAATCAAAAGGTAAATATTTCTTGGCTTCATAAAAAACGGCATTATTTAATTCGTTAGTTGTCATCCAAGGAATCACAAAAGAACGTAAAAATATTTCTTCAATAGGAATAGAAACGCAAACTTGACCAGGATTAATCTTTTCATCTCGAAATACTTTTTGAATATGGCCAACGATCTGTGTTTCAACTACAGTTTCAGAGCCATAGGATGCATCTTGGGCAGGACTAAGGATAGAATTTAAAGGGGTAGATAAAACCCTTTGCAATTTATTGCGATTAGAGTTTGTTAAAACAAGGAGCTGATCGGTAAGATAAATACCTATTCTATCGAGATTTGCCATAAATTATGGAATACAAACTTCTTCCGTTTTTACAAACACTATAACAATAATATATAAACTTTTTTTATTTAACTATAGGTAGGATGGCTTGTCAATACAATAGATGAGAATTAATAACTAACATTGACTTGAATATTAGATCCCGTAGAAGCAAAGGATGTATTAAAAACCCGGCCATTAATAGTATCGCTACAGACACCTGATACGCAAGTACCTGTAAATGCGGTCCCGCTCCCTGCCGATTGAGAAAAACTTTTCCAATATTGACCTTTGGCTAACTCTTCTGCAACGATGGCATCAACTTGAGAACGAGTGGTTCGACTTTGACTCATACTTTGGGAAAAAATAGTCGCACTAACAATAGACATAATGATAATAATTATTAAAACAACTATTAGAACAATGCCTGTCTCGTTTTTATGGATCGCCAATTTCTTAAACATCCGTTCTCTCCTTACAGGACCCCATCGTTTGGCCTCACGAGCCAGACGAAACTAATCATGGTAACTCAAACACCTTGGACATCGGCATGCATCTTTTTTATTCTGAAAAAAGTCTAAATATACATAACCACAATAATGACAATGTTTTAAATACTCTGAAACTTTATGCCCAACCACTTCTCGATCTCTCTTTAAATTATATATGACCCAGAAAGTTAAAACAAGGCCAATGGATAAAATCAATGTCACTGCAAAAATAGCATCAAATCCCCAAATAAACATATAAATTTTCCTGTACGGCTTAGGTTACCTGCCTGCCGGCAGGCAGGCCCATCCCCTACTAACGTGGCTTATTGATTTGCCGCATCTTTAACCATGGCTGAAAGAACGCTCCAGAAGATTCATTAAACATAACTTCTTCCATCCCTTTACTTGATACCACGCTCAAGGTGTTTTCTTGATCAGATTGAGCTGGAGCTATCATTTGCCCCAAATAAGCAAATGAACTGCTTTGTCTGGGAGAAGAAACAGAAAAACCAACCCAAACAAAACTTACAATTAAAATATGCACAAAAATGGAAACCAGATAATAGCGCACGTTAATTCCTTTGGTCGGTCACGATATGAACTTGAGCATTTCCCATGGCCCGACATAAATCCCAAACATCCATTACCCTACCCATCGATGAATGACGATCAACTCTAATAAAAATATTGCGATGAGAATAATCAATCTTAGCAAGATTCTTTCTAAGCTCATTAAGTGTCACAACCTTACCATTTAAATAGAATATGTTCTCGGCTGTAATCGTGATCGTTTGATCGTTTTGTAAATTCTCACTTTCAACGCCTGAAGGAATAAACACTTCAAAACCAGCAGGTCTAGAGAACGAAGAACAATAAATAAGAAACAAAAGAATTAATAAAAAAAGATTAAAGACCGCAGCCATTAAAATTGGATAAAAAGGGATTTGTATAATTTGAAAATTATTGGTGTTCATTGTCTAGGTGTTTTCTTGGGAAGTATTCAGCTGAGACATTTGAACCATAATATGTACTGTTTGAGCCATAGCAATTTGCAAATCAGCAACGATGTTATTAATCCTTGATACACAAAAGCTATACACAGAAAAACTCAAAATACAAACCATCAATCCCGCCACACTCGAGAACAAGGCCTGCCAAACACCTAAGGTCACATCACCTACACTTAAAGGATTTAACACGTTGGAACGAATCTGAATTGAATGAAAGACTATTGTTAAACCTATTATAGTTCCCAATAAACCTATCAATACCGATAAATTAATAATGAAATACAAAATGCTCATTCGTTCTTTCAAACGATAAGCCTCATAAACAAAAACTTCTTCGGCTGCTGTTTTAATAACATCTGCCGAACTACCAAACTTTAATAAGGCTGCTTTAAAAATACGACTAAAAGGACTATCATAAGATTCACAAATGCTCAATGTATGTTTAATGCTTTCTTTTTGTAGTGAATTCATTAAATTGATCCTATGAATTTTTCCAAGTTTTTCTAAAGAAGACAAAAAAACAAGTCTTTCAATCCCCACAGCTAAGGCGACAACAGACATCAAAATAAGCGGCCACATCATCGGTCCGCCTCTTAAAATTAATTGCCAAACATTAAATATTGTTACCATTATTTTCTCCCTCCCACATTAGCAGCCAGCCAATCTAAACGCTCTTGGGCAAATTTAGATTCCTCAGAGTTTAATTGAACAATCTTCTGATAGGTGACCCGCGCTCCATCCCAATCCTTACGATCTTCATAAATCCTGGCAACTCTCAAGTAGGCCTTCGCCGCCCAAGATGATTGCTTGGCAGACACAGAAGAAACTTTTAAATACTCGCTAACAGCCTCATCTAACCGCCCCATGAGTTCATAGGTGTCTCCAATATCAAACAAAATCTCAGCATTACTAATCTTTCCTTTAGAAGCATCTACTTCCAAAGCTTTGCGATAGGTTTCAATTTCTTTATCATAACTTTGATTATTACGATAAAGTTGGGCTATTTTTAAATACGATTCTCTGGCCAACTCTGGAGACTCAGCAGCAATAGCTTCATAAGCCTGCGCAGCTTTTTGAGAATCAAATTCTTTGGCAAATATGCCTGCAATAGCTAACTTGACCTTAGAAAAAAGCACCGCGTCTGTATTAGAGATTTGCTTATACCGAGCTAGGGCTTGATCATATAACCCTTGAATTTCAAAGGCCTGTCCCATTTCATAATTAATCTGTTCAATACCTGCATGCTCAGGAAAATGATCTAGAATTTGCTGATAATACGTCAATGATTGGGTATAATCGCCATTCTTTAAATAAAACTGAGCCAACCACAATGAAGCTTCAAACTCAGCCTCGGTTTTAGGATATTTATAAACAATTAATTTAAATCGTTTAACGGCCTCTTTAATTTGTTTTAATTCATACTGACATTTAGCAATACCAATATCTGAATTCTTGGCCACATTGGTATCTTCTGGATAAAGCCGTAGAATCTTTTGAAATAACTTTAATGCCTCCTCTGGCTGTTTTAAATTTAAATAAGACAAAGCTAAAACATAATTAGCTTCTGGCAAAAAGCTAGCTGGACGAGAATAATTCTTTAAGAATTCGTCCATTTTTATAGCAGCGGCTTTAAAATTACCGCTTCGAAAAGCAGCCAATCCCAAATAATAATTAACGTCCTCCAAATAACGACTATTGGGGAAATTAGCTTTTAAGTGTTCAAAAGCAACAACCGATGCTTTAATCTTTCCGATCTTTAAAAGAGCAATGGCCTGACGATGTTCAACATAATCAAACATTGTGTTATCTGGATATTTCTTCAATATTCCATCATAAATATCCACCGCTTCACTCATTTTCCCAGCATCGGCTAAAGCATCGGCCATCTGAAGCAAAGCATTGACCTTCACATCCACTTTGTCTGTAGTATCAGCAATTTTTTGGAAACGCTCTTGAGCCATATTCAAGCTATTTAACTTAGCATAGGTCCATGCTATTCCTAAATTAGCTTTTAAAGCTAACTCTTGATTCTCTCCCCGATCAATCACATAGCTGTAGTCTCCCAAAGCATCTTCAAATTTCTTAAGCATGAAATTGACGTTGGCCCTTCCTAAATGAGCCTCAAGGTAATGTGTTCCTCGCGGATAATTCTTAATTAAGTCATTATAAACTTCGACGGCAGATTGAAAATCTTCTTTCTCCACAAAAATATTGGCTTTGACAAGCAAAAGATCATCATCAGGAATCCCTTTAGCTTTACAAAACTCTTGTCCATCCTTAAGAACTTTTTGAGCTTCTGTGAATTTTTTTAACTTCAAACAACTCCATATCTTTCCTGTATAAGCTGTAAAAACCAATTTAGTATCAGTGGATTTCAAAGCCTTATCATAATAGGTAAGCGCATTTTCATAGTCATCCATATAATAATAAGTATCCGCCACATTCAAATAAACATCCCATAGATGCTCTGATTGAGGATATTTAGTCAGATAACGCATGAATTTACTTAAAGCCCCGTGATAATCCTCTGTATCATAAAGTGATTGCGCCAGCTTCAAAGTAGCATCTTCTGCCAATTGATGTTTTGGAAAATCCTTCACCAATTGATCAAATAGGTCTCTAGCTTGAGCGTATTTCTTCTGATCAAAGTAAGACCATCCTAAAGAATAATATGCTTGAGGCAAATAAGCTGATTGGGGATAATTATCGATAAGTTCTTGGTAGCGAGCCTGGGCTTGAGGATAATTATTCATTTTTAAATACACCTCTCCCAGCCAAAAAATCAAAAGTTCTTTATTATCAAACGTATCATCCAAACTATTAAATGCATTTAGCGCCTCTGGAAATTTATTCTTAAAGAAATAACACTGTCCCAACAAAAATTTAGCTTGAGACAATTTAGGATGAGAAGGAAAATCCTGCATCAACTGCTCTAAATAACGAATAGCAACATCATAAAAGCCATCGTCAAAAGCTCTCAGAGCAGTAGCATACAATTCATCTCTTTGGCTTTGGGCATAAACTGCACTCGAAGAAGAAAAACAAAATAAAAGACATAAACAAAAACCCAGCCATTTAATTTTTCGCATAAGTTAACGGTCTCTTTCCATAAAAGTTTTTAAATATACTCCAGTATGTGAAGAACGATTCTTAAGGATTTCCTCAACACTACCACTAAAAACAAGCTCTCCACCCTTATCTCCACCATCTGGACCTAAATCAATAATATAATCAGCCGATTTAATAACATCGAGATTATGCTCAATTACAAGGACAGTATTGCCTCGATCAACCAATCTTTGCAACACCTTCAGAAGCTTATCTACATCAGCAAAATGTAATCCTGTGGTTGGCTCATCTAGGATATAAAACGTGCTTCCTGTGGCAGGTTTACATAATTCAGTAGCTAATTTGACTCTTTGAGCCTCACCACCGGAAAGTGTTGTTGCTGATTGCCCCAAGCGAATATAACCTAAACCAACATCATGAAGTGTTTCTAAAACAATCTTGATTTTGGGTATATTATCAAATAAAGCGATTGCTTCTTCAACCGATAAGTTTAGAACATCCGCAATATTCTTACCCTTAAACTCTACTTCCAAGGTTTGTTCTGTAAATCTTTTCCCATGGCAAACCTCACATTGAACATAAACATCTGGCAAGAAATGCATTTCTATTTTCTTAATACCATCTCCACCACAAGCCTCACAACGACCTCCTTTAACATTAAAACTAAACCTGCCTGGTTTGTAACCACGCATTTTAGATTCAGGCAACTGAGAGAATAAATCACGAATATGAGAAAACATTCCGGTATAGGTGGCAGGATTCGATCGTGGGGTCCGCCCAATTGGAGATTGATCTACAACAATCACTTTATCGATATGTTGCAACCCCTCTATCTTTTTATGCTGACCCGGCTTTTCTTTAGTACCATGCAATTTATGGCTAATAGCTTTGTATAAAATCTCTTCTACCAAGGTTGACTTGCCAGACCCAGAAACCCCTGTCACACAAACAAATGTCCCTAAGGGTATTAATACATCAATATTTTTTAGATTGTGTTCTTTGGCTCCTATGATTTTAAGAAACTTGACATCAACAATGTCTCGTCGTTTATCTGGTGTATGAATTTTAAAAGAACCATTCAAATATTGTCCTGTAAGCGAATCATTACACTTAACCAAGCCTTTGACAGCACCCGCATACATAATCTTACCACCATGTTCCCCTGCTCCTGGCCCTAAATCAATTACATAATCAGCGCGGCGAATCGTATCTTCATCATGCTCCACAACAATAAGCGTATTTCCCAAATCTCTTAAAGCATGTAGTGTTGCCAACAATCGATCATTATCTTTTTGATGTAAACCAATGCTTGGTTCATCAAGAACATAAATTACACCCACTAAACCAGAACCAACCTGGGTGGCCAATCGAATGCGTTCAGCTTCACCACCGGAAAGCGTAGAACTCCGCCTATCCAAACTTAAATATTCCAAGCCAACATTGATACAAAAATCTAAACGACGATTAATTTCTTTTAATATCTCAGCACTAATGATTTGTCTATCTTTAGAAAGTTTTAAACCATCAAAGAAAACTTTTGCTTCCTTGATAGAGAGACATGTCACATCCGTAATATTACTGTTTCCCACCTTAACTGAAAGCGACTCTTTTTTAAGACGCTTGCCTTCGCAAGCTGGACAAGAAGACACAGACATAAAAGAAGAAATCTCTTCCTTTAACCAATCACTATCTGTCTCTTTAAATAATCGTTCAAGGTAACCCACTACCCCCTCAAATTGCCGTCCCCAAACCTCATCCTCAGAACCATAAAAAATAATATTCTTAAATTTCTTGTCTAATTGGCTAAATGGCAAACGAGGATCCACATCGTAGGCATTTGCTATCTCTCGAAGCACTGCCCGATAATACATCATGTAACCACGTTTCCCTTTTTTCCAAGGAACAATTGCAGTTGTCCAAGGTTTAGAAGAATCAGGGACCAAGGCCTCAGGATCTATTTCCATCTTGGTTCCTAAACCATTACATTCGACACAAGCGCCATAAGGAGAATTAAACGAAAAAATACGCGGTTCTATTTCACTTAAAGAAGTGCCACAGTCTATACAAGCATAGCGCTCGCTAAAAGTCTGGTCAGGTCGACTGCCATTGAAATCAATAACTACAATCCCCTCTCCGATCTTTAAAGCTGTTTCTACAGACTCAAAGAGACGCTTACGAATATCTTCTCTAATACTAAGACGATCAACAACAGCTTCAATATGGTGAATTTTGTATTTATCTAGCTTAATATTATCTTGTGTTTCATAAATCTTACCATCCACTCGAAGTCGGGCAAAACCAGACTTCACAACCTGCGCTTGAATATTTCGATACTCTCCCTTGCGACCACGAATTAAAGGAGCCAGAACATTGATCTTTGTTGCTTCTGGCAAGCTTAAAATCTGATTAACAATTTGTTGAACACTTTGCTGTTCAATCTTCTTTCCACAGGAATAACAATATGGTTCACCAATACGAGCAAACAAAAGACGCAAATAATCATAAATCTCTGTCTGAGTTGCCACTGTTGATCGAGGATTACGGCTGGTTGTTTTTTGTTCAATGGAAATAGTAGGCGACAGTCCTTCAATGTGTTCGACCTGGGGTTTTTGCATCTGGTCTAAAAACTGTCGGGCATAGGCTGAAAGGCTTTCGACATAACGTCGCTGCCCTTCGGCATAAATAGTATCAAAAGCTAAAGAAGATTTACCTGAACCACTTAAACCCGTCACAACCACAAATTGATTACGCGGAATGGTTAAATCAATATCTTTAAGATTATGTTCCTTAGCCCCACGAATAATAATAGAGTCTGATTTCATAGCCGTTTATTTTATATAAAAGACAACCCCTGTACCATAGAAAAGTGAAGGGTCGGGAATAATCCCGACCCTTCATCCCGAGGAAAAATGACGAGGGATCTACGAACTTAAGATCCTTCGGCAGCTGCCTCAGGATAATTTGCTGATTAACAGCAAATTAAACTATTTGCGCTTTGCTGTCTTCTTTTTAGAAGATTTTTTCGCAGAAGACTTCTTTGCAGAAGACTTCTTGCGTGTACCGCCGCGCACCATCTTAGCACAGGAGACGTCTCCTTGTTTATCGATGAAATAAAGATACCCTTCTTCTCTTTTGACTCCGACCTTGGCGACTTTCTTGGTTGAACCACCTTTGCTGCCACCTCGGGCCATTTTAGCAGCAGAGATATCTCCCTGCTTGTCTAAGAAATACAGGTAACCCTTTTCTTTCTTAACTCCTACTTTAGCGACTTTTTTAGATGCCATAACGTGTTCCTCCTTTCTTTGATTTATTTTATGCTACGGTACTTCTTGCTTCACGTACCGATTCTAACTTGTCCAAAATACTGCTTTAAAGTCACAATAGCTGACAATACCGCTAAATAACTTGTCTTAGGATTATCAGGACAGACAACATTCTCTGTTTTTGTAACCATACGACCAAACTCGCCTGTCACTTCTATTTCATGGGAATTGACTTTAAACTCTGGAGATGTGGCTATACGAATACGTAATTTATCTTTAGCGCCAGAAGCCAAGGCAATGGTAGCCGCTACATTAATATTTTGCGGAAAACATTTCACAGCTTCTTTCACATTTCCGTCAAACAACACGGTTTCTTTGGTTAACTGAGAAAGATTAATTCGTTTTTGCTGTACATAGGAATTATCACTAAAACCATAGATAGGTTTTCGTGTTGTTAAAGTAATATGTTGAATTCTACCAAGGCGTGCTGCTTTAATAGCATCGATACCTGCAATAGCTCCCGAAGGAATTAATAACTGACAGCCCTGCTTTTGAGCTAAATTTAAAATGGATTCTCCATTAAAAAGCTTACCTACACTCATCACCAGAACATCCTTCTTGGCCAATAACGCCTGACGAATCAACTCATGAGTATCAGGAGCATTAACAGCCTCAACCACTAAATCACAGTGATCTAATAATTGCTGATATGATTTTTGAACTATATTTTTATTAGGAAGGTACTTAGAAAGACTGGATGCTTTGGCTGGATTAATATCATACAAAGCTGAAACAATCGCTGAATCTTCACACTCAGCTTTAATACTACGGGCAATTCTTGAACCTATGGCTCCACAGCCGAGAATTCCTACTTTAGTTTTTGTCTTGCTTCGGGTCATGAATGGGGATAATAACATTATCTATTAATCTTGTTTTACCGAAGAACACTGCTAAAGCAATTAAAACATCGCCTTTTAAAACTTTAAGCGCTTGTAAACTCTTTGTATCCACACATTGAACGTATTGGATTTTTCCTGAGGATTGCTTTTGAATCATTGCGCGAATTTGAGCTGTAATCTTCGTTGAGGAACGCTCGCCAGCTTTAATACGTTGCTTAGCTTGCACAAGTGCCCTATATATTACAGAAGCTTCTTGGCGATGCTCATCACTCAAATACTTATTACGAGAACTCATGGCTAAACCATCTACTTCTCGCATCGTCGCAACAATTTTAACTTGAACAGGAAAATTTAAATCCTCAACCATGGCCTTTAAAACAACCACCTGTTGGGCATCTTTTTGCCCCAGATATAACACATCAGGGCTTACAATATTCAAAAGCTTCGCTACAACCGTAGCTACTCCCCTAAAATGGCCCGGACGAAAATACCCACACAGGGTTGAAGAAATTTTTCCAACGTCAATGTATGTCAAATAACTTTCTGGATAGATGGCATTATCCGACGGAACAAAAAGAATGTCAATATTTTCTTTTTTTAACATCGACGAGTCTCGCCGAATATCTCGGGGATATTTCTTAAAGTCTTCCTTAGGACCAAACTGTGTAGGGTTCACATAGATACTCACTACACAAATATCATTGTGTTTCTTTGCCTCTCGCATTAACGATAAATGACCTTCATGAAAATATCCCATGGTCGGCACAAAACCAATCGTCTTATTCTCCCGACGATAATTAGCAATAATTATACGTAATTGATCTATGGATTTAACGATGCGCATAGCTGAGGATCAATCTCTTTTAAAGGTTTAAGCACAAATGAACGCCCCATCATTCTTGGATGCGGTATCACCAGTGATCGGGTCACCAGCTTTAAATCATCATACAACAAAATATCAATATCAATTAAACGCGGACCATTAACAACATTTCTGATGCGTCCCATTCGTTTTTCAATGGATTTTGTTATAGATAAAAGTTCTTCAGCAGGAATAGAAGTCTGAGTTTTGATAACAGCGTTAAGGTATTTTCCTTGAACAGGACCATCTACTGGATCTGTCTCAATAATGGAAGATGCTTTTAGAATCTTAATACCTTGTGTTTTAAGATGAGCAATGGCTTTTTGAATCATTGCCTTTCGATCTGAAAGATTAGAACCCAGGGCAAGGTAGACGATCGCCATTAGAGAATTTTCTTGAGTCTTTCCACAGCCTGATGAATACGTTCTGTAGGCAAAGTGATTGCCATGCGTACGTAGCCCTCGCCTGATTTACCAAAACCATTACCAGGAGTCACGACAATATCAGCCTGATCTAAAAAGGCCTTTGCACATTCCATCGAATCCGTAAACTTAGATGGAAGCTTAGCCCAGATATAGAAAGCGCCTTTAGGAGGATCAATTCTCCAACCAATAGAGCGCAAACCATTAATCAAAGCATCGCGACGGTTTTGATACTCTTGACGCATATCTTCAATATCACGAGGATCCATGTTCAAAGCAGCAATACCAGCATATTGAATAGCATTGAATACGCCTGAGTCACAGTTAGATTTAACTTTAGCTAAGGCTGAAACCAACGTAGGATTTCCACAAGCCCAACCTAAACGCCAACCAGTCATGTAATAGGTCTTAGAAAAAGAATGAAATTCAATAGCAATGTCCTTAGCTCCCTGAACTTCTAAAATACTTGGAGGCTTAATACCATCATAATAAACTTCAGAATAAGCCAAATCAGAGACAATAATAATCCCCTTGGCCTTGCAAACCGCGACTAATTCTTGATAAAACTTTTTATCAGCGGTCGCAGCTGTTGGATTATTGGGATAACAGACAAACAAAGCCTTAACATTCTTTAATTCTTCAATATCAGAAATCTTAGGTAACCAACCATTGCTAGCTTTAAGAGGCAGATATTGAATTTTCCCACCAGCAAAAGTAATGGCCGCCTGATACGCAGGATAGGCTGGCTCGCAAAGTACAACCTTATCCCCTGGATTAATAATTCCTAAAGGAAAATGTGCAATTCCTTCTTTAGAACCAATCAAAGGATAAATTTCCGTGGGAGCATCTAATTCAACGCCAAAGCGCCCCTTAAACCATTTGGCAATCTCAACGCGTAATTGCGGAACGCCAGCATCAAAAGGATAGTGATGATTGTTTACGTCTTGAGCAGCCTTAGTTAGAGCATCAATGATCACCTGATGCGTCCTTTGGTCAGGATCACCTACACCTAAATTTATCACATCCCGCCCAGCTGCGAGCGCTGCGCGTTTGGCTTTATCAATTTCAACAAATAAATACGGTGGCAAGGCTTTTAGACGATCAGAAAAATCAATATTGAATGCTGTTTCAGTAGACATACTTTCTCCAATAAATGTACGGGCAAGACTACCTCGCCCTCTACGGTTAATTCAAACCCAATACATCCTGCATGTTATACAAACCTTTTTTCTTCTTGGCTAAAAACTTAGCCGCCACCAATGATCCTTCCGCAAAAATATCGCGAGTCTTGGCATGATGATGGATGGAAATCAAATCTACAGGACTTTCAAAAAATATTGTATGGTCTCCAATCACTTCACCCTCACGAATTGATTCCATATCCTTAACCTTAGTCTTAGAAAATTGTTCGGCAATCTCAGCCATAGTCTTAGCTGTTCCTGAAGGCGCATCTTTCTTATGAACGTGGTGGGTCTCAGTCAAACGCAAAGCATAATTCTTACCTGTGATCTGTGAGGCGCGACGAATAAGACCAAAAACAATATTGACCCCCACCGACATGTTGGAAGAAAAAACAATCGCAATCTTCTGAGAAGCTTTTTTAATCTGGGTGATTTGCGCTGCACTTAGGCCTGTCGTACCAATGACCATATTAACACCATACTTCTGGCAAACCTTCAAATGCTCAATCGTAGCTTCAGGTGAAGTGAACTCTATAAGGACATTAGAACCTTTTAATGTATCTGCATCCAAACTCACAGGTAAATTACAAACTCTTTCAGGAACATCGCTACGATTAGAGCTTTCTAATAGTGTAGAAATCTTAAAAACTTTGTCATTTAAAGCTAAAGCGGTGATTCTCTGACCCATACGACCCTGACAACCTGAGACAGCAAGTTTAATCATGCGATTTCCTTTTATTGTATGCCAAAGGCAGATCAGCCTTAGGCTGAAATTTTTAAACCGTAAGCAGTTAAAGCTGTTTTTAATTTGGCTAAATTATCATCTTCCATCTCACACATCGGAAGACGCATCAAATTAGAACACATACCCATCAAAGCAGCTGCTGTTTTGACAGGAATAGGATTGGTCTCAATAAATAAACTCTCAATTAAAGGCAAAAGTTTCTTGTTGATAGATTCTGCCGATGCTTTATCACCTTTATTAAATGCATTAACCAATCCTGCAACATCCCTAGGAACAATATTGGAGGCCACAGAAATAATCCCTACCCCTCCCATAGATAAGATAGGCAAGGTCAAGGCATCATCTCCTGAGATTAAAAGAAAATCTTTAGGACATACTTCACGGATTTTCTTCATTTGCTCTAAATTTCCTGAAGCTTCTTTCACGGCAATAATATTCTTAATACCTGCCAATTTAGCCATTAAATCTGGTTCAATATTCTTTCCAGTACGTCCAGCGATGTTATAGAGGACAATCGGGATATCAGCAGCCTCACTGATCGCTTTATAATGCAAGTAGATACCTTTATTGGTTGGCTTATTGTAATACGGTGTCACAACTAGAACTGCATCTGCTCCCACCTTGGCTGCATACTTGGTCATATGCACAGCCTCAGCGGTCGAATTAGAACCAGCTCCAGCAATAACAGGAACTCGCTTGGCTACGGTTTCCACACAAATTTTAATTACATGCTCATGCTCTTTTTCAGATAAAGTTGGCGATTCCCCAGTAGTACCGCAGGGCACCACTCCATGAATACCTTGAGCAATCTGCCATTCAATTAATTTCTTATAGGAAGCCTCATCAATACCATTATTAGTGAAAGGCGTTACTAAAGCTGTAAATGCACCGTGGAATTTTTTTCTGTCCATCTTGTTCCTTTATTGTAAGGGCGAGGTTACCTCGACCCTACTTAATAATAATATTCACCTTTGGCAATCACCTTGGCCGTGCCTTTTAGCCATACATTATCAATTTTATTTCCTTCATGTAAATCAAAAGTTATTTCCAATACTTCCTTGCTTGCTGTAGCAACCTTCATCTGCGCTGCTTTTTGTTCTTTCACAGTTGGATGCAAATGAAGATAAGAAACCAAGGCTGAGGCAACAGCTCCCGTTCCACAAGCTAAGGTTTCGGCTTCTACACCACGTTCATAGGTACGCACAGAAACCATACTATTTTGTGACTGACCTGTAATAGGTGAGGCGATCTCCACAAAATTGACATTGGTGCCTCGAGGAGCAAATCTTGGATGATTACGGATCAAGCGACCCAAACTGTTCACATCCACTTCTTGCAAACCTTCCACAAAAGCAACCGTGTGAGGCACTCCTGTATCTATAAAATCAACCGACATCTTTTGATTGGCAATGGTGATATTAAGTCCTGACATATAACCTTTAGGATCAGATAATTTAACACGAGCCACCTCTCCTTCAGCCTCACCTAAAATTTCTCCAGCCAGGGTTTCCATACCAAAAAGCTTTTTGATAGGATGCTGATTCATGACAATATAAGAAGCCATGCAGCGAGCTCCATTACCGCACATCTCTGCCTCGGAACCATCGGCATTGATAATGCGCATGCGGTAATCTGATGTCTTAGACTTATCCAAAATCAAAACCCCATCTGCCCCAATCCCTGTATTTCTAGCACAAACTTTTTGGGTGAATTTTACATAATCTAAATTGGCCTGCGGCTCGATCACAATAAAATCATTACCAGCACCAACCATTTTGACAAAAGGAATTTTATTCATATTATTTCAGAAATTTTGGCAATTTCTCTCCACGCATTAAATCTTTAAAAGTTTCTCGTTCTCTAACTATTTCAAACTTATTTCCACGCACCATGACTTCAGGCACACGACCGCGTACATTATAATTGCTAGCCATCACATAGCCATAGGCACCGGCACTCATAATAGCCAATAAATCCTCAGGACCGACCTTAGGCAAAAGTCTATCATGAGCAAAGAAATCTCCACTTTCACAAATAGGACCAACCACATCAACCTTCATCTTGCCAGCCTTGCTTGCTTTGACAGGCACAATTTCATGATAAGCATCATATAACATGGGGCGAATTAAATCATTCATCCCTCCATCAACGATCACAAATCTTTTCACTCCATTATCTTTGATATAGAGCACCTTGGTCACAAAAATTCCTGCATTGCCAACAATAAAACGACCAGGTTCCATAATAATCTTCAAACCTGTCTGTAGCAAAATTGGAAGAACCTTATCGGCATAGGCTTGAGCCGTTTGAGGCGTTTCATTCTTATAGATAATCCCCAGACCACCACCGATATCTAAGTATTCAATACTCACACCTTCTTTGCGTAATTCATTAATGAAGGCCACAATTTTCTTTAAAGCGCCAACAAAAGGAGCCCCTTCAGTAATCTGCGAACCAATATGAATATGCACGCCGTTAATTCTAACGTTCGAATATTTCTTCTGAGACTGAAAAATCTGTCTCGTTGTGCTTAAATCAATCCCGAACTTCTTCTTCAAAGAACCTGTGGTGATATACTCATGCGTTGGCGCTGGAACATCAGGATTAACACGCAAGGCCGCCTGGACCTTTTTGCCCATCTTCTTGGCAATACGGTTAATCTCGGCAAGCTCTGGCTCGCTTTCCACGTTAAAAAGTAAGATGCCAGTTTTAATCGCAAAGGCTATTTCTTCTTCAGTCTTTCCTACCGAGGCAAAGACAACCTTCTTAGGATCAACGCCAGCAATCAAAGCTTTCTTAAGCTCTCCTACAGAAACAATATCAATCCCTGCCCCTAAATCAATCAGGCTCTTAATGACTGCCAGATTACCGTTGGCCTTCATAGCAAAACATATTAAAGGATTAACAGGGGCAAAAGCTTTTTGAAGCTTCGTAAAATGATCCGCTAAAGTCTTATAACTATACAAATAAAAAGGCGTACCAACCGATCGAGCTATGGTTGAAACCTTGATATTCTCACAATTTAATTCACCATTCTTAAAATGAAAATCATGCATTGAGTCGGCCTATCCATTTATTTAATTGTTGATTCACTAAAACAGGATTTGTTGAACCAAAAGAAGATTTGATTTTAACAGAGCTTTGCGGATTGAAAAGTTTTTTTACATCCTCCTTCAAGAGTGGATGATAGGCTTTTAATTGCGCGGCATTTAAACGTGAAATCTTGACACCTCGATCCAAGCATTCCTTTACCATTCGCCCTAAAACATCATGAGCATCCCGATAAGAGACACCCTGTTTGATTAAATAATCCATCGCATCAACACAGAAGAAACTTTCATCAACTGTCGCGTTAGCTAATCGTAATTTCTTCACTTGAAGATTCGCAAATAATTTCGCTAAGGTCTGCAACATTAATTCCGTAGTTTCAACGGTTGCAAATAGTGGGGGTTTATCCAACTGCATATCTCGGTTATAAGTCAACGGCAGACCTTTAAGCAAAACCAAAACTTCAGTCAAATGACCATAGATCTTGCCCGTAGTCCCTCGCATCAGCTCCAGCACATCAGGATTCTTTTTATGTGGCATAATCGAAGAGCCCGTACAAAAACTCGCATCAATATCGATAAAATCAAATTCCTTAGTTGCCCATAGTATTAAGTCCTCTGAAATTCGAGACAGATGCATAGCGGTAATCGAGCAGCTCGCAATTAACTCAACAATAAAGTCCCGATCACTAACAACATCCATGCTATTGGCTGCCACCTGGGCAAAGCCTAACAAGGTAGCTACATAGCCCCGATCGGTTTTCAAAGATGTACCAGACATAGCGCAGGCACCGAGCGGCATTACATTGGTACGATTAAAACAATCTTCCAATCGAGATTTATCCCGCTCAAGCATCTCCACATAAGCCAACAGATGATGCGCCAGCAATACAACTTGAGCCTGCTGCAAATGGGTGTAGCCTGGAATAATGACATCGTTATTGTTTTTAGCAAAAGCCAAAATAGATTTCTGCAAATTCTCGATCGCCACAGCCAGATGTAAAATATGATCTAAAGCGTATAGCTTCACATCAAGAACAACCTGGTCATTTCGCGAACGGGCCGTATGAAGCTTATCTGCCGGTTTACCCACTAAGGCTTTGAGACGATTTTGAATGTCTGTGTGAATATCCTCAGCCTTAGGATCGTATTTGAATTTGCCAGCAGTAATCTGCATCAGAATCTTACGAAGTCCCGTTGCGATCGCAGCAGATTCTTTTTTAGAAATAATCCCCTGCTTGCCCAACATCAAGGCATGAGCAATCGAGCCAATGCAATCGTATTTGGCTAAACGATAATCATAGCTAATGCTGAAGGTGAATTGATCAGCCAGCTTATCAGACTTCTTATCAAATCGCGCTCCCCAGAGTTTACTCATAGGTCTCCTTAATAAGGCATGCCCCAGATACGAATAAAGCCTTCGGATAATTTTGGATCAAAGATATCTTTATCCCCATAGGTCGCCAGCTCTTCCTTGTAACGTGAAAATGGTGACTTGCGCCCTACCACAGAACAATTACCCTTATACAATTTCAAACGAACAACCCCACTGACACGTTCCTGGGTTTTATTAATGTAAGCATCTAATTGCTGCTTCAAAGGCGTTTCCCACAATCCGTAATACGTTAACTCAGCATATCTCGGAGAAATCAATTCTTTATAGTGCAAGGTTTCACGATCCAGGACCATGGCTTCGAGTTCTTTATGCGAGGTAATCAACAAGGTACCTGCTGGATTTTCATAAATCTCACGGGATTTGATTCCAACCAAACGGTTCTCTACCATATCAACTCGACCCACCCCATTACGTCCACCAATCTCGTTAAGTTTTTGAACTAACTCGACAGGCTTATAGGTTTTCCCGTTAACCTTAACTGGAATTCCCTTCGCATATTCAATCTCAACATACTCAGGCTTATTAGGACACTTCAAAGGATTCTTGGTCATCAAATAAATCTCTTCTGGTGGCTCAACCCAAGGATCTTCCAAAACGCCACATTCAATCGAACGCCCATAAAGATTGATATCCGTGGAATAAGGACTTTTCTTAGACACATCGATCGGGATCTTATGTTTATGCGCATATTCGATCTCCTGCTCGCGTGTTTTAAATTCCCAGGTACGAAGCGGGGCCAACAATTCTAAATGTGGTGCCAAAATCTTGGCGGTTACTTCAAAACGCACCTGATCATTCCCCTTACCTGTACATCCATGAGCAATCGCATTGGCCTTTTCTTTCTTGGCAACCAGAACCTGATGCTTGGCAATCAACGGACGCGACAAAGCTGTTGCTAAGAAATATTTTCCTTCATAGACGGCATTGGCTTTGATTGCTGGAAACACATAATCCTTCACAAACTCTTCTTTCAAATCTTCAATATAAACCTTGGATGCGCCAGTGGCTAAAGCTCGTTTTTGAATAATATTAAAATCCGAGCCTTGTCCAACGTCAGCCATGAATGCGATAACTTCATAGCCTTTGTCTTTGTACCAACGAATTAAACATGAAGTGTCAAGACCGCCTGAATATGCCAACACGACTTTTTTCATAACATTGCTCTCCTAAATTATCCTTTTCCGCCAAAATTCTTGGCGGATCCGCCACGTTTTGTGGCGGACAATAAATATAATAAAACTGCTTTTTGAGCATGCAGGCGATTCTCAGCCTGATCAAAAATAATTGAATGCTTACCATCAATGATATCTGTTGTAACTTCCAATTCCCGATGAGCTGGCAGACAATGCATAAACACATAATTCTTATCTGCTAATTTAGTCAATGCGCCATTAATCTGATAGCCTTCAAATTCTTTAACTCGCTTCTTAGTCTCTGCTTCCTGCCCCATACTCACCCAAACATCAGAATAGATAATGTGAGCACCTCGCACAGCAGCTCGGGCATCGCGGCCTACTTCTATCGTGGCTCCATTTTTCTTTGCAATCGCCTGTGCTTCTTTTAAAACTGCAGGATTAGGATCATAACCCTTAGGGCCAGCAAATCGAACATTGATTCCTACCTTGGCACAACCAACGAGCAATGAGTGAAAGACATTATTACCATCCCCCACATAGGCCAAGGTCAGCCCCTTAAATTTTCCAAAATGCTCACGAATGGTTTGAAGGTCAGCAAGAGCCTGACACGGATGGTATAAATCACACAAAGCATTAATAACCGGCACAGCAGCATGCTGAGCTAACTCCAAGAAATCTTTATTATCAAAGACGCGAGCCACAATACAGTGCACATAACGTGATAATGTCTTAGCCACATCATGAGTGGTTTCGCGCTTACCCAGACTAATTTCATCGGGTCCCAGATAGAGGCAATATCCACCAAGCTCACTAACGCCTACGGCAAAAGAAACACGCGTACGGTTCGAAGGTTTTTGAAATACCAAGGCCACGGATTTACCTTTCAAATCAGCTCGCACCTTACCCTTATTCTTCTTTAATTGATCTGCTAATTTAAGAAGATCGAAAATCTCTGCACTGGAGTAATCTAATAATCGAATAAAATCTCGTTTCATATGATCCTTTAAGCAGCTACCTTCACTGTTGCAGGGGCTGCAGCGTGTTCCAAAGCTTTATCCAAAATAAACATCGCTTTGTTAATTTGTGCACGAGAGACATTCAGAGCTGGCATAATACGAAGCACATTGCCTTGCGTGCAATTGATAATCAAACCGTATTCAAAACATTCCTTAAAAATATTTTCGCCTGGAACGGTAAGCTCAACGCCAATCATTAACCCTACCCCCCGGACCTCTTTAATAATTGAATGCTTTGCTTTAAGCTCATTTAACTTTTTAACTAAATACGGCCCTATCTTTTTGACATTTGCTAAAATTTTGTCGCTGTGAATGGCTTTAATAACCCCTAAGGCTGCTTTACAAATCAATGGACTACCAGCAAAGGTTGAACCATGCATCCCAGGCTTAAATACATCTGCCAATTCTTTTTTCACAATCATGGCCCCAATCGGCAATCCACCTCCTAAAGCTTTTGCTAAGCACATAATATCGGGTGTAATGCCGTAGTGCTTATAACAAAACATTTCACCAGTTCGTGCCATCCCTGTCTGTACTTCATCAACAATCAAAAGAATCTTTTTGTGGTCACACAACTCTCGTAAGCCTTGTACATATTCTTTCGAGGCAATATTGATCCCACCCTCACCCTGGATCAACTCCAAATTAATAGCAATGGTCTTATCCGTGATTGCTGCCTCGATGGCTTTAAGATCATTAAAAGGCACTGTTTTAAAACCTGGCAGTAGCGGTGCAAAACCTTTTTGATGCTTGTGCTGTCCAGTTGCTGACAAAGCCCCCATGGTACGGCCATGAAAAGAATTTTCTGTGGTGATAATTTCAAAACGTTCCCCAACTGCATAGGCACGCGCAAACTTGATAGCCGCCTCATTAGCCTCTGCCCCGCTATTACAAAAGAAAATCTTCCCGGGGAAAGAAATACGAATCAACTCTTTAGCAAGTTTGGCTTGATGCGGGTTCATTAAATTATTAGGCACATGGATCAATTTGCCTATTTGCTCACGCACAGCTCCCATGACCTTAGGATGACAGTGTCCCAAATTACTAACGCCCCAACCTGGAAAGAAATCTAAATACTTTTTACCATTCACATCGGTTAAGACAGAACCCTTGCCTTTGACAAAAACTGTAGGAATACGAGTGTAGGTCGTCAGAAGATAATCGTTATAGGCACTAAGAATTTCGTCAGCTTTCATTTTAACCTTTTATGATTTGTGTCCCGACCCCTTGATCGGTAAAGAACTCTAACAATAAAGCATGTGGCATACGCGCATCAACAATGTGAGTTTTGTGAACCCCTCCACCTTTTAAAGCTTCCACACAAGAACCAACTTTAGGAATCATCCCTCCTACAATCACACCACTTTTAATCAAATCATCGACTTCTGTTAACGTTAAAGTCGAAAATAATGTTTCTTTATCAGCAATATCCCTCATCACCCCTGGCACATCTGTCAGCAAAACTAATTTCTCTGCTTTCATCGAATTAGCAATCGCTGAAGCAACTTCATCGGCATTCACATTATGCGATTGTTTCTCAACCGTCACGCCCATGGGAGATAAAACTGTAATACGTCCCTCCTCCAAGTGTGCTTCTAAATGCTTTTTATCGACCGATGTAATTGTTCCGACATAGCCCAAATCTTTAGTCGACTTCTTCTTTTTGACAAAAATAATATTTTCTTGCCCCCTAAGACCCGTCACATCGCCTTTGAGAGCTCGGATTTCTTCTACGATCCTTAAGTTTAATTTCTCTAATTCTTCGCCTACAATCTTTAATGTCGCTTTATCAGTGACGCGAATGCCATCGACAAACTCACTTTTTAAACCCTGTTCCTTCATCCGAGCAGAAATGTGTGGCCCGCCACCATGAACAATGATGATCCGAATTCCCACGTAACTTAAAAATACAATGTCTTGAAGGACATTGTGACGGATTTTAGGATCATCCAAAATACTGCCGCCATATTTAATCACAAATATCTTACGACGAAATTCATGAATATAGGGAATCGCTTCAATGAGTATCGATGCTTTTTTAATGACGTTTTCCATGTTTCCTGTCATTCCCGAATGTTTCCTGCCTGCCGGCAGGTTATCGGGAATCTAGTTAATTGCTATTCTGGATCCTCGATTAAATTCTTCGAGGATGACCCACTTTGTGGGTCAATTGTATTCCCCATTGATCTTCACATAGGCATAAGAAAGGTCGCAGGTATACACCGTTGCCTTGGCCTTGCCCAATTTTAAAGCCACATCAATGGCAATGTCTTTCTTATCAAAAGGACTAAAATTGATTTTCATCGTATGCTCATTAATACCTTTGATATCTAATGATCCAACCGCTGCTCCTACCCGGCCCCAATTAGGATTGCTCCCAAAAGCAGCCGTCTTAACTAAAGGCGAATTCGCCACGGCTTTAGCAATCTTCTTCGCTTGAACTTCATTAGCCGCCCCTGAAACATTAATCGTCATAAATTTGGTTGCTCCCTCACCATCGAGGACAATCTTTTTAGCTAGATCCACACAAACAAACTCTAAGGCTTGGTAGAATTTCTTAAAGTCTGCTCCTTCAGCCGCAATCTTTCGATTGCCTGCCAAACCATTGGCATGGATGGTGACC
This sequence comes from uncultured Planctomycetales bacterium, assembly GCA_964583975.1. GTDB lineage: Bacteria > Omnitrophota > Gorgyraeia > Zapsychrales > Fredricksoniimonadaceae > JACQCF01. The sequence goes on from CAZOXU010000007.1 coordinate 53,219, forward strand.
ATATCATTGGTACTCATACAGCCATCAACAGTAATACTATTAAACGATTTATCAGTCGCTCGTTTCAGCGCCAGCTTTAACATCTTGGAAGAAATATTCGCATCGGTTGTCACAAACCCTAGCATGGTGGCCATATTGGGCTCGATCATTCCCGATCCCTTAGCACAAGCCCCAATCGTTACTGTTTTGCTACCTAACTTCACCGTAACGGCTAATTCTTTCAGTGCTAAATCGGTTGTCATGATCGCCTGAGCAAACTTATTGCCCCCATGAGCTGAAAGACCTTTGACCAAGGCTGGTGCCGCAACGACAATCTTTTCATAAGGCAGCTGCTTACCAATAATGCCTGTAGAGGTTACAATCACATCAGATGTTTTAATCTTTAATAAATTGCCAATAAGCTTGGTCGAGTCTTGGGCCTTTTTTAAACCCTGTGCTCCGGTATAACAATTAGCATTACCTGAATTAACCAGGACTGCTCGGCCAACGCCTTTTTTAACATGTTTGATACTTACAACCAAAGGTGCTGCCTTGATGGAGTTAACTGTAAATACTGCTGCTGTTAAGGCTGGAACCTCGCTAACAATAAGACCTAAATCAGGCTTACCTGAACGTTTGATTCCTGAAACTACACCATTGGCTAAAAATCCTTTAGGGGCACAGACACCACCTTTAACCTGACTCATATTAACCCCTCAATCTCATTGAACCCGCACATGATATTCATATTTTGAACAGCTTGACCGGCAGCCCCTTTAACCAAATTATCTATGGCACTGGTAATCACCACCAGCTTCTTATCCTGGCTAAGCGCTAAACCAATATCACAAAAATTGGTGTGAGCTACATGTTTAACCTCAGGCTGGCTGCCTTCGGGATGGACACGTACAAAACTTTCCGTTTTATAAAATTTATTGTAAAGCGTATGCAATTGAGCCAATGTCACCGACTGCTTTAATTGCACATAGATAGTATCGAGGATACCTCGATCAATGGGAAGTAAATGAGCCGCAAAATTGACCTTGATGGATGACCCAGCCAAATTCGTTAAGGCCTGGTCGATTTCAGGCGCATGCTGATGACTCAATACCTTATAGGCTTTAAAATTTTCCGTCATTTCACTCATCAAAAGATTAACCGAGGCCTTACGCCCTGCTCCAGAAATACCAGATTTGGCATCGATAATAATCGAAGCAATTGATTTTGACCGTGTAGCAACTAAAGGCGCTAAACCTAAGATTGCTGCGGTAGGATAACAGCCGGGATTGGCAATCAAATTAGCCTTCTTTATTTTCTGACGATAAAGTTCTGGCAAACCATAAATAGCCTTGGCAATATTTTTGGAATCCACATGCTTATGGTTATACCAACTCTCATACGTCTTGACGTTCTTAAGTCGATAGTCTGCACTCAAATCAATGACTTTGAGTCCACTTTTAAGCAAAGCACCTGCTACATTCATAGACTCAGTATGCGGCAAGGCCAGAAAAACCACATCACAAAACTTGGCTGCATCTTTAACTGAGAATTTCTGACACACCAAGGTTGTGCGGTTTAAGAACTCAGGCCAAATGCTAGAGACTGTGCCTGTAGTGTTTTGGGCCGCCACATAGGTAATCCGAACTTGTGGATGATTTAGCAAAAGCGAAAAAACTTCCTTGCCTGTGTAGCCGCTTAAGCCCACCACACCGCATCGCATCATATCTGTTTTCATATTCTTCTCCGTCGAAAGATTAAATATAAATAAAAAAACCTATCTCGTCAATTTGTTTTCTTTAAAAGGGAGATAGGTTTCTCTAAAACTACTGTTATGTCTATATCGTTAACGTTTAACCCACTGGAATCTCTTACGTGCTCCCTTCATACCCGGCTTTTTTCTTTCTTTCATTCTGTCATCTCTAGTTAAACAGCCGGCCTTTTTGAGCACGCCTCTGGTTTGTGGATCGCAAGAAATAAGGGCACGTGAAAGTCCCATTTTGAAAGCACCTGCTTGGCCTGTAGAACCGCCACCAGTCACACTCACAGAAACGTCAAATTTTTTCTCTAAATTGGTCAATTTTAAAGGAGTCATAATGGTCAAACGGTCAGTTTCGCGAGGGAAATAATCAGCAAACCCACGTTTGTTGACAGTAATATCCCCTTGTCCAGGAGTTAACACAACTCGAGCTACTGAGCTTTTACGACGACCTGTACCTGCGTATTTGACAACTTCAACCATTTCTTACTTCTCCTTATGATTATATTTCAACAACGATAGGTTTTTGAGCGCTATGAGGATGTTTATCTCCTGTATAGACGCGTAACTTGCCTTTTTGCTTATATCCCATAGGACCGCTTGGAAACATACGTCCAACAGCTAACTCTAATACAGTAGCAGGACGGCGTTTGAGCATATCCCCTAACGTAGCATCCCTGTAACCACTAGGATACCCCGTATAATAATCTAATTTTTTATCATTTAATTTATTGCCTGTAACACGAACCTTGTCAGCATTAATAATGACGACTGTATCGCCACAATCAAAGAAAGGTGTGTAAATGCGCTTGTGTTTGCCACGAAGAATGGTTGCTGCTTTGGCAGCGACACGACCTAAAACCTTATCTTTAGCATCGATAAGATAACATTTTGTTTCGATTTCATTGACCTTGGGTAAATATGTTTTCATAACCTATACGCCTTTGCACTTATTTTTCGAATAAATAAAAAACTTCCGTACTGCGGAAGGTTCTAAAATATAACATGTTTCGAAATTATGTCAATTAATTTATTTGGGAATCTTAAAGCTCCCCAAGCACTGTCTGGCCTTGGATTCTTTGAAGTTTAACTGGCAGGATTTGATTGTGTAAACCTTGGGTCAAAACACCCTGAACCTTTACCTTAATATAATTATCTGTGACTCCTACCCAGCAATCTTCCTTAAACTCTTCAAATAACACTGTTTGAGTGCTTCCCAACATAGATTCATGGAACATATGGCGCTTACGATTAGACAACTCGCGCAAAACCTGACTACGTTGGCTAATGACATGCGAAGCCACGACATCCCCACGTAACCGGCTTCGAGCCATCTGCCGCTCGGAATAGCTAAACACATGAACATAATGGATCGACTCTTCCCTAATGAGGTCAACTGTCTCATCAAATGACTTCTGCGTCTCTCCGGGAAATCCCACAATCACATCGGTCCCTATACATATCTGCGCCACCCTCTGATACGCCTGGCGAATAAAATAAATAAATTCCTCACGCGAATATAATCGCTTCATCTCTTTTAAAACTTCATCCGAGCCACTTTGCAAAGGAATATGAAGATAGCGGCAAAGCTTATGCCCTTGACCCATATAATCAAAAATATTCAAAGGAATAGTTGTAGGTTCGATCGAAGAAATACGGATCCGCTCAAGTCCCTGCAATCCTTCGAGTGATTGCAGAACATCCATCATGGTCTTATCTTGGTTGCCATAGGTGCCGATATTGATACCTGTTAAGATCAATTCCTTGTGACCTGCTGCCACCAATGCTCTTGCTTCTAAAAGAATGTCTTCAAAAATACGGCTACGCGCCCTGCCTCGAGCGTAAGGAATTTCACAAAAACTGCAGAAGAAATCACAACCATCCTGGATCTTGATATTCGCTCGCGTATGCTGGCGATCCACCGAATGAGTTGACTGGCTAAATGGCTGACGTTCAATGGTGGGCGTAATAACCTGAGCCTGCTCGGGCTCAGGATGCTGTTGCAGAATAGCAAGCAAATCCATCTTCTTCTCATTACCCACAATCCAACGCACATTAGGCAAGGAAGCAAGCTGCTCTTTTTGAACCTGGGCTTGGCAGCCCACAAGTGCAATACGAACATTGGGATTACGGCGGTTAGCTCTATTTACCAGGCGTCTAGTATCGGCATCGCCACCTTCAGTCACCGTACAGGTATTAATGACCACAATATCCGATGGAGCATCCGAATCAACCACCTCAAACCCACCAGCTTCAAAAGAATTTTGAATAGATGCTGTTTCGCTTTGATTAAGCCGACACCCCAAGGTTTGAAAAGCAATCTTAGGCATTGGCTTTAAGTTCCGAGAGATGTTTAATACGTTTGAGCATGTTAGGATGAGTACTTAAAAGCTCCATCAACTTCTCACCCTGCCCTACACGAACTTGTTTATTACGCAATCGAAAAAGCTCATTGCTATCAATAGTCCCATCTTTATCAATATCCAAATCTTTCAAATCTTTAATTTCATTAAATGCCTGTGAAGGATCGTTAATAAAAAATGCCTTCATACCTTCAACTTCTTTCATATCAGAAGAATTGGCCATGCGCGCCGTACCATAGACCAATTTATAAAGAGCGCTTGCTAAGGCTGCGGGTTTATTACCTAACTCGACAGATCCCTTATCAGCAAAATACTCTCGGATACGAGATCCATACAGAACAAGTAAATTGGTAATAAAATAAAACAATAGCGCAGCAATTCCTATAAGAATAGTGTTACCACCGTTCCTATCATTGCGCCGTCCGCTAAACATAAAACTCCAGGCGATACGATACATAATCATAGGAACTACTGACAACATGGTAATAAAAAGAACATCCCGACTTTTAATATGCGTTAATTCATGCCCCAAAACAGCTCTTAATTCTTCTTCATTTAAAAGATTCAGAATCCCTTGGCTAACACATACCCGACCATCATTAATACCTCGACCAAAGGCAAAAGCATTAGGCGCTTGATGCTGCGATATACATAAACGAGGCATGGGAATATTGCCACGGCGGCACATTTCCTCAACCATGCTAAAAAGTTTTGGATTCTGTTCACGTTTGATATATTGGATACCCATGGTCCATTCAATAATTTTAGGACCAATCATATACTGCACCCACATCATCCCCAAAGAAATCAGGAGATAGAAATAGAAATCATACATCCCTGCGGCAGTGCCGATGACGACCACAATCCCATAGACAATGGCAAACATAACAGCGACTAGAAGCATCATTTGTTGTTGAATCGGTAACATATTCCACTCCTTTTAAAATATCCATATCTATTATAAACTAAATTATCTTAAAAAACAAAATCCTACCAACAACTGAATCAAATCTTACGAAACCGAGGCACTGATTGACCATTCACCAACACATTTTCTTGAAACATGTTCAATGGCCTGACCCAAAGTAAACCATCGGGAAAATCACCTTTATAAAGAGCCTTGTAAACAACCATCAACTCCATGGTTTCAGAGTGGCGCGCCACATCCATCACTTCGTAGCGCTTCCCCTTGTAATGTTCATAAATTCCTTTTTGAATATCTGACATATTACTCCGGCCTTTTCATGGACAATATTTCGCCTAAGCCTGCATAATAAGACCCACCCAAACGCGCCAAAGGATTTAAGGCTTTAGGATCAATGGTAAGCCTGCCTGCTGATTCTTGAACAATGCTATCATCGAGCCACATATGATTAACCTTACCTAAAATAATTCCCTGCTGATCTTCACCTAATTCTTGAATGCTAAACTTCTCACAAAAAAATACCACCTTAGGGCCTTTGAGTTTAGGCAAACGCTGACCTTCAACTTTCTGCAACGGAAGATGCAGCTGATCAATTTCCGAGACACCATGCGGCAAGGTAGCCGAGGATCCTGCTACATTTTTAATATTCTCAACGGAGGGAATATGGACAACAAAATCGTTACGCTCTTGAATATTCACCCAGGTATCTTTGCGCGTGACCTCATCCTTCCAGCCCACTGAAATTACAATGATCGGTGGATTGGCTGACAGTACATTGAAAAAAGAAAATGGCGCCAGATTATAGGATCCATTACCGTTGTCAGACAAAACCCAAGCAATGGGCCGAGGCACGACCGTTTGGATCAAGGTGAAATAATTCTGATTAGGATTCTGTTGGCTGCAATCAATTAACATAACCACTCCAGCGCCTGTTTTATGCCAGCTGTGGTAGCTTTCACTCGCAAATCAAACAATTCGTTGCCACTGACTCCCTTAGATACATAATTTTGGATCAGCTTAGCATTGTCAGCGGCTTTGGGATGTTCGATCATATCTTCCATTGGAACACTGACTCCTAGAAAAGCCTCTACATCAAAGTTCAGCTCATGGCGCAAGAAACTGCCATCAGCTTGCTTCTTAGATAACAACATCTTCACCGGTCTTTTCAAAGGAAAAGCAATAGAACCTTCAATCCCATTTCGCACAATCACAATTTTCTTAAAACCAGCCCGCTCGGCAATGGTCATCATCTTCTCTCCATAAGGCGGATGAAAGGCTGAGGCGATTAGAATGTCTGCCTGAGCCGGATTGACGAATCTCTCAAGGGTTGAAAGAAAAGGTCTTTTGATCGTCTGGCGGCGGATACCTACCCATCGATCCAAAGCCTGGGAAAGGTCTGATTGATGAAAAAACCATCCAAAAGCTGGCTCAGGTCTAGCTAAATCAGCATTTCCCGAGGCAGGCTGCGCTTGTAATTCTTGGGCAATGTCCCACAAATTCATCTCGAGCTTAGGACCGCTGTTCTTACCAACCATATGAATAGCTCGATAACCCAAACTTTGAATCGACCGAGCCACTAATGGAGTAATCATATATGAATGATCGACCCCATCAAAAGGCTCAGCGAGCTGGACAACTGGCGCTCCAGCTGGAACCGGCTGCTTAAAAGACTCGCTAAGAGTCTCATGAATAGCCTGCAAAATACCTTCATATTCATCATCGGTTTCATAACGTACGCGTAGAAAACTTGCCACCAAACCTCTAGCACCATCCCCTGGCTCGGTAGAAAACAAAAATCGGCCTAAATCATACGCTGTTGCTCTATCCAGCGTATGTCCGGTAATTAACTGCAGGCAAACCCAGCGCACAAAATCTGGAGCATCCCAGGCGATCGAATGAACTAATTTCTGAGGATCAGCAAAGATTCCCTCTGGAAAGGCGCCAGCTAAAACTTGTTCCTGAGGTTCTATACCCTTGGCCAGCAGCCCAGCAAAAAAAGCCCCTTTGGCCGCATCAGAAACCTTATTTGCTTTGAAATCTTCAATGATCGCCAAGGCCACCTCGGCAGGTAAAGGCTGAGACCCTTTTTTACCAACCCCGACGGTCTTAATTCCCTTCACAATCGCTGGATCTGTATCTGCGTATCGAATCATGAGGGGCATTATACTGTATTTGCCTAAAAAGTAAATTTGGATATAATAGCGCCTATGCATTACCCCCCTAATGCATATTAACTAACAACTTTCCGTTCTATTTACCTTAGTTCACCCCCAACTATCTTTCACGCCAACGGATTCAAACGAAAGGAACCGATGGATGATTAAAGTAAAAAAAGAAACATTAGAATTTATAGCAAGATACCTTGGCGACTTAAGTAAAGCCATTATTACGGTTGGTTTTGCGAGTTATTTCTTCAAAGATATGCCATTATTATGGAGATATGGTTGTGGGGCCATTGCAATTGTATTTCTTTTAATCAGTGTTATACTCATAGACAGAAAAGGAGAAAGATTATGATAATGTTTGCTACTTGTATGATTATCGCAGCTTTTGGTATTTATGTTATTTGGCTAGATAGTCAACAACAAAAGAAATCAAAAACTCATAAATAACCTCCTGCCGAACAATTTGCATAAATTATGAATTTGGATATAATGGGGCCCATGAAAATTGGCCCCATTTCTATTAATCAGTCTCTCGCGCTCGCACCCATGGAAGATGTTACCGAACTTCCCTTTCGCGTCATTTGCAAACGTCTGGGTGCAGACTTAGTCTACACAGAATTTACAGCCTCCGAGGCACTCATCCGCGAGATTCCTAAAGCCTTACATAAAATTGAAATCATGGAAGAAGAACGCCCCGTAGCCATTCAAATCTTTGGTGGACGGCCTGAGGCCATGGAAGGCGCTGCCCAGGTGGTTGAACGTTTTAAACCTGATTTTATTGATATCAACTGCGGCTGCTGGGTGAAGAATCATGTGGCTCGCAATGAAGGAGCCGGACTGCTGCGCGACCTCCCCTTATTTGAAAAAATCGTCAAATCTACGGTCAAATCAACTAAACTTCCGGTAACTGTCAAAACTCGTCTAGGTTGGGATGACGATAGCATTGTGATCATGGATGTGGCTCGGATGGTTGAACAAGCAGGTGCTAAGGCGCTCACCCTTCACTGTCGCACCCGCGCCCAGGCCCACAATGGATTTGCTGACTGGAGCTGGCTCGAAAAAATCAAAAAAGTAATCTCAATCCCCTTACTAGGTAATGGCGATGTCACCACCCCTGAAGATGTAAAGTCAATGCTCGAGACAGGCTGCGATGGTGTCATGATCGGCCGTGGGGCGATTGCCAATCCCTGGATCTTCAAACAGGCTAAGCATTTTTTAAAAACTGGTGAAACCTTACCAGAACCATCAGCCGAAGAACGAATCCAAACCTGCCTCGAACATTTGCGGTTGAATGTGCAATACAAAGGCGAAAAATATGGCGTACAGACCTTCCGTAAGCATTACAGCGGTTATTTAAAAGGTCTTCCTAATATCAGCCTGGTGCGCTCTGATTTAATGCAATACACTGAGCAAGAACAAATCTTGAATCGTTTCAAAAAATATTTACAAGAATCTGAGAATCTAATCCATGCAAAAATTTGACCTGATCACCATTGGCTCAGGCGGCGGCGCCAAACTCTCCTCCCCTGCGGCATCCATGGGATTTAAAGTCGCTGTGATTGAAAAAGATCGTTTAGGCGGCACTTGTTTAAATCGAGGTTGCATCCCCTCTAAGATGCTTATTCACCCTGCAGATGTAGCCATTGGTATTAAAGAAGCTAAGCGTTTTGATATCCTCAACGATCCCAAATTTAGTGTTGATTTTGCTAAACTCATTAATCGTATTTCAGCAACCGTTGATGGTGATTCTGATAAAATTGTATCTAGCTACACAAAACACCCCAATATCACCTACATCAAAGGCGAAGCCAAATTTGTAGGAAATAAAATGATTGAAGTTAACGGTGAACAGATGACGGCCGATAAAATCTTTATCGCCGTTGGAGCAAGACCTCAGATCCCCAATATTCCAGGACTCGCTGGTACACCGTTTATGACCTCCACAGAAGCTTTGCGAAGCACCACCTTGCCTGCCTCGATGATTGTTCTAGGCGGCGGGTATATTGCCTGTGAATTAGGCCATGCCTATGGCGCTCTGGGTACTAAAACCACCTTCCTCGTTCGCTCTTTCCTGTTACGTCACGAAGACTCTGAAGTGGCTACAGAATTTCAAAAGGTATTCAGCCAATATCATGATATTCGTTTAGGCGCTACACCTACCAAGGTTGAATATAGCAATGGAGAATTTACCGTCCACTTTACCCAGTCAGGTCAAAACCAAACTATCAAGGCCCAGGCCCTTTTGGTTGCAACTGGTATTACCTGCAACAGTGATACACTGGATCTTCTAAATACAGATATTGAGATGAAAACTGGAGGCCTTGTTAAGGTCAATGAATATCTGGAAACTAATGTCGAAGGCGTCTACGCTCTGGGTGATTGCATCGGTAACTATTATTTCCGACACAGCGTGAATTTTGAAGGCGAATATCTCTTTGATTATCTCTTTGGCGGTAAGGCTAAAAAACCAATTGCTTATCCTCCTGTTCCCCATGCTGTCTTTACCCATCCTCAGATCGCAGGAGTAGGCAAAACCGAAGATGAGCTTAAAAAAGAGGGTGTGGATTTTATCGTTGGCTTAAATCCTTATAAAAGTTCAGCCATGGGTATGGCCCTTTTATCCGAGTCAGGCTTTTGCAAACTTCTTTTTGAACGTAAATCTCGCCGTCTTTTAGGTGGACATATTATTGGTGATGAGGCCTCCAACATGATTCACATGGTCATTGCCTACATGAACATGAATGCAACTCTCGATGATATGCTTCGTACTATCTATATTCATCCTGCGCTGCCTGAAATTGTTCGAAATGCAGCTCGCAAAGCAAAAACAGCTCTAGACAAAAACGTAATTCGAATATAAAGTTTTTTATATGCGTAATTCCGAAATTGCTATTTCGATCCAAGGTCTTACAAAATTCTATAAAAAATTTCAAGCCCTTAACCAAGTCTCGTTTAATGTCCGACGCGGCGACTTTTTTGCTTTCTTGGGACCTAATGGGGCCGGCAAAACAACCACGATCAACTGCCTCACAGGCCTTTCTAATTATCAAAGCGGACAAATCAAAGTCTTTGGCTACGATGTTGTTAATGATTACCTTCATTCTCGTCGATTAATTGGTCTTTGTGCCCAGGAATTCAATTTTGATCCTTTTTTAACCATCTTCCAACTTTTAAGTTACCAAGCCCAGTATTTTGGTATTGCCCCTGAAGAATCACGCAGACGTGCAGGCCAAATGCTTGAACGTTTTGGTCTTTTAGACAAAAAGAATGTCAAACATCGCGCGCTCTCAGGCGGGATGAAAAAACGCCTACTCTTGTGTCGCGCCCTTATTCATGATCCTGAAATATTAATCCTTGATGAGCCAACCGCTGGTTGTGATCTGGAATTAAAATTCCTCATTTGGGATTATCTGGCACAATTAAACAAGGAAGGTAAAACTATTTTCCTCACCACCCATTACATGGAAGAAGCTGAAAGGCTATGCAAAACCATCGGTATTATCAATCATGGACATATCGTTAAGATTGGCGATAAAAAACAAATCTTGCAGGATAAATCGTTGGAAGAATTTTTCTTAGAAAGCACTGGTTCGGAATAAATGATTGTCATCCCCGAATGTTTCCTGCCTGCCGGCAGGCAGGTTATCGGGCATTTAGTGTACTAGATGCCCGACTAAAGCTTTCGGGCACGACAAAATATAAATATGATACATCTCACTACCAACCCCATCGGTGTCTGGGCCCTCTCTAAAAGAGAAGTCCACCGTTTTTTATCGGTTGCCAACCAAACTCTTTTTCCACCCATCGTATCTTCGGCCTTATTTATGTATATTTTTGGTGTGGCCATTGGTTCAAGAATTAACTTTGAATCAACCGGTCTTTCTTATTTTCAATTTATTGTTCCCGGCCTCATGGCCATGCACTTAATCTCCAGCAGCTATGAAAACACTTCCTCCTCGCTCTTTATTGGCCGCTGGCACAATCATATCCAAGAAATTCTCTTAGCCCCCTTATCCTACATGGAAATGGTTTTAGGATTACTGGCAGGAGGCGTTGCTCGTGGGATTATGGTCTGTCTGGGAGTTTGGGCTGTTTCTTTATTCTTTTTGCCATCAGGCACTCTTCATCCCTTAGGACTTTTGTATTTCATGACTACAATCTCGGTGATCTTTTCTTGCGCTGGAATGATGGGTGCTTTGTGGGCTGAAGATTTTGGGATGTTATCTCTTTGGAATATTTATTTCATTATCCCCCTGGCTCTGATGGGTGGTGTGTTTCACCCCTTAAGCATGCTTCCTGAACCTTTACAAATCTTGTCGCATTTTAACCCTCTGTATTATCTTATCTGTGGTATTCGATGGAGTATGACAGGTGTTAGCGATACACCTATAGCCTTATGCGCTACGGTCGCTTTTGTACTGACAGTGGTATTCTTCATCGCAACCGTTTATCTATTTAAAATTGGCTACAAATTACGTACGTAAATTAGGGACAGCTCCCTATTTTGCTTACCAAATGTCCTCCTGAGGCGTAGCCGAAGGATCTGATTTCTTAAAGATTCTTCGCTTCGCTCAGAATGACCGCTTTAAAATAGGGAGTTGTCCCTAATTTTTATGCACTAGGTGTTTTGGCTTGGATAGCCAAGGCGTGAATTTTGCCTTTAAGGGGTGAAAGCGCTTCATAGATCATGCGATGGCGATCAATCAGTTTCTTGCCTTCAAAAGCAGATGAAACAATAACTACATTATAGTGCCCGCCTTCTTTAGCTCCAGCATGGCCTGCATGCTTAGCGCTGTCATCGATGACTTCTAAAAATTCAGGCTGAAATTGTTCTTGGAGGATATTTTCAATCTTTGCTTTAACCATAGTTTGATATTATACTATACACCTATGAATAAGATCACTACTGACATTAATTTTTCTCAAACTATCTGTGTCCACTGTATTCAAAACCAACAAAAAGAAATTCATACTTGGTTAAAAGGACTTGAAAAAAACTATACCCCTATCTATAGCTCTGTAGATATCCGGGATGCTGGATTTAAAATCGCTGTAGTAGACACCAACCTATTTCCTGCAGGTTTTAATAATCTGTGTGAACATGGTATTGAAGACGCTATTATCTTCTTCAAAAATGCCATTTTAAAACGAGTCCCTACGGCGAAGAATATCCTTATCATTGCGGAAGAACATACACGCAACACCTGGTACTTAGAAAATATCCGTATCCTGCAGGAAATTATTCACAAATCAGGTTTTCAGGCCACCATCGCCACCTTCTTTCAAAATCAACCTTCTTTCTGTGAGCAAGCTGCCCATGCCATTGAACTTGAAACAGCCACCGGAAAATTTGTTAAAGTCCATTGCTTCAAACAGATCTTAGAAAAGATCAAAAACCAACAGACTAAATTTGACATGATCTTAATGAATAATGATCTCACTAGTGGTATTCCAGAAGAATTGGTTTCAGCCAATATCCCCATATTCCCTTCGATTCATGCTGGCTGGCATTCGAGATTAAAATCAGAACATTTTCGGCACACCAATAAATTAATGCAAGAATTCGCCTATATGGTGGGACTTGATCCCTGGTTATTTTCTTGTCTGTACAATCAAATTGATCATATCGACATTAATAAAGAAGCTGATAGACAAAAGCTTTATGAACAAACAAAAGACCTGTTTGCCAAAATCCAAGAGAAATATGATCAGCATAAAATCGAAGAAAAGCCTTTTGTGTTTATCAAAGCTAACAGTGGCACCTATGGCTTAGGGGTCGTTCCTATCGAAAATCCTGAACAAGTCTTGGAATTAAATCGACGAAAACGTAACGATCTGTCTCGAGGAAAATCTTCTCAAGAAACTTCTAATTTTCTCATTCAAGAAGGTGTCCCTACAATTCATAGCATCGGCGAGAGTCCTTCAGAAGTCTGTATTTATCAGATTGACAATAATTTGGTTGGTGGATTTTATAGATTCCATACTAATAAAAGCTCACGTGAGAATCTTAATTCTCCCGGAGGAATGAGTTTCCAAAAAATGTGTCCACATCTAGATAAATATGGTAAAGATTGTGGCATTGAACATAATTTAAACATATTTGATATTTATCGTATTATTGCTCGTATTGCTGGCGCTGCAGCCACTGCTGAGATTAAAGAATTGGAGATTAATAAGACATGAAATTTCTTTTTCTGATGGATCCACTTGAAACAGTCAAGATGGAAAAAGATACAACCTTCATTCTCATGCTTGAGTCGTATAAGCGTGGACATGAGGTGTACTATGTGCCTAAAGGTGGTTTAAGCTTAATTGATGGAAAAGTATTCTTTAATGCGATCAAGGTCAAGCCTCAATCTATTTTGCATGAACCATTTATTGAAGAACATGTCGCTCATCTTTCCCAAGATAAAATCGATGCGGTGTTTGTCCGCCCCGACCCTCCTTTTGATGAACAATATTTGATGAATACCTGGATTTTAGATCACCTTCCTAAACACGTAGCTGTCATCAATAATCCTGCGGGTATTCGTAGCGTTAATGAAAAAGTATGGTCAGCCCAATTTACAGATCTGGTGCCCGCCACTATTATCTCGTCTAATAAGAATGATTTGTTAAACTTCGCTTTGAAACATAAAAATGTCATCGCCAAGCCTTCAAATTCTTTTGGCGGACAATCTGTATTTCACATCGAAGAAGGGCACACTAACACCAAGGTTATTTTAGAGACCCTAAGCCAGGAATATTCCAAGGCCATTATCCTTCAAAAATATGTGCCTGAAGCCCGTAACGGTGATAAAAGAATTCTTCTGCTTAATGGAGAATTACTCGGGGCCGTGCTTCGTGTACACTCGAAAGGCGAACACCGCAATAATTTTTATGCTGGTGGAAAACCTAAAGCAACCAATGTTAATAAACGGGACCTTCAAATCATCAAAACATTAAAGCCGTATCTTAAAAACCTGGGGCTTTATTTGGTTGGTATCGACATACTTGGCAAATATCTAATTGAGGTCAATGTAACTTCTCCTACCTGCCTGCAAGAAATGAACACCCTTTATAATCAGCGATTGGAAGAAAAAGTCATTGATTTCGTTGAAAAATTGATAAAATGATTCCTTAAATATTCACTTATGAATCATCCGCCTCTGGTGGATTACCTTAATTATGCAAAACTTAACTCTTTACCATTTTAATAGCTGCCCTTATTGTCATCGTGTCAGAGAATATCTAGCTAAAGAAAAAATCTCTGTTCCCATGAAGGATATCCTAGAAAACCCTTCTTTTCGTGATGAACTCCTTAAAGTTGGAGGTAAAACCCAAGTGCCCTGCCTGGTGATTAACGGCAAAGCTTTGTATGAATCAATGGATATTATTAAATGGTTTCAAAATAATTACAAAAGATCATGATCGACGAAATTAAATCACGCATTGAAACTGCACTCCCCCAATCAAAAGCTTATGTGCTTGACCCTATGAACGATGGTCAACATTTACAAGCCTTTGTTGTGTCGCCTGCTTTTGAAGGATTACCTGTATTCAAACAACAGCAAATGGTCATGACAGCTATCAAAGATGTTTTTAATACGGTTCACGCTTTAGGCTTAAAAACCTTTACTCCAGCGAAGTGGGAAGCAGCAAAATCACAATATGGATTTTAATAACGTAGGGGCTAGGTAACTTAAGCCCGTACAAACAAGGAGAAAATGAGCATGTTATCTGATACTCTCAAAAATCAAATCGAAAATGATATTAAGAATAATAAAATCGTTATCTTTATGAAAGGCACTGCTGACTCTCCTATGTGCGGTTTTTCAGCTCGTGCCATACAAATTCTGCAATCGTATAATGCTCCTATTAAAGATTACAATGTGCTTGCCTCAGAAGAAGTCCGCCAAGGCATCAAAGAATTTACCAACTGGCCAACTATTCCCCAAATCTTCATTAATGGAGAATTTATTGGTGGATGCGATATCGTGACTGAAATGCACGAGAATGGCGAATTAGCAACCTTACTAAAATAAATTGAAAACATCTCCCCAAGAACAAACCTTACGTCAGATCCTCCTTAAGCGTATCCTTATTTTGGATGGCGCTATGGGAACCATGATCCAAAAATACAAGCTCACCGAGGAGCATTACAGGGCGGAGCGCTTTAAAAATTATCCCAGCGATCTTAAGGGTAATAATGATTTACTATCATTAACACAGCCTCAAATCATCGAAGAGATCCATAGTCAATACCTCAATGCTGGCGCTGATATTATCGAAACTAATACCTTTAATAGTAATCGCATTAGTATGGCCGATTACCAGATGGAAAATCTGGTCTATGAGCTCAATGTCGCTTCAGCTAAGATCGCTAAAAAAGCAGCTGATAAGTTCACCAAGGAAAATCCTGGTAAACCTCGTTTTGTGGCAGGTGCAATCGGACCTACAACCCGAACAGCCTCCCTTTCTCCTGATGTCAACAACCCAGCCTTCCGCGCTGTTAACTTTGATCAATTAGTAGAAGCCTACACAGAGCAACTCAAAGGCCTTATTGATGGCGGCGTAGATCTACTTTTGATTGAAACAATTTTTGATACGCTCAATGCCAAAGCTGCTATTTTTGCGATTGAAGAATATAGCCAGAAAATCGGACGTAAATTCCCTTTAATGATCTCAGGAACAATCACTGATGCGAGCGGACGCACACTTTCGGGACAAACTACCGAAGCGTTCTGGATTTCCATGAAACATGCCCGCCCTTTAAGCATTGGTCTTAACTGTGCCCTGGGGCCCAAAGATATGCGCCAGTATATCGCTGAGCTTTCGCGTATTGCGGACTGTTTTATCAGCTGCTACCCCAACGCCGGCCTGCCAAATGCCTTTGGTGAATATGATCTTGGCGCTTCGCCTATGGCTAACATTGTTAAAGAATTTGCTCAAGACGGACTACTGAATATTCTAGGCGGTTGTTGCGGAACAACGCCCGACCACATCAAAGAAATGGCGCATGTCGTCACGAATCTTTCTCCTCGAAAAATTCCAGAAATCAAACACTACAGTTGTTTTTCTGGTCTTGAACCTCTAATCTTGCGCGAGAACACTAATTTTGTAAACGTTGGTGAAAGAACCAATGTGACTGGATCTAAACAGTTTGCCAGACTTATTATTGCTGGCAAATATGATGAAGCTCTTGTGGTTGCCCGTCAGCAAGTAGAAAATGGAGCTCAAATCATTGATATTAACATGGATGAGGCCATGCTCGATTCTAAAACAGCTATGACCACCTTCCTCAACCTGATTGCCTCCGAGCCAGACATTTCTAAGGTTCCTATCATGATTGACTCTTCTAAGTGGTCAGTCATTGAAGCTGGACTTAAATGTGTCCAGGGAAAAAGCATTGTGAACTCGATCAGTCTCAAAGAAGGCGAAGAATCTTTTAAACAACAGGCCTCAAAGGTATTGCATTACGGCGCCGCAGCAGTTGTCATGGCCTTTGACGAACAAGGACAAGCAGATACGGTGGAACGTCGAGTCAGCATTTGTAAAAGAGCCTTTAAAATACTCACCCAAGAAATTGGCTTTGACCCACAAGATATTATTTTTGATCCCAATATCTTTGCAATCGCTACAGGTATTGAAGAACATAATAATTACGCCAAAGACTTCTTTGAAGCCACACGCCAAATCAAGGCTGCGTGCCCCGGATGTTTAATCTCTGGGGGTGTTTCCAACGTCTCCTTCTCTTTCCGAGGTAACGATCCAGTTCGTGAAGCCATGCATTCAAGCTTTCTCTACCATGCTATCAAAGAAGGCATGGATATGGGCATCGTCAATGCGGGTATGATTGCAGTCTATGATCAGATCCCTAAAGACTTTTTAGAGCTCATTGAAGATGTAATTCTCAATCGACGTCCTGAAGCTACGGAAAAATTAGTCAGCTTTGCAGAAACCGTTAAAGCTTCTGGAGAGAAAAAACAAGAAGATCTCTCCTGGCGTCAACTTTCCGTGGAAGATCGACTCTCGCATGCGCTTGTTAAAGGCATTGTTGATTTTATTGACCAAGATACCGAAGAAGCTCGGCAGAAATCACGACGGCCGCTCGATGTTATTGAAGGCCCCCTGATGGCTGGCATGAATGTGGTTGGTGATCTTTTTGGATCTGGAAAGATGTTCCTCCCTCAGGTTGTTAAAAGTGCTCGTGTTATGAAAAAATCCGTGGCTTATCTGCAACCTTTTATTGAAAAAGAAAAAGACCAAGCATCCGCCGAAGGCGGATCCGCCTCTGGCGGAAAGGGTGCAGGAACAGTGATTATGGCAACCGTCAAAGGCGATGTGCACGATATTGGAAAAAATATCGTGGGGGTTGTTCTTGCCTGTAATGGTTTTCAAATCGTTGATCTTGGCGTCATGGTGGCTTGCGATAAAATTCTTAAAGCTGCCAAAGAACACAAGGCCAATATGATTGGTCTCTCTGGTCTTATCACCCCCTCTTTGGATGAAATGGTCACCGTAGCTTCCCAAATGCAAAAAGAAGATTTCAATATCCCTCTTTTAATTGGAGGTGCAACCACATCACCAGCTCATACAGCTGTTAAGATTGTACCTGCTTATAAAAACAATCTTGTTGTTCATATTAAAGATGCCTCCCGAGCTGTTGGAGTGTGCCGTTCACTAATGGATCCAACCCTTAAAGAAGGCATTGTCAAAAAAACTCTAGAAGAGTACGATCAGTTACGCACTGAATACGCTTCGCGTCAAGCTTCGAGAAACTTTATAAGCATTGAAAAAGCTCGAACAAAAGCTCTCCTCACCGATTGGAATAAAGCTGATATCACCAAACCAAGTTTTCTTGGCCTTAAAACATTCAAAAACTTTGACCTTAATGAAATCCGTGAACGTATTGACTGGTCCTTCTTCTTTATTGCGTGGGAGCTTAAAGGTAAATTCCCACAAATTTTAAAAGACCCCACCTATGGTCAACAAGCCACCCAAGTGTACAATGACGCTATGACCATGCTTGATGAAATTATTCAAAAGAATCTTTTAACAGCTAATGGTGTGATTGGCTTTTTTCCGGCAAATTCTGTAGGAGACGATATTGAAATCTACACTGATGACAGCCGAACAAAAGTTTCTCATGTCTTTTACAACCTGCGGCAACAAAATGTCATCAAGGACAATCAAACCATGTTGTCGCATGCCGATTATATCGCTCCTAAATCTTCTGGCATTAAAGACTATCTCGGAGCCTTTGCTGTTAGCGCTGGAACAGGACTAGATGAATTGGTTAAAAAATACGAAGATGATCATGATGACTACAAAAGCATCCTTGCGAAAGCGGTGGCTGACCGTTTAGCAGAGGCCTTTGCTGAATTAATGCACCTTAAAGTTCGCCGTGAACTGTGGGGTTTTGCTCGTGACGAACAACTCAGCGATGAACAAATCAATCTTGGCCAATACCGAAGCATCCGACCAGCCCCCGGTTATCCGGCCTGCCCCGATCATACAGAAAAAGCCACTCTCTTTAAGATTTTAGATGCCACCAGAAATACAGGCATCCAATTAACAGAAAGCTATGCGATGTACCCTACAGCCGCTGTTTGTGGCTTGTATTTTGCTCACCCTCGATCTAAATATTTCTCCATTGGTAAAATAGAGAAAGATCAAGTAATAGACTACGCTAGACGAAAAAATATGCCTGTTACAGAAATTGAACGCTGGTTAGGTCCAAATTTAGGTTATTAGTTTTATTTCCAATTGATTGACATCCCCTTTTTAAAATTAGATAATCACTTATGCCTTTCTTAGACGATAAAAACAATATGCATCCGAAACCCTCTAAAGCAATTCTCATTGTGAACATCTTGGGTTTTCTTACTTTTGCAACGATCCTTCTTATAACCCTTCTAAAGCCTGATTTTATGAAGTCGGCTTTCATGTACACTTCCTATTACATTATTCTTGGACTGACCGTTACCTGGCTTCTAGTTTTAGTTAATCTCAAACAAAGAAACAATTTTCTTCTTTTTCCTTTTCTTCGATCACACTGGCAAGGGCTGCTAGTTTCATTTCTTTTAGCCTCTATCGTGTTTGTTTCAGTTCCTAAATATTTTCGTGTATTAAGCGATGAAACAAATCTGCTATCCGTAGCCAAATCCATGACCTTTTATAAACATGTCTCCAATGTCACTGAAGGCCGATGGTATTATGAAATGTTCTGGCCAACCGTGCCAGGATCAACGGAAAAACGTCCTTTCTTATTCCCATTTTTTACTTCTGTCATGCACAATGTTTTAGGCTACCACATTGAAAACGTCTTTATTCTTAATTATTTTGTTTTATGGATCGCCCTATTTCTGCTTTATCTGCTCATTCGTTTCTATATGAGCGATTTAGCTGCCTTTGCAGCCCTTATCTTGGTCGTAAGCCAACCTATTGTTTCGTTTAGCGCAACCAGTGCCAGTTTTGAAGTCTTCAATTTCTTATTTCTCCTTATTTCATTCATTTCCTTAAGATATTTTCTAAACAATCCCACTTCTCAAAGTTTTCTAGTTCTGGCATTAACTCTTATTATGTTGGCTAATGTTCGCTATGAATCCTTTATTTATGGCGCTGTGATCATATTTATTTTACTTGTTACTAAGAATATTAAGCTTCGCTTCTTCAAAGAATCAGCCTGGTATGCTCTTATTCCCATCCTCTTTTTACCTTTAATATGGCAACGTATCATTATGATAGGAGTACCTGATCCGAACTTTCCATCTGGATCTTGGGTCCATGCCTTTAGCTTTGCTTCAGGCATTAAAAATATAGGGAATTTAGCCAAAGAAGCATTCGATATTACCGGTCAGTCTGGTTATGCAGGTTTAATTAATATTGCAGGAATTCTAGCCTTAATCTCTTGTGTTATTGCTATCATTTTAAACATCTTTCATTCCAAAGATAAGAACCAAAATATTTTTCTCATATGCATATCATTAAGCGTCCTTGCTGTCTTTACCTTAACCACCATTTATAGCATTGACCCCCACCCTATGAACGGGCGTCTCTATATCCCTGCTTTAACACTGTTATCCACACTTTTGATTGTTGTACTTTCAAATCTGTCTTCCTTCATGAATTGGACAAAAACTACCGTCTTAATAGTATCCTTAACAGCTTTTGTTTTTTACCATCCCGTTGCTGTAGAAGATAAACTTGCTAATAATTTAATGATCATTCGAGAATATCGTTTCGTAGATAATTTCTTGAAACGACAAACAGACAAAAACTTCTTAGTTATCTGTGGAAGACCTGGACAGCTGATTGTCAATAATTACGGTGCTATTTATTATTGGACAGCCAATAAAAATGTTGACGAAATCCTAGAACAGTATAAAAACCATCTTTTTAAAACAATTTACGTTGTCCAATCGATTTCCTATGCCACCCTCAAACCTTTAGCTGATAATGTTTTAAATGAACGCTATCAATTGGAAACCATTGAAGAACTCATGATTAGCGGTTCTTACTTCTTTCGAATTTCTCGTATAAAGGCACCCAATTAAACTAGTAGGCAGGAAAAACAAATTTAGAGTCACTTCTTAATACTTCGTGTCTTGTGTGGGGCTTAGTTGGTTCCAACTCTAAAGGCAACCAACACAATTCCCTAGGTAAATAATACTGCTTAATAGGATCACCTCTCCTAACAGTCATCCAATAATCATAGATTTGTTCTTTGATCTGGCCTCCTGAATAAAAAGGACGCACATCAAATCTATTTCTATCTCCCTTAAAAAAAAGCCTAATCTCTCCGGGGCTATAGGGGTAATAGTGATACTTTTTATTCACAAGGTTAATAGCTAAAAAAGAATTAGACATATTCAATATAATGAAAAAAAAGCAGACAACTAAAACATGTTTATTAATATCTGTCTTATTGATAAAACGAGCTAAAAAAATAGCAAAAAATATCGACCAAAAACCTCCATAATAATATGGCCCCCAAATTCTTAAAACCAGACTGATCAAATAATTAAAAAAGAGAATAAGACCAAACAAGAAGATTGAAAACAAAAACAATTCACTCTTCTTTCTGGCTTTAAAAAGTTTAAAAATAATAACTATCCACGACACTAAGGATGCCAAGAAACACCCTGTCAACCACTCGCCCCCCCTGAATCCTTGAGGAAAAACAATTCCCATGGTTTCTAAAATCAATATTTTTGTGTTAGCGATTAACATTTTAAGAAAATAAATAAACCCTCCAAGATAATTGGATGAAAACTCCTTATAAGCTAGACCACTAAAGAACTTTAGAGCCTGATCAAAATGAGGAAAACTAAAACCTGCCAGGCAAGATAAGTAAGGAATAATTTTAAAATATGCTAAAGCGGTAATTGCTGGAAGACAAAGCCACAGAAAAAGATATAACTTCCGATGAAATAAGGAATTAAAAAAAATAAGAATGGCTGGAAAGATTAACAACCCTCCCTCATCCCAATAAAACGAAAAAACAACAAAAAGCCAGAAAAACAAGAAACTCTTTAATGGTATTGCCTGCTGCTGATCTATAAATTTCTTCTTGAGTTGGGAAGCCAAATATAAAGAAAAAATAATGACAAAATTAGTCATCGGCTTACCTGGACGAAACAACAGCACAACACTACTTAATATAGAAGGTGTTGCCAGATAAAAAGCTATCATGGCAATAGCCAGATTCTTCCCTACCTCGTAATTTCTTAATAATTTATATAGAAACAATGGACCCAAAAATAACGAAAAAATCCACGTCAAAGACAAACTTGGATGAGGCATTACATATTGCCATAACCAAACCCTAAATTTTGTATCTATAATTTCAAAATATGACGATAAAGGACGAGTAGAGCGAGGCTGATATTCAAACAACTGCCAATATAAACCATTTTTTAAATCTTGAGGATTTAAACTCGGACCACTCTTGAGAATACCCATTTTAATAAAAAACTGTTCGGGCTGAACCCAAGAGTGGTCATAGGAAAGACTGCGTGGAAAGACAAACAAATAAACAAAAATTAATAATAAAAGAGCAGGAAACTCAAAAGATATTCTTTTTAAGAAGGTCATTATGGAAAACTTCTTACTTCCTCTCTGCCAAAATTTTATCTATCTCAACTTTATAAGTCTCTAAATCACGAGCATTGGTCTTTTTACCATTAAGATAAAATGTTGGGGTTCCCTGCACCGCTACCTTTTCAGCTAAAAGCCTATCATCGTCGATAATCTTCTGCCATTGAGCATCCTTATTTTTATAATCATCCATCAATTTATTATAATTAATGCCTATTTCTTTAGCATATTCTTTGACTTTATCTTCAGCCACTGATGCCTGATTTTTCAAAAGCAAATCAATCATCTCAAAATACTTTCCTTGCAAATTAGCAGCTAATGCTAATTTAGCCGCAGGCAAAGCGTTAGGGTGAAACGATAAAGGAAAATTCTTGATAATTGCTCTGACTTTATCTGGATAAGCTTTCACCACGTCTTTGACAACTGGATGAAAACGGTTGCAAAATGGACATTGCAAATCAGAAAACTCTACGATGGTTATTGGAGCATTTTTATTTCCTAAAATTGGAGAAGCACCATCCTCAATCGTGTAAACTTTATTGACGTCTTCCTGAGGCATTGGTGGTCTGGGGCTAGGCGGAGGATTATTGCGAGCGCCTGCTGTTAAAAGGGCGTTCATTCTGGCATCAATGGCCCCCATTTTTTGATTAATATTGGCTAGTGTGCCCTCTGAAGCTCTTTCATTTAATTTTCTTTCTAAATTAGCAAGCTGGGCTTTAATTTCACCCAACTGAGTATTGACCGGAGCTAATGCTGATGAAATAGCCCCACCAATAGCAAAAACAAGCCAGGAACCTGAAATAAAAACTAGAATTACACAAAGCGTAACTGTCAAAAATTTATTATTCATACATTTTCCTTTCGATTAATTTGGCATATTTTCTCATCGATAAAGTTTTCAAGCAATAACAATTTGAAATGAATTTTTAGAAGATTATTTATTCACAACAACCACTATTACAAGAATGATAGGCGGCGAAGATTTGATTCTTGGGAGAACCAAGCCCCCCTACTCCTGAAAGACCACTTAGACAATCACCATCAATAAGACATGGTATACAGCTCCCTGTACCAGTTGCTGTATTCGTAGCTGTGTTTGTGGTCGTATTAGTTGAGGTGGCTGTATTAGTAGAAGTCCCTGTATTTGTAGTGCTTCCTGCTGCGGATGTACTTGCAGTTGTTATGGCCGTATTCGTAGAAGTCGATGTATTAGTACCGCTCAGTGTTGACGTTGATGTATCAGTACCAGTACCTGTATCTGTAGAGGTTGGAGGTACACACCAATTGACAAAAGCTGAACATAAACCGTTATAACAACAATTATCACAACATTCCGTATTAGAAGAACATGCTTGATTACTGCCATTAGGAATACATAGGGCAGCTGTACCTATTGAAGTGCTTGTGGAAGTATTGGTATCTGTTGATGTATTAGTTCCTGGATTGGTACCCCCCGATGGATTTACGCATGGATATGCCACTCCAACCGCAGCATTAGCTGGAGCAGTACACAAAGAATGATTTTGATCGCACTGGCTTGTATTAATGCTACATCCATCATTGGCACATTGGTTGGCACTTAAGCTAATAAGATTCGGTGTGCATTCTTCCACACAAGCTGGCTCCAAGGTCCTTGGGCCTCCTGAACCATTATTAATAACTAATGAGGAATCCCCTGTCGCAGCAATCAAAGAACAATTTTGTAGCGTTCCTGAAGTTGTTACTACTAAACTATGGGACGTACCTGGAGCTGCTAATTTGCCATGAGTAATAATAACTTTTTTATGTGGCGGGTATCCTACAGTCTCAGTTTTATAAATCTTTAAATCACACTCAGCAGGATGGGGTTCAGAACAAAGTGGAGTTGCAAAGCAACAAGAAGGATAAATCAAAATAACCAAAATAAATACTGCTAATATTCTCTCAAATTTAATGCTTCTAGACTCATTATCCATCTTTCACGCATTTATTAGAATTTTTATCTACCACTTCAAAAACTCTTGATCAAATTTTAGATG
>CAZOXU010000007.1:77515-79958 GCA_964583975.1 uncultured Planctomycetales bacterium
TACGCATTTTCTAGCATGATTATCCCAATGAAAACCATGATCACAAGAAACAATAGTTGCTAAAGTGGCTGTAGCAGTTGCAGTAGCTGTTGCAGTAGCTGTTGCAGTAGCTGTTGCAGTAGCCGTTGCAGTAGCTGTTGCTGTGGACGTAGCTATAAAAGTGGTGGTTACTGGTGCTGTAAGTATGGCCGTAGCAGTAGATGTGCCCCCAGGAGTAACTGTAGCGGTCCCTGTTGCTGTCGCAGTAGACGTCATCGTATCCGTGAATGTGATTAGGACAGGAGTAGCTGTAGAAGATCCTGTTGCTGTGGTAGTAGTTGTACTTGAGGCTGTAGTAGTTGAAGTTGTTGTAGATGTACTTGTTGTTGTGGTCGTAGATGTTGCCGTGGTAGTAGATGTTGCCGTGGCAGTAGCTGTGCTTGATCCAGTATCTGTACTCGTACTTGTTCCAGTATCTGTATACGGATACGGAAGAATAATCGGCGTACAACACCCATGCCTACATACATATTCACCCTGATCCAAAACATTGTTTAGGAATAAGAAATCAGTATCTAAATTAACGTCAGGACCCGACAGGGTATCTAATCCGCCTGCATGACAATCGGAGTCTCTCGAACAAGCAACTCCACCATGACAAGCAGCCGTGGCTGTGGCAGTTGCTGTTGCAGTAGCCGTTGCTGTCGCTGTAGATGTACTACTTGCTGTTGAAGTTGAGGTAGCTGTGCCCGTATTAGTAATAGTTCCTGTACCTACTACTGTAGCCGATATGATTACTGTCCCTGATCCCGAGCCAGTCGATGATCCAGTGCCTGAACCAGTTGCAGATCCTGTTCCTGAACTCGTTCCGGATGCAGTTGATGTATCTGTACCTGAATCGGTACTACTTGATTGAGCGCACCAGCCCGTAAATCCTGTACATACATTATTATAACAACAGCCAACAGCACAACACTCATTTGCAACGCTACTGTTAGCCACACAAGATTGACCTAAATTTTGAAAACATACCGATACACTTGTATCGGTACTTGTTCCAGTTGTTGTTCCACTGCCAGTTACTGTGCTCGTATTAGTAGTTGTACCTGTGCCCGTTAATGTACCCGCACCAGTTAAAGTACCCGTGTCAGTTATTGTACCTGTACTAGTTAATGTGCCTGTACCTGTTAATGTGCTCGTATCTGTTATTGTACTCGTATCCGTAGCCGTGCTTGTACTTGTACTCGTATCTGTACTTTCAAGAGCTCTACAATCAGCCCCCTGCCCTGGCATGGAGGTTAGTGTTAATGGACAAATCGGATGATTATCATCGCAATTCTTCTTATTAATTGCGCATCCATCGTTAAAGCAATAATTAGTTGCTGTTATAGGAGTAGATATCGGCGTACAGCGTTCTACACAAGCAGCTTGAAATGCTCGAGAAGCACCAGCAAAATTTATATACACTGGCGGCGTCACTCCTACCGCCACATTAAATGTTTTACAGGTTTTTGCACCTCCTGACGTAACAACATTAAAATAAGGAGCACTTGGAACACCTGTTTCTTTTGCTAAATGATATACTTTATACCCTTGAGGAGTCCCCTCTTTTGTTGAAACCCGCACACCGCATTCATTGCTTGGATCATAACCAGGAGCAGAACAAAGAGGAACGGTAGTAGTACCTGAAACAGCCGCGAAAGAATGAGGAATATAAATAAAAAAACCCAAAGCAATAACTATGGGGTTAAGAAACAAAATTCTAAATATTTTCTTGAATTTAATATTCATAATTTTTATGGTCCGCAAAGAGTGTCCACAACCCAAACTTCACCTAACTGACTAGAAACATGTGAAGCATTATGACAAGGAATGATAAGTTTATCGGAAACAGTTAATGTTTTATAAAACCCGGATGGCGCAGGGTAGGTGGTTTTCATGGATAAAGTTGCGGCATTAACTTTAAATGCGAACGCCAGCATAATCCCAATTAATATGGTGAGAACTAAATAATTGGATTTCATTGCGCCTCCTTAAAAAAGTTACCTTAAAGCTACCGAACATCTCTACTTATAATATACACCATCAATCACTTCAAAACCAAAAAAAGATCTAAATTTTAGAATGCCCCCTGTTAAACACCTCCACTTTTGTTGGGCACACAACATTTCTCTGGAGAGCAAATTCCCATTTCAGGAAAATTAACATTTTCACACGAACTGCCAACTGGAGAACAAGGTTGACAAGATTTCATACACTCACAATAACGACATTTACCAGCTTCTCCTCCAGGAGTAGTTAAACATAATTTTCCGTCATGATAACAAGGATCACTTGGAAGACAAGCTTCCGTTGCTATGCCCGTTTCTGTATCAGTTTTCGTATCAGAACTCGTATCGGTAAGCGTGCCCCCTCCCGATCCAGTATCTGTTCCCGTACCAGACTCTGTACTCGTCCCTGTACC
>CAZOXU010000007.1:79968-91786 GCA_964583975.1 uncultured Planctomycetales bacterium
TACTTGTTGAGACATTGACACAAAATCCGCTAAAACAAGTTTGCCCTGGAGCACAACAAAAGATCCCACAAACATTGACAGCATCACAACAAGCGTTATTGATACATACCTGCCCTACACTTGGATCACAACAATCTCCACCACACATAACTCCTGAACAAGTAGAGTTCATACAACACCCACCCGTGCAAGGAGTTCCATTGACTAAGGACGTTGTCCAGACCCAATCACAACCTGATGTACAGTCACAAGTATATGTACGACATTCCCACTCCTCTGGTGGAGGATGTACTGCACTTGAACAGTCCGCAACCATCGTTCCTGTAGAAGTACCACTACCGCTACCCGTATCTGTACTCGATGAGGATCCTGAACCCGTACCTGTACCACCTCCAGCCCATGTACTAGTGGTTGTCGCAGTGCCTGTGCTTGTTGAAGTACTTGTCGATGTAGTTGTACCTGTATTCGTCGTAGTATTTGTTCCAGTGCTGGTAGTTGTCACAGTACCTGATCCTGTGGTAGTAGTTGTAACAGTACCTGATCCTGTTGTGGTAGTTGTAGCAGTACCTGATCCTGTAATAGTTGTTGTGGCAGTACCCGATCCTGTTGTGGTAGTTGTGGCAGTACCCGATGCTGTTGTAGTCGTCGTATTTGTTGATGAAGCAGTACTCGTAGTTGATATTGTACCTGTACTAGTTGTGGTTGTTGTCCCTGTAGTTGTGGTCGTTGTTGTTCCTGTACTTGTAGTCGTTATGGTACTCGTTGTCGTAACCGTAGATGTATTTGTCCCCGTAGTAGTCGTCGTTAATGTACCAGCACCTGTATTGGTAGATGTATTTGTGCCTGTAGCTGTTCCACCTGGTGGAAGACAAACAATTCCAGGTAGTTCTGGGAAAACGCCGATGCCAGGACAAAGACCACCAGTTCCAAAGCAAGAAGGGTTTGCTACTGGAGATAACGGAGGACTTCCATATATAGGCCGTGCTTGCGGATTTAAAGGAGAATCCATCCGTAGCACCATCTTAAATCCAGTAATTCCTGCTCTCTTGGCTTGACAATCTGTATGACCATTTATATCTGTTGGACAACAGCCATACTCAGTTCCGCCAGTAGGACTGATATTTAAACCGAGAGTTTGATTAAGATTAGCAATATTAAAAGAAGGGGAATTCTCATAAAACTGACCATGAGATTGTAAATAATTTATCTGCGCCGAATAAATGGCTATCAAATTTCTCTGGGCCGCTCCTGCTTCAGTACGAGCAAGATTTAGATTCATATTAGGCACAGCTATAGCAACCAAAAGGCCTAAAACGGCCATGGTTACAACAATCTCAATCAATGAAAAGGATCTTAATTTTTTCATAGCACCTACTAAAACTATACCACATTAATATAAAAAACAACCCCTTTATCTAGAAAATAATGCCCCCGGGCCGAATCGAACGGCCAGCCTAGACGTTAGGAGTGTCTCGCTCTATCCAAGATTGAGCTACAGGGGCAAATTTTCTAATATACGATTTAAGATTCTTCGTCCATTTCCAGACTTTAGAAATCTCTCTCTTTTCTCTGCAAAATCCTTACTCTCATAAAACTTATAGTATATTAATTCGTAAGGTCGATTTCCCTTTGTAAATTTATTGGTTCCAGAATTATGTTCCGACATTCTTTCTTGAGGCGCCTTACCAGTATATCCCACATATCTTTTCTGAGTTTTTAAACTTTTTAAGACATAAACACAAAACACTTTATTGGACTCCTACAATAATTGTCCGCCAAAAAGCATGGCGGACTCCCGCCAAACATATTAACCCGCCATGCTTTTTTCCGCCAACACCATTAGCGGACCCAACAGGTTTTTGTTGGGGGCGGGGAGCTACTGGCGCAAATTTCTCATTTCTTCCGATACGGCGCCAGAGATTTCACATACTCTGCTGGCGGCAGATATCCTAAAAGCTGGGCTTCTTCCAAATAATGAACAGCTCCCACAAAATCCCTCGATTTAAATGAAAGAATTGATAAATTCACAAAAGCATTCTGGTGATTTTTATTAATTCCTACTGTTTTTAAATAAGATGCCATGGCTTCAGCATCCTGCCCTAATTGGGCATAAACATTTCCCATATTATAATAAACTTCATCTTGACCGGAATCTTTCTCTATAGATTTCTCATAGTAAATCAAAGCTTCCTTAAGCTCTCCTGCTGATTCACATAAGTACCCTAAATAAAAATAAGCCTTAGCATTACTCGAATCAAGATCAACCACCTTTTGATAAAGCATGCGTGAACGATCAGCGTCTCCTAAAGCATTATAAATAATACCCATGTTAAGATAACCTTGAGCATTCTTAGGATGATAATGTAATAATTGCTGATACAACAAAAGCGCTGCTCTTAAATCTCCCTGTTGCTGAAATCGATTGGCCAAACTATTTAGAGCTTTCTCGTAATCAGGCTTTAATTCGAGGGCTTTTTTATAAAATCGAACGGCTTCTTCAAATCCTCCCACCTGTTCATACAGATATCCTAAGTTAAAATAATCGGTATAGGTGTATTTCTTCCTTTTGGAAACTTGTTCATATTTCGACAAGACATCTTCCCTTTGCTCTTGATAATCTTTCTGCTGTGGATTGTCTTCAATAAATTTACTATACGCAGTGATAATACGAGCATACACATCTTCATCTTCAGGATAAAACTTTAAAAGACGATTAAATATCTCAATAGCCTTAGGAGGCATATTTTTTCTTTGATAAAGAAGTCCTAACCCATACAAAGCCTCCTTAGATTTAGGGTCGACTTCTATTGCTTTGTTAAACCAGACAAAGGCCTCATCTAATTTGCCAAGGTCTTCGTAAAGATCTGCCAGACGGCAGTAAGAAGCCCCATAAGTACGATCCACCTGGATTGCTTGCTTATAAATATCTATCACTTCTTGAACCTTATAAAATTTGGCTTTATCTATGACTATACTATTCTCCTTAGCTCCATGTGAAACCAGATCTATATAGGCACGATAATCCTCAAAGGATCGCTGATATTCTTGTGTTGATTTTATGGCTTCGGCCAAATTATTAAGAACCGATCCGCGAGGTGAATTCTTAGATTGATATTTCCAGAAAGTAATGGTGTCATGCCAAAGAGAGCTCTGCTGAAAGGTCAAGAGCATCAATCCCATCACCAACATCATGACAGCAATAATGAATAATTGACGAATAATTGCTTCTTGCGTTTTTAAAAATTGGTACAAACGATTTATCCCGCAAGCCAATAACAAGCACAATATTATGGTAGGTAGATAGAAAATATTCTTACCAACGGTAAAAAAAGCTTTATAACTTAAACTTCCAATAGCCACCGCCATTAAGAAATAATGCCATTTAGAAAAGACCATCGATAATTCTATTTTTTTATACTTAAACCAGTCTAGCACAACCAATGCTAATGGAAGGCTCACAGCTTCAGGAGAAGCCAACATGCTCAACAGAGCATAAATAAAACAGCTTCGAGATCTGCCCTTTTGATAATGAATGAGTGATAATAAATAAAACAAAGAATACAACGTTTCCTTACGCTGAGATAGCCAAGCAACAGCCTCGACCTGACTCGGAAGCAATGCAAAAATTAATGCTCCCACAAAGGATTCAATAAGACTCAACCCCAAATGAGTTGCAAAAAAGAAAAGTAAAATAACCACGCCAATATGAAGAAGCAGACTATCGAGATGAAACACAAAAGGGTTAAAGCCAAAAAGTTTATGTTCCAATGAAAAAGACAAAATGGTCAAAGGTTCATAAAGACCCTCTACCCTATGAGCAAAATTAGCCATGATATGGGGCAAGTCAAAATTCAGAACATGAACATTACGGAGAATAATGACATCATCTTTATAGGATAAAAACTGTGCAGAAAGCAGAGGGCTAAAACTAATGAACGTGCAAATAATCAATAAAGAAATAAATAATGACTTTTTTGAGGTGAGGAGCTTAGAAAATAAAAACATGGATTAATAATGAATGAGCGAATAAATCGGCAGATCAGAAAGACGTTCTTTACCTTTTAGGAATTTCAATTCAACCACAAAAGCCACCCCGACAATCTTTGCTTTCTGGGCTTTAATCAAATCAACCACAGCTTTCACTGTGCCCCCTGTAGCTAAAAGATCATCTACAATCAGCACACGAGAGTTCGCCTTCAAAGCGTCTTCATGGATCTCCAGAGTATCAGAACCATACTCGAGTTGGTAGGTCACGCTCTTAGTTCTGTAAGGTAATTTTCCCTTTTTTCTAACTGGAATAAAACCTGCGCCAAGCTTATAGGCCAAAGCTGAACCAAAAATAAAACCCCTCGCTTCCACGCCAACCACATATTCAACACGTTCATGCTTAAATTTCTTAGCCAGTAAATCAATAGACTTTTTGAAAGCATCTTTATTCTGTAAAAGCGTTGAAATATCTTTAAAAATAATGCCTTCTTGCGGGAAATTAGGAATATCTCGGATATGCTTCTTAAGTTCTGATATTTTCATATTTCTTAAGCTTTACACATCGATTGGGCTCGAATGAGCTTAGCAGATAAGACTTCTTTAACGGGTAGTTTAGCTTTTCCGTTACTAATCAAATAAAGGGTCTCAAGACCTAAGCGCCCCATTTCGACCAAGGGCTGAGCAACTGTCGCTAATGGTATGGAGCTAGTTGCTCTTAGTGGATTGTCATCAAATCCACAGATCGATAAATCGTCTGGAATGTTGATCTTCTTAGATTTAGCTACATCCATGGCTTCTAAGGCCATAACATCCGAAGCTGCAAAAATAGCTGTTGGACGATCTTTTAATTTTAAAAGATCTGAGGCAGCTTGTCTGGCTGGAGTTCTTAAAAAACCACCTGTTTTGACTAAGCTTTTATCAACATCAATTTTATGCTTAGCAAGCGCATCATAGTATCCTTCCAAACGTGCCTGACCCGCTTGGGTCGAAAGATCTCCAGCTATGGTTGCAATATTCTTATGACCTAATTTAATAAATTCTTCCACCACCTTAAAAGCTGCTTCATAGTTATTAATTGCGATGTAGTTAATTGGCTCATCAATCTTATTATTTAAAACTAAAGAAGGCATTCCGCGCATAATGGCTTTTTTGACAATTTCCAGATCATTATCTATATCCGCAAAAAGAATTCCATCAACATTCTTACGGTCCAACAAGGTTGGATCAAGCCAGGTGCTATGATCAGATCGATCGGTTATATGTACAAGAAAATCTACATTCAAACGGCTAGCCGCCAAATTAACACCTTTAGTAATCTCTCCGGTATAGTAAGAATGAAAAATATCTTCGAAGCGTGGCAAGATCAAAACAAAAATGTGTTTACGTTTAACTGGCATAGGTCTGGTTATTGATCCTCTTTCTCTTTTAAAATTTTCTTTAATTTTTGAATCGTTAATTCTTCGATCTGTCGAACACGTTCACGCGAAAGCCCCAGTTTACGTGCAATTTGAGCTAAGGTGTAATTTTCTCCATCGGTTAAACCATAACGCATTTCAATGATGGTACGCTCTCTGGCATCAAGATCATTTAATAAGGACCGGGCTCTTTCCTGATTAAAAAAGAATTCTAATTGTTCATCAGGAGCAATCAAGCTTTCATCTTCAACAATATCTTTAAATTGTCCCTCGTTATCATTACCCAAAGGTGCATCAAGACTCGACATTTTTGTGATTGCTGATTCCAATTCTTTCACGCGATCAATAGTGACTTTCATTTTCTTGGCCACTTCAGCAGCGGTCGGTTTACGATGAGCTTTTTGATGCAATTTTTCGTAAGCTTTGCGGTATTTCAATATTTCTTCATTCAAATAAACAGGCACGCGGATCATCTTGCCTTGATCAATAATGGCACGTGAGATCGCCTGCTTGATCCACCAAGCAGCATAGGTTGAAAAACGAAACCCTCGTTCAGGATCAAATTTATCTACCCCTCGCATCAGACCAATATTGCCCTCTTCAATTAAATCGCTTAAGGCAATACCTAAATTGATATATCGTTTAGCAATGGAAATAACCAAGCGGAGATTCGAACGAATCATTTTCTCGCGGGCAGCTTTATCACCTTTTTTATAGCGACGAGCCAAGTCCACTTCTTCTTCTGGTTTCAGAAGGGGGATGTCTTTAATGTCTTTAAGATATGCTTTGACTGGATCCATGTAGATTACGATTATGTCATTTCGTTAATACAAGTGCAACCATAAAATCGTATATATAGGGGCGGGTTTGGAACCCGCCCCTACGATATTTATTTTCGTTTGGCTGTCTTCTTAGCACCCGAAGCTTTACCACCAGCTAAAGCAGCCTGCGCTGCAGCTAAACGGGCAATAGGAACACGATACGGTGAGCAAGACACATAATTCATTCCTGCACGATGACAGAATTTCACACTTTCTGCCTCACCACCATGTTCACCGCAAATACCAACTTTTAAATCCTTCTTCACAGAACGACCGCGTTCAATACCCCATTTGACGAGCATACCAACACCATCTTGATCAAGACTTTGGAAAGGATCATCCCTAAAGATTCCCTTACCGCCCTCTTTTTCATTGGCTACATAGGTTGGCAAGAAACGACCAGCATCATCACGAGAAAGACCTAAGGTCATTTGTGTTAAATCATTAGTACCGAAACTAAAGAACTCGGCTGACTCAGCAATTTGATCAGCTAAAAGTGCTGCTCTTGGGATCTCAATCATGGTTCCGACCATATAAGGCAAACTCACTTTAGCTTGTTTGATCAAATGATCTGCTGTTTTACGAGTTTCTTGTTCTAAGATTTTAAACTCTTTTTTATCCATGGTTAAAGGAATCATGATTTCTGGTAACACCTTGATTCCCTCTTTACGACACTTGATCGCAGCAGCAATGATAGCTGTGACTTGCATTTCAAGGATTTCTGGATAAGTAATACACAAACGGCATCCACGATGACCCAACATAGGATTAGATTCATGCAACTGTTCGCAACGATGTTTAATCTTATCTGGAGCCAATCCTGTAATTTTGCTTAACTTTTCAATACCAGCATGATCCTTAGGTGTGAACTCATGTAATGGTGGATCGATCAATCGAATCGTTACAGGATAACCATTCATTGCCTTAAAGATTCCATAGAAATCATTGGTTTGAAAAGGCAGTAATTTGGCTAAAGCTGTTTTACGTGTCTCTAATGTTTCAGCCACAATCATTTCCTGAATAGCTAAACGACGTTCTTCTGTATCAAAGAACATATGTTCAGTACGGCAAAGTCCAATACCCTCGGCACCCATTTTGATGGCATTGACTGCATCGTAAGGTGTATCCGCATTCGTACGAACATTAATGGTACGGAAAGTATCAGCCCATTTCAAAATTGTATAGTAAGCTTCTGGTAAGGAAGGATCTTTTAACGGAAGATCGCCAGCATAGATTTCACCAGCAGAACCATCCAAGGTAATAAACTCACCTTGTTTAATGGTCTTGCCGTGAATGGTCATTTGTTTGGCATCATAATTAATATTCAAAGCTTCACAGCCAACGATACAACATTTACCCCAACCACGAGCCACAACAGCTGCGTGAGATGTCTTACCACCGGTCGCTGTCAAAATACCTTTAGCTGCATGCATACCACCGACATCTTCAGGAGAAGTTTCCTTACGAACCAAGATTACTTTTTCTCCCTTAGTGCCTAACTTTTCAGCTTCAGCAGCAGTAAATACAACCTTACCAGCAGCAGAACCAGGAACCGCATTAATACCACTACCTAATCGCACCTTCTTTAATTGGTCAATTGAAGTTTTGGTAGTATCAATAACTGGATAAAATAAACGTTCAATATCATCAGAAGAAATACGATTAACAGCCTGTTCCTTGGTAATAACTGGCTTTTGGGCTAATTCTGCATATTTCTTTGGTAAATAACCTTTCTTCACCAAATCGTTAGCTTGAGCTTTAGTCAAAAGTGGTTTTGTGGCATGATCCAAGGCAATTTGAAAAGCACCGGCTGGCGAACGTTTACCTGTACGGCATTGAAGCATATATAATTTCTCATCTTCAACCGTGAATTCGAGATCTTGCATTTCCTTATAATAGGATTCAAGAATTGCACGCACAGCGCAAAGTTGATCATAAGCCTTTGGCATAGTGTCTTGTAAGGTTTGTAATTTTAATGGTGTACGGATACCAGCGACAACGTCTTCGCCCTGGGCGTTGATTAAATAATCGCCGTAAAAAATATTCTCTCCAGTATTAGGATCACGAGTAAAGCAAACACCTGTACCAGAATTGTCTCCCTTGTTACCAAAGACCATTTGTACAACGTTAACTGCGGTCCCTTTAAGATCAGTAATCTTTTCTACGCGACGGTAGGTTTGGGCTTTTTCAGCTTCCCAGCTAGAAAAGACAGCCATGATGGCGCCCCATAATTGCTTATAAGGATCTTGAGGAAAATCTTCACCTTTATTTAATTTATAGAAAGCTTTAAATTGATTGCACAATTCTTTAAGTTTCTCAGCAGGAATGTCTGGGTCATTCTTCACACCAATTTCATGCTTCATTTCATGGAGCATATCTTCCATGGGTTGTTTGGATAAACCCATTGCTGTAGAAGAAAACATTTGGATAAAACGTCGGTAAGAATCATAAGCAAAACGTGGATTACCTGTTTTCTTAGCTAAACCTTCAACGCTCTTATCATTTAACCCTAAGTTCAAAATTGTCTCTAACATCCCAGGCATCGAACGGGCAGCACCAGAACGAACGGAAACAAGCAGCGGGTCATTATTATCGCCTAATTTCTTTCCAGTGACTTTTTCTAATTTAACAACCGCATCACGCACTTCTTTTTCTAAACCAGCAGGAAGTTTACGGCCAAGTTTATAATATTCTTCACAAGTTTGGATTGAAACAGTAAAACCCGCAGGAACCGGGATACCGATACTGGTCATTTCCATCAAACCAATACCCTTTCCACCCAACACATTCTTTGTTAAATCTTCGCCTTTGGCTTCTGCTTTACCAGCGCCATAAGAAAACACATGCTTTTTTGCCATCTTAAACACTCCTTCTTATTTTGTAATTTTGTACGGACCGGGTAACCCTGCCCCTACGTTAAACTAGATTCTTTAATATATACTCCCGCAGACCTTCTACGGAAACACGCTCTTGTTGCATCGTATCTCTGTGACGCACCGTAACCTGATTATCTTCCAGTGATTGAACATCGACGGTAACGCAGAAAAATGTACCCACCTCATCTTGACGGCGGTAGAGTTTCCCTATCGCAGCGGTGTCATCATACACACAAACAATATCTTTTTGAAGCTCACTTTTAATTTTTTTCGCAAGCGCCACAATTCCTTCATTTTTCTTCAATAATGGAAGAACAGCTACCTTGATCGGACAAAGCTTAGGATGAAACTTCATCACTACACGAATATTGTCATTTCCGCCAGAGGCGGACCCACCTTTGGCGGGGACCTGCTCTTCATGATAAGCATCCACTAAAAAGGCTAGAGTGGCTCGATCGCAACCACCTGAAGGCTCAACCACATGAGGATAAAATTCTTCGTTAGTTACAGGATCTTTGTATTGCAAATTCTTTCCAGAATGAGTTGCATGCTGAGTTAAATCATAAGCTCCTCGATTAGCAATCCCCTCAAGCTCAGACCATCCAAAAGGGAATTTATATTCCACATCCGTACAACCTGCAGCGTAATGAGCTAACTCGTCTTTCGCATGCTCTCTTAACTGTAGATTTTCTTTTTTAATTCCAAGGTCCACGTACCATTGGTAACGCGATTGAATCCACTGACGATATTTCTCTTCCGCTTGTTCGGGACGGCAGAAATATTCAATTTCCATTTGTTCAAATTCACGGGTACGGAAGGTCAGGTTTCCTGGTGTTATTTCATTACGAAAAGATTTTCCAATTTGAGCAATACCAAATGGTAATTTGCGATGAGAAGAATCAATGACATTAGGAAAGTTTACAAAAATCCCTTGGGCTGTTTCAGGACGTAAATAGGTTACTGAGGAAGAATCTTCCATAGCCCCTAGAAAGGTTTTAAGCATTAAATTAAAAGCACGAGGATCTGAAAACGTATTGTTGCCACAGCCAGGACATCGGCCCTTGTTGAGCTGATCTGGTCTTAAACGTTTGTTGCACTTCTTACACTCAACCATTTGATCAACAAAATTAGCTACGTGACCAGAAGCTTCCCAAGTCTTTGGATGCATCAAAATAGAACAGTCCAAACCCACCATATCATCACGATGGTGAATGTTGCTCTGCCACCAGGCATTTTTGACATTACGTTTAAGTTCAGCTCCATAAGGGCCATAATCCCAGGCGCCAGCTAAACCACCATATATCTCGGAAGATTGGAAAATAAAACCACGTCTTTTGCAGAGGGCCACTACTTTTTCCATTAAATCGGGGTTACTCATTTAAAACGTCTTTCTATTGATGGGTAAAACAGAAGTCGATATTTTAGCAAAAGAAAGGTAAAAAGCAATACTCATTTCTTGGAAGATAATATATATTTAGCCAAAATATCCGTTTCTATATTTAGACTATCTCCAACCTTTTTAGCTCCCAAATTAGTCACTTTTAAAGTATATGGAATCAAGTACACTTCAAAGCTTGAATCATTAACCTTCCCTACCGTTAGACTGATTCCATCTAACGTCACCGACCCTTTG
This sequence comes from uncultured Planctomycetales bacterium, assembly GCA_964583975.1. Taxonomy (GTDB): domain Bacteria; phylum Omnitrophota; class Gorgyraeia; order Zapsychrales; family Fredricksoniimonadaceae; genus JACQCF01. The sequence goes on from CAZOXU010000007.1 coordinate 90,701, forward strand.
TTCACCAGTTGTCGCCTATTAACCTTTGAGACACTCACCTTCATACTGACCCAATTTTTAGCCTTTTGAATACCCTTAATAACCCCTAACTCATCCACATGCCCAGTCACAAAATGCCCACCGAATCGACTATCCGCCTTTAAAGCTAATTCTAGATTGACCCTGACTCCTGCGGCAGCCTCTTTCAAAGAGGTTTTCTCAATAGTCTCCTTCATCAAATCAAAACTCACTATCGCGCCAGACTTAGCGGTAGCTGTCAGACAAACTCCATTAATTGCTACACTGTCTCCCAACTTGATCTTACCTGCCAAGGCACCCACATCCACCTTGAGGATGATTAAATTCTTCTGACGTTCAATAGCTTTAACCGTTCCTAATTGTTCAACGATTCCTGTAAACAATGTCGCCTCCAATTAAAATATCATCGCCTAATTTTCCTACCGAAACATTAGCCAAACGCAAGGCCTCATCTACCGACTTCAAATGAAGACCTCGAATACTGTCTAACGCTGCCTCATCCCCCATAATCTTAGGAGCTACCACACAATAATATTTATCAACTAGCTTATTTTTGAGCGCCCTTCCAATAACCATCGAGCCACCCTCAATAAGAACGTTTGTAATTTCTCTGCGAGCTAGTTCTTTAAAAGCCCAAACCATATCCACATGCCTGCCTTTTGCCGGAGCCACAATGATCTGAGCTTTTTTAGACAGCTGCTTTGTCTTGGCCGCACCAGCCTTTGGGGTTGTTACGATCAGCACATCTTCAGGTCTTGTTCCCTCAAAGAGCCTGGCTCGGTGAGGCATTTTAAGCATGGAATCTAGAATGACTTTCTTGATCGCTTTCTTAGGTTCACTGTTTAATCGAGGATTATCCGAAAGAACAGTATTAATCCCAACCAGGATAGCATCAAACCCAAAGCGCATCTGATGAGCCCATTGGCGAGCCTTAGGACTGGTAATCCATTGACTGTGTCCTGTGCTGGTGGCAATCTTGCCATCCAAGGTCTGGGCCGTCTTGATTGTTACCAAAGGACTGAGCTGGGTAATATATTTGTTGAATGCTTCATTTAACCGCGTTAACTC
>CAZOXU010000008.1:0-85859 GCA_964583975.1 uncultured Planctomycetales bacterium
CAAGAATACCAAGATCCCTATGCCGATCGTGGAGCAGGTCTATAAGATCATTTTTGAGAACAAAAAGCCCGGGGTCGCCTTAAATGACCTGATGGACCGCCAATTAAAAGCAGAGTAATCTTCAAAAAATCTTTCCTAAAACGCCTTCTTTGTGTATAATACCCTCTTATTTTGGTTCTGCAGTATATATATTATGATCGGGACGTAGCGCAGTTGGATTAGCGCACTTGAATGGGGTTCAAGAGGTCGACGGTTCAAATCCGTCCGTCCCGACCATTATTTACATCTATATATGTCTAAACCACCCAAAGAAAATAGAAAATCTCAACGCATCTACCATAGTTTTATTTTAAGCTATTATTCTGTTTCTGATCCTGCAAAACAGAAGAAAGTGGCTCAAATTAATAATATTAGTGCAGGTGGAATGAATTTTTCTGTGTCAGAACCACATAAGGTGCAAGAAATTATTGTGGTGGAATTAAAGACCCCTTTTTTACCTGAAAATCTTTATTTGCAAGGTGAGGTATTGGAGTGTCGTGAGAAGATTTCTGACTTGATTTATGAAATCAGGGTGCAATTTAAAGATCTTCCTTTGCAGGCTAAAGAAGGATTGGCCAAAATTGAACAGTATGCCCAAAAGGAGAATTAATCGTTATGGATCGTCTTAATATTGGAATTATTGGATATGGAGTTGTAGGACAAGGGGTGGTGAAAGTTCTAAAAAGCCGCTCTAAATTCTTACGTGCCAAGTATGAAACTGACTTTTTTATTAAAGCCATTGCTGATCGCAGCATTAATAAAAAGACCAATCCAGGACTGAATGATACGCTTTTGACTACTGATTACAACGCTATACTTAAAGATCCAGACATTAATGTGGTTGTTGAACTCATTGGTGGTTTGAATCCTGCTAAAGATATTGTCATGAGAGCGCTCAAAGCTAAGAAACACGTTGTTACAGCTAACAAGGCTTTGATTGCTGAGTGTGGTTTGGAATTATTCAAACAAGCTGATGCTAGTGGTTGTAGTATTCTTTTTGAGTCTGCGGTAGGAGCAGGGGTGCCGATTATTCGTACCATCACCGAAGGTATGGCTGGTAATAAATTTAATGGACTTTATGGGATTATTAACGGTACTTGTAATTACATTTTGACCGCCATGTCTAAGAATAAATTAACCTTTGCTCAAGCACTGAAAGAAGCTCAGGAAAAAGGTTATGCGGAAAGTAATCCAACCTTGGATATTAGTGGGATGGATACGGCTTATAAATTAGCAATTCTCGTGTTTGTCACTATGGGTAAGTTTGTTAATGTCAAAGATATTCACGTCGAAGGAATTAACCATATTTCCCATGATGATATTGAATTTGCGGAAAGTTTAAATTTAACGATTCGTCTGTTGGCCATTGGTAAAAAGATTGGTAATCGATTAGACGTTCGCGTTCATCCAACCATGATTCCTAAGGATCACGGGCTAGCGACTGTTAATGGAATTGATAATGCGATATTTTTGGATTCTGATCCTTTAGGTGATGTGTTTATCGAAGGACAGGGGGCTGGACAAATGACGGCAGCCATGGGGGTTGTTTCAGATCTGGTGAACCTTGGTATTCGTGTGGATGCTCCTGCAGTTATCTGGGCCTTTAACCCTGCTGATGAAGTGGCTAACATTACACTTCGCACCATTGATGAGGTTGAAACTCGGTTCTATATTCGATTTATGGTGATGGATAAACCAGGTGTGCTAGCAGGGATTACAACCATTCTTGGCCAACATAATATTTCGATTTCATCAGTCACGCAAAAATTAGAAAACAAAGGTTCGACTGTGCCTGTTGTTATTTTGACTCACTTAGCCAATGAACGTCAAGTTAAAGAGGCTTTAGATAAGATTGCTGATTTGGCAATCGTCCGTGGTAGACCTGTGGCTATTCGTATGGAAAAACTATGATGCGTTGGACAGGACTCATAAATCATTATCGAGAATATCTACCTGTTTCAGACAAGACACCGGTCGTTACTCTTTATGAGGGCAATACGCCGCTTATACCTGCCGAGTCTTTAAATAAGTTAACGGGACTACAGGTTTTTTTAAAGTATGAAGGTCTTAATCCCACGGGATCCTTTAAAGATCGCGGTATGACTATGGCTATTTCTAAAGCCAAGGAAAAGGGAGCTAAGGTTGTTATGTGTGCTTCGACAGGCAATACTTCGGCTTCAGCAGCTGCTTATTCTGCAGTGGGTGGTTTGAAGTGTGTGGTCTTAATTCCTAACGGGAATATTGCTTTAGGTAAGTTGGCCCAAGCCATGATCCATAAGGCACAGGTGATTGCTATCGATGGTAATTTTGATGATGCTTTAAATTTAGTCAAAGATATTACTTCTAATTACCCTGTTGAATTGGTTAATTCGATTAATCCATTTCGTATTGAAGGACAGAAAACAGCTGCGTTTGAAGTTTGCGATTTTTTAGGTGATGCTCCAGAGTATCATGCGATTCCTGTGGGCAATGCAGGCAATATCACAGCGTACTGGAAGGGGTACAAAGAATATAAAACAATTGGTAAATCTCAAACACTGCCGCAGATGTTGGGTTTTCAAGCTGCAGGTTCGGCACCGATTGTTCATAATAAGATCATCGAGAACCCTGATACGATTGCCACCGCTATTCGGATTGGTAATCCAGCTAGTTGGAAAACAGCTTTAAGCGCACGTGATGAGTCTAAAGGTTTGATTGATTTGGTTACCGACGATGAGATTTTGCAAGCGTATCGTTTTTTGGCTGAAACAACAGGCGTATTTGTCGAACCAGCTTCAGCAGCTTCCGTGGCTGGTGTGATTAAGTTAAATAAAGCAGGTTTCTTTAAAGATAATAAGGGTAGTCGGCTTGTTTGTACAGTGACTGGCCATGGTTTAAAAGATCCTAAAACAGCGATGAAAGATTTGCCTGAGCCTGTAGTGGTTAAAGCAGATCGTAAAGCAATACTTTCATTGATTGGTCTTTGATATGCGTGTGCTAATTACCTGCGGACCAACCTGGGTAGCGGTGGATGATGTTCGCATCATCTCTAATCAATCAACAGGTGAAATAGGGCACTTAATTGCTCAAGCATGTCTTGATCAAGGTTTGGCTGTGACTTTAATAGAAGGACCAGTGACGCATCAATGGTTTCATAAAAAAGCCAAGGTGATTAAGTATCGATATTTTGATGAGCTTAAGGATATTTTAGATGTTCAGTTAAAGAAAAGATTTGATATTGTTATTCACGCAGCTGCTGTGTCGGATTTCAAAATGGCCAAGGTCTTGAAGGGTAAGTTTTCATCAAGCAAATCTCTAACCTTAAAGCTATCTCCGACTGTAAAACTAATTGATCAGATCAAAATTAAAGCTCCTGATGTTTTTCTAGTGGGTTTTAAATTAGAGCCAGGGATGAAAACAAAGAATGCAGTTGCCGAATCCCAAAGTTTATTTAAGAAAGCTCAGTGTGATTTGGTAGTAGCCAATAGTGTTGATCGGGGATATCAGGGATTTGTGGTGAGTCCACAGCAGAAGATTTTAGTAAAGACGAGTAATAAGAAAAAATTAGCCGAAGAATTAATCAAATGTGTAGGGGCGGGGTTTCCCCGCCCGTAAAGGGTCGGGTAACCCGACCCATACGGATATATTTATGAAGTTTATCGTGTTAGTTCCAGATGGTGCGGCTGATGAGCCAGTGGCCCAATTAGGTGGTAAGACTCCTTTGGAGGCAGCCAAGACCCCCAACATGGATTATTTGGCTTCTCAAGGAATCTCAGGTTTGGTGAAAACTATTCCTGATGGTATGTCTCCGGGTTCGGATGTAGGGAATTTGGCCTTGATGGGGTATGATCCTAATGTCAATTTTTCTGGTCGGGCACCACTAGAAGCTGCCAGCATGGGCATCCAACTTAGGAATGATGAAATTGCTTTTCGTTGTAATTTGATCACCGAGAAGAATGGCGTCATGGATGACTATAGTGCTGGCCATATTCCTTCTGATGAAGCTAAGGAATTGATTGATAATTTACAAAGCGCCATTGATTGGCCGGATGTTCGTTTTTATCCAGGCAAAAGCTACAGGCATTTGATGGTTTTAAAAGCCATGAGCACTGATCAAATGCTTAAGGTAAAGACGGTGGCGCCTCATGATATTCTAAATCAAGCGATCAAAGAGTATCTGCCTAGCGGGGCTCATTGCGAAATACTTTTAAATTTAATGGAAAAGTCTAAAAGCATTCTTTCTGGGCAGCAAGTCAATAAGGTCAGGCTTGATTTAAATGAAAAGCCGGCTAATATGATTTGGTTATGGGGACAAGGGGCGCGGCCTAATTTGCCTCGGTTTAAAGACCAGTATGGATTGACGGGTTCCGTTATTTCAGCCGTTGATTTGGTTAATGGGATTGGAGTCTTAGCAGGTCTTGAAATTATTTCCGTTCCCGGGGCTAATGGTTATTACGATACGAATTATAAAGGCAAGGCCCAATACGCTTTGGAATCACTGAAGAAGCATGATTTTGTCTATGTGCATGTCGAATCACCTGATGAAGCTGGACATAATGGAGATTTTCAAGCCAAGCTTGAATGTATTGAGAAATTTGATAATTTTGTCGTTGGTACGATTAGGGAATATTTGAAAACCAACAGTGATGTTCGTGTTTTAATTTCTCCTGATCATCCAACACCGGTAGGAAAGCGTACACATACACGAAATCCAGTTCCATTTGTGATGTATGGAAAAGATGTTCAATCCAATGGCGCTAAGGATTATTCAGAAACAGAGGGTGCAAGGTTAGGGGTTAAGTTTAATAGCGGTAAAGATATGATTAAGCAATTTTTTAAAATGTAGTAGGGCTGGGTAACCTAAGCCCGTACAGGTAAAGGGATTTTAAAAATTATGGAAAAAGATATTATCGTTCAAAAGTTTGGTGGCTCTTCGGTAGCTAATGTGGATCGAATCAAAAATGTGGCTCAAAGAGTGGTTACTTACAAGAATAAAAATACCGATGTGGCTGTTATCGTTTCAGCCTTGGGTGACACCACTGACGAATTAGAAGCCTTGGCTTTTCAATTAAGTACGACACCGCCTGATAGAGAAATGGATATGCTTCTTTCCACAGGAGAGCAAATTTCCTGTGCACTTTTGGCGATTGCAATTAAAGAGTTGGGCTACGATGCGATTTCATTTACCGGTCGTCAGGTTGGTATTAAGACAGATAAGACTTATACCAAAGCTCGTATTCTCACCATTGATGGCAAGCGAGTCAAAAAAGCGTTCAAAGCAGGTAAGATTGTTATTGTAGCTGGATATCAAGGAGTGACTTCGGATGATGAGATCACAACCCTAGGTCGAGGAGGTTCAGATTTAACAGCCGTGGCTGTAGCTAAGGCCTTGAAAGCCAAGGTTTGTGAGATTTATACCGATGTCGATGGTATTTATACAACTGACCCGCGAATTGTTAAAGAAGCACGCAAGATTAAGAAAATTACTTTTGATGAAATGTTGGAAATGGCCTCATTGGGTGCGCAAGTTATGCAAGCACGCTCGATCGAGGTGGCTAAACGTTTTGATATTCCCTTACATGTTCGTTCAAGTTTTTCAAAGGAGGAAGGTACCATGATTGTCAAAGGATCAGAGAAGATGGAAGAGGTTTCAGTAAGAGGTATTACATGCAATAAAAGTGAAGCGAAGATCACTATTTGTAGCGTGCCTGATAAGCCAGGAATTGCAGCCACTATCTTTGGTGAAATTTCTAAGAAGGGCATTAATGTTGATACTATAGTTCAGAACGTGCCTCATGACAGGCTTTCTGATATTTCTTTTACCGTACCTAAGGCTGATTTAAATAAAGCAATTAAAGCTGCTCAATCCATAGGTGAGAAAATTGGAGCTGGAGAAACCTTGGAGGATCGTAATATTGCTCGCGTTTCTTTAGTGGGAAGTGGTATGAGATCGCACAGTGGAATTGCAGCTAAAATGTTTAAGACATTGGCTGATGAAAAGATCAATATTGATATGATTTCTACTTCAGAGATCAGTGTCTCTTGTATTATCCAACAAGATTTGGCTGACAAAGCCGTGAAAGCTTTACATAAAACATTTAAATTGGAACAACCATAATAAACAAATGTCATCCCCGAATGCTTCAATCGGGGATCTAGTGCTCTAGATTCCCGATAAAAACGTTCGGGAAAGGCATTAAGGAATAATATGTCTAAGATAATTATCTACGATACAACCTTACGCGATGGTTCACAGACCGAAGGTGTTTCTTATACCGTTGCGGATAAAATCAAAATTACCGAGAAACTTGATGAATTAGGTATCCATTATATCGAGGGTGGTTGGCCAGGCTCTAATCCTAAGGACAAAGAGTATTTTGAGTCGATGAAAACTCGTAAACTTAAAAACGCCAAGCTTGCTGCTTTTGGCTCCACCCGAAGGGCTGGGATCAAACCAGAAGCAGATGTTAATTTAAATGATTTGGTTGCTTCCAATACTCCGACAGTAACAATTTTTGGTAAGAGTTGGGATTTGCATGTGAAGGATGTTATCAAAACCACCTTGGATGAAAATCTCAAGATGATCAGCGATTCAGTTGCTTTTTTAAAGAAAAATAAGCGCGAAGTATTTTATGATGCTGAGCATTTCTTTGATGGTTATAAAGGCAATCCAGCCTATGCCTTAAAAACAATCTTAGCCGCCCAGGCAGCTAAGGCCGACTGTATCATCTTGTGCGACACCAATGGTGGGACCTTACCTGAAGAAGTAACACGGATCGTCAAGGAAGTAAAAAAGAAAATCAAGGTGCAGTTAGGGATCCATACCCATAATGATCAAGATTTGGCAGTGGCTAATTCATTGGCTGCAATCAATGCTGGCTGTATCCAGGTGCAGGGAACATTTAATGGTTTAGGTGAGCGATGTGGTAATGCGGATTTGTGTACCATCGTTGCTATCTTAGATACCAAAATGAAAAAGAAGTCCATCCCTGAGAATAAAATCAAGCATTTGATGGAAGCTTCTTATTACATTAGCGAAGTCAGCAATTACACGCTTTCGAATAATCATCCATTCGTTGGTCATTCAGCCTTTGCCCATAAGGGAGGCGTTCATATTGATGCCATGTTAAAGAACCCCAAAGCCTATGAGCATATCAAACCTGAGTTAGTGGGAAATCATAGTCGATTTTTGAATTCTGAACTAGCCGGAAAAATGCCCATCGTTCTTAAAGCCCAGAAGATGAATATATCCTTGGATAAGAATTCTCCTGAAGCTAAGGCGATCATGCAAGAGTTGCAACAAAAAGAACATCATGGTTATCAATTTGAAGGTGCTGACGCTTCATTTGAACTTTTTATGAAGCGACGTTTAAAACTCTATCAATCTTTCTTTCATTTAGATGGCTTTAAGGTTTACACTGAGAAGAAATTAGATGGTTCCGTGTTAGCAGGTGCAACCGTGCGTTTAAAGGTCAATGGTTCTGATGAACTGGCAACTGTTGAAGGTCATGGGCCTGTAGAGGTTCTTGATCGAGCCTTGCGTAGTGCTTTGCGTAAATTTTATCCTAATCTTGAGCATATGCATCTGGTGGATTATAAAGTGCGGGTCTTAGATACCAAGGATGGGACAGCGGCTCGCGTACGTGTACTGATTGAATCTCAAGATGATAGTGATTCTTGGACAACAGTCGGCGTGCATGAAAATGTCATTGAAGCTAGCTGGGAAGCCCTGGTTGATGCTATTGAATACAAATTGTTGAAAGACAAGAAATAGTTCCTCCCATGGAATTGTCATCCAAATACAACCCTAAGGAAACCGAAGACAAGTGGCTAAAGCTATGGAAAGATAAGAATATCTTTCATGCGACTGTGTCTCAAAAGCCGCCTTTTACCATTGTTATTCCACCACCGAATGTGACGGGGATCTTGCACATGGGCCATGCGCTCAATAACACTCTGCAAGATATTCTTATTCGCTATAAACGAATGAATGGTTTCGAATCACTTTGGATGCCTGGCACAGATCATGCCGGGATTGCCACTCAAAACGTTGTCGAGAAGCAGATTGCTAAAGAAGGCAAAAAGCGCCAGGATTTAGGGCGAGAAGAGTTTTTAAAAAGACTCTGGGCCTGGAAGCAAGAGTCTGGCGATACCATTATTCGTCAGCTTGAGAAGTTGGGGAGCTCGTGTGATTGGCCTCGTACGCGTTTTACCATGGATGAGGAATATTCGAAGGCTGTACAAGAGACCTTTATCCATCTTTATAACAAAGGTCTGATTTATCAAGGCCAATACATCATTAATTGGTGTCCACGCTGCCAGACAGCACTCTCGGATGAAGAAGCTGAACATCAAGAGAAGAATGGTAAGATCTACCACATTCGTTATCCTTTCAAAAATAATCCCAAAGAGTCAATTGTCGTAGCTACTACTCGTCCAGAAACCATGCTGGGAGATACGGCTGTGGCTGTTAACCCTAAGGATGAACGTTATACCAAGATGATTGGTCAGACCTTGGTTCTTCCTTTGGTTAATCGTGAAATTAAAATTATTGCTGATGATTTTGTGGCGGCCGAGTTTGGGACTGGTGCGGTAAAGGTAACCCCGGCTCATGATCCTAATGATTTTGGAATGGGGCAGCGTCACAATTTACCCATGATTAATGTCATGCATCCTGATGCGCGTATTAATGAGAAGGGTGGCGCTTACGATGGATTGGATCGTTTTGAAGCTCGCAAACGTATCTTAGCAGACCTAGAGACTCAAGGTTTCTTAGTGAAGGTTGAAGATCATAAAAATTCTGTTGGGCATTGTTATCGTTGTGACACCATCATTGAACCCTATCTGTCCAAGCAATGGTTTGTGAAAATGAAACCATTAGCTAAGCCTGCTTTAGAGGCTGTTAAAAAAGGTGAGATCAAAATCCGACCGGAACATTGGGAGAAGGTTTATATCAATTGGATGGAAGAGATCAGAGATTGGTGTATTTCTCGTCAGATTTGGTGGGGACATCGCATTCCTGTGTGGTATGACCCTCAGGGTAATGTTTATGTGGCTCGCAACCAAGACGAAGCTCACGCTCAGGCACAAGCTAAATTAGGTAAGACAGTACCTCTGCGCCAAGATGAAGATGTATTAGATACCTGGTTCTCTTCATGGTTATGGCCCTTTGCAACTCTTGGATGGCCTAATAAAAATAAAGATTTAGAGTTCTTTTATCCAACAAATACTTTAATGACTGCTTCGGAGATTTTATTCTTCTGGGTGGCACGTATGATTATGGCAGGCTACGAGTTTATGGGAGACAAACCATTCTCTGATGTATTGATCCACGGAACCGTACGTGATGCTAAAGGGCGTAAGATGTCAAAATCTTTGGGGAATGCCATTGATCCGCTTGAAATTATCGAGGAATATGGGGCTGATGCGCTTCGTTTTAGTTTGATTATTAATTCTGGGCAAGATATTTTTATTTCCAAAGAAAAATTTGAGATTGGACGAAATTTTGCCAATAAGATTTGGAATGCCTCACGTTTAGTGTTTAGTAATTGTTCTTCAACACTTGAGCGTGGCGACTATGAAACCTTGGATGTTCGAGCGCTTGATTTGCCATCACGTTGGATTATCAGTTCTTATTATGAAACTTTAGCCAAAACATCCCAGGCTATTGAATCTTGCCGTTATTCCGAGGCAGAGAATTTAGTCCAGGATTTCTTCTGGGGTAATTTTTGTGATTGGTACTTAGAGTTAATCAAGGCCAAGTTTGCTGATGCCAATATCCAAAAGACGGCACTTTTTATTTTAAAGAATTCTTTGAAGATGATGCATCCATTTATTCCTTTTGTGACTGAGGAAATCTATAGCAAGATGAATACCAAGGATACCTGTCTCTCCGTAGCTACTTGGCCAACGTTAAATAAAGAATTGGTCGACTCAAAGGCTTTTGAGCAAATGCAAACAATGATCAATGTTATTGGGGCCATTAGAAATATTCGTACTCAATGGAATATTAAACCTAATGATACCGTGGACGTAACGCTTGTTCCTGAAAATAGTGACCAGCAACAATTGTTGGTGGCCAATCAGGGTGATATCCAGAGACTGGGTCGTATTAAGACATTAACGATTGATACCAAAATTCAGAACTTAAAAGAATCAGCTAGTGAATTAGTCGGTGCATTGAAAGTTTTTATTCCTTTAGGTGGACTAGTTGACCTGGCTGGTGAGAAGAAAAAGAAATCTGCTGAAATCACCCAGAAGCAAAAAGCCCTTGAAGGTCTGCAATCACGCTTGAGCAATGAGGCTTTTGTTAGTAAAGCTCCTACCGATGTTATTGCCAAGGAGAAAGAACGTTTGGCAATCCTGCAAAAAGAAATTGCTGAATTAAATAAAGTATTATCTAATTTAAATTAATCCTCCTATAGAGTTATTGAATACAATCCAATAGCACGATATAATGTCGGCCTATGCGAGAGGTGTATTTACATCAAATCGTCAAGGCTGCCTTGAAGGAAGACCTTGGCCAAGGGGACATTACAACCAATAGTCTGTGTCGAAATAATAGCCTTGTTGAGGCACGTCTTTTATTTAAATCAGCAGGCGTTGTCTGTGGTTTAGAGGTAGCCCAATACGTATTTAAGTCGATAAGTCCTAAGATTCAATTTAAAAAATTGGTTAAAGAGGGGGCTAAGGTTAAAAAGACGACTGCGGTCGCTTTTATTAAGGGGCCTGCCAAAGCTGTTCTAAGCGCCGAGCGGGTGGCAATTAATTTTCTTACTCATCTGTCAGCTATTGCTACTCAAACTCGGGCCTTTGTAGATCAGATTAAACCTTATCGCTCTAAGATTTATGATACTCGAAAAACCACTCCTTTATTACGTGAACTCGAACGTTACGCTGTTAGAGTAGGGGGTGGCTATAATCATCGATTTGATCTCTCGAGCATGGCGATGATTAAGGATAATCATCGAGCCATGTTAGGTCAGATGAGTTTAAGAGGTGCTGTTGAAACCATCAAAAGAAAAACCCATAAACCAGTCGTTTTAGAAGTTGATACTCTTGAAGAATTTAAAGAAGCCCTTAGCAGCAAGGCTGAGATTATTTTGTTAGACAATATGACACCTGTACAGGTACAGAAAGCTGTAGCGTTAAGAAACAAGCTTAAATCCAAGAGCCTGTTAGAAGCTTCAGGGGGTATGAATTTGAATAATGTGCATTCTTATGCCCGAAGTGGTGTTGAACGTATTTCTGTGGGCTCATTAACATCCGTCAGACAGGCGATTGATATTTCTTTAGATTTTGCATGATAAAATTAATTTACATACTCATAGCTTTGCTTTTTACAGCTCCTTTAGGTAGAGCCCAAGGAGTACCTATTGAAGGTTCCGAGTTGGGGGCTGAAGCTGTTTTTGATGATCGGGCCCTTATCAACGGGTACACCGATAAATTTGCCGAAGAGACCAGGGATGTTTTACTAGCCATGATTGCGGATGATTCGATTGGTCCTTACAAGGTTGCTGCAGCCGTGCGTGTATTTAAACAAAAATATGGCAATGAAATTTTATCTGAAGAGAAGCCTGCGATTATCAAATTGCTTTTACGACGCCTCAATCGCTTGGATTCTCCTTTTGCCCAAGTAGAAATTTTTCACACCTTAATTGTTTTAGATAGATATCAATATTTTGAGTCCATGATGCCATCCTTAATCCGGAAATTAGATCATTACAATGCCGTAGTCCGTGATTTGTCGTATGATAATATTTTGGAGATTATTAAAGACAATAGTCGTACCAGAGAAGCGAGAATTGTATTTAATACCTTGCGTAAGATGTTTTTCTTAACTCATAATCGTCTCAATAATATAGAAAATCCAGATACAAGATTAAGGCAGAAATTATCTATTTTGCGTTGGGCTATTAAAGTTTTAGGGACTCAGGAGTTAAAAAGGCTCCCGTCAGAAGTTATCCGTTTGCTATAGGGGTCTTTTTTGTTATAATTTGGGCCGTTTATGCTTCTTAATCCATTAACATTACACACACCACAATCAACCTCAGAAGCAGCCAAGCTTTACAAAGAATTGGAAGATTCGAAAGTTTTGGCAGGAGGCACCTTTTTATTGAATAGTTTGAAACTATTAAAAACAAAAGGGACTCGAACACCCAAGAATGTATTAAGTTTGTCTAGGGTACAAGATCTTAAAGGCGTTGCTTTTGATGGCAAGACCTTAACCATCAAAGCCATGACAACCATTACCGAGCTTTTCGAAAATCCGGTTTTAGCCGAACATTTTGAGATTATCCACAAAGTCTGTCGTAATATTTCAACAACACCCATTCGTAATATGGCAAGTTTCGGAGGCAATTTGACCTGCCGATACACCTGGACAGAAATGCCAGTTGCTATGATTGCCTTAGATGCCCAAATGTATTTTATGGCGCCTGATGGAAGTGTCTCAAGCATGAGCGCTGAAGATTTCTTTAAAAATAATGCCCGCAGTGAATATTTATTTACGCATGTCCAAATCGCTAAAGATGTTGCTAGTCGTTTTGTCTATCGTCGAGTACGAAAAATGTCAGATGTTGATCAACCGTTATTGTCCCTTTGCGTAAAAACTTCACTCAAGAATAAAGTATGGTCCAATACCAGGGTTGTCATTAACAGCGGTCACGCTTTTGCACAAAGAGATTACAAGCTAGAAGAGTTCTTAAATGCTAAAGCCTCGGCTGACCAGTTAGGAAAGCTGGCTATGGAGCATCTTACAACAGACATCTATGATACGCGCAGCAATGAATACAAACAGCATATGTTTAGAATCAGTATTCAACGAGGGATCGAGGAATTATGCAAGTCCAATTAACGATCAATAACAAGCCTACGACACTCACCGTTAAGGGGAATGAAACCCTTTTGGAAGTCTTGAGAGATCAGTTAGGCATGACGGGAACCAAGACTGCTTGCCAGGAAACAGAGTGTGGCACGTGTGCTGTGATTATTAACGAAAAGGCTGTATTGTCATGTATTTCGTTGGTGGCTAATTTAGAAGGTGCGAATGTTAGAACTATTGAAGGCTTAGCTGATGGGGATACTTTACATCCTGTACAAAAGGCTTTTATCGAGCATGGCTCAGCACAATGTGGTTTTTGTATTCCTGGATTTATTATGTCTTCCACAGCCCTTTTAGAAAAGAACCCTAATCCAACACAAACTGAAATTGAATATGCCTTAGATGGTAATATCTGCCGCTGCGCTGGTTATCCAAAGATCTTTGAAGCAATTCGCCAAGCGGGTAAAGAAATGGCTAAGGACAAATAATATGGCGCTGACTACCAAATCCAAATATGCCGACCAATATGTAGACCCTGTTGGTAAAAGTGTGCCTCGACTTGAAGGAAGAGGAGCGGTGACTGGCCAATTGAAATATGCTTTTGATATTTCTTTTCCTAATATGCTTGTTGGTAAGATGCTTCGCTCACCCCATGCTCACGCTCGGATTATAAGTATTGATACTTCCAAGGCTGAAGCTTTGCCCGGAGTCAAGGCGATTGTCACTGCCAAAGATACTTATCAAATTAAATTTGGTTCTAATGAGTATTTCTTTCCACACACGGTTGATCAGATGGCCTTAGAGTCTGATAAGGTCAGATACATTGGCGACGAACTTGCGGCTGTGGCTGCCGTTGATGAAGAGACTGCTGATCAGGCCCTCAAACTTATTGAAGTTAAATATGAAATCCTCCCAGGTGTATTTGATATGGAAGAAGCAATCAAGCCTGGCGCGCCACAAATTCATGAAGCGATGAATAATATTGCTTTGATCCTGCCTGTTAATTTTGGTAATCCAGAACGATTAATGAAGGAAGCTGATTATGTGCGTGAAGATAAGTTTTGGTGCCCCGTGGCACATCCATCACCCATGGAACCACATGTCTGCGTTGGCCAGTGGGAAACCTTTACAGATAAAGTAACGATTTGGTCTTCTTCCCAAGCACCATTTAAATTGCGCGAAGCTTTAGCTAAGACCTTGAAGATGGATCTTAATAATGTGCGTGTGATCAAGATGCCAACCGGTGGTGGATTTGGTGGGAAATTAGAAATGTTGCCTATGGATTTCTCAGCTTGTCTTTTATCAAAGAAGGCTGGTGGTGCACCTGTAAAGATTTGTTTAACTCGCGAAGAAGAATTTACAACCACTCGTCGTAAGCATGGCATGATTTATAAAGTTAAGACTGGTGTTAAAAAAGATGGAACCATTTTAGCGATGACAGGGGAAGTGTTGGCTGATGGCGGTGCCTATTGTAGTTATGGTCCAACGGTTTTAGCGGCTGCGATGATGCGTATTTTTATGGTGTATAAGATTCAGCATTTTAAGATGAGCGGCTATCGCATTTATACCAATAATCCTATCAGTGGAGCTATGAGAGGCTTTGGCGGTGTGCAATCTGGCTTTGCTATCGAGTCACATATGGATTTGATTGCTGAAGCTTTAGGAATGGATCCTGTTGAATTTCGTCTGAAAAATATTACGACCGCTAACATGGTGACGGTTAATCAAATGGTGTTGACTACCAACGGTCTGCGTGAATGCATTGAAAAAGCTTATGAGGCATCCAACTGGAAAGCCAAGCGTGGCAAACAAAAACATATCTGTCGAGGCATTGGAATTGGTATTGCGGCTGATGTTATGGGTTCAAAGATGTATAAATCCCACGAATCAGCTGGCGCTATCGTGAAGGTTGAAGAAGATGGCTCAGTTTATTTATTTACAGGTGCTGCGGATACTGGGCAAGGATCTAATACGGCGCTTTCACAAATCGCTGCTCACGAATTGGGAGTCAGTTTTTCACGTATTAAATGTAAGGCTGGTGATACCGAAATTACGCCATTTGATACAGGTTCATTTGCCTCTAGAGTCACCTTTATTTCTGGAAACGCAGCCTTGCTGGGAGCTCGTGATGCCAAGATCCAGATTTTAGAAATTGTTGCCAAGGAGTACAATTTAAAGATTGAAGATATAGATATCCGGGCGGAACAGGTGATTTATAAGAAAGATGGCAAGAAATTGATTACTTTTGATAAAGCCCTGGAGCTTTGCTATTCGTTTAATTACGGTAAGCAGATTATCGGCCGAGGCAGCTATAATCCTAAAACAACCCCTATTGATTTTCGTAATGGGGCAGGAAACGTTTCAGGTTCTTATGGTTTTGAAGCGCAGATTGCTGAGGTAGAAGTTAACAAGGACACGGGGGAAGTTAAATTATTAGAGCTTTGGGATGCCCATGATATTGGGAAGGCGATTAATCCTCAGTCTGTGGAAGCGCAGATCGAAGGTTCGTTGGCTATGGGGATTGGTTATACGTTTTATGAAGATCTTAAATTTAAGAATGGCCGCGTTCTTAATGCCAATTTTGCTGGTTACAGAGTGCCTCGATCGATTGGAATCCCAAAAATGAATACGATTTTGGTTGAAACTAATGACCCTGAAGGTCCTTTTGGAGCCAAGGGAATGGGAGAGGCTTCGTTGTTGCCAACATCCGCAGCCATTGCCAATGCTGTGGAAGATGCCATAGGGGTCCGTATCAAGGAACTTCCCATTACGCCAGATAAAATTATCAAAGCCTTAAGGGATAAAGATCGAGAAAAAAACTTGTCAGTTTAAACGTGAAGGATATAATCAAAACTATGAAAAAGATATTTTTATTACCCATCGTAGCTGCAATACTCACTGGTTGTACGATTTATCAAATTGATTCTAAAGACACCACGGATAATTTCCACACACCTAAAACTGCCATTGAGCAAGTTCAGTATTTGGAAAAAGTCGATCAACCTTTTGAACAAATCGGCGAAGTTTCCGTCACGACTGAACGTCGTCAATCTGTAGAGGATGTGATCCCTAAATTAAAGCAGGAAGCTGCTATTTTAGGGGGAGATGCTATTACAGATGTCCAAAGCGATGCCACAGGTGTTTGGAAGAAAGTTAGACCTAAGAAGCTTTTAGGCAACGCCTACGTTCGTTCCACCTACACTGCCAAAGTTATTGTATTTAAATAAGATTTAAAATTTTTTAACAGGCACTAATTAATTTTATTAATGGTGCCTGTTATTATTTTATTCAACTCTTCTTCGGTGTTGAAAGTTTGTATTACGCCTGGGTCGGTTGTTTCGAAGTTTTGTATGTGTTGCCCGCGCATAAAATCATTCATTCCTTGATGAACGTCCAATGCCAGAATTGTTTCCTTAAGAACGCTATTAAATATAGGTGGATGACCGCGTCTTCCTTTGAAGATAGGAATTAAGATGGGGGGTTTATTTTGTACAAAAGTTTCGATCAACTCATCGATGGTTTTGGTTAAAATAAAAGGGCAATCTACCGGCAAGAGCATAAATCCCTCCGAGTCAGCCTTGACGATGCTAATTCCTTTTTGAAACGAAGATGTTTGGCCAAATTTGTAATCTTTATTGTGGACAACAGAGACTCGGCTGTGGTTAAATACATGAGGTTTGATGAGTTCTTCGTGAGCGCCAGTAACAATAATAATCTCTGAAACTCGACTCTCAACCAGTCGTTCTTGAATAAGTTCGATAGCTTTTTTTTGTTGGATTTGGGCCAAAGCTTTGGGCGAACCAAAGCGTTGACTTTCTCCAGCTGTTAATAAAACACATGAAATCATGCTTTTAATTATAAGCCAAAGAGTTGATTTATGATTTTCTTTTTTATTTTAGTGATTCTTTTATTAGCCGCCTATGTATTAATCTCTTTGTTTGCTCCTGAAACCCTTCCGTGGTATCGACCACATTTAATTTTAGAAAGACCAGAACCTTCAGCGCCAGCGCCTTCTGTGGTTACTCGTCAACCTTATATCATGGAAGGTTTGGCTGAACCTGATGGTGATTTTCGTCTTTCTTTGGAAGAAAATGTAGCTAGGCTGGAAGCGATTCTTCATGAGAAAAACAGGACCATTGAGAAGTTACAAAGAGAATTAACCGCTGAGAAATCTCATCGAGGAGAATTTGAAAAAGTTAAAGCTATTATGGACCAAGAGATACAAAATTTAAAATCAAAGAACAAAGAACTTAAAACAAAGACAGGAGAAAGAAATGGGTAAGATTTTATCAATCATGGCTTTTTTATTTTTGACCATACCAGGAATCAGTAGCGCACAAGAAAAGGAGAATGCAGTGAAAGACACTACCGTTGTTTTAGAAACTAATCAGGGAAACGTTGAAATTAAGTTATTTCCAGAAATTGCCCCTAAGACTTGCGAGAATTTCGTAGGACTTGTCAAAAAGGGATATTATAACGGCCTCATTTTTCATCGTACGATTAAGAATTTTATGATCCAAGGTGGAGATCCAACAGGTTCTGGTCGTGGTGGCGAAAGCCTTTGGGGTGGAAAATTTGAAGATGAGTTTAGTGATAAAATTCAATTTGATCGTAAAGGTCTTTTAGCCATGGCTAATGCTGGTCCTAATACCAATGGTAGTCAATTTTTTATTACCACCGTACCAACTCCGTGGTTGAATAATCATCATACTATTTTTGGTGAAGTCGTCAGTGGGTATGAAGCTGTATCAAAAATAGAAAACACTCAAACCGCTCCTGGAGATCGTCCAGTTAATGAGCAAAAGATCATCAAAGCATATGTAAAATGATAGATGAGTTGTTAAATAAGGCTTTACAAGCAACCCAAAGGGGAGAGCGTTACGCCTTTGCCACTATTGTGGAAGCTACATTAAAAGGTACTCCTCGCAAAGCTGGCGCCAAGATGTTGGTATTTGAAGATGGTTCTTCTTGGGGCACGATTGGTGGTGGACGCAATGAAAAAGCAGCCATCGCTGAATGTTTAAAAGCTATCTCTTCACATAAGCCTACAACGGTCACTTATAACTATTTTGGTCGTGAAGGTGAATCGGTGTGTGGCGGACAAATGAAGGTTTTTATTGAACCTTTTACGCCAGCTATTGATTTTATTATTTGTGGTGCAGGTCATATTGCTTTGCCCTTATCTGCCACAGGCAAGATGTTAGGTTACAAAGTGACCATTATCGATAGTCGTAAAGCCTTTGCGAACAAACAACGATTTCCTCATGTCGATCGAATTATTGTAGGGGATTATGCTAAGAGCTTGTCTAAGATAAGCATTCATAGCAATACCTATATTGCTATTGTGACTCACGGTAATGAACATGATTTTGAATGCCTTAAATCTGTGATCAAATCGCAGGCTGGTTATATAGGTGTCATTTCGAGTAAGCCTAAGAAGGTGAAATTCTTTGGCCGATTAAAAAAGCTAGGCATTGAGCAGAAATATTTAAATAGAATCAGCATACCTATGGGATTGGATATTGGCGCGCAAACACCTCAGGAAATTGCTATTTCCATTTCAGCGCAGATTGTTCAACTTAAAGAACAAGAATATATAGGAACAGATAAATTCTTAGAATAAGGAGTGACTATGAATAAAGAAGAAGCCATCGATATAGTTCGTGATGCTGGGTTTGGTTTTTTAGCAACTGTGGAAGGAAATAAGCCCCATGTTCGTCCCATGATGCCTTATTTATCTGATGATGGAGAGCTATTATTGGCATTGCTTGGACGTTCTAGAACAATCGCTCATATTAAGGCTAATTCTAATGTGGAAGTGTGTTTTGTTGACCGTAAGATGTGGTATGCCAGAGTCACAGGTACAGCTCAAATAACCAGTGACCTTTCTAAGAAACAAGTTGTCTTTGAAAATGTCCCTATGCTTCGCCAGTATTTTGCTGGACCTGAAGATCCTAATTTTCATCTAGCGGTGATTGAAATCAAGGCTGTAGAAGCCATGACCCCGCATAGCCGTAATCCAGAGACGATTAGCTTATAAGTTAATGGCTTTGTTTGAATTCTGCAACGAGGGCTTGGACCGTCTGCTTGGCGTCTCCAAAAATCATTCTCGTATTTTCATAATAGAATAATTCGTTTTCAATACCAGCAAAACCGGTGGCCATTGATCGTTTTAAAACGAAAACGGTCTTGGCTTTATCGGCATTAATGATGGGCATGCCGTAGATAGGACTTGATTTGTCATGACGCGAGGCAGGGTTAACAACGTCATTAGCGCCGATGATGATGGCAACATCAGTATTTTCTAAAAGCGGATTAATCGCATCCATTTCCATCAGTTGGTCATAAGAAATATTAGCTTCAGCTAAAAGTACGTTCATATGTCCTGGCATACGACCAGCCACAGGGTGGATGGCGTATTTCACATCGCAACCATTTTTCTCTAATAATTCACCAAGTTCACGTACAGCGTGTTGAGCTTGGGCAACAGCTAAACCATAGCCTGGGATCACAACAACAGATTTCGCATTTTCTAAGATCAAGAAGGCGTCTTCTACAGAAACAGACTTGGCTTCTTTTTTCTCGCCAGAAGCTTGTTTCTTAACGACATTACCAAAAGCTCCAAAAAGAACGTTGGTAATCGATCGATTCATAGCCTTGCACATGATGATACTTAAGATAATTCCGTTAGCACCCACGATCGCTCCCACCACAATGAGAAGAGTATTGTGAATAACGAAACCAGTGGTGCAAGCTACAACGCCAGAGTAGCTGTTGAGTACAGAGATAACCACAGGCATATCTGCACCGCCGATGGGGATGACTAGGAAGATACCAAATAAGAGCGATAAAACCAAGATTCCTAAAAATATATTATATTGGGTAGGATCCATGATAAATAAAACACCCAAGACGAGAATAGCTGCAATGATGCCGGTGTTTACAAATTTTTGCCCTGAGAACAATATGGGTTTTCCAGGAAGTTTCTCGCTGAGCTTTCCCCAGGCAATGGCGCTTCCGGTGAAGGTAAGGCCGCCAATCACAATCGATAAATAAAGAGTAATGGCATTGGTTAAATCAGTGGCGCCGTGGACGTGATACGCTGTCCAATCGACAAAGACGCTTGCCAAGGCACCGCAGCCGTGTAAGAGAGCAATCATTTCTGGCATCTGGGTCATGGCGGCTTTAAAAGCAACCAGAGCTCCAAAACCAGCGCCGATTGCAACGCCAATTAAAATCCACTGAAAGCTGATGATGTGACCGCTAGCAAGTGTAGCGACAATAGCTAAGAACATGCCCAGAGCTGAAAGAATATTTCCTTTGCGGGCAGTTACAGGAGAGCCTAAGAATTTTAGACCAAAAGCAAATAAAATGGAGCTGATGATATAAATGAGATTGGCAATGATTTCAAGATTCATTTGGTCGTATCCTTTTTCTTAAACATTTTAAGCATGCGTTCGGTCACTAAATAACCACCAACCACGTTAAAGGTAGCGAGAGCTACAGCAGAGGTTCCAAGGATAATCGTTAAGGTGCTGGTAGCTTCTGCGCCAGCAGCCACTAAAGCACCTACAATGATGATTCCGCAAATGGCGTTGGCCTCTGACATCAAAGGTGTGTGTAATAAGGGAGGAACGCGTGAAATTAAGGCGAATCCAAGAAAGATGGATAAGACGAGAATGAATAACAGGTAAATCAATTCCATAATATGTCTCCTGTAGGGGCAACCCCCTGTGGTTGCCCTTTACGATTAAGGCAGGCACGGGGGCCTGCCCCTACGTTATATTTTTTTAACCATCTCATTAACCACAGCGCCTGCGTGTGTGACCAGTGCACCTTTGATAATGTCATCTTCAATATTTAATTTGAAAGCCTTGATGTCTTTGTCCCAATATTCTTCGATTAAGTTATGCAGATTGGCAGAATACATTTGTGAGGCATTGACTGCAACCTTGCCAGGTAAATTACCCAGACCGATAATACGAACACCGTTGGCGGTCGTGATTTCTTCGTTAGCTTTAGAACCTTCGACGTTACCGCCAGATTCGACAGCCATATCAACGATGATGCTTCCGGCTTTCATTTGGGCCACCATATCTTTAGAGAGAACTACAGGAGCTTTACGGCCAAAAAGTTGGGCCGTTGTAATTACCACATCAGACTGGGCGCAGACCTTGGCCATGCCATCACGTTGTTTTTGAATTTGTTCTGGAGTGAGGGCCTTGGCATATCCTTGAGCGGTTTGTCCGGTTTCTCCTAAATCGATCTCAACAAATTTAGCCCCTAGAGACTGTACTTGTTCTTTAACCACTGGACGAGTGTCGAAAGCTTCAACTCGAGCTCCCAAACGTTTAGCCGTTGCGATCGCTTGAAGACCAGCCACACCAGCACCGATGATAAAGACGCGGGCAGGCTGAATGGTCCCAGCAGGAGTCATCATTAAAGGAAATATTTTAGGTAATCGCTCAGCAGCCAAGATCACCATCACATACCCAGCCAGGTTAGCCTGAGAGCTTAAGGCATCCATTTTTTGAGCACGTGTGCTGCGAGGAATCATTTCCATAGAGATGGCGCTGATATTATTTTTTGCTAATTCTTCAACCAGAGTTTTTTCATTAAAGGGATCTAAGAAGCTGATATGAATAGAGCCTTTTTTAAGTTGAGACACTTCTTCTATAGGTGGCTTGCGTAAACGCAAAATAATGTCGGCATTTTTGAGGATATTGGCGCGTGAGTCAATGGTAGCGCCAGCTTTTTGATAGTCGCTGTCAGATGCGGCTGAGTCTAGGCCAAGGCCAGATTCAACAGAAATTTGGGCACCTTTTTTAACAAGGCGATCAACTGAAGAGGGAATAAGCGCACATCTTGTTTCGCCAGGATGCGTTTCTTTAAGAACACCTATGATCATAATTTTCCTCAATGAGTTCCGAAATATGTTCGGAACGAATTGATCCCGAGCGCTACAAGCGAGGGATCTGGATTGATTTTATTTCGACAAAACTTTGTTCATAATCTAACAAAATATCTTAATAGTCAAGAATCAATTCTTATTTGCTATTTATTTATTTTTTTGATATTGTTGAACTCTTATGAATCAAAATTTTTACGATACTTTAGCGCAGCAAAGCTTGGCCGGCCAAGAACTATCAGATTCTATTTGTCAACAAATCCTTGGGGATAGCCAGGTAGAGCTTCTGCCGCTAGTTAATGCGGCATTTAGCGTGCGCCAGCATTATTGGCAAAAACAGGTGATTATTCACATCATCAATAATGCCCAAAATGGTCATTGCCCCGAAGATTGTCATTATTGCGCCCAAGCTAAAACTTCCAAAGCCGATATCGAAGAATATGGTTTAAAATCTGATGATGAAATGTATGAAGAGGCCCGGGCTGCCTATGCAAAAGGGGCTTACCGTTATTGCATGGTTTATGCCGGCCGTGGCGCTTCTGAGCAAAGAATTGAACGTTTATCACGCCTAATTCGTCGCATTAAATCCAATTTTCCTAATTACGAAATTTGTGTCTCAACAGGTCTGGTCACTGCTCCAGGAGCGGTGGAATTAAAGAAGGCTGGGCTTGATCGGTTAAACCATAATCTAAATACTTCCGAGAGTCACTATTCTAATATATGTACAACACATACCTACGCTGATCGATTAAGTACTTTATTAGCTGCCCGGGCTGCTGGAATCAAACTTTGTTCAGGGATGATTGCAGGGATGGGTGAGCAAAATCGAGATATTATTGAAGTAGCTAAGCGTCTTAGAACTCTTAAGTCAGAATCTATCCCAGTTAACTTCTTAATTCCTATTGAAGGTACCCAACTGCCGCCATCAGAGACTTTAAATCCAGAATTTTGTTTAAGAATTTTATGTTTGTTTCGATTTTTAAATCCCCAGGCTGAAATTCGAGTGGGGGCTGGTCGAGAAATGCATTTGCGTGGGCTTGAGGTCTTATCTTTGTATCCTGCTAACTCACTATTCTTACAAGGATATTTGAATGCTAAAGGTTCTACCAATAGCAAAACTCTACGCATGATCAAAGATGCTGGTTTTGAAATAAAATCTGATGAAAATTTAGATGAACTTTTAGCTTGTGGTGTTGAAGGTGATTCTTCTTTAAGCGTTGATCCTGTTCAAGTTATGATGAAGGACATCAAAGATTTGCGCCCTGCTTTATCTACAAGCAAGCCTGTATTGAAATCTTAAATTTCATTTGTAAAAGCTCCCAGTAGTGTCTATAGTAAATCTTACCAATTTATTTTAACCTTATATTCTTATAATCAGAAGGAACTCATATGGCTGTTGAAAAGAAATCAGTTACGAGATTTGAACTATTAATGGATGCTGGTTTTGGGGCCCAAAAAGCAGGGGATATTCTCCTAAGTGCTTTTGTGGCTATGGGTAAATATGTTTATGTAGAACCCATGATTCCCGCTGAAATTTCTCCACCAGCCAGAAGCAAGGCTGCCTTATCAGGAATTATCATCCGTTTGGCTGATTTTAACGTGACCAATATTGGTAATGATACCGATTTAATTATTGCCTCTCATGAAGTTGTTCTCGATCGTCGTTTGGAAGATAAAGAATATAACAGCAAATGCGTCATTTTATTAGATATGGGAGATCAAGAAAGCAACCCTGATTCTTATGAAATGGTGCTTAAAAGGTGTACTCAAGAAGGTTTAAGCGTTATTCCTTTTCATACCGATGAGGTTTCCAAAACCGTAATTAAAGAGTTGGGTGGTAAAGGACAGAACCTTTATTACTTGGGTATGCTTAGCTACATCTACAACATGGATGAGGAAATTGTTAAAGAACAAATCAAAAAGACATTTGGTAAGAAATTGAAACCCGAGATTATGGAGAAGAATTTAACCCTCTGTCATCAAGGTTATCAATTAGCCAAAGAAAAAGTATTTTTTAGAATTGATATTGAGAGTACCTCTAAAGAAGGTGATAAGATCCTGATTGATGGGAACACTTCTTTAAGTATGGGCGTTATTGATGCTGGATTCAAACTATTCTCAGGATATCCTATTACGCCAGCTTCTTCGATTATGCACACATTAGCTAAGGAATTGCCTTCTTATGGAGGGATGGTGCATCAAGCCGAAGATGAAATTGCAGCCATTGGTACAGCTGTTGGTGCCTATTATGGCGGTGTTCCATCCTTAACGTGTACTTCAGGCCCAGGGCTTTCATTGAAACAAGAATTTATTGGTTATGCTCAGTCTGCAGAAATCCCATTGGTTGTCATTGACGTGCAACGTTCTGGTCCTTCGACCGGTATGCCTACAAAGACAGAACAATCTGATTTGCCGTCAGTCATTTTTGGAAGTCATGGAGATTATACTAAGATCGTTATTGGGGTAAGCAGCGTCATCGATTGCTTCTATGCACCACACATTGCTCGCTACTTAACTGAGAAATTGCACGTGCCTGTGTTTATTATGAGCGATTTCCAGACAGCCAATAGTTATAAAGTTATCTCCAAGTTTAAAGTTTTACAAATGAATACCATTGATGATATTCCTGATTTTGTATTCGAGCGTTTCCATATGAATCGTTTGCCTAAAGAAATTCAAATGGTTCGCGATCTTCAATCTGTTCCTGGTACAGAAGGTGGAATGCGTCGAGTCACAGGGTTAAATACAGATAAACAAGGAAAGGTTAGTTATTCTTCCGTCACCAACCAGCGGGCCCATCAAATTAGAAATGAAAAAATACATCATGTGGCTCGCGCCTTGACCGTTCCTGAAATGTTTGGTCAAGACTCTGGCGATGTTCTTTTAGTAGGTTGGGGTTCCACTCGAGGGGCTATTGAAGAAGCTGTGGCCATTTGTGGCAAGGAAGGTCTTAAGGTTTCAGGGTTAAATCTTCGCATTGTTCATCCATTACCCTTGATGCTCAAGGATGTATTTGCAAAGTTCAAAAAGATTGTCACGGTCGAGGTTGCTTATGGCGATGATTTAAAACCATCTCCATTAGCACTTTTGTTGCGTGCTCAAACCCTGGTAGATGTCAAGCCGTTGTTATCCGAGGCCACAGGACGTCCTGTTCGGCCTAGAATTATTTTGAATAAGGTCAAGGAGGTAATTAAATGAGTACTCAAACTGTAGAGCCAAAAACTCCTATTACAATTAAAGATTTGCAAACCGAAAATCCTCGTTGGTGTGCAGGGTGCGGGGACTTTGGTATTATCATGGGTTTAAAGCGTTTTATTGTTGAGCGTCAATTGGCCCCTGCTCACACCATGAATGTTTCTGGAATCGGATGTTCTGGTCGTGCACCGAATTATTTTAATACCTATGGTGTGCACTCTATTCACGGTCGTGCAGTTACTGTAGCCACTGGTTTAGCGTTAGCTCGACCTGATTTGAATTTGTTCGTCCATTCGGGTGACGGCGATTCTTTAAGTATCGGTGGAAATCATTTGATGCACGCCATCAATAAAAACTTTAAGTGCGTCTATATGATGTATGATAACGAAATTTATGCGTTAACCAAAAATCAGACATCGCCGACTACGCGTAAGGACCATATGACTAATACGCAGCCACAAGGAAGTTTTTTAAGTCCCATGAATCCTTTAAGTATTGCGATTGGTTTGGGAGCTTCTTTTGTAGCTTCAACAGCTGACTGGATTCCAGATCATTTGACCAACACTTTAAAGACAGCCTTTGATCATCCGGGATTTGCCTTTGTGCATATTTCGCAAAGATGTCCACATTTTGATCCCGGTAATTTCGATCATAAAACTTCGACATGGTTTTCGTTTTTAAAACATGCCAATGGTATTGATCCTGATCGACGTTTGGCAGATAAAACTGAAGTTCTTGAACATGATCCATCAGATATTGGCAAAGCTTTCCAATACGCAGCTGCAGAGCGTCGTTATTTTGGTTTGTTTTATCAAAATAAAAATAAGCCACGCTATGATACTATCTTGCATAACTTAGTGAAGAACGCAACACCCAAGGATAGATCAAAGATTCTAGACAAATTTAACGTCTAATTACCTTATGGAAAATGTCATCATCATTGGTTCGGGCCCAGCAGGGCACACCGCTGCCATTTATGCCGCCCGAGCCAATCTAAAACCTCTTATGTTTGAAGGCCAGTTTGCTGCAGGTGTTGCTGCTGGTGGCCAATTGACCACAACTACGGAAGTTGAAAATTTTCCAGGATATACAAGCATTTCCGGGCCAGAGTTGATGGTCAAAATGCGAGAACAGGCCGAGCATTGTGGAACTCGAATTTTGACGGAAACCGTCGATAGCGTAGACCTCTCTAAGAAGCCTTTTAAAATTGTTGCGGCCAACCAAACGTATGAAGCCAAGACCTTGATTATTGCTACAGGAGCCACTGCTAAACGTATGGATCTTCCAGGTGAAGATCGGCTTTGGCAAAAAGGAATTTCAGCCTGTGCTGTGTGCGATGGAGCCTTGCCATTTTTCAGAAATAAAGTCTTGGTTGTGGTAGGTGGAGGTGATTCAGCGGTTGAAGAGGCAACGTATCTAACCAAGTTTGCTTCCAAGGTGTTGATGTTGGTTCGCCGCGATGTGCTTCGAGCTTCCCAGGTGATGCAGGATCGAGCCAAGAATAATCCTAAGATTGAAATCATGTTCCATACCGTACCCTTAGAAGTGTTAGGGGAGAAATCCGTAACAGGTTTGAAGGTCAAGAATTTGTCTACGAACGTTGAGTCCAAGCTTGAAGTGGGTGGTTTGTTTTATGCCATTGGTCATGTTCCCAACACGGCTTTCTTAAATGGTCAAATAGAATTAGATGAGACGGGTTATATCAAAACTAAACTTGGTACTACCCAAACTAGCGTACCAGGGGTCTTTGCTGCAGGCGACGTTCAAGATAAGGTGTATCGTCAAGCCATTACATCAGCAGGTACAGGTTGCATGGCTGCTTTAGACGCTGAACGCTATTTGGCGCATTGAAATTTATGGATATTGTATTGCGATCGTAAATCCTTTCCGTTAATATAAATTTAATATTTATACTATTCGACCAAATTTTTCCTCATGAAGATTAATTTTTCTAACAAAACTTTATCAGCGTATTTAAATCAACTTTCTAGTAAAGAATCTGTGCCTGGTGGCGGATCAGCAGCAGGCTTAACAGCAGCCCTGGGTGTAGGGCTGGTGTCGATGGTGGCTAATTATTCCATTGGTCGCAAAACTAATACCCCTGCCAGTGATAAGAAATTTAAAACTATTCTTCAACAAAGTGAGTCGATCCGCAAGCGCCTATTGGAATTAACCAGTTTAGACTCGGAGGCTTATTTAGAGCTTTGTGCGGCTCGATCGTTGGATAAGAAAGCCCAGAAGCGAGCTTCAAAAAGAGCTCGCAGTGTTCCTTTAGAGATTTGTAAGCTTTCGTACAAAGCATTGAGTTTAACGCCTTTTTTAGTGTCCCATGGTAATCCCTATTTAATGTCGGATGTTCAAGTGGCAATTGAACTTCTCGAGGCAGGCTTTAATGGGGCCATGGTTATGGTGAGGATTAATTCATGAGTGCACAAATATTAGATGGAAAAGTTTTGGCCGCTCAGATTAAGGAACAATTATATTCAACCTTGGAAGATTATCGAAAACAAAACAAGGTTGTTTCTATTGTCAGTATTACAGTGGGGCAGGATCCTAGCGCTTTTTCCTATCTTAAATCCCAAAAGAAGATAGCTCAGGAATTAGGTATTGAATACAAACACGAAGAATTTTCTAAAACTACGTCTTATGAAGAGACGCTCGAGGTTTTAGCTTTTCTTAAACAGCTTAATAATGATCCAGCTGTGCATGGGGTGATTGTGAATAAACCATTACCTAGCGATATGGATTATTCCGTCCTGGTTAATCATTTAAACCCAGCTAAAGACATTGAAGGTTTGGGCGATACTAATTTAGGCCGTCTTCTCATAGGTAAGAATAATGCGCTTGTTCCTTGTACTGCAGCTGCAGCAGTGGCTTTATTAAAATCCTCCAATGTAAATTTGCAAGGCAAAGAAGCTGTGATTATTGGTCGTAGTGAGATTGTGGGTAAGCCTGCTGCTTTGCTTTTACTGAAAGAAAATATGACTGTTACCGTCTGCCATTCCAAGACGCAAAACATTGAAGAACATGTTCAAAAAGCGGATGTGGTTGTAGCTGCTATTGGACAGAAACGATTTGTGCAAGGATCATGGCTTAAAAAAGGGGCCATTGTCATTGATGTAGGTATCAATGATGAAAATGGAAAAATTGTAGGAGATGTGGATTTCGAATCTTGTAAGGACAAAGCTTCATTTATTTCACCTGTGCCAGGCGGTGTGGGTCCTGTGACGGCGGTGATGTTAATGAGAAATGCGCTAGAAGCTTTTAAGCGTGCGGGAGGTTTTTAAGAAAAATTTATGAGTAAAATTCTTATTGCTGGCAATTCTTTGGCTGTCGTGGAGGCTATTGAACAAATTCGTCAAAATGATGGGCAGTCTGAAATTAGTTTGTTGTGTACTGAAAGTTTCTTGCCTTATGATCGTTTTCTTCTTCCGTCCTTGGTTGCCGGAGAAATTAAAGAGTCCCAACTGTCTCCCATGCAGAAAGATTTTTTTGCCCGTCATCGTGTGGAAGTGATTGCTAATGAAATCGTATCACGCGTTAGTTTGAAACGTAAACACGTGACTACTCAAAATAAAAGACAGATCGATTATGACCAATTGATGGTTTCTGATTTAGGAAGTCTTATGAATTTTTCCATCAAAGGCCATCAAAAAAAAGGTGTTTTTGATTGTGCCTTATTATCATCCACCAAGGATCTTATTAAATTCTTGCCTTTTGTTGATACTGTTTTTGTAGTAGTGACCAATATTCAGGGTTTTAATATGGCCTGCGCACTTAATGTTCTGGGAAAGGAAGTTGTAATTGTTTCTGAGCAGCAGAGCCTTTTATCCAATATCTTTGATGATGAAACAGGAGCTTTGCTTAAACAAATTGTGGAAGGCAAAGGGTTAAGGGTCATAACCAATTGTATGATTGAAGAGATTCTAGGGGATAGTGAACTGAAAGCTGTTAAATTATCTTCGGGTAAGGTGGTTGCAACCCAAATGGTTGTTTTAGATTCCATGTCTTTAGATCTGCGGTTGTTGGAGGCTGAAGAAGGTTATCAAAGAATAGAAGATAGATTCTTTTCTTTCGAGAATAATCTTAAGCCGTGGAGATTTGGTTTTAATGTGTTAAATGGATTTTGTATGGGTTTCACCAAATTACCTGAGAATGGGCGTGAGTATTTAAAATTTGACGGTCCTCAAAACGTTTATAAGAAAATCTTTGTTCAAGGTGAGTCAGTTGTGGGGGCTGTATTGTTTAATGCCCCTTCTCATGAAGAGAAACTCTCTAAATTAATCAAGGAACAAACTTCTGTGACGGGTCAAGAAGAAGCGCTAATAGGAGATTAGAGATGAAAAAAATCCCAGTTATTTTTTTGTCTTTAGTGTGCTTGCTAAATATTGCATGGGTCTCAAAACCGTCTAAAGATCAGGAGCTCATGCGCAAAGGTTATCAGGATTGGCAATCTGGTGACTTAACAGCAGCCATGCATGACTATGAAAGTGTTTTGGCGCTCAAGCCTAGGAATATTGATGCTTTAAATTTTTTAGGAGTGATCTATGAAGAGCTGGGTTTATCTCAAAAAGCTGAAGAGAAGTATTTAACAGCTCTTAAACTTAATTCCAATTTCTTACCTGTGTATCTTAATTTAGGCCTTTTGTATTGGAATCAGGGAGATATTGAGAAGGCTACTTACTACTTGCAAAAAAGAATCGATAAAGGAAACACTAAAGATCCTTGGACTTTAAAAGCTAAAAAAGCTCTAGAAGCCATCCAGGTTAAACAAAAATCCGATGAATTAAAAAAGAGTTTGGACCAAACTGATCCGCAGCGTCAAGTTCCAAACCCAGCTCGCTTAAATGAGGTAGATCAGGCTTTAGATAGCATCAAATTAGAGACAAATACTATCGTGGCTAAGCCTGAGGAGCCAGCGCCTAATAAAGAAGAAGAGCTAGCCCAAGCAGCTTTCACTCAAGGACAGCAATTGGCTGTCCAACAAAAATATCAAGAAGCTATTCGAGCTTATGATAGAGCTTTGAAATTTACTCCAGGTGTTCCTTCAATTCTTAAAGCTAGAATGGATGCATTTTCCTTATGGAAACAACAAGCCATCAATGAGCAATAGGTTTTAATGTCCGATACAAAAGTTTTCTTATTAGATGCGCATGGGATATGTTACCGTGCCTTTTATGCCGTTAAAGCCCTTGTTAATTCTAAGGGCAAGCCCACCAATGCCGTATTCGGTTTTTGTAATATTTTAAGAAAATTAATCAAAGATTTTCAGCCCACCTATATGGCTGCTTGTTTTGATGTGGGTAAGGTGACGCTCAGACAGGAAAAGTATGCAGATTATAAAGTTCAGCGTCAGTCCATGCCTGAAGACTTGAGAAGTCAAATTCCAATTATCTACGAAGTTTTAAAAGCCTACGGCATTCCTATCTATGAGAAGGAAGGATACGAGGCTGATGATGTAATGGCCACCATTGCTCATCAATTGAGTGATCGAAAAGCAGAAGTTGTGATTGTCAGTGACGATAAAGATTTAAGCCAATTAATGAGTGATCGTGTCCATGTATACAGCGCTCGCCAGGAGAAAATATTAACGGATAAGGATATTGAGGAAAAATTTGGAGTGCCATCGTCAAAAATAGTGGACTTTCTTTCCTTAGCAGGAGATTCTTCAGATAATATCCCTGGAGTTGATGGGGTTGGTCAGGTTTCGGCAGTAAAATTACTAAGTAGGTACGATTCACTCAAAGATATTTATAAGCATATTGATGAAATTGCTCCTGCTAAGCTACAGGAAAAATTAAGGGTAGGAAAATCACAGGCTGAGTTGAGTCATGAATTAGCTACCGTTGATAAAAATCTTCCTATTAAAATCAACTTAGAAGATCTAAAGATCAAAAATTCAGATACTAAGCAGCTGCTGGCAATCTTTACAGAATTAGAGTTTCGTAAATTTGCTCAAGAACTGAATTCAGACTCTAGCTTAGTGCAATCAGCGTCCAAAGCCCCATCCGAGATGCTTGATCCTATTAGATATTTGAAGCTGAAGGAAGCCTCGCAAGAAGTGGCGGTTGTCTATGATCTAAAAGATTTATGTAGAAAACAACAGTGCCCTAAGGAAGACAAGATTTTTGATTTATTTTTGGCTCAATATTTATTGGCAGGAGGGGTCAATCGAGGAGAGTTTCTCAAGCCTGGTACGGAAGGCGAAGTTATTGATCTTTATAAGGATTTTAAGAAACAGATTCATGAGCAACAGTTGGATAATTTGTTTTACGATGTGGAAATACCGTTGTCACGAGTGCTTTTTGAAATGGAGAGCAATGGGGTGCAGTTGGATTTAAAAGTTTTAAAGAAATTATCCGAAGAGTGTTCAAAGAAAATGCAAGCCCTCCAAGAGACTCTTCACAAGGAAGCGGGCGGGGAGTTTAATCTTAATTCTCCTAAACAATTAAGTGAGATCCTTTTCGAACGTCTCAAACTTCCTGTGATTAAGAAAACCAAGACCGGCTTTTCAACCGATGAAGAAGTTTTGACCAAACTTGCTGACAAGCATCCGATTCCAGCTTTAATTTTAGAACATCGTCAATTAGCTAAATTAAAATCAACCTATCTGGATGCATTGCCAGAGCTAGTTGATGCCCAAAGCAGGGTCCATGCTTCTTTTAATCAAACAGGCGCTGAAACCGGACGTTTGAGTTCAAACAATCCAAATTTACAAAATATTCCTATACGAACAGAGCTAGGTAAACAAATCCGTCGAGCTTTTGTAGCATATGAAAAAGGACATCGTTTATTATCCGCTGATTATTCGCAAATCGAATTGCGCCTCTTGGCCCATTACTGTGAAGATCCAAATTTAGTTAAGGCTTTTAAATCCGATGGAGATATTCACCGCTATACAGCATCTTTGATGTTCGATGTTAAAGAAAACAAGGTCGATGATACGATGCGTTATGCCGCTAAGCGCATTAATTTCGGTATTATTTATGGGATGAGTTCGTTTGGTTTAGCGAAGGATTTGAATGTATCTATGTCTCAGTCTCAGGATTTTATTGATCGATATTTCTTACGTTATCCTAAGGTCCGGGAATATATGGATCATTGCATTGAACAGGCTAAGAATGATGGTTTTGTAGAAACCCTATTTCATCGCCGCAGGTATTTGCCAGATATTAAGAGTGCTAATTTGGGCTTAAGGCAATTTGCCCAACGCCAGGCGATCAATGCACCATTACAAGGAACAGCCGCTGATCTTATTAAGATTGCAATGGTGAGAATCGCTGATGCCATTAAGGCCAAGAAATTATCTTCTGTAATGATTATGACTGTTCATGACGAACTGGTGTTTGATATTCTTGAAAAAGAACAAGAATCAATGAAGGATTTGGTTCAGCATCATATGGAACATGTGATGAAATTATCAGTGCCTTTAAAGGCAGATTTGAAGATTGGTAATAATTGGTTAGAAATGGATAAAATTTAAGGAAGGTCAGGGGCTCATTTATGAGAATAGCATTTTGTGCATCAGAAGTAGTTCCTTTTGCCAAGACAGGGGGGTTGGCCGATGTTTGCGGATCGTTGCCTCCGGCCTTGGAACAATTAGGTCATGAAATTGTTATTATTACGCCTCGTTATGGTTCAGCAGGCGGCCCAGCATCTTCTCCGGTGGTTAGAATAGGACAGAACGTTAAGGTTTATTTTGTTGAACATAAACATTATTTTGGTCGCGATGGTCTATATGGCGACATCAACGGTGATTATCGGGATAATTTAGAGCGGTTCTCTTATCTGTGCCACCATACACTTAAAATTTTAAAAGATGTCGGTTTTAAGCCTGATATTGTGCATTGTCATGATTGGCATACCGCTTTGCTTCCAGCTTTATTGAAGACAAAATATGATAAAGATCCCTTTTATAAAAAAACCCGAAGCGTTTTAACCATTCATAATCTGGCTTATCAGGGGGTTTTCCCTCGCGAACAATATTCGATTTTAGGGGTGGATGGCAATTTGTTTAATACGCAGGGATTTGAATTTTACCATCAAGTCAATGTATTAAAAGGTGGTATTAATTTTTCGGATGCTATTACAACTGTTTCGCCGTGTTATTCCAAGGAAATGCAAACACCCGAATTTGGTTGTTCTTTGGATGGTGTTCTAAGAAACCATTCCGGAGATATATATGGCATTTTAAATGGCTTGGATTATGAAGCTTGGAAACCTCAGGAGGATCCTTTTTTATTTGTCCCTTTTACGGCAGGCGATTGGGACAACAAGTTGCGTAATAAAGCTTTTTTACAAGAATCATTAGGTTTAAATGTTGATCCCAAGCGTCCTTTATTTGGTTTTGTGGCCCGGCTTTGCCATCAAAAGGGTGTTGATCTAATACTTCAGGCCATACCAGAGATCATTAAAATGGGCGGGCAGCTTGCTTTGACAGGCATTGGAGAGAGAAAATACCACCGTCAATTAGAAGAATGCGCCAAAGAGCATCCTAAAAATGTTGGAATTTATCTTAAGTTTGAAGAAAGAATTGCCCATCAGATTTATGCTGGCTCAGATTTCTTTTTAATGCCTTCTGTGTATGAGCCTTGTGGTTTAGGTCAAATGATTGCCTTACGTTACGGAAGCATTCCTATTGTTTACAAAACAGGTGGTTTAGCTGATACCATTTCTTTATATGATCCGATCCACCATACAGGTAATGGCTTTTTATTTACCGAGTATACCAAACCTGCTTTTGTGAAAGCTGTTGCCGAGGCAGTCAAAGTCTATGCCGATCATAAACAAATGGAGTTTTTGGTGTCCCACGGTATGCGTCATCGTTTTACATGGGAGAAATCAGCCAAAGAATACGTGAGAGTATACGAAAAATGTCTATCGTTGGATTAACAGGTAGCTTTGGTTCGGGTAAATCTACTGTAGCCGCTCTTTTTAAGGCCCACGGAGCTAAGATCATTGATGCTGATGCGATTACGCGCTCTATTTTGGAGAAAAATACAAATTGTATAAAAAAAGTGGTAAAAGTATTTGGTCATGCTATACTTCTGGCAAATAAGATTAACCGGATTGCTCTAGCCAAAATTGTTTTCCAAGATCCGCGTGAATTAAAGAAACTCACCGATATCCTTTATCCAATTGGCTTAAAAGAAGTAAAAAAGCAAATTACAAAATATAAACATGCAAAACTGATTGTCTTGGACGTTCCATTATTGTACGAATCTGGCTGGAATAAGCTAACAGATGTAAACATAGTTGTACGGTCAAATCGCAAATTACAAATCAAACGACTAATTAAAAGAACAAAGCTTACCAAGTCCGATATCCTCAAAAGAATTAGATGTCAAATGCCAATCAAGCAAAAAATACAACAAGCAGATATTGTTATTGATAATAGGGGTTCATTAACCCACACACGCGCCCAGGTTGCTGCGGTTGTGGATAGATTGAATAAAAGAACATAAAGTTAGTAGTACCTAAAAGGAGAGAAATGCATGAGTAGGTCCGAAACGAAACAAGACAAAGAAGAAAAACTAGATAAAGAAAATGGTAATGGCAATGGTGATTATAAACCTGCTAACCCAGGAGGCAAAGCCGTTAATATTGAAGATCTCAAAGAAATGAAGATGGCTGAATTAACCAAGTTGGCCAAAGATTTGGATGTGCAGGGAGCCAGCAGTTTAAAGAAGCAAGATTTGATCTTTAAGATCCTTCAAGCCCAAGCTGAAAAAGAAGGTTTGATGTTTGGCCAAGGCACCTTAGAAATCTTGTCTGAAGGTTTTGGATTCCTACGTTCTGCTAATTACAATTATCTTCCATGTCCGGATGATATTTATATTTCTCCCTCTCAAATACGTCGTTTTGATCTAAAAACTGGTGACACTGTTTCCGGCCAGATTCGTCCTCCAAAGGAAGGTGAAAAGTATTTTGCCCTTCTAAAGGTTGAGGCTGTTAACTTTGAAAATCCAGAGAAATGCAAAGACAAAATCTTTTTCGATAATTTGACCCCACTTTATCCTAAAGAACGTCTGAATTTAGAAACCACCCAACAAGAAGTTTCCACTCGTATTATTAATCTTTTGACCCCTATCGGAAAAGGTCAAAGAGCTTTAATCGTTGCTCCACCTTATAGTGGTAAAACGGTTATTTTACAAAAAGTCGCTAACGCGATTGTTCAAAACCATCCTGAAGTTATCCTCATCGTGCTTTTAATTGATGAGCGTCCTGAAGAAGTTACCGATATGCAAAGAAGTGTAAAGGGAGAAGTTATTGCCTCTACATTTGACGAGCCAGCCGAACGTCACGTTCAAATTGCTGAAATCGTTATTGAAAAAGCCAAGCGTTTGGTCGAACACAAGCGTGATGTGGTGATTTTGCTTGATTCGATTACACGTTTAGCTCGTGCTTACAATACGGTAGTACCTCACTCAGGAAAGATTCTCTCTGGTGGTGTGGATTCCAATGCCTTACATAAGCCCAAGCGCTTCTTTGGAGCAGCCCGTAATATTGAAGAGGGTGGTTCCTTGACCATTATTGCGACCTCTCTGGTAGATACCGGAAGCCGTATGGATGAAGTTATTTTCGAAGAATTTAAGGGTACCGGTAATATGGAATTGCAGTTGGATCGTAATTTATTCCAACGCCGTATTTACCCAGCGATTGATCTTAAGCGCTCCAATACCCGCCATGAAGAGTTATTGGTGGCTGAAGGTGATTTACAGCGCGCCTGGCTCTTGCGAAAGGCCTTTAATGACCTTAACGCAGCAGAAGCGATGGAGCTTTTGATTGATAAAATCTCCAAATTTAAGAGCAACAGCGAGTTCCTACAGAACATGAACAAATAGGGCTTAAGGCCATAAAGTATCCTTGCCAAATATGAAGAAATAGGGTAATATATCGCCCTTTCCGCCTAAGGCGGATCAGCTATTGGCTGAAAAATTTTTAAACGGAGGTAGGAAAGAAATGAAAGCAGAGATTCATCCAACATACGAAGAAACCACCATCACATGCGCCTGCGGTAACGTAGTTCATACGCGTGCAACAAAGAAGAATATCCGCGTGGAAATTTGTTCCCAGTGCCATCCATTCTTCACAGGATCCAAGAAATTAGTGGATACTGCTGGTCGCATCGAGCGTTTCAACAAACGTTATGCTAAAGGAAAATGATCAGGCCAAATTAGTTAAGGCCGAAGAGCGTTTTCATGAGCTCGAGAAGCTTCTGGCTGATGAGTCTGTTGTCTCTAATCAAGGACAATACGGCAAATTGGCTAAGGAGTTCTCTGAGCTTACGTCGCTCATTGAGCTTTATCGTTCATACCAAAAAGCAGTCGTTCAGGTCAACGAGCTGCAAGAAATCATTAAAGGCAAGGGCGATGCTGATTTTAAAGAATTAGCCCAATCCGAACTTATTGACCTCGAACCCAAACTCCAAGATTACACCCAACAATTAACTGACTATTTAGACCCATCTAAGAACGAGCCGGATAAGAATTTAATCATTGAAATCCGAGCCGGTACAGGTGGTTTAGAGGCCTCTTTGTTTGCCGGAGATTTATATCGCATGTATACCAAATATGCTGACCTTAAGGGTTGGAATTTGGAATTAATGGAATACTCTGATACAGAAGCAGGAGGGATCAAGGAAGTTGTTTTTTCTTTAGGTGGTAAGCAATGTTCCAAGCGTCTAAAGTGGGAAAGTGGAATTCATCGCGTCCAGCGCGTGCCTAGTACTGAAGCTTCAGGCCGTATTCATACTTCAGCGGTCACAGTGGCCGTTATGTTTGAACCAGAAGAAATTGAGTTGGAGATCCAACAAAAGGACCTTAAGATTGACGTTTACCGTTCCTCAGGTCCTGGTGGGCAAAGTGTTAACACTACCGATTCAGCTGTCCGAATTACACACGGTCCTACAGGAACTGTGGTTGTCTGCCAAGATGAACGCTCCCAATTAAAGAATCGGGCCAAGGCCATGCGTATTTTGCGAGCTAGAATCCTTGATAAAATGCATCAAGATGCTTTTGCTAAAGAAGCAGCGCTTCGTAAATCCCAGGTTGGCTCGGGAGACCGTAGTGAGAAAATCCGTACCTATAATTTCCCTGATCGCCGTGTTACGGACCATCGTATTGGTTTTACCAGTCATCGGCTTGAAGCTATTTTAAATGGCGATATGGATGAATTGACCGATGCGCTTATGGTGGCTGAACGAGAAGCTAAGGAGCAGGCACAGATCCAACAATGAGTGAAGATGAATTAATTCTGACCCATATTTTTAAGTGTTCCCGCAGTTCGTATTACCTTCAAAAACCACAATTAAGCCAACAACAGCAAGCAGAGTTTCAATCGATCAAATTACGCCGTAGCCAAGGTGAGCCGCTGCAGTATATTTTAGGCAGTTGTGATTTTATGGGTTTGGAGTTGAAGGTAGATGCAAGAGTGCTTGTGCCTCGACCTGAGACTGAAGTTTTAGTCGATCTGGCGCTGAAGAAGTTTAAAGGAACAGCAATTTTGGATATAGGCACTGGTTCGGGAAATATTGCCATTGCATTAGCCAAACATTTACCGCAGGCTAAGATTATAACCGTGGATATATCCAAGGATGCGCAGAGTCTGGCTCGGGAGAATGCAATAAACCATAAAGTGCAAGGACAGATTGAGTTTGTCGGTTGTGATATAGCCACATATAAAACACAGCAGAAATTTGATTTAGTGATTTCTAATCCGCCCTACATTCCAAAAGCACGAATGGCCCAATTGCCTATTGATGTTCAAAAAGAACCATTGTTAGCGCTTGATGGAGGCCTCGATGGTTTGGATTTTTATCGTACTATTATAAAGATGATTCCGGGCTTGATAAGAGCAGGGGGTTGCCTTATGATGGAGTTTGGCGACGGACAAGCATTAGCTATCCGAGAGCTTATTTCTAAATCACAGTTATTTCCCAATATTACAATCCATCAGGACTTAGCTGGAAAAGATCGTATTATTTGTGCGCCATAAAAAAGCCCCGCTTGGCCTATAGGGCCAAAGCAGCGGGGTCCTAAAAGGAGAGAGTTTTCATGGAGAAATTTGTTATTGAAGGTGGTCGGCCTTTAAAAGGAAAAATCAGAGTCAGTGGTTCTAAAAATGCCACCTTACCTATATTAGCTGCGACGCTGTTGACTGACGGGGTTTGCGAAATTCGTAATGTGCCTAAACTGCGTGATACCTGGACCATGTGCCGACTGCTTAGATCTTTAGGTAAGACCGTTGAAATTAGTGGTAATAAGGTCAAGATTTCCGGGGCAGCCAACACCCACATTGCCGATTACAAGCTGGTTTCTACCATGCGCGGTTCATTTTGCGTTTTGGGTCCTTTGTTAGCCAAGCTTGGTAAAGCTAAGGTTTCAATGCCAGGCGGATGCGTTATTGGGGTTCGACCGGTTGATTTGCATATGAAAGGGATTCTTGCTTTAGGGGCCAAGGCTGATTTTGAAGGCGGGGATGTGATTGCCTGCGCACCTAAACTTAAAGGGGCTCACATGTATCTGGGAGGTATTTTTGGTTCTTCTGTTTTAGCAACTGCTAATGTGATGATGGCCGCTGTATTGGCTTATGGTGAGACGATTATTGAATGCGCTGCTTGCGAACCTGAAATGGAAGAATTAGGAAATTTCTTATCCTTAATGGGCGCTAAGATTTCTGGTCACGGAACACCAAGAATTGTGATCAATGGAGTTAGAAAGCTCAATGGAGCTAATTATCGCATTGGTTCAGATAGAATCGAGGCAGGAACCTTTATGATCATGGCTGCTGCTGCCAAGAGTGACATTTTAGTCGAAGATGTTCAGTATTCACAATTATTAGCTTTGGTAGATAAATTACAGAGTATTGGTGTGGAAGTTAAAAAAGATGGTAATGATATTCGTATTCGCTGCAAGAAGACTTTAAAACCTGCGAATGTAGCGACCCATCCGCATCCAGGATTTCCAACTGATTTGCAGGCGCAATATATGACCTTAATGGCTCTCACACCAGGGGTAAGTATTGTGACCGATCGAGTTTTTCCTGATCGTTTTATGCATATTGCCGAGCTTAATCGTATGGGGGCTCAAATCCGTCGTGATTCAGGCAGTGCGATCATTGAAGGGGTTAAACAATTATATGGAGCGCCAGTTATGGCTTCAGACTTGCGTGCCTCAGCAGCCCTTGTGATTGCAGGATTAGTGGCCAAAGGTAAGACAGAAATCCATCGTATTTACCATCTTGATCGCGGATATGAAGAATTGGATCAGAAATTAGTTCAATTAGGTGCTAAGGTTTTTCGAGAAAAGGAATAATGTAGGGGCGGGGTTACCCCGCCCTCCACAGGGCTGGGCGACCCAGCCCGTACGGGCGAGCCCGCCTGCCGGCAGGGTTGCCTCGTCCTTTATAAGGCATATATGATTTTAATGATTGATAACTACGATTCATTCACCTACAACCTTGTCCAATATTTTGGAGAGCTCAAGGCTGATATCAAGGTGTATCGTAATGATGCTTTGACCTTGGCAGATATTCGTCGCCTGAAGCCTAAGAAGATTGTTATATCTCCTGGGCCAGGCCGCCCTGAAGATGCAGGTGTTTCTGTGGAAGTTATAAAGAAGCTGGCAGGCGAGATTCCTATTTTTGGTGTTTGCCTAGGTCATCAGGGAATTGGTTATGCCTATGGGGCCAAAATTATCAATGCCAAAAGATTGATGCATGGTAAGACATCCAAGATTGAACACAATAACAAGGATTTATTTAAAGGTTTGTCTAATCCTTTTGAAGCAACCCGGTATCATTCCTTAGTCATTGATCGTAAAACTCTGCCCAGTTGTCTGGAAGTCACAGCGTGGAGCAGCGATGATAATGAAATTATGGGCGTACGACATAAAACCTTGCCTATCTGGGGTGTTCAATTTCATCCTGAATCTATATTGACGATCGAAGGAAAGAAGATCCTCAGCAATTTTCTTAAAATTTAATGCGAAACTATATTGATAAAATTAATAGCCGACAGAATTTGAACCATGATGAAATTACTGTCGTCATGGAATTGATCATGTCAGGTCATACATCACAGGAAGATATTAGTGATTTCTTGTTAGCTTTAAATGCGAAGGGACCGACCGTTGAAGAAATTACCGCCTGCGCTTTGATGATGCGACGTTTCGTTGTTCCAATTAAAACCCGACACAAGATTGTTTTAGATACATGCGGAACAGGCGGGGATCACCGAGGCACCTTCAACATTTCAACCACCGCTGCTTTTGTGATTGCCTCGTGTGGGGTCGCTGTGGCCAAACACGGCAACCGTTCGGTATCGAGCCAGTGTGGCTCGGCTGATGTCCTTGAAGCGTTGGGGGTGAATGTAGATTTAGATCAACAGAGAGTCAGTGCCTGCCTCGATCATGTTGGTATTGCATTCTTATTTGCTCAAACACTTCATCCAGCTATGAAAAATGTAGCTCCTGTACGCAAATCACTGGGTGTAAAAACCATTTTTAATGTCCTAGGGCCCTTGACCAACCCTGCCTCGGCGACCCATCAAATTGTGGGGGTGTATTCGAGGGATTTGGTTGAACCTATTGCGCATGTCTTAAAGCATTTAGGGATTAAACGAGCCTTGGTGGTGCATGGCAATGATGGTTTAGATGAAATTACCACGACTGATAAAACCTTTATTGCTGAATTTAATGGTCAGGAAGTTGTCTCTTATGATATCGATGTCCAAGAATTGGGTATTAAGCGAGCCAGTCCGGAGGATTTAAAGGGTGGGGATAAGATTCAGAATGCTGAAATTATTGAAGGAATTTTAGGTGGCCAAAAGGGAGCTAAGCGCGATATTGTCTTGGTTAATTCAGCTTACGGGCTTTATACCGCTGGTGCGGTAGATAGTCTTAATCTAGGTATTCAGATGGCTGAGCATGCGATTGATTCAGGTCGTGCTTTAAGTAAGTTAAATGAATTAAAGGAGTCAACCAATCGTGTCTGGTGATTTTTTAAAAACCATCCGTGATTATAAGCTTGAGTTAATCGAATCAAAAAAAGCTTATTATGAAAATTTAAAGAAGAACATGCGGCGTGCAACCTATAGTCGCTATGAAGTGTTCAAAAGAGCAATCGCCCGGCCAGGACAGATTAACTTAATTGCAGAAATTAAAAAAGCTTCGCCATCTGCAGGTCTTATTCGTGAAGATTTTGATATTGCCAAGATAGCTAAAGTCTATGTCGAGAATAAGGCGGCGGCTATTTCCGTGCTGACTGAAGATAAATATTTTTTAGGAAGATTTGCCTATTTAGAAAAGGTCAGTGATGAGTTTCG
Source organism: uncultured Planctomycetales bacterium (assembly GCA_964583975.1). GTDB lineage: Bacteria > Omnitrophota > Gorgyraeia > Zapsychrales > Fredricksoniimonadaceae > JACQCF01. The sequence continues at coordinate 41,269 of CAZOXU010000008.1, forward strand.
CCTGCCCACGCTCATGAAGGATTTTATCATCCATGAGTTTCAGATTTTTGAGGGAGCATTTTATGGAGCTTCAGCGATTTTATTGATTGTCGATATGCTCGAAGACTCGCAGATGAAGGACTTAATGGACGTAGCGCATTCGTTAGGGATGGATTGCTTGGTTGAAGCTCATAATGAAAAGGAAGTCGAGCGGGCCTTAGATGTTGATGCCGAGATTATTGGGATTAATAACCGTGATTTACGGACATTGGAAGTCAATGTGGATAATTGTCTGCGAATGATGAAAGAGATTCCTCAGGGAAAGATTATGGTAGCTGAGAGTGGTTTGAAAACACGTGAAGATATTCAACGAGTGCGTCAGGCTGGGGCCCATGCGGTTTTGATTGGGGAAACCTTTATGCGATCAGCGGATATTGGAGCAAAAATGAAGGAGATCATGGCATGATAGTACGGACCAAGGTGTGCGGGATAACGAATGAGAAGGATGCTCTCAAAGCTGCTAATCTGGGGGCCTGGGCAGTCGGGTTTATTTTTTATAAAAAAAGTCCAAGGTTTATCAGTCCCTTTAAAGCCAAGAAAATTATTGAGAAATTACCGCCTTTTGTGACGCCGGTAGGGGTATTTGTGAATCACAATGCAGGAGCTATGAAGGACATTATTAATCACTGTGGTTTAAGAGCTGTGCAATTGCATGGCGATGAGGATTGTCATACCTGCCATCGCTTACGTCGATACAATGTGAAGATCGTTAAAGCCTTTCGAGTAGGTGAAAACCTTGATGTCAAAAATATTGAATCTTATAAGGTCGATGCCTTTTTATTTGATACATTAGACAAAGACAATTACGGTGGCACAGGCAAGACCTTTGATTGGAACTTATTAAAGGAAGTCAAATCCTTGAATGTTCCGATTATTCTTTCAGGTGGTTTAAATAGTAAAAATGTCATCGAACCAGTTACTGAACTAAGGCCATATGCCGTGGATGTAAATAGCGGAGTCGAAGAATCCCCAGGCATCAAGGATGCAGGTAAGATGAAAGAGTTTTTAGATATTGTCAGTTACATTACAGGACCTAAGGTCAGAGAATCTTAAAAGCATGCGTACGCATATTCCGAAGGATGACATTTCGCTCATCATTCAATTGAGCGGTGAAGAAATTCGACAGTTTCTTTCCTCAGCTAATCCCGAAGATTTTAGAGGTGAAGCTAAGTCTGCCATCGCCCTTTATCGCAAAGACACTAATCTTTTTACAGATAAGCATCTTGTTGAGTATGGCTCGAATATTGAGCAGGCCATCAATCATCCCATGCGGATGGAAATCAGACATGTGACTGCCTATGGAGCAGCCCAGATTGTAGCCAAAGGGGTATGGGGTGCAGTTTTACGCCAAGACGTTATCCGAAAAATAAGAAAAGAATTATCTATCATTGATAAACAGATTGAAGTTCGTTTGGCAGGTACTTCCTCATTTGAGTTTAATGTTAAAGGGGTCAATAAATCCTGTTCGATTCGTTTCTTGCGTTATGCTTGGCCAGAAGTTTTAGATCAAATGAATTATTTAGCGGGTCCGCATATTGATAGCCGTAAGACCAACACCATTATTGTGGCTGATGGGGACGGCACTATTTATGATGGACCTAAAGCAGGTCATGCTCTTCCAACCATGGCCAAAAGTCCTGCCCGTGATGCCTTGATTGCCTGGCTCGAGGCAGGAGGTGTTTTCATGCTCAATTCTGGTAATGAATTAGAGCGCAATGTGTTTCGCCTCAAAGATGGCATTCCAGCACATTTATTTAATCGCATTCTTGTCTCAGGAAATGGCGGCGCTGATCTGGTTTGCTTCGATGCTAATCAAAAGCCAGTGTGGGTTAAAGGTTTTAATGATTTGGCCTTAAATAAATTGGAAGCCAAGCACGTCTTGGACATTGTCTATATTGGCGATGATGGCTCAGAAGATGGTAATGATTGGGCTGCCTTTAAAGAGGTGGGAGTCGAACGCTCGGTTTTGGTTTCCCGGGATTTTAAACGTAATTATGATACGGGCTTAAGGACTGGCTATGTAGGTCATCTGGTCCGAGGCACACAAAGATATCTTGAAATCGCCACCCTCAAAGCCAAAAATAACCGTCGTGGCAAGGCCTTCCTTTCAGCTTGGGCAGTTGCTTAAATTTGCTCCTTGAACTTTCCCGATATATAATTTACTTGCTTTGAAAATCGTTATTTTAAGAAAGATTAACTTATGAATGTAGCAGTGATTGGAGCTTCGGATAAACCAGAACGTTATTCTTATCAGGCCGTCAAACTTTTGGCTGAGAAAGGTCATCAGGTTTATCCTGTGCACCAGAGAATTAAGACCATTGAAGGACTGCCAGTCTTGGCTTCCATTAAAGATATTCCAGAAGCTCTAGACACCGTGACCTTATACGTGGCGGCTGATATTTCTAATGGGTTAACTGAAGATATTCTCCGTAGTAATCCTAAGCGAATTATTTTTAATCCTGGTGCAGAAAATCCCGAGCTAGCCAAAAAAGCTCAAGCTAAAGGAATTAAGACTCTGGAAGCTTGTACCTTGGTCATGTTGCGTACAGGGCAATTTTGAAACTATGAAATCATCCACTAAAATACAGAATGATGGGGCCACAGGGGTTATTACTCACCATGTACGTAATGGGCAAGAAGCTAATTACGAACAGTGGCTCGCTAAAATTGTTCCTTTATGTGAAGCTTCTGTTGGTCATTTAGATGCGCAGATCATTCGTCCAATCCCTGGATTAACTTCAACATTTACAGTCCTCTTACGTTTTGATACCCATGGCAATTTGCTTAAGTGGTTGAATTCACCTATCCGAAAACAGCTAATAGAAGAGGTGAGCCCACTTTTAGAGAAGGAAGACAAGTTTTACACCAAAAGTGGTTTGGATTTCTTATTTGCTCCACAAGGTGGCAGTGTAAAAGTTCCAACCCGATGGAAGCAGTTTTTGGTGACCTGGATGGCCATTTATCCAGTTTCATTATTTTCTCAGTCAGTTTTTATTCCTGCTATGAAGACTATAGGATTTCCAGAGGATCGTTATTTAAGAACTTTTATACTTTCAGGAATTATTGTATATTTGATGGTCTATGTGATTATGCCTAGATTCACAAAGTTATTGCAACAATGGTTATATCAATAGAAAGGTTAGTCCTATGTCAAATACCATTCGTCTTCATCGCGTTTTAAAGACGACCCCAGAGAAACTTTACAAAGCCTTTCTTGATCCCGATGCCATGGTCAAATGGCTGCCGCCTGATGGATTTACTTGTAAGGTCCATCATATGGATGTTAAGGTTGGGGGCACCTATAGAATGTCTTTTACTAATTTTACCAATGGTCAAAGTCATTCTTTCGGGGGAAAATATCTTGAATTAATACCTAATCAACGCCTGCGTTATACTGATAAATTTGAAGATCCTAGCTTGCCCGGAGAAATGATCACTACCGTTGAATTGAAAAAAGTGATCTGCGGCACAGAACTTAATGTTGTGCAAGAAGGCATCCCTGCGGCAATTCCATCTGAAATGTGTTATTTAGGTTGGCAAGAATCATTGATTCTTTTGGCCAAACTTGTCGAGCCAGATATCAAAGGATAGTCATGAGTAATCGTGTTTCATTAATTACAGTGAGAGATTCTTCAATCCATAGCAGAGGTGTTTTTGCTGATGCGGATATTGCCAAAGGCACAAGAATCATTGAATATGTTGGTGAGCGGATCACTAAGAAAGAAGCTGGTCGAAGAGTTGATGCATCGATCGACTCTCATCGTAAAGACCAAACCGATGGGGCTGTTTATATCTTTGAGCTCAATAAAAGGTATGACATTGATGGCAATGTTCCTTATAACCATGCGCGTCATATCAACCATTCGTGTGACCCTAATGCAGAAACTGAAATTATCCGAGGCAAAATTTGGATTATTGCCATTAAAGATATCAAAAAAGGTGACGAAATTACCTACAACTATGGTTATGACTGGGATGATGATTATGACCAGCATCCATGTCGCTGTGGCACTTCTCGATGTGTTGGGTTTATTTTAGGTGAAGCGCATTGGCCAAATTTGCAAAACCTACCAAAGTAATTTTCCTTCCTTAGTTTTATTAATTTATTTTTCATCTTTGCTTCATTTCATTTTTCGTATATTGGAATCAATAATAACAATCCAATATAAGGAGAATATCATGCAATCAAAAAATACACTGAACAATCTCGAAGATGTATATATTCATGAATTAAGAGATCTCTATAGTGCAGAGAAGCAGATCACCCAAGCTTTGCCAAAATTAGCCAAAGCAGTTTCTTCAGAAGAACTAAAAAATGGTTTCCAAGAACACTTAGAGCAAACTCGTGGTCAGATTCAAAGATTAGAGAAAATATTCAAACGTTTAGGTAAATCCCCTACAGGAGAAAAATGTAAAGGGATGGAAGGTTTATTAGAAGAAGGAAGTGATTTTATTGAAAAAAAGGCAGGTCCTGATGTGTTAGATGCTGGAATCATCGTGGGCGCTCAAAAGGTGGAACATTATGAAATTGCAGGCTACGGAAGTGTTTGTACCTTTGCCGAATTGCTGGGTTATGAAGAAGATTTGGAGCTCTTAAAAGAAACATTAAATGAAGAAAAAGAGACCGATGAAAAATTAACCCAAATGGCAGGGCAAATCAATGAGCAAGCTCAATCCGAAGATCAGTTTGAGGATGAATATGAAGAATCACCTGCTAAAAGTAAAAGATAATAAAACTCAAACAAGGAGGTCTATATGAATAGAGGGACTGCTGTGGCTCTTTTAGTTGTAGGAATTGTTTTATTAATTTTTGGTTTCAATGCATATCATTCAGCTAGTTCAGGAGTTTCTGAAATTGTAACTGGCGCACCAACCAGTAAAGCTATTTGGCTTTTGATTGGTGGCTTTGCTGCTGCGCTTATTGGTGGCCTTAGATTAGCACGCTAATCTTGAATAGGAAGACAAATAGTTGTTAGGAGGATTTGGCAAGCTTTCTGATTCATGGTACTATTTTTTGCTTTGATTATTCTTAGCAGAACGAATGGAGTATTGTGAAGAAGAAAGAATCTCAATTAGACGCTTTAAGAATGGCGATGCAAACGGCAGATTTGCCTTTGAAAAAGACAGCTCATCATCTGGTTTTTGGTGAAGGAACAGCTAATGCTAAGGTCTTTTTTATTGGAGAAGCGCCGGGAAAAAACGAAGACTTGCAGGGTCGACCTTTTATCGGTAGTGCCGGAAAGATTTTGGATCAGTTGTTAGAGAGTATTCAATTAAACCGCTCAGATGTTTATATTACGAGCATCCTCAAATACCGTCCTCCTAAGAACCGCAACCCTCAGTTGCAGGAAATCATCAAACACACACCTTTTTTGGTTGATCAAATCAGAATTATAAAGCCTCAAATATTGGTGCCGTTGGGTAATTTTGCCACTCGTTTTGTATTAAATGGATTTAAAGTCGAGAATATGCAGAGAATCCTCGGAATTTCCCGCTTGCACGGTAAGAGAGAGGATATCGCCTTTGAACGATTAAAATTCTCAGTCATTGCGCTGTACCATCCAGCTGCTGTTCTTTACAATTCGTCTTTGCGTACAACTTTAGCGAAAGATTTTAAAGCGCTGGGCAAGTACGTTAAAACTTCTTAAATATAAAAAATACCGCAAGGACAAGGAAGAAGAAGCCAACTAAGTAATTCCATTTGAGGGGTTCTTTTAGATAAACCACTGAAAAAACGGCAAAGACGACCAAGGTAATGACTTCTTGGATGGTTTTGAGCTGCGCTGCATTATATTGGCCATGCCCCCAACGATTAGCAGGTACTTGAAAGCAGTATTCAAAAAAGGCAATTAGCCAGCTAATGACAATAACGATCCATAAGGGAGAGTTTTTATAACGCAAATGCCCGTACCAGGCAATGGTCATAAATATATTGGATATGATTAACAGAATGATCGTAGTCATAAAATCCCTTATTTAAGTTCAATTCTAGCAAAAATTCCTGAGCTCGCCATTCAATAGACTTCTTTTTAATTTTCAGTTATACTTCCTCATCTTAAAATTAGATAACTTCGTAGCATTTAGATGGAGAGATTTATGAAGAAATATGGTTTTTCGTTCTCATGGAAGCGCGCTATTGGGCTTTCAGGTCTTAAGAACAAGATTTCAAGGAAGATAGGCGTTCCATTAACTCAAAGCGGCCGAGAACGTAAGGTAGGGCATCTGATTGTTAAATTCATTGGGGAACTTTTGAGCGGCGCGTTTAAGAAGTAGGAAGATTCATTGTATTAAATGTTAAAAATAGAATAACCTGTTTTAATGGAGGACCTATGAAGTTGAATGGCAATTTAAATCAGCATAGCTTAAGTAAGCATGAACTAGAGAGAATTCTTTTGTTATTGAACAAAAATCTCGAGGTTTTTAAGTATCTTGTTTTAAAAAATGCAAATTCAAAAGAAAACAATAGGATTCAGTATCTACAGGCAGAAGAAAAAGCCAATGAAACTATAGAAGAATGGGTGAGTAATCAAGAAATAAAGATAAAGAAATCTCGTCGGACATTGGTTGATATTGTTGAACAGTGGGTCGAAAATGAAGTGCAAAGAGATATGTTGCGTTCCTTGGATGCTAAATATGCGCACACCGAAGTTTCTACCAAGAATTTAAGAGAGTTGGGAGTCAAGCTTATCGCCTTTGCAGATCAATTAGAGGGAAGGTAAAACAGAACAGGAAAAGAGTATGCTTAAAAAAATCTTTATTGGCTTAGTGGGCATTATTTTAATTTTATTCGTTATTATTACTGCTCGACCAGATCATTTTCAAGTCAGCCGTTCTGCTAGCATTAAGGCAAGCGCCGAGGCAGTGTTCGCACATGTTAATAATTTTCATCAATGGGAAGCCTGGTCACCCTGGGTCAAAATTGATCCTCAAGCAAAGACTATCTATCGAGGTCCCGAGCAAGGTGCCGGGGCAGCCTTTTTCTGGGATGGTAACCAAAATGTCGGCACAGGCAGTATGACCATCATTGAAAGTCGGCCTTCCGAATATATTAAAATTCTTCTTAATTTTGAGAAACCTTTTGCAGGCAAGAATGATGTGGAATTTACCTTTAAGCCTCAAGGAGATGTGACCTTGGTGACCTGGAGCATGTCTGGAAAGAATGATTTTATGGGTAAGGCCATGTCATTAATTTTTAATTGCGACAAGATGATTGGCGATCAATATGACAAAGGCTTAGCACAGTTAAAAGCAGTGGTTGAAAAATAAGAGGAATAAAGCGTGGCTTTAAAAGTAAGTACGATTGGGAGCATAATTTTACCTTTAGTATATGTGGTTTCTTTAATCGTTTTTAGAGATCCAGACTTTTTAATATTTATTCTTGGTCCATTAGGTTTTGTTGTTTGGATTGTTCAGCATGTCGGATTTCTTATAGGCAGCTGGCCCGGGGCAGTAATAGCTACAATGGTGTTTCTTGCTTTAGTTGGCTATTTATTTGGGCGATTTTTAGAGTGGGTCATTAATAAGATACGGCGGAATTAGGAGTAACAATATGCCTATTATCAGAAAAGGCGGCGGGCTTTCAGGAAAGATTTGTGATGTGTGTGGGCAGTGGAAAATGCTGGTCGATTTCCCTTTGGATCCAAAATCAAAGAAGTTCAAAGGATTTAGACTGCCAACATGTCAGAAATGTTTAAATTTATCAAAGGCACAGCAAAGGCGAAAATAATTGGAAAGGGGCAAGTATGATTGGATATGTGACGCTTGGAACGAATAATAAGAAAAAAGCAGAAGCATTTTACGATGAGCTTTTTAAAGAAATAGGTGCCGGGCGATTTATGGAAACCGAACAATTTACAGCGTATGCAACGTCACCTGATAAGCCAGGCATTGGGATCACCATTCCTTTTGATGGGAAACCAGCGACCGTTGGTAATGGTACCATGGTTGCTCTGTCGGTCGATAGTCCTGAGAAAGTTAATTCGTTTTATAACAAGGCTATTTCTTTAGGCGCCAAAGATGAAGGTAAGCCAGGTCCTCGTGGGGACAGCGGTTTTTATGCTGCTTATTTTCGTGATTTAGATGGGAATAAATTGAATGTATTTTGTTTTGTGAGTAAGAAATAATATGAATGATAACAAGAGAACGGTTCAACAGTACATGGAAGGTTTTAATGAGCTAGATCACAAGAAGATCTTAGACTGCTTAACCGATGATGTTATCTGGGAGCTTCCGGGCGTGTTTCATTTAGTTGGCAAAGAAGCTTTTGACAAAGAAATAGAAAATGATGCGTTTACAGGTAAGCCGGTGATTAAGGTGAGTCGTATGGTTGAAGAGAATGATGTCGTGGTAGCCGAAGGCACAGTTAAAACACAAAAGAAAACTGGTGAAGTCCTCAATCTCGGGTTTTGTGATGTGTTTGTAATGAGAAAAACTAAAATCCAGAAGCTTATTTCGTATTTGATGGAAGTAAAGAAGTAGGGGCAAAACTGATTAATTAGGTGTCTGTATACCAGCAGGCGTGCCCCTGGAGTTAAATTTAATCTTAAAGGAGAATACAATGGAAAAGAAAGCAACAGCAGTTTGGCTCGGATCATTAAAAGATGGTAAAGGAATTATTTCAACTGAAAGTGGAGCATTATCAAAGGCGCCATATGGTTTTAACACCCGTTTTGAAGGTGTGGCTGGGACTAATCCTGAAGAGCTTATCGGTGCGGCCCATGCTGGATGTTTTTCAATGGCGCTGTCTGCACAATTATCAAATGCAGGTTTGACTGCCGAAAGAATTGATACGCAAGCAACAGTATCTTTTGAGAAATTAGAACCAGGTTGGACCATTACTGGTGTTCATTTGGATGTCAGCGCTGAAGTTCCTGGAGTAGACGCTGCTAAATTTGAAGAAATTGCCAATAACGCTAAAACTGGCTGTCCTATCTCACGAGTTTTGAATACCAAGATCACAATGACGGCAAAGTTGTTGGAATAAGACCTCAAAGAAAGGAAAGTGTATGCGTTATATTCTCGTATTAGTTGCTGTGGTAGGGTTGATTTCTGGGTGTTGCGGTATGAAAAAGCACTGCCCTGTAGGCTGTACCAAACCTTGCTGTGCTGCACAGAAATAAGTAAAGCAAATAGGAAGGGGACTGTCCCCTTTTGGGGACTGTCCCTTTCGATTGCTTTCGATTGGTGTAAAGGGCTAGGTAGAAGCGTTCTATATTTCTTACAGGCTATTGACGTGAAAGAAATAAGGAAAGTGTGTAGATAATGATTATATTTGATAATTTAATTCTTTGGATCGTTCCTCTTGTTATTCTTTTTTATTTTATTTGTTTCTTAATATTCATCTGCCCAAGTCTTCGAAAAAAGATAAAAGGGTGCCTTCCTCCCACATGTTTAGCCAAATTTGACAGTGGAGCTTTTCAAGAATCTGTAAGAACGTTTCTTCCACCAGCATTCTTTACTTTATTAATTGCTTATGCGGTATTTGGTAAAGTAAATTATATTGAAGAAAAGCTTAAGATTGATCTTTTAGCAGAACCATGTGTTAATTCTTTGGATAGGGGTAATGGAAAACAATATTGTCTAGATTTTGCAAAGTTAATTTCTGTCCATAAAGATAATTTTTATTTAAATAAATATATGATTGTTCAAGTTGAGAAAATTTATGCCAAGGTTTATAAAATGGGCTCAGAAACTCCAATTTATAGAGGAAATCACAAAGATACGAATGGAAATGACATTTTAATTAGAGAAGAGGTTAACAATCTTAATTTGAGCAATATTTATGATCATTTAGGGCATTCTTTTTGGCGAAGTAGAATGGCTGCTTGTTATTTGTTGTCTGGAATTAATAATGATTTGATTAATAAACCCTTATCAGAAATTAAATGGAAAGATATATTGGGAAAATTAGTAAACTTAATAAAAGATAAAAATGAAGAGTTTGAGGTTAGGTTAATGGCTCAAATGACTTACGCGAGGTTAACTAACTTGGGAGTCCATCTTACTGAAGATGTCTTTGGGTTTGATTGGTTGGTGAAAGATTGGGACAAGAATTCAGATATAATTATAAAAAGATTGGAAAAGGAGAAATAGGGTAATATTCTAGATTTTTTTAGAAAGAAATAATGAATAAAATATTTCTTGAAACCTACGGCTGGCCCTTACAGATTCCTTTGGAATCTAAGCGTAGGGGTTATAGCAATTGATGGATAGACATGGTAAATTTTATGTATATATTATCGAAGACAAAAATGGGACATATTACACTGGTTACACTCAAGATGTTCAGAAACGATTAGAGTTACATCAAAAAGGTCAGGGGGCTAAGTATTTGAGAGGTAAAATGCCATTGAAGTTGGTATATGTTAAGGAATACCGATATTATAAATTAGCACTGCATGCGGAATTAAAAATTAAAAGCTATACACGAGAGAGAAAAGAAGAGCTAGTGAGAATATATGAAAATAGTAAATAATCAGAAACCTACGGCTGCCCCCACAGATTTGCTGAAAGCAAATCTAAGCGTGGGGGCACCCATGCTTATGTTTCCAGAAAAACCGAAGGTTTTCCTGGAAACATATGGGTGTGCCATGAATGAGTACGACTCCGAACTCATTCGTTCGATTCTCAAGAAAGAGAACTTTGAGTTCGTGCCCCGCGAGAAAGAGGCAGACATTGTCATGCTCAACACCTGCGCCATTCGTGAGCATGCGCACAGGAAGATCTACGGCCGTGTGCATCAGCTGCGCCATGATCGAAAGGGCAAGCCCATCATGATTGGTTTGCTTGGCTGCATGGTGACCAACCTACGCCAGGAACTCCTAGAAGATCGGTCGCTTAAGATCGACTTCATTGCCGGGCCAGACTCGTATAAGCGTCTGCCGGATTTGATCCGCGAGGCGACTGATGATGGCGCCAAAGGTTATGATGCTACTTTAAGCGAGTTTGAAACCTATTCTGATATTACCCCGAGCCGTAAAGAAGGCATCAATGCCTGGATCGCCATCATGCGCGGCTGCAACAATTTCTGCACCTTCTGTGTGGTGCCTTACACCCGTGGCCGCGAACGTAGCCGGGATCCAAAGAATATAGTTGAGGAAGTCGAGCGGCTCGCTGCCGAGGGCTTCAAGCAGGTGACCTTGCTGGGGCAGAACGTGAATTCCTACCGCTATGAAGACTATGATTTTGCTTATCTGATGGAAGAAGTTGCTAAGGTCAAGGGCATTGAGCGCATTCGTTTCACCTCACCGCATCCTAAGGACTATCCCGATCGATTCTTAGATGTCATGGCCAGTAACCCCAAGGTCTGCAAAAGCATTCATATCCCGCTGCAGGCTGGCAATAACAGGGTGCTTGGGCTTATGGATCGCTCGTACACTAAGGAGGAGTTTTTGGCTCTCGCCGATAAGATGAAAAAACGAATCCCAGGCGTGACCCTGACAACCGATATTATCGTAGGCTTTCCCACCGAAACCGATGAAGAGTTTGAAGATACCCTTGATGTGGTCCAGAAAGTCCAGTTTGACGTGGCTTTTACCTTTAAATACTCCGAGCGTAAAGGTACCATTGCCGCTAAGAAATACCCTGATGATGTCTCTGAGGAAACCAAGACCCAGCGTATTATGCGTTTAATTGAGATCCAGCGAGCCATCACCTTGAAGAACAATCAGGGCTATATCGGCCGAGTTTGCGATATCTTGATTGAGCCAGCCTTGGGTGAGAATGCTCAAAACAATGTGGTTGGGCGTACCGATGGCAACCACCTGGTCATTCTGCCACAAGGACCCTATAAAATAGGCGACACCATCAAGGCGCGCATCACGGACGCCACCCCGCATGTACTTAAAGCCATCCCAGTATAAAATACTTGTAACTTTTCTCCTCTTTGTGCGTTTAAAGGATAGAGAGAGATGAAGACCTGATTTACCTGTCCCTGCCAGCGCTGGTAGGGACAGGCGGCCAGTAACAAAGTAACGTGGAATTTAGGTATGAATGACGAAGAACTCATAGTGAAGTTCTACCAAGACGACAAGGAGGCGCTCGACATGCTGTTTAAGCGTCATAAGGAAGGACTGTTCAATTTTGCTCTGCGGCTAACAGTCAATCGCGCTGATGCCGAAGATGCAGTTAGCCATTCCTTTATGACTGTCTGTGAGCGCAAATATCAGCCTGTGGCTGGGGCTAGTTTTAAGACCTGGCTTTATACGGTGGCTCGCAATTCCTGTCTTTCTAAATTTCGTCATCAGAATAAATTCTTTTCCTTATGGTCATCGAAAGATACCGAAGAAACCCAGCCGATTGATGTTGCCGACACCAAGCAATCAGCAAGTGACCATTTAAATCAGCAAGAATTATCAGCTATTGTCCAAAAAGCAGTACACCGATTGCCGGTAGAGCAAAAAGAAGCTTTATTGTTAAGAGAATATCATGGTTTTAGTTATGAAGAAATCGCCCAGGTCCTTGATTGTTCATTAGAAAAGGTTAAGGTGCTGATATTCCGTGCGCGTAATCAACTTAAAACTCTGCTTCCACCTGTGGTGCTAGAGGAGGGAAGGTAATATGACCCACGAAAATATTAAAATCCTCATTTCTGCTTACCTCGATGGTGAAACAACACCATCTGAGAAAATACAAGTCGAAGAACATTTATCCTCCTGTGCCGAATGCCAGAAGGAGTATCAAACGTATAAGGCCATGTCTAACTCTCTCTCGAAATGGTCTAATGAACGTCTCTCTCCGGATGAAGAAATCAAGATTCATAACCACCTTCAACGAAGGAGAGAACCTATGTTTACAAAACGTAACCTCATGGCATTAGGAACAACCTTGGCATTAACCATTATGATTGGAAGTGTAGTGCAGCAGTACACGTCAAAGAGTTATTTTGTTGGCAGAAAAGATGCATCGACAGCAGCAACTGTAGCTCGGAGTAGTTTGATATCGACTAAGGAATATGAACCTTATTATAAAAGCGAAACGCTTGCACTTAAAGGAGAAGCTAGTACATATGCTCCTGCTATGGCTAAGGCGCAGGTATTTGACGCTGTACAGCCAGAAAGCGCATCTAATCAAGCTATGGATGCTGTCCAAAGAAAAAATATGGCCAAAGTACAAGCTCTATTTTTGAATGCGGCTCGACAACAAAATAGGGGTGCAGCAGCAGTTGCTTTGAAATCCGCTAATAATTATTATCAAGGTAATGGAGCTGGAACTAGCTATGCAGGAGGGGTTGCTGCTTATTATGATGTCGATGAACAAGATCGTAAAAAGATTCAAAGGGCAGGTTTGAGCCTGCAAGTTGAAAATGCCTTTAAAACAAAGTCTCAACTAACAGAATTAATGACGCAATTGAATGCCATTATCGTGAGTTCCCAATTTAATCGATCTCCTGATGGACCAGGGTATGGTGTGATGGTCTGTAAGGTGTATCCCAAAGACTTAGAACCAGCCTTGCAGCAGATTAGAAAGTTGGGCGAGGTAGAAAATGAAAATCAAAGTTTAATGGATGTCACTGATCAGTATGCTGATGCTCACAAGAACATGGCTCAATACCGATCTGATAAAGAACGTTTGGAAAAGTCCTTAAATAATTTTAAGCTCTTTAATCCAACAACAGATGCTGAAAAACAAAATATCCAACAGCAAATTGAGCATACTCAAGAGCAGCTTAAAGCGCTCGAGCGTGTGATTCATTTTTACCAAGAACAAACCCAGATGAGTTTGGTGACGATTGATTATCATGATAATTATAAAACAGTCGTTAAAGATAAAGAGGTCACTGTACAATGGAAAGAGAGACTAGCTGACAAATGGAAAACAACCGTTGATGCTTCAGTCGATGTGTTTACTAATATTTTGTTTTCTAGCCTCGTATTGCTTTCTTATGTGGCTCCCATATTAATTTGGGTGATTGTTTTTATTATCTTGTTTTCGATTGTCCGGTTGTTTTTTAGAAAATAAGATGTTCTTCTCTAAATTAGGGCTTTGCCTTTAAGGTAAGGCCCTAATTTATTCTTCTGTCATCCTTCCGCTTGCTAAAATTATTAATGTAAGATATATTATCGGTTTATAATTACTTGTCGTCCCCGAATGTTTTAGTCGGGGACCCAGTACACTAGATTCCCGATTAAAGCATTCGGGAATGACAGATTCGGAATATGCTAAAAACAGCGATCACACCACAACAACTTTTCGAAAAGCTCAAGGACATTAAACTTGGGGGGCAGGTCTGTGTGTATTCCTTAAAGAAATGCGAGGAATTGGTACCCTTGATTAATGAAATTAATGAGCTCAAAGAAGAGAAGAATGCCGTTATCCTGGCACATTCCTACATTTCTCCCGAAATCATCTACGGAGTCAGTGACTTTGTGGGTGATTCTTATAAACTTTCCAAAGATGCTATCAATACCACGGCCAAGACCATTGTCTTTGTGGCGGTGCGTTTCATGGGTGAGACCGCTAAGATCCTTAATCCTCAAAAAGAAGTTTTGATTCCAGCACCATTAGACGGCTGCACCTTGGCTGACTCGATCAATGCCGCTCAAGTCCGCGAGCTGCGAAAGCAATATCCTGGTTATAGCTTTGTTTGCTACATTAATACCACGGCTGAGGTTAAGGCTGAGTGCGATGTGTGTGTTACCTCAGCTAATGTGTATACCGTGGTTGAAAATTTCCCCAATGACAAAATATATTTCCTGCCTGATAAGTTTATGGGTGAAAACCTGCGCAATGAAATGAAGCGTAAAGGTATCAAAAAAGATATCCAATATTTCAGCGGCACCTGCTACGTGCATGAAGAATACAATATTGAAGATATCCTCAAAGTCCGTTTGGAATATCCTAATGCTAAGATTGTCAGCCATCCAGAGTGCAACTCGGTAGTGGTTGGTAATTCTGATTTTGTCGGAAGCACCGAGCAGATGTTAGATTTTATGCGCAAAGACAAGGGCCAAGAGTTTTTGATGCTCACCGAGTGCGGGCTATCGAGTCGCTTGCAGGTGGAATTTCCTGAGAAAAAGTTGGTAGGAAGCTGCACCATGTGCAAATATATGAAATCTAATTCATTGCAACAGATCCTTCGCGTTCTAAAATCGCCTACTGATAAAGATCGCGTGGTCTTTAGTGAAGATATTCGCTTACGTGCCCTCAAAACCATCGAGGCCATGTTTAAGTATAATGTAACTAAATAAACTAGTGCCAGGCACTATTTTCTATGAGTCAACAATTCGTCGAAACTCAATTCTTTACCTTTAATGAGCTGACGCTTAAAAGCGGTATCAAGCTCGGCCCCATTACGCTTGCTTACGAAACCTACGGTAAGCTTAATGCAGATAAGTCCAATGCCATTCTTGTCTTCCACGCTTTAACCGGAGATGCTAATGCCGCAGGTCTGCATAAGGATGCTAAGACTCCAGGCTGGTGGGACCCCATGATTGGCAGCGGCCGTGCGTTTGATACGGATCGTTACTTTGTTATCTGTGCTAATGTGATTGGCGGCTGTAAAGGGTCGACCGGCCCTTCATCGATTAATCCTGCGACCGGCAAACCCTATGGCATGAGCTTTCCTGTAATCACTATTGAAGACATGGTCAAATCTCAGAAACAATTGATTGATCATTTAGGCATTAAGAAGCTTTTGTGTGCCACGGGCGGCTCGATGGGTGGCTTAATGGCCCTCGAATGGGCTGTGCGTTATCCTGACACCCTAGATTCCGCGATATTGATTGCAGCCAACTATAAACATACAGCCCAGCAGATCGCCTTACACGAAGTCGCGAGGCAGGCCATTATGTCCGATCCCAATTGGAATAAGGGTGATTACTACGGCAAGGAATTACCAGCTCAGGGAATGGCTGTGTCGCGGATGATTGGACATATCACCTACATGAGCGAGAAGTCCATGGAGGAAAAATTTGGTCGCAAGCTGCAAGGCAAGGAGAGAGTGGGGTATGATTTCTCCCACGACTTTGAGGTTGAAAGTTATCTTCGCTATAGAGGCGCCAGCTTTGTGCAAAGATTTGATGCCAATAGCTACCTGTATCTTTCCAAGGCCCTGGATTATTTTGACCTAAGTGAAGACCAAGATCTTTTAAAAGTGTTTAAGAAAATTAAATCCAAGATTTTGATTATTACCTTTACCTCAGACTGGTTGTATCCATCGTATCAGAGCAAGGACATGGTTAAGGCGATGAAGGCTAATGATGTGGATGTGTCTTTTGTTGAAATCACTACTAATTATGGGCATGATTCGTTTTTGGTTGAGATTGATGGGCAATCGAAATTAGTAAGTCATTTTTTAAATAATGTGAAGTAAGGGCTGGGTTACCCAGCCCGTACACATACGGGCAAGAAATCATGGATAATATCCGTAACGACCACAAATATATCTTAGAAATGATCAAACCCAATAGCTCAGTGTTGGATCTAGGCTGTGGAGATGGGACCTTGCTGTGGTATTTAAAGACCCGGAAGAATTGCCGCGTCACAGGTATTGAAATCGATGAGAAGCAAATTTATCGATGCGTGGAACGAGGCGTGACGGTTTCGCATGGGGATGTTGATTCTGGACTTCGTGATTATTCAGATCAGCGTTTTGATTATGTGATTCTTAATGAAAGTTTGCAGGAGATTTTGCATCCTGAGAAAGTGATTTTAGAAGCGCTTCGTGTAGGCAAGCAGGTTATTGTGGGCATTCCTAATTTTTGTAATATCACAGCCCGTTTTCAGATTTTCTTTTTAGGCAAGGTGCCTGTCACCAAAGGATTGCCTTACACGTGGTATAACACACCTAACCTACGTTTTTTAAGTATTAAAGATTTTCGAGAATTTTGTCGAGCCCGCCACATCACCATTGAGCGTGAACGCTCAATCGGATCAGTTAATGAAGTCTTCATTTTACGTAATCTTTTGGCTAATGTAGCGATTTTTTTAATCCGTAAATAAAATGTCATCCCCGAACGTTTTAACCTGTCTGCCGACAGGCAGGTCGGGGATCCAGTGAACTAGATGCCCGATAAATACATTCGGGCAAGACAATTATTTTAGGATTTAATCTTGGTATGGCTGCCATCACAAAAAGGTTTTTTGTTACTAGCTTTGCAACCGCACCAGGCTATCTTTTTGTCTTCTTCAATGTAGGTCAAGACAGGGCGGATGGTAGTTGACCCATGGCTTCCATCACAAAACGGCTGTTTTTTAGATAATCCACAGGCGCACCAGGCGTAATTACCAGCTTTCATATCCAATACATAGGGGGTATTTTGAGACATGATATTTCCTTTCTTGGTAGGGGCTGGGGGACTTAAGCCCGTACTAAACTAATTTTTGGATAGTATAACATACGATTTAGTGATTGCATTTATCTGATGAATCTTTAAAATAGGGGCCATGAAGAAGTATGAATTTGTGATTATTGGCTCAGGAATTATCGGTTTGACCATTGCTCATGCTCTAAAATCCCGCCGATCCACTGCCCGAATCCTTATTATAGATAAAGAACCTCAAGAAGCAGCTCATGCCTCGGGCCGTAACAGCGGTGTTTTGCACGCAGGCTTTTACTATACGGCTGATAGCCTTAAGGCGAAGTTTACCGTAGGTGGGAGTCGTACCATGAAGAATTATGTGCGCTCCAAGGGGTTAAAGATCAATGAATGCGGCAAGCTGGTTGTGGCACAGAATGAATATGAACTAGGCCAATTGCAAGAATTGTTGCGTCGGGGCAAAAGAAATGGCTCGAATGTCAGCTTGATTGATGAATCCCAGGCACGCGAATTAGAACCGAATGTCAAAACTTTTAAACAAGCGTTGTATTCGCCAGATACGGCTAGCGTTGATCCAAAGGAAGTCTGCCGTTCGCTCAAAGAAGATCTTATGGCTTTAGGTGTTGAATATGTTTACGATGCTAAGTATGTGGGGCATGAGGGGATGGTAGTTAAAACAACGGCAGGCGAATTTGAAACAGATAAGGTGATTAATTGCGGCGGGCTTTATGCTGATAAGATTGCCTGGGATTTTGGGTTTGGTAAGAAATATACCATGATTCCTTTTAAAGGTTTATATTTGAAATATACTAAGAACAAGACTGATATTCGTATGAACATCTATCCAGTGCCGAATTTAAAGAACCCTTTTTTGGGAGTTCATTATACAAAGACTGTAGATGGAGACATTAAGATTGGTCCAACGGCTATTCCAGCTTTTTGGCGCGAGAATTATGATTTGTTTCATCGGTTTAATTTTCTAGAGATGTCGGAAGTCTTGTTTTACGAGTTTAAATTATTCTTAGAAAATGCCTTTGGATTTAGACAGTTGGCCTTTGAAGAAATGCAAAAATATAATAAAGACTATTTTATTTCTTTAGCTCAAGCCATGGTTCAGGACATTGATCCAAAGGGTTTTACCATGTGGACCAAGCCGGGCATTCGGGCCCAGCTTTTGGATAAGCAAAGATTGTCGTTGGTGCAGGACTTTGTTGTGGAAGGCGATGCTAAAAGCGTGCATGTGTTAAATGCCGTATCGCCGGCTTTTACGTGTTCATTTGTGTTTTCTCAATATGTTGTTGATACCTATGTGTTGAATTAGAAACCTATGCCTCTAATTCTTGAAACTATTACACTAATTATTATTTTCTCCTTCATCTGTTCGATGACAGAAGCTGCGATTCTTAGTATTCCTATTTTACGTGTTAGGGTCATGGTCGAACAAAGGCGTGCTGGGGCTAGGGACCTTTTGTACGTCAAAGATAATATTGCTTTAGCCATTGCTTCTCTGGTCATCATCAATAATAGCGTTAACATTATGGGTTCGATGTTTATTGGACAATTAGTGTCGTCACGTTTTGGCGATCATTGGCTGGGATTGGCTTCAGGAATGGTGACGTTTTTAATTATCCTTTTGGGTGAAGTCATTCCTAAGGCGATCGGAGAGAGATTCAAGGTTCCTATTTCATTAATGGTAGCTAAGGTTGTCAGGATCTTAACCGAAGCTTTAAGGCCATTTGTGATGGGAGCCGCCTCGATGCTTAAAATTTGGAATCCTGATCCTAAATCGTCCAGGGTCACGGAAGAAGAAATCAAAATGATGATTCAAATTGGGCGCGAGGCAGGGACGGTTGAAACCGATGAGGCAGAATTATGTGACCGGGTTTTTCGTCTCAAAGATATTAAAGCTTTCAATGTCATGAAACCATTAAAAGAAGCCTATATGTTGCCCTCAGGGCAAACCATTGCCGAACTTAAAGAGAAGATAGTATCTTCGCCGTATAATCGTATTGTTATCTATGACAAAAATCCTACGCAAATCGTTGGAATCGTCCAGCACCGGGTATTATTGCGTGAGATCGCTAAAGACAATCATAATACAGTCATCGACCAATGGATGCTTAAACCTATTTTTGTTAATCAAATGATGAAATTAGATGCTTTGATGGAGAAATTCCAAACTTTTCACCAACATTTATTTATTGTTAAAGATAACTTTGGAAAGAGTATTGGTCTTGTGACCATGGAAGATGTGATAGAAGAGCTGTTTGGTGAGATTTATGATGAAAAAGATATGCGGTTTAGGCAAATTATGAAAGAAAACCAACTCAAAAATGAGCAAAATGGAATATGATTCAGAAGTTTTTATTTTTTAGTGTGGTTGTCTTCTTATTAAGTTCATGTGCTCATAGCCCTGTTGCTAAGAAGGAGCTTCAAGAGAACGTGGCAGCCATTACAGGCAGTGTCACAGACCAAGCCTTGCTTACTGAGGGAGGAGACTTAGCGCTCACGCCTTTTAAAGCTGGTCCTCGAGCTGAAGATAACGAAGAGCTTGATCATCTTTCGATGATGGTTCTTAAAGGCATCAAAGAAACTTTAGATCGTCAAAACACATCGTTACATATTATTGACTCAGAAGAGGCTAAGCCTCAAATTGTTCTTGAAGGGTATTTTGAAGAGTATTCCAAGACTGGTCGTGCCGCTCGCATGATGATGCACAAGAATAAATCATCGCTCGTTGCTGAAGGAAATCTCTGGTTAGTTTCAACAGGTAAACGTCTTTTAACTTTTTCTATAAAGAAGAAATTTAACCCTAAGAAAGAAAAGCCAAGCAATGTGGCTTATGCCATGGGCTGTGAAATAGGAACATTCATAGCTTCTAATTCTAAGGAATAGTCATGATCGTTGTTACAGGAGCTGCGGGATTTATTGGAAGTTGTTTGGTGGCCAAGCTCAATGAGCTTGGAATCACTGATTTGATTGTGGTTGACCATTATGACGACGACAATGACCCTAAAAAGAAGAATTTAGCGGGTAAGAAATATGTTCGCTATTTTGATAAGGCAGAATATTTAAAGCTGCTTCGCCGCGATGCTTTTGATTATGATGTTTCGTGTATTTTTCATATGGGGGCTTGCTCTTCAACCACCTTGCAGGATGCGGATTATTTTGAGAAGAACAATTATGAATACTCCTGCCAGGTTGCCAACTGGGCGCTTAAATATAATGTTCATTTGATTTATGCTTCTTCAGCTGCCACCTATGGCGATGGAGAGATTGGTTATAGTGATGATGAAGCACTCATCCCCAAACTCAAACCACTTAATCTCTACGGTCTTTCAAAACAAAAATTTGATGTGTGGGTTTTAGAGAATAAATATCAAACCAAGATGGTGGGGCTAAAGTTTTTTAATGTGTTTGGACCTAATGAATACCATAAAGATGATATGCGTTCGGTTGTAGCTAAGGCCTATGATGGGGTGGTGAGCGAAGGGGTCATGCGATTGTTTAAATCTTATAATCCCGCTTATAAAGATGGTGAGCAAAAAAGAGATTTTATTTATGTGAAGGATGTGGTTGATGTTATGATTTTTTTGATGCAAAATCCTAAGATCAATGGCATCTTTAATCTTGGCACAGGTCGTGCTTGTACATGGAATGAACTGGCCAATGCCTTATTTAAGGCTGTTGGGAAGAAACCTAATATTGAATACATTGCCATGCCTGAGATTTTAAAGCCTCGTTATCAATATTTTACGCAAGCAACAATGAATAAATTACGTGCAGCCGGATACACAAAGGCATTTACAAGTTTAGAGCAGTCGATCGCAGATTATTGTCAGTATCTTAAGGGTCGAACAAACCTTTAACCTGAGGATAAGAGTTATGATGTTATTTATGGTGCTAGGCGGCGTTTTTTTGTTAGCTGTTTTCGTGATTGGTTTTTTATTTTATTTGCTTAGTAAAGAATCTAATCAAAAGAAAGATGACGCAGTAGCTATCACGGATCTTAATGAATTAAAAAAATCTTTGATCCCTCCGGAAGCGACAAAAATAGCAGATCCTTTAGAAGTGCCTGTGGGCGTTGTAGCTCCTACGCAAGATAAACAACAATTTCCTGATTTGTCGGCAGAGTTTATGGCCAAAGAAGAGGTTTATCAAAAAAAGGTCGCTGAGTTAGAAGGCGAGCTTCAATCCATTGCATCCAAAGCCCAAGATCAATCCAAAGAAGCTTTGGCTACCATTGATCAATTAAAGCAGGAGAACGAACAATTAAAAAGTGAACGTAATGCCAAGGAAATGGCAGCACAAGCCAATTTAATTCAAGCTCAACAAACGATCGAAAGTATGCAAGAGCAGCAGGCGGATTTACAAGCTCGTCTTGATAACAGTCAAGCTGAGGTTGGAAAACTTCAAGATGAAATGCTAGCTATCAAGAATCAAGTGGCTCAACAGATTGTTCAAGGCAAGTCTGAGTCAGAGCAGTTAGCTGTTGAAAATGAGGGGCTAAAACGTTCGATTGACGCGGCTATTGCTGAAGCAGCTAAGAATTTTCAGGATGAAATCAATTCTTTAAAAGAAGAAAACCAAGCGCTTAAGAATGTCGGTCAGGAAATGACGATCGCCAATCAGAAATTAAAAGAATTCAACGGGCAATTGACCGAAAAAGCTGAGACTTTGCAATGGGAGTTGACCAAGGCCAGAGCCCAAACTACAAGTCTAGAACGCGCCTGCGAGAATTATAAGAATCAATTGCAGGAATTCATGGACCGCAGTGCTTCGAACGAAGAAAATAATACTAAGTTAAGTGAAGTCAAATCCAGCCTAGAGACAGAGTTGGAAGATCTTAGGAATAAAAATGAAGAGTTGGCTTCGCGAGAACAATTTCTTAAATTTGAATTAGAAAAGAACCGTGAGCATATTGTGGCGCTTGAACGTGAATGTGCCAATTTAAAAGCAGATATCAGTATTAAATCAGATCCATCTTCACAGGGGTAAAGGTATGTCAATATTTCCAAAATTAGTTGTGCTTGTTTTAGTTGTAGGATTAGCTGGATGTGGAACAGTCCAAGAATTTTCGAAAACCCTTTGGGGTTCATCCACCAGGGTATTGGAAGAAGCGCGTAGCAATGCGATCACTAAGACCTATGACCAAGATTATTGGAAATGTATTCGAGCTTCAATTGAGTTTTTAGAAAAGAAGAAGTACGTTATTTTCAAACGTGATGAAATCCGTGGCTATCTGGTTGTCATGGGAATACCAGGTTCGGTTGATACGACCGAAGTTGGCGTATTCTTTGTTGAGCTCAACGACCATCAGACACGTATTGAACTGTCTTCGCTAAGTACTAATGCTAAAAGACTTTTGTCTAAACCATTGTTTCATGGTTTAGATATTGCTTTTGGATTAGTGCCACCCGATCCAGAACCGGTAGAGATGCCCAAAGAGGGGGATAAAGCTGAAGAAGCTAAATCATGATCGAGAATGAATTTTTATTTCTAGGATTACTTGTTGAAGGTCCCAAGCATGGCTATGAGATCAAGCGTCAAATCCAGCAAGAAATAGTGCCAGCTATTGGCCTTAAAATTAAATCGATCTATTATCCACTACAAAAAATGCAAGAAGTGGGATTGGTTGAGATGGAGGTGGGGCGTGAAGGTCGCTTTCCTCAGAAACAAATCTATCGTATAACTCCCAAGGGTAAAAAAAGATTTGAAGATTTAATCAGTAAAAGTTTTATTGATGTGGAACGGCCTTATTTCCAAGTTGATCTTTCTTTGTATTTTCTTCCTTTAGTTGACCAATCGGTCGCTAAAAAACGTCTAAAAACGCGTTTGGCTATATTAAGACAGATACGTAAAGATCTTGTTGGTCTGCAGAAAAATTCTTCCCAAACTAAGCCCCTGATGCTTATTTTATCTCATGATCTTGATCTTGTTGAAGCTGAAATAACCTCGATCTCCAAGGTTATTGATCAACTTTAATTTATGAATATCTTCTCTTCAAAGTATTCTTTTAAGTTCGGTTTTCTCATCATAATTCTTTATTGGATTTACTTAATTTTCTCCACAACTCCTCAAGTGGTTTTTGATGCTGTAGGCTATCTAGAGAGTGGCCAGATTTTATATACAAAAGGATGGAGCGGTTTTTTTGCATCGGGGCCGCATCGAGAGCCATTGTTTCCTATGATCATTTCTTGGTCTTTAGGATTGCAACAATTAACTGCTTTGCCATATCATATTTTTTGTAAGATCATTTTATTGTTTTTTTACGCTCTAACGATTGCTGGAGTTTATCAACTGATGATGCTGATGGGGGCTCAACGAAGGACAGCCCTGTGGGCTTGTATTTATCTTGGAATTTCACCCGCTCTTTTAAATTCAAATCTTTGGTTATGGTCCGAGGCGGCTAGCTACCCTTGGGTTATTGGGATTGTTTTGTTATCAATCAAACTTTGGCAATCTATTAACGAATGTCATCCGACTCCCAAGGTCATGAGGTGTGCGTTTTTTACAGCGGTGGCATTTTTCTTGTTAACCATGGTTAAGTCGATGGCTGCTATCATTTTTGTGATTTACATCTTGCCTTTTATCGCTATGGGAATTCATTGTGCTTTAAAAAGAGATGCACAGCGTTTAGTGCGAATTTTCTTAGGCCTTTTGATGATGGGGGGAGTTTATTTTATAGCGATCGACCAATATAAAAATTTGAATTATAGATATAACGGTCATTATGCCATTACGTTTCAGAATCCTGGTGTGTTGTTTGGTAATACAGCCAGACGCTTAGTGCCTTTAACTCAAGATAGAGTTTTGCAGGCTGTTTTGTTTGTTCCTCGTCTGGGATTTTGTCAGGAGTTTTATAGGGGAGAATGTTTTTTTTGGGGCATGGAATATTCTGATGAAATTACCAAGAACACTGCTCAAAAGATGCAGGAGCTGGGATTAAATTCTGAAGAGAGAAAAGCATTTTTTATGTCTGAGTCGCTACGTTTAATCCAAAAGCATCCGATCCAGGAGTTTTTCATGACATCTTTGGAGGCTAGCAAAATGTTTTTCTGGGAAACCAAATTATTCTTTGTTAACTATCCAAAGTGGTTAGACCAATTGCATTGTACGCCCTTGATCGTTGTAGGTTTAAGTTTCACTTGGGCTTTATTGAGCATTTTTGGTCTAATTCTTGGAATGAAGCAGGGGTGGAGGCTTCGTGAAGTAACCCATGGGGTCGCCTTTTTTTCAACTTCATATTTTATTGTATGTTTTATGGCTTGTTATTCTTTGTTTTTTGTTGATCTGCGCTATGCCTTATCCATCGCCCCTTTGTTTGTGGCTCTAGCTTTTTGTGCCTTAGAGCGTCTTTTTCGTGTTTCCAGGTAAGTAATTCTAAGAACCTTTGCTTGACTTATTTTGGTTCTATAATAAAATCTCAGTAATAAAATTTTACTACTTTTAAGCTTTCCTATGGATATATACTTAAATTTACAACAATCTGCTCGCCAATTTGAATCGAAACCCGCTGTAATCTTTAAAGATCAGACAATCGCCTTTTCTGAGCTTAAGTCCCGGGTTTTTAGCCTGGCGCACGGTTTATCAGGGCTTGCAGTCAAGAAATCCACCAAAATTGGGTTGTTTTTGCCTAACTCTCCAGAATATATATATAGCTACCTGGCATCATTTTGCCTAGGGGCAACGGTCGTACCTTTAGATTTTATGCTCAAAAATGATGAGCTTATTTCTTGCCTGGCTCATGCCGAGGCAGAGATTTTGATTGCAGCTTCAAGGCATGAAATTGATTTGGAGTTTATCAAAAAGAATGTGCCTTCACTAAAGACAGTGATCGTTTTGGGAGAGACCCAGGCTGTGGCTTGGCAATTGCCATTTAATCTTTTAATGATGGGTGAAGGCTTCTCACCAGTGAAGGTTAGCCCGACTGATCCATGCATGATTATGTACACCTCAGGGACAACCGGAAAGCCTAAGGGGATTTTACTGAACTACCACCATCTCGATGGTTCTCCTCAAGCCATGAAACATTTTGTCGATCTGACAGATAAAGATATCAAACTTTGCGCCATTCCTTTAAGCCATATCGGCGGATTTATTTATATTCAAAATTGTATTTTATTTGGTATTACCTTAGTGCTTATGGATCGATTCCATCCATTAGAATTTCTTAAAAATGTTACCCAGTATAAGGTCACTTGTTTTCATATTGTGCCACCCATGTATACAGCTTTACTGACACTTAAAAACATTGACCAATTTGATTTAACATCACTACGTTGGGTGGTTGTTTTTGGGGCGCCGAGTTCACCGGATATTTTAGAGCGCTTTCATAAATACTGTCCGAATGCCAAGTTACTCAATGGCTGGGGAATGACAGAGACCTGTCCACCTAATACCGTCACTCCATTAGATAATCCTAAGATTGAAAGTGTAGGTAAACCTGCTCCTAATTGTGAAATCCAGATTGTTAATGATGAGGATAAAGTTTTACCAGTTGGAGAAATAGGCGAGATTGTGATCAGTGGTTGGGTTGTGATGCAAGAATATTATAAAGATCCTCAAGGCACGGCTGAAGCCAAACGCAATGGCTTTTTTCATACGGGTGACCTGGGACGTTTTGATGAAGAAGGATTACTGTATATTGTGGGGCGCAAAAAAGAAATGATTAAGGTGGCAGGACAGATTGTTTTTGCACCCGAGGTCGAGGCCGCCTTATGCAAGCATGAAGCCATTTTGGAAGCGGCAGTGATTGGTGTTGCTGATCATATGAGAGGTGAAGCTGTCAAAGCTTTTGTGGTTCTTAAGGAAGGTATGATCTTGGATCCTCTGGAAGTTAAGTATTTTGCCAAAGAACATTTGGCTAATTTTAAAGTTCCACACACCGTTGAAATTCGTGAGAGTCTTCCTAAGAATAGAACAGGGAAGATTGATAAAGAAGCGTTAAAACAATTAATGGCGGTTTAATATTTGTAGGGGCGATCCTATGTGATCGCCCTTAAATTTAGGGCAGACACACAGGTCTGCCCCTACAACAGAATGAAAGGAAACGATATGTCCACAGCAACAGCAGATCGCATGACCAGAGATGTTCACTTAAGCGGAAAAGATTTAATGGCCATGGTGCAATTAAGACCACAGGATATCGGTTCGTATGCCATAGTTCCTGGACCTAAGGAACGATTGGATAGTTTGGTTAAAAAGATGGAGAATCCTGTTAAGAATTTTACCTTTATGGAATATAGCATGTTTACTGGCACCATCAATGGAACCAAGGTGACTGGAATTAATGGCGGTCGATTTGCTGCTGATACTGCAATCACGACTGAAATTTTGTGTTCTGCTCAAGCTAAATGTTTGATCCGTATCGGTAGCTGCGGCACTATGCGTAAGGATATCAAGATCGGTGATTTTATTGTGACAACCGGTTGCGTACGTGGCGATGGTGTTTCGCCTTATTATGTCGATAAGAATTTTGTAACTACTCCTGATGCAGCCCTGACAGCTAAATTAACAGCCATTGCTAAGAATACCGCAGCCACTGCTGGTTTAACAGTGCATGAAGGTAAGGTTTGGTCTACGGATGCAATTTTGAAAGAGACCAAGGAGATCGTGAATGGTGTGATTGATCAGGGAGCAATCGGTGTAGACATGGTCAGTTCCACATTTTTAACCATTGCCCAGGTTTATAAAATTCCTGCCGTATCAATTCTAGCTGTTTCTGATAATTTGATTACTGGACAGATGGGTTTTATTAATCCAGATTATTACATGGCCGAGGGAATGTTAATCCAGATGGCTTTGGAATTGGTCCGACAAATGGAAGGCAAATAAATGTACGAATCACCACTATTCTGGCCTGCTCATTGGCAAGATAAAACTTTGATGGTTTTGGATGAAACCCTGCTGCCAGGAAAACTTCATTACATTCCAGTCAAGCGAGTTGGTGAGGCCGTAGAAGTTATTAAAACCATGAAGACCAGGGCCTTTGGCCAGTTTCTCGTGGTATTAAATACCTTTGCTTTAGAAATGCATCGCATTCCTGCAAAAACAAAGGTCGATTTAAAAACCATTGAAGATATTGCACAAGCACTTAATAACAGTCGTCCGACATTTCCTTTTACCGAAGTCACAGGAATTATTGTAGGTGTGGCCCAGAAAACTTCTGCCCATGGAGCTGATGTAAGGGCTGCAGTCTTAAAAACAGTGGATGGATTTTTACATGGCATTCGTCAGCGCCGTAGTCAACGAGTTAAAGAATTGGCTGCAAGTTTGCAAGATGGTGATACGGTCTTGACTCACTGCAATGTGTCTGGTGAGTTGGCGATGGCGTGCTCGATCGCTAAACAAGAAGGCAAGAAGATTCATGTCTTTGCGACCGAAACACGTCCATATTTGCAGGGAGCTAAGTTAACTGTGTGGGAATTACAACAAGCTGGTATTTCCGTGACCTTGGTTGCTGATAATGCTGTTGGTTCTTTGATGGCAGAGAAGATGGTTAATAAGGTCGTGATTGGTTCCGATCGTTCAGCTGCCAACGGAGACATTGCTAATAAAATTGGTTCGTATCAAATTGCTGTATTGGCTAAGGAGTTTGGTGTTCCTTTAATTGCTTTAACGCAGCCATCTAACAAAATACCAAGCGGCCGAAGTATTCCTATTGAACAAAGATCTCCCCATGAAGTTTTAGTTTACGAACGAAAACGTATTTTTCCATCGGGTGTTGAGGGTTTTTATCCAGGTTTTGATGTTGTCCCTCACGAATTGATTAAAAAGGCAATATCTATTAACGCAGGTTTATAATCAAGCCCGCCAGAGGCGGGTCCGCCACGATTTGTGGCGGAAAAGGATCACGATCAATGCAGGACTTTAAAGAAAATAGTTTACTTCTTCTTCACGGTGTCTTTACGCAAGGAGCTTTAGCTAAAATTAAATACAAAGGTGGGACGCGCATTGTCATTTGCGAGGGTAGACCAACACTTCGCGCAGGAGAGCATAATGGCCGCTACTTCCTAGATAAGAAAGCCAAGCCAGTCATTATTTGTGACAATATGGCAGGCTCTTTATTTTTCAATAATTACGTTAAGGAAGTGGTTTTAGCTTGCCAGTATGCCGACAGTACCGGGGCGCTGTGTGATATGGGTGCGCTAATCTTGGCTGTGCTCGCTAAGAAACATAAGGTGCCTTTACGATTATTAGAGGCTGAACATAAGAAACATTTCTTAGGCAATCCTAAGGACCTACTATCGCTCAAAGGTTTGCCAACCGCGCCAGCTAAAACAAATGCGTATGCACCATTAGTCGAATGGGTGCCAACTAAGTATTTAAAATAGCACTGTAAGGGCTGGGTCGCCCAGCCCACAACGAATATGACAAATACACTCAAACAAGAAATCATTCGAATTGGCAAACTCATGTGGGACAAGGGGCTGGTGTTTGGCTTTAATGGAAACATCTCAGCTCGTATTGATGCCAACACCGTTCTTATTACGGCCACAGGTACCTGCCTCGGTTATTTGACAGAGAAGGATATTCTGACCATGAATTTAGAAGGTCAGGTGATTGGTGAAGGCAAGGCTTCGAGTGAACGGCTTCTACATACTTCAATCTATAAAGCTCTGTCGAATATCCAATGTGTGGTGCATACACATACAACCTATACCAATGGTTTCTTTTTGAGTAATGATCGATTCACACCTAAAACATTTGAAGCTCAGTTTTATTTAGGGGAAGTCAAAGCAATCGCTCAGTCAACGCCATCAGTCACTGATCCTGCACCAGTGCTCGAAGCTTTGAAAGCTAATAATCTCGTAGTGTTAAAGAATCATGGAGTGGTTGCGGTTGGAGATAATTTGTTTAATGCTTTTGTTTTGATCCAAGAATTAGAAGAGCAGGTGAAGATGGATTTGGTGGATGCCCACTACCGAACAAATAATGTGTCATTCCCGAATGCTTCTATCGGGAATCTAGTGCCTGGATCCCCGACAAAAACATTCGGGGATGACAATGTGAAGAAGTATAAATTATTTTCCAAAGAACAAATTGCTGAAATCGTCAAGTTGGTCAATGCCGATCCTCAAATGCAAGAATTGGGATCTAAGACAGCCATGAATATGGATTTAGCCGTGTGTATGCAAGAAACTGGTGTGACGCACAGTTTTAAATTTAATAACGGTAAGATCATCGAGACAGGCCATGATGGTAATGCTGAGTTTTTAATTACCGCCAATGAAGGAATCTGGCGCGCGGTGTTTAATCGTGAGATTGATCCATTTGTAGCTACAACCCAAAAGAAGATGAGCTTGCGCGGCGATTTTGCCCGTATTTCTAAATGGTATGCGCCTTGTAGTCGTATTTTTCAATTGTGGACCAAGGTGCCGGTAGAATAATAATGAGCACAACAACCATTCAACAATTTGATTTATTGCTTGAAGGAAAAATGACCGCATCAATGTCAGGTAAGTACTTTGATGCTATCAATCCTTCGAATGGTGAAGTATTTGCCCGTTTGGCTGATGCAGGTGCTATGGATGCTGAGATTGCAATCCAAGCAGCTCGGCTGGCATTCGATCATGGTGACTGGTCGAAAATGACTTTTAAGCAACGAGGCGGGTTCTTATTGAAGATCGGCGAAGCGATTCGTCAACAGGCAAAAGAGTTAGCAGATTTAGAAAGTACCGCCACAGGCAAGACTATTAAACACGCTACCTTTATTGATGTTCCAACTGCTGCCGAGACCTTTGAGTATTTTGGTTCTTTGAACGAAGATGTTTTAGCCTCCGAGCCACTTCATTTAACAGCGCCACTATCTTCGGTTCTTCAAAGAGAGCCAGTGGGGGTGATTGTGATGATTATTCCATGGAATTATCCATTGATTATGACGGCTTGGAAAATGGCACCAGCTTTGTTAGCAGGCAACACAATTGTCTTTAAACCTTCATCGTGTGGCAGTGCAGCGATCATGGCCCTGGCTCGGATCATTGCTCAGGTAGGATTGCCCAAAGGGGTTGTGAATATTATTTCTTCTACAGACAATCAAGTTAAAGATTTGATTGTGAATCATTCTAGCGTGGACATGGTTTCTTTCACAGGTGGATCACAGACAGGTCAGAAGATTATGGCGGGTGCATCCAAAAGCGTTAAGAAGCTCACACTGGAATTGGGAGGTAAATCACCCAATATTGTTTTTGCAGATTGTGATATGGATGCAGCAATTGGTGGCAGCTTATCAGCGATTTTTATGAATCAAGGACAGATGTGTACGGCTGGATCGAGATTATTGGTGGAAGATAAGATCTATAAAAGTTTTGTTGAGAAATTAGTCGAGCGGGCCCGGAGTTTAAAAATCGGCCCAGCTGATAGTTTTGAAACTGAGTTTGGACCTTTGGTAAGTGTGGCCCATCGTGATGGTGTACTAAAGACGATTGAGCAAGCGCAAAAGGCAGGAGCTAAGCTGGCCTGTGGTGGGAAAATTCCTGCCTCGGCTAATCCTCAAGGTGCATATCTGGAACCAACAATCTTTGTTGATGTGAGAAATACAGCAAGTATCGCTCAGGAAGAAGTATTTGGTCCTGTCCTTTGTGTTATTCCTTTTAGCAATACCGATGAAGCGGTTCATATTGCCAATGAATCCAAATATGGTTTGGCAGCCATGATCTGGAGCAAGGATTTGGATAAGGCTAACAAGGTGGCGCGTCGACTTCGTTGTGGTACGGTTTGGATTAATACCTACGGATCGTTTCCTAATGAAGCTCCATTTGGTGGGTATAAGCAAAGCGGTTTTGGTCGTGATTTAGGTAAGGATGGCTTGTTAGAGTTTACTCAAATTAAGCATATAGCCATCGACCAAACACCTGGAGGCAAGTCTCTTGTGACTTCGTGGTTCTGACTAAGCAGATTTCGTGCAGTTATAATTTTTTTATTAACTCAAGCGATCAAAGTTTTGAGGACAAGAAAATGAAAAACATTTTACAGAAAACGATAGTGGTCTTGAGCGTTTTAATTTGTTTTTCAAGTTTCGTGAGAGCAGCTGATGATAGAAACATTATTTTTGATCCAAATGTCAATTACGATGTTTTCTTTAACGGACAGGGGTTTGGTTCTTTTGTTATTAAAAGAGTCAAGATTGTTGATACGGTTTCGATTAATAATGAATCAGCTATTGTTGTTAAGACGGACAAGAGTTTTAGTAATGGATCAAATCGAGGGTATATCTTTATGAAAGGTGTTTATTCGATAGTGCCTTCTGATTATTTTGTAGTTGAGTCTGTTTCCCAAAATGACCGAAGATAAACGTAATTTCTAGGAGGATTTATGATTAAAAAAGTTCTTTTTTTAACACCACCACTGAAAGCTTGGGATTCTCACGGGTTTCATCGAGCTGCTAATCAAATGCATGCGCAGGTGGCTGCCTATATTCGTCAGAAAAATGGCGTCACTGTTGAAGCCTTGGATTGCCGTGCACTAGATATGGATTGGGATGCTATGTTAACCAAGATTGGTGAAAGCAAGCCTGACATGGTCTTTGTGGGTGATCAATTGTTTTCAACCTTAGGAGCTGCTGTTATCTGGTATTTCAATGAAGCTCTGCAGATGATTAAGACCAAGTATCCACAAATCATCACGGTAGCAAGTGGCTTATGGTATTCCGCTGATTACGATCGTCAAATGCGATTAAATCTTTCGATTGATTATATTTTGATTGGTGAAGGAGAGTTAACCTTAGAAGATCTGATCAATAATTTGAATAATAAGACCCAGGATATGCGTCAGATCCCAGGCCTTGTGCATCGCGCTGATAAAAATACCATAGTTGTTGGTCCTCACCGCAGTTTGATTCCAGATTTAAATAAACTTCCAATGCCAGCCTATGAATTATTTCCTATGGATAAATATGTAGGGCATACCTATTGGAAACCTTTTGCAGAATTGATGACTTCCCGAGGATGTCCGGGTAAGTGTCATTTTTGTTATGAGTGGGCTTTGTATGATAGTCGTAGTGCTTTACAGGATTTTACTTCTTGGCGTGGTTTGTCAGGTAAACGTATTGTTGATGAGCTTGATATTTTAGAAAAACAATATGGAGTGGTTACTGTTGTCATGCAAGATGATGCGTTTAACAGTGATACCAAGGCCATGATTGAATTCTGCGAAGAAAAGATCAAGCGTGGTAATAAAATTGGCTGGGTTTGTTTAGGTCGTGCTGATCAATGGATTTCTCAGCAAGATATTTTACCTCTGATGAGAAAAGCTGGTTTGTTCATGGCCTTAACTGGAGTTGAAGTTGAAGATGATAAGACCCTAACCAAGACTGGTAAGGGAGTTACAGTCGAACAAATTAAAAAAACTATTCAGTTGTTACGCGAACAAAATATCGGAACCGTGGGTACGGTTTTAATTGGGCTGCGGGATGATACAGAAGAGAAGATCAAGAAGCGTTTGCAAACAGCAGATGAAATTGATCCAGATGTTTTTGCTTTGGATTATTTGACTCCTGTACCCAATTCACCTGATTGGCGTTATGGAATTCAAAAAGGTTGGTTTGATCCTGAGAAAATTAATTTAAAGGATTGGGATTTTCAACATCCAGTCATCCCAACCGACCATTTATCTGTTGAAGATGTTGGTCGTTTAGGAGCCTGGTGTATGCGTGAATATTATTCCAAACCAGAGAGAATTCACCGCATCATGGAAAGCGATTATGACATTCGCGTTAAGTTGTGTGTGAAAGACTTTATGAGCAATATTGCTAAGTGGGAAGCGAATTCAAGACAACCGGCTAATACATAAAATTAGGAATAGGAAACAATATGGTAACAGTGCAAACAACAATGGCCTGGGAAGCAACAGCTCTGGCTAAATATAATAAAATGCTTAACCTTATTCCTATTTTCCATCGTGGCATTGCCAAGGAAGTAGTCAATAAAAAGGCTGAGCAAAATGCTCGTGAACGTAACAGTGCTCAGGTTGAAGAGCAGGATATTGTTCAGGCTTTCTTAAGCGAAGTTCCCAAGGCATTTTATAGTCTCATGATTCGGATTATGCATGAGGTTGGGTTGGATTATAAGAAATATTCCTAATGATGTGGAGGGCGAGGTAACCTCGCCCGTACAGGATAAAGTATGCGAATTGTGGTGATCGGTGCAGGAGCAATTGGTGGTTGTGTAGCAGGCTATTTGAAAAAAGCTGGCGAAGATGTCTTGATTATTGGTCGGCCGGATCAGGTTGATGCGATCAATCAAAAAGGGCTGACCATTAAGGGTGTGCGTGGTACGGAAACCATACGTGTACCAGCTGCTGTTACGATGAGCGAGCCAGCTGATCTGGTTGTTTTTGCGGTGAAGACTCAAGACATGGAAGATGCTTTTGCAGCCAATGCAGATTTTTTAGATACAGGATTGGTGCTTACTTCTCAAAATGGAGTGCAATCCGATAATATGTTGAGTTGTCACTTTGAAAAAGACCGACAACTTTCCAGTATTGTCATGTTTGGTGCAACTTATGTAAAACCAGGTGAAATCACTTTTAATTTTGAGGGGAGTTGGATTCTTGGTCGTCCTTTTACAGCGCTTGATCCAACCGCTCATAGAATTGCAGAAACATTAGCCAAGGCATTTAAGGTTGTGACCAGCACTGATATCACCGGAATGAAATATTTAAAGCTCTTTGTGAATTTTAATAATTGTATTCCAGCGCTAGTGGGAAAAAGCATGCAAGAGACTTTTGCGGACATGGACATGTGTCGATTAAGTATTTTACTTCTTAAGGAAGGATTACAGATCATCCAAGATTGCAAAATCGAATTATGTTCGATGCCAGATTTTCCTAAGGAGAAGATTTTTGGATTAGCGGCTATGCCGGTAGATCAGGCTGCTGCGATTATCAATAAGACACTGACAAATTTGAGTAAAGAACCGTTGTATGGTTCGATTTTGCAAAGTATCATGCGTGGCAAAACAAGCGAGATTGATTTTATTAATGGTGAAGTCGTGCAATTGGCCAAGCATATGAAATTCCCATGTCCATTGAATGAAAAGATTGTGGACATGGTGCATGAGGTGGAACGAACGGGGAAATATTTTACATTTGATCATGTGAAAAACGAATTTAATATGGGAGAACGTTATGCCAAGAACAGCTGATCAATTAGGATTCAAACGTACTTCATGGATTCCAGAATATTGGAATGATACCCAAATTGAGATTTTTAAGGGAATCGATGAACACTGGGATCTTCTGATTAATAAGAAGGTTGATGAATTTATTAAATATATTCATCCTCAAATGGTTGGATATGGTCATGAGAGTCCGATCCCAGTTGATTACGGATGGCTTAATAAATGGGTTGGATTTTGGACCAAGAGCACTAATATTGCGATTGCTGAGCTAAGACCTATTCAAATTGTCTTGCACGGAGATATTGCGATTGTTCAATATTTAATTTTTACGGTTGAGGTTAACGCCGAAGGTGGTAAGCGTGTCATTCGTCGCTATACCATGACATGGAAAAAAACTGCACAAGCAGGATATCCAGCTTGGCAGGTCATTGGCAGTCACAATAATTTGATGGAAGAAACACTTAAACATTAATTGTACGGGCGAGGTTGCCTCGCCCTTAAGGATGCGGATATGAATAAAAAACGTCGTGTCGTTATCACAGGAGTTGGGATCATTGCCCCTAATGGGATTGGCAACGATGCCTGTTTCTCAGCCATGATTAAAGGGGTCTCAGCTATTCGTCGAGTCACTGAATTTGATGTGTCTATTTTCAATACTAAGATTGCAGCACAGCTTTCTGATTTGGACCCAATTGCTTTAGGGCTTACTTTTGAAGAAGCTGTGCGTATGGATCGCTATGTTCAATTTGCTTGCGTGGCCGCGCGCATGGCATTAGAAGATTCACGATTAAATTTGAATGGGGTTGATAAAGAACGCATGGGTGTTTCATTGGCCAATGCCATTTGCGGTACGAAATATATGGAAGAAGAGTTTGCGCTGGTGACTGACAGTGGATCTAAGCCTATTAATCCAGCCATTGTTCGTCCTGATCTATATGATGCCGCTATGTTTAATACCCCCTCAAGTGAATTATCAGCGAAGTATGGTTTAAAGGGGGTTTGTAATACGATTTCAACAGGTTGTACAGCCGGGACTGACTCGGTAGGTTTTGCTATGGAAACTATTCTCGATGGGGATGTCGACATTATGATCTGTGGAGCTTCCGAGGCACCGATTACGCCCATTACCTTTGGCGCGTTTGATACGGTCAATGTTTTGTCAGTGCATAATGAAGAGCCTGCTAAAGCAAGCCGTCCTTTTGATAATAAACGAAATGGGTTTGTCATTTCTGAGGGGGCAGGAGTTTTGATTGCTGAAGAATTAGAACATGCGCTTAAACGCGGGGCTCGTATTTATTGTGAGATCACAGGTTTTGGGACCACATGCAATGCGTATCACATGACTGATTTGCCGCCAGAAGGTGATGCGATGGCGGATAGCATTACTTTAGCGTTGCAAGATGCTAAGATCAAACCTGAGCAGATAGATTATATCTCAGCCCATGGTTCATCGACTCGTCAAAATGACACCTTTGAAACAAGTGCTTACAAGATGGCATTAGGTAAGCATGTTTATAATATCCCTATTTCTTCAGTAAAATCGATGATTGGTCATCCATTGGCAGGGGCTAATGGCATTGAATTAGCCTTAAGTTCTTTGATGTTTGAACGTAATATTTTGCCGCCAACCATCAACCAGGAAGAAAAAGATCCAACATGCGATTTGAATTATATTCCTAATAAAGCGCTCGAAAAGAAGGTCGACTGTATTTTAAAAACATCCAGTGGGTTTTCTGGAATTCATTCTGCGATGGTCTTGCAGCGTTACAAAGGATAATCAAAATGTGTCATGCCTCATCTATGGTTGATAATACAGTAGTGTTCTTTAAAATCGTTGAGCCAGTATTCTGGGTGGTAGAGGCAATGATAGTTGCTAATTTGCTTTTTCAGAAAAAATCCTTTGATAAAAAGCTTCGTGTGCTCAATACGCTTTTACATTGGCAGGGTTTTGATTCTCAGATTGTGAGGACTGAGAAAGCTTTTCAGACTTGGCGTAGGGATTTATGGATTTTGTTATTTTTAATCCCGCTCGTTATTATGCTTATTCATTTAATCTAATTTAGGATTCGTCATGGAAAAAATTGCAATTACAGGTTTAGGTGTTATTTCTCCTTCAGGAATTGAAAAACGTCAGTTTTGGTCCAATGTGGTGCATGGCCGCAGTGTGATCGAGAAAATAGAACGTTTCGATGCTTCTAAGTATCCTTCTAGAATTGCTGGTCATGTCAAAGAGCTTGAGGCCTATAGCAATGTATCGTCACGTTTATTAAAGAAGATTGATTTGTTTTCTCATATGGCTTTAGTTGCTTCTGAGATGTGTCTGCAAGATGCCAAGATTAATTTGTCTGATGAAGATTTAAAGCGTGTTGGTATTTTTATGGGTAATGCTTTGGGTGGTTGGCTTTATGCTGAGACCGAACTTCGTGATATGTATTTAGAAGGTAGGGAAGGTGTTTCTCCGTTTATGGCTTCAGCCTGGTTTCCTGCAGCTCCCCAAGGTCAGATTTCCATTCATTATGGAATTAAAGGTTATAGTAAAACCATTGTGGCTGATCGAGCTTCTTCATTGATGGCGATTGCTTATGCTGCGAAAACTATTAATCGTGGTAAATGTGATTTTATATTAGCTGGCGGCATGGAAGCTCCTGTGACGCCTTATGCGTTATTGTGTTGCAATACTTCAGGGGTTCTAACTCAGAATAATGATAACCCACAAGGCGCTTATCGACCTTTTGATAAGAACCGTGATGGGCTGGCGATTGCAGAAGGAGCTGGAGTTTTAACGCTCGAGCCGCTCTCACGTGTAGCTAAGCGAGGAGCTCATGTTTACGCTAACATTATTGGTTATGGAACAACCACCGATGCAACCAATCGCATTAATCCTTCAGCTGATGGCCATCAACTGGCTCGGGCCATTCGTATAGCTTTAGATGATGCAGGTTTGGCGCCCAGCGATATTGATTATATCTGTGCTGATGGAGCGGGAACTCAACTGGGAGATATAACAGAAACAGCAGCTATTAAAGAAGCTTTCGGTGCTCATGCCATGAAGATACCTGTGTCGGCGCCTAAATCAGTGTTTGGAAATATGCTGGGAGCAACGGGTGCCTTGGATGTGATTATAACGGTCTTGGCTATGGAACACAGTATGGTGCCACCAACCATTAATTATCAAACACCAGACCCGCAATGTGATTTGAATTATTGTCCTAATAAAGCTCAGGAAAAAACAATTAAGAATGCCATGGTCATTAATCGTGGTCGTGGTGGAATAAACTGTGTTTTGATTCTACAAAAAGAATCAAAACACCCCGAACGTAAGTGAGGGGCAAAACTTTAAGACCTCTCGCTGTAGGTTTGAGGTTATTTTGGCCCGAATCTAGTCGGGCCTAAAATAAGGAGGGTATATGCAAACACAAACAGATTTAGAAAACAAAGTCAAAGCGATCTTTAAAAAGGTTTTGGATATCAAGGAAAGTGAAATTATTCCTGGTGCCAAACTTGATGAATCTTTAGGTCTTGATTCAACTGAGATGGTGGAGATTTCTGTGGTGATCAAAAAAGAATTAGGAGTTTCGCTCAAGGATAATGAGTTAAAGAAAACCCATTCTTTTAATGAAATTATCAGTATTTTAAAATCGAAATCTTAAGGTTAATAGGAGGGTTGTGAATCTAATTAATTTTGATAAAGGCAAAAGTTTAGAAGAGTTGGAAATTGTTGAAGGGTCCCAGGGACGTGGTTCTATGGTTTCTAAATCTAACAAATTAAGAAAAAAGCCTGTCAAAGATTTTACAACTGAAGAATTGCGTATGATGATTATGCAAAACAGGAATTTGAAATTCTTAGTGCCTTTAGCTATTGAACGTTTAATCGAAGATCCGCTGCTTAAAGGGGATTTGTATGCCGGTGATTTAACGAATGCGGTTTTAACAATTGAAAAGAAATTCTGGATTAATGATCTTAATGGGTATATTCCGATGTTGAATTTAATTATCGATAAAGCTCAGGCGGTAGTTAAAGAAAATCCTCAAGACCATGGGAATTATATAGAAAACATTTCACAAGCCATCAGAATTTTTAAGGCTAATATCGCGCTCATATGAAAATTATAGATCTTAGTTTACCTATTGATGATTCGTTAGTTGAAACCCATGCGGCCACGATTGAACGCATTACTCATAAGGCAGGGGTTGAGCATTTTAATTGGGTGGTCATGAAAAATCAGCCAGGTGGCCAGGAGCGTTTTGATCGCGGTGAGCGCGTGGCCACAGCTCAAGAGATTCCTGATGGTGAAATGCTTTCTTTGGAAATCGTCAATTCATCGGTACACATGGGCTCGCACGTGGATGCGCCTTTTCATTATGGTTCGACCTGTGAGGGCAAGCCAGCCAAACAGATCATGGATATTCCTTTAGAATGGTGCTACGGGCCAGGTGTTGTTCTGGATTTCACACATTTGAAGTTTCCTGAAGCTATTGGCAAAAAAGAAATTCAAGAGGCGCTAGCTAAGATCAACTATAAACTTAGGCCAATGGATATTGTGCTTCTTCATACCGGTGGCGACAAGCTTTTAGGAACGGATGATTACGTGAATAAATATGTTGGTATGACAGTTGATGGGGTGGAATATCTTTTGGACCAAGGCATTAAGATGATGGGTATAGATACGATTGGTTTAGACCGTCCGTGCTTTTTGATGTTCAAAGAATTTTTAAGTACTAAGGATAAGAGTAAGATCTGGCCATGTCATTTTTTAGGTCGTAAGCGCGAGTATTGTCATATGGAACGTTTAGGAAATTTGGGGGATATTCCAAAACCCTTTGGTTTTACTGTTTCATGTTTACCGGTGAAGGTTAGAAACGCCGGGGCAGGTTGGTCACGGGTGGTAGCTTTAATTTAAAAATGCGATCGATTAAATTCATTTTATTATTCAGTATTTTATTTTTACAAGGCTGTTTTGTTCAGTCTTTAGAGCCTTTTTATACCCCAGAAACAAAATTTGAAGATGTGAATTTTAAGGGAGAATGGTTTCCTTTAGATTCGACGACTCAACAAACTGGGGATCGAGCTTGGGATTTTTCTGCAACCGAAATATTGACATACAATGAAAAAGGTGTGCCAGCCACACTCGAAGCTAAATATTTTAAGATACAGGATGAATTGTTTGTTGATATTACAGCTAGCAAAATCAAAGACGAGTCTTTTACTGAAGGAGTGGTTAATGAGTGGTGGAATAACAATGTGGTTGCGGTGCATTCTTTATTTAAAGTGAAATTTCTAAATGATCGTTTAATGTTTATGATGTTGGATTATGATTGGCTGAAAAAGAAGATGAAAAACAAGAGAAATTCTTTAACATTTTCTCAAAGTTCAAATATTTATACAGCTTCATCGCAAGATTGGGTGTCGTTTTTAAAGAAGTATGCTAAAGACCCTCAGGCATTTGATGAGAAACACGCATTTCAATTTTTAAAAAATAAGAAATAAAGAAGGGCTTTCTTTGCAAGAAAGAGGTGGCCAATTATGAAACAAATTAAATTGGTATTAGTTGTAAGTTTTATAGTTTTATTAATGAGCAATTTAGCTTACGCACAGAATTTTGATGGCAATAAGGAAAAAAGAATACTGGCGTTAACATTCATTTGTACAATGGGTCCTTGTGTGTCACAAAATGAAATACCAACGAATAATTCAACTCAATGTAAACCATGCAATGCATGTGGTGGTGGAGATTGGCATGATGTAAATGAAATAGGAATTAATGTGGTAGATAAAAATAAGATTTTACCTGTGTGTGAGGTGCGAAATAATTGCGATCTTGAAAAATGTTCTATAAAGGTAACAACTACTGGTTATAGAAAAGATAATACTTACTACGTAGAAACTTGGCAACCCATTGCGGGCAAAAATTAATTTATAGGAGGATTTTTATGGGACATACAGTCAATTCAATAGTGATCAATGCACCATATGAATTAGTGTTTGATATTTCTAACAAGATTGAACGTTGGACCGAATTGTTTGGAGATGAATACGCCAAGGCTGATGTTTTAGAACGTAAGGGTAACGAAATTACCTTTCGCCTAACAGATGAAGAAGGTAAGTCCTGGGTTTCTAAGCGTTGGCTGTACAAGGATTTGAAATTTGCTTATGCTCAGCGTTGGGACCCATTGTTTCCTTTTCTTTATATGAAGATTGTTTGGTTGTACCAAGAAACACCGGAAGGGA
The DNA here is from genome assembly GCA_964583975.1 of uncultured Planctomycetales bacterium. Lineage (GTDB taxonomy): Bacteria > Omnitrophota > Gorgyraeia > Zapsychrales > Fredricksoniimonadaceae > JACQCF01. Next base: position 81,915 of record CAZOXU010000008.1, read on the forward strand.
TTAAGATGACCTGGATCCAAGATTTTGAATTGGATCCTAAGTTTACAAAATTTACAGCCCAGCAAATTGAAGGGTTTGTTAACGAGCATTCACAGCATAATATGAAAATCTTTAAAAAGGTTATAGAAGCGGAAGCTCATGTTGCAAAGTGACACCGTAGGTGTCATCCCCAAATGTTTTTGTTGGGGATCTAATACATTGGTGAACTAGATTCCCGATAAAAGCTCTCGGGAATGACAAAATGAATAACAATAATCGTTGGTGGATACTTTTTTATTTTTGCTGTGCCAATATTTTAATATCATTTAATATTTCAGCCCTGATTGCTGCTGTTCCAGCGATCAGTCGTTCTTTGAATGTCGAGGCAGGGGATGTGGCTGGCATTGTGACCTATTATATGATCCCTTATGGCATCTGTGCTTTAGGGTACGTACCTTTGGCGTGCCGTTTTTCAGTAAAGAACTTACTTATTTTTTCGTCAGCTTTGTTTGCCTTAGGTAGCTGGATGTGTTTATGGTCTGATTCGTTGAATGTGGTTTTTGCCGGAAGGATTTTATCAGGCTTTGCGGCAGCAGCCGTTACACCATTAGGTTTAATCACCTTGGGTAAGATTTTTGAGCGACACTATCGCGGACGAGTGATTGGGTTGTTTTTTAGTTCGGCTTTTTTTGGTTCGATTTTTGGATTAATCATCAGTGCGGTGGCTCATTGGCATTGGCTTTTTATTATTCCAGCGTGGATGGGGCTTGCTTTAACCATAGGTTTATGTTTTTGTCCCAGCATTGGAATGCAAGCGCATCGAAGCGTGAAGATTAATTATCTTGAAGCATTTCAAATGAAGGGTCTGCGCCAACTTTTGATATTGATATTTTTTATGAGTTTGTTTTTCCATGGCGTTGTTAAATGGTACGGGGTTTATTTAGATAAGATTTATAGTTACAGCCAATTGTCGATTAGTTGTTTGATTATTTTAACAGCATTTGCATCTATGCTTGGACAGATGATTGGCGGGATCATTACAGATAAGTTTGGCCGTTTATATTCTTGTTACATAGGAACGATTTTATTAGGTGCGGCCGTGATGGCTTTGTATGGACATTATTCAGTGGTTTTATTGGCGATTGTTTTTTGTGCTATTTCCATAGGTTGGACAATTGCGCACAACGGGATATCTACTGTATTAACTGATTTTTCAGATCGATATCGTATGGAGTTGGCGGCCCTTAATTCAGCCGTACGTTTTTTTAGTGGGGGCGTTGGTTTTTGGTTAAGTGGTAATTTTGTCCAACGTAATTTTGGTCTGACTTTTTTTGTTATTGGTTTGTTAATGTTTGCACAAATCTTCTTTATTCCTAAAATTATTTCTCAACGAAAGGAAAGTTAATGGCGCATGTATCTGTAGATTTAAAAGGCAAGGTAGCTGTGATTACAGGTGCTTCTCGAGGAATTGGCAAAGCGATCGCTACTCGTTTAGCAGAACACGGAGCCAGTCTGGTTTTAGCAGCCCGGACCCAAGGCCCTTTAGATGAAACAGTTAAGCAATTGAAGGAAAAATATAAGATTGATGCGATTGGTGTTTCGTGTGATGTGGCGAAGTTAGAGCAATTGCAGAATTTAGTGGCTAAGGCTAAAGCTCATTTTAAGCAGATTGATATTTTAGTTAATGTGGCGGGTGTTTCGAGTCAGTATCCTTTTCATGAACAACCGATCGAAGATTTTGAAATGCTCGCTCATGTGAATTATTTAGGATACGTGCGTTTGATTCGTTTGATCATTCCAGATATGGTGGCGCGTAAATCAGGACAAATCATTAATGTGGTTTCAGGTTCGACCTTGGTTGATCCAATCCCACGTGGATTTCTAACCTACAGTTCTTTAAAAATGGGCTTACGTGCTTTTCTTAAAGGTTTATTCTGGGAAATGCGCGAGCATAATATTAAGGTAACCTCGTTGCTTCCTGGGGTAGTGGCCTCAGATTTGACCGATCATCTTAAAGATGTGGCTGTGACCCAGCGTGATCGTTTGATGGATCCTGTTGCAGTTGCTGATATGGTGAGCTTTGCTTTGTCAGTTCCAGCGAATGCCTGTCCGTTGGAATTGGCTGTGATCAATCAATTGACGACTTGGACTAAGCCGATCATTGATTATAAACAAACGCAGGCAAAGTAGGGGCTTGGCCTGCCTGGCGCAGGTTAATTAAAGCCCGAACATAGGAGAAGTCCTATGAATAAAACTGTGGCTACGTTTCAGAAAAACAAGTTTCAGCAGGTTCATGTAGGTATTAGAGAATTTAAAGGAATCGATTTAATCGACATTCGTGTGTTTACTCAGATTCAAGGGGCAGACCAAATGGTTGCCACTGCCAAAGGGATTAGCGTAAATATTCACCTTTTGCCTGAACTTAAAAAAGCTTTGGATCAAGTAGAGCAGATATTAAAGGAAGAGAAATTAATCTAATGACAATTGACGCGCATAGTCACTATATGCCACCGACAGTGGCGCAAAAAACAGCGTTCTTTAAAGAGCATTGGTCTGATATCGACCGGCAATTAGTTTTGATGGATGAGCATCATATCGATCAATCGTTGTTGTTGTATCCGACTAGCGATGCGCATGTGAATATGGGTGGCTGGAGTAATCTTTGTGATGTTTACAATGTGGCTGTAGCTGATATCGTCAAAAAACATAAAGACCGTTTGGTAGGAGCAGGGATTATACCGGTTGATTCGCCACAAAAGATCGATTTAGAATTGAAACGCATTGAAGATTTAGGATTGAAAGTGATTTCGTTGGCTTCGAGTTATGATGGCGTTTATTTGGATGATGCGAAATTCTTTCCAGTGTATGAATTTGCCCGCGCCAAAAAAATGCCCATTCATGTGCATCCCCAAATCATGAATCCAATTGGTTTTGAGAGGGTGCAGGATCCTTTGTTAAGTCCTGTGTTGGAATATGTTTTTGATGTTTCGATGTGCATCGGCAAAATGATGATGTCAGGGATCTTCTTAAAATATCCTGAAGTGAATTTTATTTTTGCGCATTACGGGGGAGTGTTGCCTTTTGTGAGAGAACGTTTTGATTCAACATATGCGATGTTAAGGCGTCGTAATTTTGTTAAAGATATTTCAAAAAACCCCAGCGAATTTTTTTCTAATTTATATTTTGATACCAGTGGTTCAAGGTCTAAGGCATCTTTATTGGCTGCATTGGAAGTTGCTGATATTCACCATATATTGTGGGGATCAGATTTTCCAGCCAACCAAAATTTGAAAGACTCCCTCGGTGTAATCAATAATACGGTGCTTTCTGCACAAGAACGTAACTTATTATTTGGCCGTAATTTTAGGCGCCTGCTGGAAAAATAAAATATTTTAAAAATAGTCAAAAAAAATTGTTGACATCAATAATTTATCTGGTATCTTTATTGAACAATTTTTAGAGCGTTCTTTGACATTCTATTGTTCAAATCAATTCAATAAAGCCAAGCAATATTTTGAAGCCAAGAATTATCGGAGAGTTTGATCCTGGCTCAGAGTGAACGCTGGCGGCGTGGATTAGGCATGCAAGTCGAGCGATCTCGCAAGGGATAGCGGCAAACGGGTTAGGAACACGTAAGTAATCTTCCTTTTATTCAGGAATAGTCCTATGAGAATAGGAGTAATGTCTGATGGTACGGTAGAGTTGCATAACTTTACCTTTAAAGATAGGGACCGCAAGGCCTGTCGATAAAAGATGAGCTTGCGTAGCATCAGCTAGTTGGTAGGGTAATGGCCTACCAAGGCTAAGACGCTTAGCTGGTCTGAGAGGACGACCAGCAACACTGGGACTGAGACACTGCCCAGACTCCTACGGGAGGCTGCAGTCGAGGATATTTAGCAATGGGCGAAAGCCTGACTATGCGACGCCGCGTGAGGGATGAAGGATTTCGGTTCGTAAACCTCTTTT
>CAZOXU010000009.1:0-81273 GCA_964583975.1 uncultured Planctomycetales bacterium
AGTTTTGGAAGAGAATCTATGAAGAGGCCCAAAGTAAGTACAACACAACCAATATTCCAGTAAACACCTTTAACAAGGTGTGGATCGTGCCAGAGAAGGCTGTTGTGTATGAAAACGCCGAGGCAGGGACAGCGTATGTGGTGGAATCGAAATTAAAAGTGATGCTAGAGGCAGATTATTTGGCAGAAGCGAAGAATGGTGTAGGGGCTGGGTCGCCCAGCCCTAACAAGGGCGAGGAGACCTCGCCCGTACGTAGCAAAGATGTCAATCAAATTGGATCCCAAATCATCCGTGAAATCGTCATTCCCGAACTCACCCGCGAAGTCAACGAAAATCAGAATTTCGCTCAACTTCGTCAGGTTTACAATTCCTTGATCCTAGCTACGTGGTACAAGAAGAAGATTAAGGACAGTATTCTATCGCAGGTGTATGCGGATAAAAATAAAATAGCAGGTGTTGAATATAGTTCATCTGTCATCCTGAGCGAAGCGAAGGATCTCAACCAAAGAACAGATCCTTCGTCGTTGAAAAGCACTCCTCAGGATGACACCGAGCTTATCTACCAGCGCTATCTCCAAGCGTTTAAAAAAGGCGTTTACAACTACATCAAAGAAGAACCAGATCCCGTAACTCAGCAGCCTGTTCCAAGGAAATACTTTTCTGGTGGATTTGATTTAGCCATGGCAGTTCATTTGCAAACGACCAATCAATTGCCAAAAGTAGATGCTAAATCATCTGTGATAATTTCAGCTAAATTTGATCAAGCCATGGTTAACCATCAAGTGCCAGAGCAATATTGGACAAATTTAAGAATTAATTTAGACAAACTTAAGAGGATATTTAATGATCCAAATCTTCGTCAAAACTTAATTGATTTGATTATTCAGGTAAGAAGCTTAGCTAGTGAGTATGGTTTAGAAATCGAAACAGATCGATTAAAAGCTCTCCAATCTAATGGTAATTTCAAAGACGGGTTTGTGGATGAAGCCGGACGGTTAATTAGAGATAATGGCCCAACAATTAAGCAAATGAGGCAAGATGGCAAAACCCTTATCCAAAAGAATGGAAAAGAGCTTGAGGCAGCCCTTGTAGCCAAATTAGATGAGGAGTACACAGAAGCTTTAGAGCTGGGAGCAAAAGCTAGTAATCCTGCAGAAATCAAAAGGCATTTGGTGAATTTGTTGGAAACAGCGATCACCATAAAGGACAGGATTGATAATACCATTTATCCTAAAACAACGGCGTTTGATAGGAATGTTGATGCGTATGGTTTAATTACAGATCCACGTCTCAGCCAAAGGTTAGGGATTGATTGGAAGAATACGCGACAAGTTCGTGTATTAAGCATTGGGGCTGGTTTGCTTCCTTTTGATGCTATTGGCCTGAACAATGCCTTGCATCAGGCGCAGTGGAATATTAATTTGACCACCACTGAATTACCATCTGCGTATAGTAATAAACATATTGTTATTTCCGATGCAAAACTTGTACAGAAGATCAAAGGTATTGCTGAAAGAACTCTCGCAGATAAAGAGTTTGTGTCCCTGGATAATTTAAAAGAAATTCGTTTAGTTGTCTCGAGTCAAGGAAAACCTGAAAATGCTAATATTATTGAAATTTATGCAGGATTCACCAATCCGCTAACTCAAACCTTGTCCTATCGTCATGTGGGACTTGCCCCTCAAGTAAGATTTTTAAGGCAAGGAAAAGATACTGCAGGGAATGAAGTTCATCGAAACAGTGAATTCTTTACCGAAATTGTTCATAATCTTTTAGGTGTCGATGGTCTTCGTCAAATTCTTGAACAAACTAATCAGGATGATCCAAAGACTTTTGCTTTTGATGAGATGCAGCGAAGGTTTGTTGTTTCTGATGATTCCAGTTCTCCAAAAATTACGGTCCAACCTAAACCAGTAGAGAATGATTTAAAGACGATAGGTGTAAGTTTAATAGTGACCGATGATTTAAGTCGAGAAGCTCCTATACAAAATTCCATGAATTTGGTTACTGCCTTCCAAGTTGTGGAACATATTCTTCCGCAGGACTTACCGAAGTTTTTGGAAATGGTTAATGGTCTCTTAGTTGAGGGGGGAGTATTTGTGACTAAGAATCCACTTAAAGGGATGCAATTTTCAGACAAGGACAAGAAAAGCGAAATCAATTTCTTTCAAAAACAAGGCGGCAAATTGGTGTATGTGGGGAGCATGATTTCAAATCAATCCAACACAGTTATTGAAAATCCAGATACGTTTAATCAATTTTCAAAGCAATTTTATCCTAATCCGCTCATTTCCACCAATAATCTAAAATATTTATTCTCATCTTCTGATGCGGCCATGCTGAATGATTTGATGGGTCAAGTGGGAACCAAGCTGCCTTTAACATTTTCCGTTGATTCGACCGAGCTTGTGACCTTAAATAACTGGCCCACTATTGATCAATTAAATGAAAAGATGAGTGATGAAACTAAGCAATTAATTATTTTGGCTGCTGTAAAGAACAAGAATTTTTCTAAAGAGGTAAATGCACAGGCGGGAATACTACAAGCCATCGCTTATTTTCGTTCGCTGCATCCTGATAAGAAGCAACAAGTCAGAGGTGATTTAAAAACATTAGGCTATGATTCTACTGCGCAGTGGTTTGAAAAGAATAATGATGGTTTTCTCGCTGACCTATATGAAGGAATTAAGCAACAGTTTGGTGTTGAAATCAGCGAACAAACAAAGCGTTTTATCACTGTTCACGATCAATCAGTTCGTAGAGCCAGGGGTTTGAGACTGGCAATGAATACGGTGTCAAGCTTGCAAGAGACGGAAACAAAAAAGAAAGCTTTGTATTTGTTGGCTAATAACAAAAGGCTTCGAGAAGTTATCTATGATGCTAGGAAAGCGGCAGTTATATTAATTAACGATGAAGAGGCTGGGATTGTTCGTGAAGCGCTATGGGGATTAAAACAAGTTGAAGGTATTAATATCAATTTAGTTCGTTTAAGTGCTAATCGGTATTATGCCTATGATGAGTATGCCTTAAAGAAAAAGGCGCAAGAATATGATCTCTCCATTGGGGTGACCACGCAAGGATTGGAACATTTAATTAGATTAGACATGGCTCGTGGAAGTGGAATTTTCTTTGATGTCTCTAATCAAAGTAAGGAACAGTTTGATGAAGATGTCAGTAATATCAACCAATCCATTTTAACTCAACAGGCAGATCAGCCATTAGCGGTTTTTGATACCAAGGAAGCTTTTTGGCGAGCAGCTCCTTTGTCAGGACAAATACTGGAATTAGAACGAACTCCGATTCAAACCGTTTATATAGCAACCATGGATCGCGAGGTTGCCTTAAGAACCCAACTCGAGGCAGAGGCAGAATCAAATCGAATTTTCAATCGTCAATCCCAGCTTGTTATTGTGGATGATTCTACCCAGGAGATCTTAAAAGCTAATCAGAAGACTTTGCAAGAGATGTACAAACGCTTTGGATGGCAGTCTTGGCATATTACGCCACAATTAAGAGAGAAAGAATACGATCAATACACCGATGCCATATTAACACGATATCAAGAAGCCTTAGATCTCAATCAATTACGACCGCAAATTCAAAATATTTTAGAAACAAAGCGAATTATAAGTGACGGCAAGATTGATAGAGTGGCTTTGCGAAAATATTTAGAAAAGAATGTGTTTAATCATATTTCAGGTGTGCGCAATCGAACCTTGCTTAAGGCCAAAGGCGAGTCAACCATTATGAGCATGGATGATGATGCTCCTCCGGAAACCTATGTGGTAGCCAAATCCCAACGTGAGCAGATTCGTAAAGATCGATTAGAAGTTCGAGAACAACAAATTCATCAGTTGTTACAAGAGGCAGGTGATTTGTTAGGGGAAACGATCGACACAGAAGAGCAATTGTATAGGGTATTAGCGAATTTAAATGGAAATATGAATTCCAGGGTTGAAGTGTTGATACAAAGATATTTTGGGTACAACCCTGTTAATCGTGCCGGTCGCATTCCCTTGGCCATGGGAGAGATTCAAAAAAGAGACCAACAAATGTTAGATACTAATGGTTGGGGAGCTTATCTTGGAATTAGTCACCAGAGGTACCACGGGCTTATGACGCCTAGTGCGCCCTATATGTTGACCATGAGTGATTTCGTTTATTCAAAACCCAGAACAGAGAAAAAGCAGGGAGCATTTGAAGTTCTTCCAGTTAATGTGCATCGGATGGGAGATCTTGTTGGGAAAAAGGCTGGGGAAACCGATCTGCCTCTGATGGGTTCTCCTTTAGATGGTAAGGGAGATTTAAGAGGAACCATGGCTCAGCCAGTGGAAGCTAAACAAAGAGATGCTTTAGGTCAAAGAACAATCACCTATGTGGCGGCTCCCTTTGTGGAAGATCAAGATACTTCTGCCGTAGCTCAATTTATTCGTTATCTTCAAATTGAGCATAAAAAAGCAGCCAACTTACAGCATGCCAATCAATCAGCCTTGCTTGTTGGGGGGGTGGGCGGATTTGTAGCGGATACCTATGTGATTTTTAATCGTGCGGCCTTAAGTAATCAAACGGTTTCTCCTTCCATTGGACGTGATCTTCGATTGGAGGAACCTCCTTATATTGCTTGGGTGAAGTCTCCAATGCTTAAAAATAGTGTGACGGTGGCCTATTCACCAGTTGCTGGTGGACAACAGCGTGAGATCGCTGAGCGATTATATGACATTAGTCGGCAAGATTATACAGAAGTAGTGGGTGTAGTCGCTAGGGCATCGTATGAACAAGCCGTACGAAGGTTTTATCAAGAGCTTGCCAATAGGCTAGATCTACAGCAAGAAGATAAGCATTATGAACGTTTGAGATTGCTGGGGCAGATGTATATTCAAGAGGCAGAACTTTTTAAAACGACTCCAGAGCAACAAGAATCATTAGATTATCAAAGAAATGCACGAGCCATGATGCTAGGCGAATTATCTTCACAAAAGGCTAATCTAGAGAAACAATTGGTGATTGATCCCACCAATTTGCAGTTAGCCCAGGTTATTCGAGATATAGATTTGATTTTTGTTCAATATGCGGAATCATTTACTTTTTATCATGCTAAAAAATCGAGTGATACAGATTTTGGTCCTAAAACGGATAGTTCGGATTTCTTTTATAGAATTAAAAGACAGGGCAATCGATTGTTCTGGGAGAGGGTAATACCTTATCTTGAAGTGGTTCCTGAGCGTGGAGTTAAGGTGGCTAGAAAAACACAATGGTTAAAGCATGGTACAAACGAATCAGGTCAAATTATGATTGATTCATTAATTGCTAAAGAAAACTTTGAGATAGAGGGTGGACGGGCAATTGTTCTAAGCGAAATCCCAAAAGAGGGAGAAGAGTTGATTGTTCCAGTACTTTTTAATCAGATGAGAGAAGAATTTATAAGCAATGTTGAAAAGAAAGCTCGCGATCAAATTATTTCGGATGGAGAATTGATGTTGTTTTGGCCTGATTTGGTTGATGTGGCTATTCCTTGGCGAGAAGAAGCAAAGGATCTTGTAAGAAAACAAGCTGAAGACGATAAAATTATTGCTCGAATTCGTGCTCTTTCTGAACAAAAGCAGGCGGCAGGTCCAGACGAAAAAACAATATTAGGGTCATCATTTTATCAGCTACCTAATCGTAGAGTCCAAAAGGGAAAATTCTCTCTACAATTTAATCCCGACCGTGAAAAAAGAAGACCATCACAATATCAAGGAGGAGGGATACAACAACCATTTAATCCAGATGGATTTAACTTTAATAAAATAAGTTCAGAGGAGATTATCAGTGAAGGAGTATTGCAAGGCATGCAAGTGAGTACTATTGTCAATGCTAGACCATTTGCTGAAGGTCATTTTTTGCTGGTACCCCAAAGACAAGCGAATCATCCGCAATATTTAGACAAACCAGAATATATTCAGATGGTCTTAGAAAGAATGGCCAATGCAGACAAAGATAATTTGAAAATTACTTACAATAGCATAGCAGCTTTCGCATCTTTGAATCATTTGCATTTTCAAGGGTTTTATTATGGAGGAGATCTAGAAGGACAGCCGTTATTCAATAATGGGCAATTACCCGTTGAGAAAACGCCACGAGAAAAGATTTCCATCTTAAATGATGTGCAGATTTCCAAAGTCCTGGATTACCCTGCACATGCCCTCGCATTTACTGCTAAGGATCGAGTTAAATTAGCTCAGGCAGTTTTTCAATATGTCGATATCCTTAATCAGCGAAAGATAGCTTACAATATTCTTTTTAACAAAACTGAAGTTATTGTCTTTCCTCGACAGTATCAAAAAGTTAATTCCTTGGGGACTGGAACAGCAGTTTTAGAATTGAGTGGAGAATTTATTGTTAACGATCAAGAAACACTCAATCAAACTACGGAAGATGTAATTAAGCAAAACTTACAGGAAGCAACGATTGCAGAAGATTTATTTAAGGAAACTGTGACAGCATTGGTTGACAAAGCTATGTTAAGTAATACCGGTGGTATCGATCTAACCCCAGCCAAATTAAACCTGCAAACAAATAGCAATGGCGTAATCTCTGCCAAAGGCGGACCAGCCTCTGACTGGAAATTCAACCTAGATCCTGCCATGCTAAAGCAATTACAAAATTCCCCAGGCTTTGTACCAGTGATCATCAATATCCAGCCATTAAGAGATCTGAAATCCTTCCTTGATGTTGTCTAATAATTTATCTTATTTATCTTCTGTATGTGTTCTGATATATTGACTGGATTAATTTTAGAAAGGCTCGTATGGTTTGGATACTTTGTCTTTGTGTTGTGCTTTTAAGCAGTTGCCAGCAACAACCTCAAGAACGTCATTACACTGAAATAAATATTGAAGCTGTGCAAGTCGCTGTTCCTAGCGTTTCTGCAGCCGCTGATATGCTCACCTGGGAGATTCCCACGGGCTGGAGGCAAGTGGCTGGCGAAGGGATGCGCGTTGTCACCTTCCAGTTGATTTCTGATGCAAAGGCGATAGATTGTTCGATAGTTGCTCTGGGTCGTATGGCAGGCACTTTAGAGGCTAATTTGCGCCGCTGGATGGGTCAGATCCAACTTCAAGCATCATCGCAAGAATTAAAAACATTGATAGATGCCGCAGCGAGTGTTCGTATTAAAAGCGGGCAGGAAGCTCACATTTTTGATTTTACAAATTTGCCATCGGATCAGAGCATGATCGTGTCCATGATCACAATGGAAGATGCTACGGTTTTTGTAAAGATGACTGGTTCAGTTGTCTTGGTTAAAGAAAATAAGAATGGTTTCTTAAAATTATTAGGGTCAATATCCCGTCGATAAATCAAATGATCAAATTCTTAAGTTCAACACGCCTTACCGTTATTTGCTTGTTTTTGTTATTTGTCCTAACCTTCTGGGGAACCATTGCCCAAGTTCATCATGGACTTTATCTTGCCCAAGAACGTTTCTTTAATTCATTCGTCTTTCTAGCCGCAGGGTGCATACCTTTTCCAGGAGCACAGTTGGTTTTGTGGATTTTGTTTTTTAATCTGTTATGCACATCAATAGTTACCTTTAAGAAATATATACGATGGCCTTACGCAGGGTTGCTGATGGTCCATGGAGGGCTTCTTTTATATTTTGTAGCTGCCTTCATGGTGTTTCATGTAGCTGAAGAATCACATGTACGTTTAACTCAAGGCGAGGCCACCAATGTTTCGACATCCTACTATGACTGGGAGGTGGCGTACTGGCCAGAGGGTAACAATCAGCAGTATCAAGTAACAGCGATTGATACTACAGGTTTTAAAGAAGGGTATATCGTTCCTTTTTCAAGCCAAGATTTTGTTTTAAGTGTGAAGAAATTTTATTCCAATTGTGATGATTTTATAAGGCCTAAACCCATTCTTAAAGAGAGAGAGCAGAATATTGCAGGAGGGACTTTTGATATCACCTTTGAGGGTAAAAGTCATCATTTAATATTGTATGGGGCTGCGCTGCCGACAAAAGTCAATATAGCTGGGAAAACATATAATTTTATTTTGCGCCATAAACGTTACGTCTTACCTTTTACGATCAAATTAGACAGCTTTAAGGCTGAATTTTATCCAGGAACGCAGACAGCCAAAAGCTTTGAAAGCTTGGTCAACGTTTCTACAGGAACGCTCCAACGTCAGACGCGTATTTTTATGAACAATCCTTTGAGGTATAAGGACTACACTCTATATCAAGCCTCCTATGACGTAGATGCAAATGGAAGGGAACATTCGACTTTGGCGGTAGTTAAAAACTTTGCGAAATTTTTGCCTTATATCGCCTGTTTTGTTGTTTTTCTGGGGCTGGCTTTGCATTTTTTGATTCAGGCCTTTAGTTCGAGGAATCGCCGATGATACTACGTTTATCTTTAGCGTTAGTGTTGATCTTATTGTTTTCTGGGAATGCTTTGGCTGAATTCAGGATTAATAGTTTTAAGAGTATTCCCGTGCTGGACAATGGCCGCCTTAAGCCTTTGGATACCTATGCTCGCAGTGTATTAACGCAATTCTCTGGCAGGGACCACTATGGTAAGCAAGAAGCGACCGACTGGTTGGCTTGTGTGTTCTTTAAATCTCAAACGACAAGTGACGATAAAATCTTTTTAATTAATAACCCTGAGATTGCAACGGCTTTGGGAATCTCTCCGGAAGACCATCGCAGATACGCGCCTGAGCAATTAATCAAATCGTATAGCAAGCTCGAGGTGCTTCACGAAGCAGCGCTGAAGATTCCTGAGCGTGAGCGCAGTCTGGTTGAGAATGAAATCCTACGTGTATTCGATAATGTTAATCTCTACGCCGAACTTTCGCATTCATTCGTCTTTGCTTTGCCTCAAAAAGATTTTACGATTCTGTCGAGAACTACAAAGACAGAGCTTGGTTTGCCGTTAGCACAAGATCAATTTAGTTTTATCGATATTGCCTTAAGAGCAAAGGCCTTACAAAAGTTATTTAAAGGTTTACAGAGTAAGTCGCCCTCACAATTTACAAAAGACGAAAGTGAATTGCTGCAAGTCACAGGTAATTTATTCCGTTGGTCTAAAGCTTATAAAGATTTACCTTTTAATGTGATACCTTCAAGAAATAAAGATCGATGGTTAAGTCCGTGGGATGCGCTGACGTCAGATTTTAGTAATTCCAACACTGTTGAGTTGCTTCTTCTTTGGAGTCAAATGGCCACAAGTTTTGCTCAAGATAATAAAGCACAATTTGATCTTGTGCTGCGATCTTACCAGAAGATTATTCCTTTAAGCTTGTCTAAGTCTGAACTAAAGAGTTTTAATAAATTTATCGTGGAATTGTTTTACCATGTTAGCTCTCCATTTACGTGGGCCATTATGTTTTATATTCTTACCTTTGTCTTTTTTGTCTTCTCATTTTCTTCTTCTAAAAAAATTTGGTATCAATGGGCCATGGCAAGCGCCTTTATAGGTTTTGCCATTCATGTGCTGGGTTTAGCGATGCGTATTGTGATTATGGGCCGCCCGCCAGTTTCCAGTCTTTATGAAACCTTTATTTTTGTTGGAGCAATCGCTGTCTTTTTAGGGCTAGCCATTGAACATTTTAATCGACAATGGTTGGGATTTGTGACAGCTGCTATCAGTGGTGCGGTTTTATTATTTATTGCTCATAAATATAGTGCTGAGGGTGACACTTTAAAGGTATTGATTGCCGTATTAAATTCTAATTTCTGGTTAGCGACCCACGTAACGAGTATTACTATGGGTTATGCAGCCACCTGTGTAGGAGGAGTGCTTGGGCATATTTGGTTAATTCAGGCTGTTTTTAATAAAGACAGGAAAGTTCTCGATCAAACTTATAAAACAACATTAGGTATTTTAGGTGTAGCCTTGACCTTGACCTTTCTAGGTACCAATCTTGGTGGTATCTGGGCTGACCAAAGCTGGGGCCGATTTTGGGGGTGGGACCCTAAAGAAAATGGGGCCCTGATGATTGTGCTATGGATTGCGTTACTATTTCATGCCAAGATTGCTTAAATGATAGGGCCTTTAGGACTGGCCGTGGGATCCGTGATTGGTATGATGGTTGTCATGTGGGCTTGGTTTGGTGTTAATCTTTTAAGCGTAGGTCTTCATTCGTATGGATTTACTTCTGGAATTGTAACGACCTTGGTTATTTATGTAATTTGTGAAATAGTTTTTATTACCATTACAGTTGGTGTATTAAGCAGGAAGAAATAAGGAGTATTAATGTCAGTTCATTTTGCTTTTCGTTTTTATAAATCGGAGAATGTGCGATCCGAAGAATCTTTAGACTCGGAAGGTAATATTTTCTTTCAAGGGACTAATGGGGCCACGGTTATTCTTATTCATGGATTAACAGGATCGCCACGAGAAACTGCTTATCTGGCACAGTATTTGAATCGTAAGGGAGGTTATACCGTCCTTTGTCCACGTTTGGCAAATCACGGTCAACCCATGGATATCTTTCGAAAAACAAAGTGGCAGCAAATGTATGAGTCGGTGCGTAAGGCTTTTTTAGCAAGAGAGGCGGCTGGCGATAAAAATATTTTTGTCTCAGGACTGTCGGTTGGTGCTCTGTTAGCTTTACTTTTGGCACATGAATTTAAGGGAAGAGTAAAAGGAGTCAGTTGTTTATCTCCCATATTCTTTTTTGATGGATGGAATGCTCCTAAAACGCGATTTCTTTTGCCGTTAGGGTTTTATACTCCTTTGAAGTACTATCTCTTCTTTAAAGATGGGTTTCCTTATGGCATTAAAAACGCGATCATCCGCCAAAGGATCCATGAATACTATGATCAAAGGACAGTGCATGATTTAGGTGAAGTGACTAAGAATGGCTATCCATTTTATCCTATAGCGTTGCTTTACCAGCATCGGTTATTGGTTTCTCATTTGAAACAAAAAATGGCTGACATTGAAGCTCCAGTACAGGTAATTCAAGCCCAAGAGGATGATATGAGCTCGGTTAAGAATGCGCACTATGTTTGTGATCGAGTTAAATCCCAAGTTAAAGAGATTGTTTTATTGAAAGACTCCTACCATGTGATTGTTGCCGACCAAGAGCGTGAAAAGGTGGCCTACGAATTACAGCGGTTCTTCGATTCTTTAATCTAGACATAATATAATAATCAGTTAAAATGCCATTTTTGTGTAAGCTTTATCCCCCAATAAACAAGGTTTATTTTAGAAATGACTATAAAAAAGCGAAGAGTGGTAGTCACGGGCTTGGGTGTTTTAGCCTCCAATGGTATTGGTAAAGATCGTTTCTGGGAAGCTAATCTTCAAGGCCGTTGCGCTATGGGGCCTATTAGTAAATTTGATGCTTCTGCCTATCAAACCCGCATTGCAGCTCAGCTAACAGGCTTTAATCCTTTAGATTTTATGCCAGAGGGGGTTGCTAGTAAGGTTGATGAGTTTGCCCAATTTGCTCTAGCGAGTGCCAGAATGGCCCAAAAAGACAGTGGTTTGAAACTCGAGGCAGAGAATCCTTATCGTTTAGGGGTTGTGATTGGTTCAGGTTTGGGCGGAATGTTTTTTTATGAACGTCAAATTACCGCCGTACTTGAGGCGGGCCCAAAAAAAGCACATCCTTCTTCGGTCTTACGGGTAATGCCCAATGCTCCTTCGGGAGTTGTTTCTATTGAACTTGGTTTAAAAGGCCCTAATATGACGGTTGCAACAGCGTGTGCCTCGGGTAATCATGCCATTGGCCAAGCTTATGAAATGATTTGTCACAATAAGGCGGATGTTATTTTTGCGGGGGGAAGCGAGGCCCCGATTGTTCCTTATACCTTTGCTGCCTTTGATAATATGCGCGTTATGTCTAGAAAGAATGATACACCGCTAGAAGCTTCCAGGCCTTTTGATAAGGCAAGGGATGGGTTTGTGATGGGAGAGGGATCAGCCATGTTGGTTCTTGAAGAGTTAGAACATGCCCAAAAGAGAAATGCTCATATCTATGCCGAAATCGTTGGCTATGCTTTGACTTCGGGCGCTCAACATATGGTTATTCCTATTGCTGATGGCGAAGATGCAGCCCGCACCATGCGTTTGGCCTTAGCAGATGCCGGTTTGCAGCCAACGGAGGTTAGTTATATCAATGCTCACGGAACATCCACCACCGCGAATGATCGAGCTGAAACCCTGGCGATCAAGGAAGTTTTTAAAGAGCAAGCGTATAAGATTCCAATTTCTTCTACAAAATCAATGGTTGGTCATACCATTGGGGCTGCTGCAGCTATTGAAGCTGTGGCATGTTGTTTGGCTATTCAAAATAATATTGTTCCTCCGACAGCTAATTATCAACAGTCTGACGGGGAATGTGATTTAGATTATGTGCCAGGAGTGGCACGCGCTCATAAGGTGGATGTAGCTTTATCCAATTCTTTTGGGTTTGGAAGTAACAATGCTACGTTAATATTCAGGAGGTTAAAGTAAATGTCCACAGTAGATCCCGCAGCTATTGAATTAAAAGTGAAACAAGCCTTAGCTAAAGTATTAAATATCAAAGAGGATACTATTACAGTAGAAAAGCGATTAGTTGAAGATTTGAATATTGATTCTTTTGGGGCTGTTGAACTCGTATTTGAACTTGAAGACTTAACAGGCATTGAAATTCTACAAGCAGACTACATTAATTTAAAAACAGTTGGGGATGTCAGTTCTTTTATTTGTTCCCGTTTGGCTACTAAAAATGCTTAAGAATAAAAATTCAGAATATAAAGGCTTTCAACCAGCAGATTGTCGTGTTTTTTTTGATTTTGATAACACTATATCGAAGGGTGATGTGCTTGATGATATCATCCAACGTTTTTCCATCAATCGAGATTGGGTCGCTTTACAAGAGGCCTGGTTGGAAGAACGAATTAGTGCTAAGGAATGTTTGTTAGGTCAAATGAAGGGAGTTCGGATTTCTCCTGCAGATTTGAGCCAATATTTGACCACCGTTGTTTTAGATCCACACTTTTCATCATTACTGGCCTGGTTGCGTAATTATGGCGTTGAGCCTATTATAGTCAGTGATAACTTCCAAACGATCATTGAGCAAGTTTTGCAGTATAATAATATCCACGGATTAACGGTTTATGCCAACCATTTGGAATTTTCTAATGACAGTCTTGTTCCTTCTTTCCCATATCAAAATCCCAATTGTCGTTCTTGTGCGCATTGCAAGAAAACACATTTTCAGAAAGATGATCCAAGAAGCATCGTTTACATTGGCGATGGACGTTCTGATATTTGTGCAGCCAAAGAATCAGACCGAGTGTATGCTAAGGATACGCTTTTGAAATATTTCCAGAAACACAAATTAGCTTGTGTAGAGTTTGCAAATCTTGGCGATGTGCATGAGCATTTAAAGGAGGAGGCCAATGGAACAGTTGTTACGACGCAACGAAGGGGCTAAGGACCAAAAACAAGAAGAGCTTTTAGCTAAAGAAGCCCAATATTGTTCTTGGGGTGATACAGTCCATTATGCCAAGGAAATTAAGGTTTTCAGCCGAACCGAAGGGATCTATGTTTATGACCGTCAAGGAGTCCAATACCTTGATTTGCAAATGTGGCATTCGGCTGCAAATTTCGGATATAAAAATGAACGTTTGAATAATATTTTAAAAGACCAGATCGATACCTTACCCCAGCTCAATAGCCAATATTTGCATGAAGAAAAGATTTTGCTTGCTGAAAAGATTGCTAAAAATGTTGAAAAAACTTTTGGCGTTAAAGGAAGGGTGCATTTTAATGTTGGTGGCGCGGCTGCTATTGAAGATGCGATCAAAATTGTCCGTAATTATACAAAGAAAAATGCCATGTTTGCTTTTATGGGTGGTTATCATGGACGCACCTTAGGCGCAACCGCCATTACCTCAAGTTACCGTTACCGAGAAAATTATGGAACATTCTCAGATCGGGCCTATTTCATAGAATATCCTTACCGTTTCCGTTGCACCGCTGCTAGTAAAGAAAAATGCTGTGACATGTCATGTTTCAAAGATTTTGAGAAGCTCTTTGATTCAGAATATTATTCGATCGTTAATCCTAAAACCAAAAATTGTGAATACGGAGCCTTCTTTGTCGAGCCAGTGCAGGCAACTGGCGGCTATATTGTGCCTCCTAAGGATTATTTTAAACAGCTTAAGAAGGTCTTAGACCGACATCAAGTCTTGTTTGTGGCTGATGAAGTTCACATGGGTTTCTTTAGAACAGGTAAGATGTGGGCGATTGAACATTTTGGCGTGGTCCCTGATATCATTGTGTTTGGCAAATCGTTTACCAATGGGCTTAATCCGCTTTCAGGAATATGGGCTAAGGAGCATTTGATTTCTCCAGAAATGTTTCCTGCAGGTTCAACGCATGCCACATTCTCTTCGAATCCTTTAGGAACAGCCGCTGCGCTGGGTGTCATGAATCTTATTGAAGATTCTGATTTCGCCACATCCGTCCCTCAGAAGGGC
The DNA here is from genome assembly GCA_964583975.1 of uncultured Planctomycetales bacterium. GTDB lineage: Bacteria > Omnitrophota > Gorgyraeia > Zapsychrales > Fredricksoniimonadaceae > JACQCF01. The sequence continues at coordinate 14,468 of CAZOXU010000009.1, forward strand.
GAATATTTTGTCAAACGTCTTAAAAGTTTGATGAAAAAATACCCGGAAATTGGCGAGGTTGATGGTTTAGGATTGGCTTTGCGTATTGAAATCTGCCAGAAGGATGGCTTTACACCTAATCGTGAATTGACCGATAAAATTATGAATATCGGATTAAAAGGTCAATTAACAGCTGGTGGTAAAGAACGTGGATTGCTCTTGAGCATTGGTGGATACTATAAGAATGTTTTTAATTTGGCTCCATCTTTGTATATTACTAATCAAGAAATAGATTTAGCTGTAGATTTATTTGATGAAGCTTTTACCAAAGCCTTGAAGACCTAATTTTGTCGTGTGAATCAAATCAATTGACGAACCTCTCCATACCTTGTACTGTAAGCCGTCATTTATGCATCTTTTTCAACCAAGGCAGGGAGGACGAATGAGAATTACCGACGTAGCTCTACTTGTAAAAGGTGCAGTTGAGGGAAATGGTGAAATTGATATTATAGGCTTAAGTGGTCCAACTACGGCTAAGGCTAATGATTTAACCTTTGCTGTGGATGAATGCAAACTCTTAGTTGCTGAACAAAGCCTAACGGGTTGCATATTAACCACTAACACCGTCAGAAAATCTACTAAACCTCTCATCCGAGTCCATAATCCAAAGCTTGCTTTCTTAACTCTTTACCATGCATTGTATAAACCAGTTGTTAGGAAGTCTTTTGTCCATCCTACGGCCGCGATAGGTAATTTTGTAAAATTTGGGAATAATGTCTGGGTAGGTTCCCATGTAACAATCGAAGATAATGTTACTATCAAGGACAATAGTATTATCGAAAGTGGTTGCATCATTAAAAAGAATTGTTGTATAGGAGTCTCTTGTCATTTATATCCTCGCGTGCTTCTTTATGAAAATATTATATTAAAAGACAATGTCATCCTACATGGCGGAGTCGTGGTTGGGTCTGATGGTTTTGGTTATGTGAAAGACCAAGGTGTAATTTATAAATTTCCGCAATTAGGTAAAGTTATTATTGAAGAAAATGTCGAGATCGGATCTAATTCTACGATTGATAGGGGTTCTTTAGAGGATACGATCATAGGAGCTAATTCTAAAATCGATAATCTCTGCCATGTTGCTCACAATGTGAAGATCGGAAAGAATCTCATTATGGCAGCACAAAGTGGGATTGCAGGAAGCACAGTGATAGGCGACAATGTTACGATCAGCGGACAGGTTGCCATTACTGACAATGTCACAGTAGGCTCTAATGCTGTGATCGGTGGAAAAAGCGCTGTTATTGGTGATATCGATGATCGTTCGGTTGTTTGGGGAATTCCTGCTCGAAGCCTTGCTCAAACAAAAAGACAAATGGCTGTTGCTTCTTGGTTGACCAAGAATTTTTCCATAATTTCAAAGATTGTGAAACAAAAATCCTCTTGAGAAATAACTTACAGAAGAGGAGTTAATTATGATCCAAGAATTACCTATTCGAACTCCGCCGTTTACTCCGTTCAAATTTAAGAGATATTTTGAATCTAAAAATAATAAGATCAGGATTTTTGGTTTATGCGAAGTGACAGGCAAGAATTTTGAAATATTTGTGCCGGTGGAAGGTTTTTTTGTCTATTTGCAGGGCTTTAAAAATATTGTAGAGGCTTTGTTTAGTTCTTCCAAAGAAGAGCGTGAGTTTATTTTGACAGGAACTTCGCCAGAAGGCTATAGAAGTCGTAGAGATCAATGATGGATGCTTCCAAAGATTTTAAAAGTGTAGGTTTAAGTAAGGCCATGCTTGATAATCTCAAGTCCCTTGGTTATTTGGAGATGACACCTATTCAGGAAAAGGGCTTGCCATTTATTTTAAGTAAGCGGGATTTTATTGGTCAGGCTAATACTGGCAGCGGTAAAACAGCTGCCTTTGCTTTAGGCATCCTAGCCAAATTAGATTTAACCATTCCGATGCCACAGGCCCTGGTGTTGGTTCCTACGCGCGAATTAGCCGAGCAGGTAGCTAATGAAATCCGTCGCCTGGCACGCTTTACCAGTAATATTAAGGTGCTGACCATCTGCGGCGGTTCAGAAGAACGTCATAAGGTTAAGTCGCTCAAGCAGGGTGCGCATATCATTGTGGGAACTCCTGGTCGCATCACCAAATTACTCAAAACAGGAGTACTTATTACCAGTGATCTTAAGGTCTTGGTATTAGATGAAGCCGATCGTTTGCTAGAAATGGGATCAATTGAGGAAATAAACCGTATTGCCTCATTTACGCCCGTGGATCGCCAAACCATGTTGTTTTCTGCGACATTTCCTCACGGGATTAAAACATTAAGCGCCAGCCTGCAGGAAGATGCAGCGCAAGTGACTATTGACTCGCAACACCAAAATACAACCATCAAACAATTATTTTTTAAAGTCGAAGATCAAAAGAACGATGCCTTGTTGCGTCTTTTGGGACACTATAAACCAGAATCCTGCATTATTTTTTGTAATAGCAGGGAAGCGTGTAACACTGTCTCAGGATTGTTACGTACTAAAAAAATAGATTCTTTACAGATGCATTCAGATTTAGAGCAAGCTGACAGAACACTTATTTTAATCAAATTTGATAATAAAAGTTGCCGTATTATGGTTGCGACTGACTTAGCATCGCGTGGTCTGGATGTGAAGGATGTAGGTAGTATCATTAATTACGATTTGCCAAGCGACCCCGAGCTCTATGTTCATCGCATTGGAAGAACCGGACGAGCGGGGCAAGAGGGGCTGGCGCTGAGCTTGTATACCCATAAAGAACGGGCCACTCTGAGAACGATGGGCACTTATTTAAAAACTGAGTGTATGATTAAAGAATTAAATGAATTGCATCCTATTCAACTGAGAGCTGACCGTCTTGTGGCAGAAATGTCGACCATTTATATTAGCGGCGGCAGGAAGGATAATATCCGTCCTGGCGATATCTTAGGTGCTTTGACCAAGGAAGCGGGGCGCAAAGCCCAGGACGTCGGGAAGATTCATATTTTAGAAGTTAATAGTTATGTAGCCATCACCCCTGAAAAACAAGAAGAAGCAATCGAGCGACTGAACGCAGGGAAAATTAAAGGCCGAAAGTTTAGAGTTGGAAAAGCTTGATTGATCCCTCCTTTTGTAGTTAGCAATTCTTTGTAGAATTACATAATTTTATACTCTCCGTAGATTTGTTATACCTTAGTACAATTGATTTATTTGATGCTTTGTACAAAAATATGCAAGTACACTAGATTTCTTGACGAGTTTTTGTATCTAATTTTGTTGATTTAAGGAGCAATGCCATGACTTTATATAAAAAAAGAATTTATATTGTAGATGATGACGAATCGGTGTGTCGTGCGCTTAAGACACTTTTAATGACTTTTGAGTTTGAAGTTAAAACATTTAATTCTGCACAAAGTTTCTTTGATGCTGTGCCCTATGATGAGCCTGGTTGTTTAGTTCTCGATATTCATATGCCAGGATTAGATGGATGGGCAACTCAGAAAAAGATTCTTGAATCTGGATCAAAACGTTCTGTTATTTTTATTTCTGCCGAGAAGCATGAAAATGCTGCGGACCGTGCTTTGGAAGTAGGGGCTGTGGGGTTTTTACAAAAACCGTTTAATGGTCAGACCTTGGTCGATCTTATTAATGTTGCCTCAGATAATATCGATATGACTGTGAAAAATTAAAAGATGACTATTAAAATCAAATCAAAAGAAAAAACAACGGTTAACCAAAAGAAGGTTAAAAAACCGTTATTGAGAAGAATAACTCGGAATATTTTAGAGGAGAAGGTGCGGCAACAAACAGATGAGCTGAAAATCAGAAGCGGGCAATTAAAACAAGGGGCCGATAGAGAGAAGATTGCAGAAGAAAAAATTCATATTCGAACCAAGGCTATGGAAGCCACATTAGATGGTATTTTTATTATTGATGCCAAGAAATCTAATTTTCCCATTATTTATGCCAATCCATCTTTATTGAGTATTACTGGTTATACAAAGAATGATGTCATTGGGCACAACTATTTTCTACTCTATGGATCAGATGCTGATTTGCGTATTGTTGATGAAATAAAGAAAACTATGTATCGAGGAGAATCGTTTTATGGAGAGATGTTAAATTTTAGGAAAAATGGCAAGAAATTTTGGAGTTTATTACGTATTGCTCCAGTGCGTGATACAAAGGGAAACGTCACCCATTATGTAGGGATTCAAACGGATACTACACTGATAAAGCAAAGAGATTTAGAAATTGAAGAACAGCGCGAAGAGCTTTTGCATGTCACACGGGTAGGAAAGCTTGCGGAATTTGTTTCGTCTTTAGCACATGAAATTAGCCAACCTTTGACGGCTATTCTTTCTTATGCTCAAGCAGCTCAGCGTCTGTACGCAGGAAGGGAGCCCCAATTACAAGAAATTCTACAGTACATTATTAATGATGATCAGAGGGCTGCTGAGGTTATTCGGCGTTTACGGTCGTTGTTAAAAAAGAACAAGCCAGCATTTGAGTATTTAGATATCAATGACCTTATTAAGGATACAGTTAAACTTATTATGACCCATATTACTGTTAGGAATAAAATTATCGTATTCGATCTGGATACTAATCTTCCGCACATACAAGGGGATCGTATACAATTGCAACAGGTACTCTTGAATCTTATTAGCAACAGTTTAGAAGCAATGGATGATCGCACTGGTTCTCTGGAACTGTTGATTAGATCATCGCTTAAAGATGCCAATATAATTATGGTGGAAGTTAAGGATTCAGGATGCGGCATTCCAAAAGAAAATATGAAGAAGCTTTTTGCGCACTTTTTTACTAGCAAGCCAGATGGTTTGGGTATGGGTTTGTCGATTAGCCGTTCCATTGTGGAAGAGCATGGTGGTCGTTTAGAAGCAAAGAATAATCGTGATCACGGTGCAACTTTCCATTTCACAATTCCTGTTTATGTAAAGAAGGATCAATGAGTAATAGTCCTATTATTTATGTTGTTGATGATGATATTTCTGTGTGCAGAGCCTTAAACTTATTATTAAAAGCACATGGATTTAAGGTTGAGACATTCATACGAGCCACCGATTTTCTGAATTTTAAACATCCCAAAATTCCCTCATGTTTGGTTCTTGATATTCGTTTGCCAGATATCAATGGACTTCTCCTCCAGGAAAGAATGATACAGCAGAGGATTAATATCCCTATTATTTTTATTACAGGGCATGGCGATGTTCCCAAGAGTGTCAAAGCGATCAAAGCTGGAGCCATAGATTTCTTTATGAAACCTTTTACTGCAACAAAGCTTCTGGATGCCATTGCCCTCGGTATTACAGAGAGTAAGATCAAAAATAAAAAACAAGCTGAAATAGTGAAGATTTGGCGAAATATTAGAACTTTGTCCCCCAGAGAACTTGAGGTATTTCGCTTGGTAGTCAATGGGATGATGAATAAACAAATTGCCTCAAAGCGGGGAACAGCCCTTCAGACTATCAAGGTCCATCGTGGCCGGGTTATGCAAAAGATGCAAGCAAACACAGTTACTGAACTCATCCATTTTGCTCAAAAAGCAGGCATCACATCCTCCTTAGATTAAGGTTTCCATCGGCGTACCAGCTTACTATACCTTGGTACAATTGATTCATTTTCAGTTACTGCCTAAACTACTAACAGCAGCTTAAGGAATAAATATATTTTCAATTAGGAGATTCATATGAAGTTTAAAATTCTTATTCTTATTATATTGGTTCTTTCGGTTCCACTACTCTCTAGCTGTGCAGCTCTTCTCATCGGTGGCGTGGTAGGTTATGAGGTCAGCGCAGACAGTGTTAAAGCAGATATCGATACTTCTTATGCTAGAGCCTATGATGCGAGTCTTGAAACCATTCGCGCTATGGGAGGCTTAAGTATAGATAAGAAGACTGAAGGATGGATTAAGTCTGAGGTGGATAATTACAATGTGGCTGTTCATATAGAGAAACTCACTGAAAAAACAGTGCGAATTGCTGTTTCAGCCAGAAAACATACCTTGCCTAAATCACAATATGCGCGTGATGTATTGGCAGACATATTAAAGAGACTCAAACAACAACCAATCTGGATGCGTTAGGGGGGATAGAAATGAAAGTACTTATTTTAATAGTTATAGTAGCTATATGTTTAACTTCACTTACGGGCTGCAATATGCTTAAAGGTGCAGGAAAAGATGTTGAGAATGCTGGAAAAAGCGTTCAAAAGACCGTTGATCATAACGATTAAGAAAGGAGTGTTCTATGTTGAATTGGGCCGCTACATTTTTTGTGATCGCAATAGTTGCAGCAGTACTGGGATTTACTGGTATCGCGGGTTCAGCCATTGATATAGCTAAAATTTTATTTTTTGTATTTTTAGTCTTAGCAATTGTTTCTTTTATTTTTGGCAGAAAAGTATCTTCATAGTCTCCAACAGATAGGCCTCATTTAGGGGTGATGGATTAAACAGTACGATTAGGGAAGGTGAGTGTTTTATGAATTCGAATTATTTAAGATTATTCTTTGCAATTATGTCAGCAGTATTAGTCACTGCTTCATCTGTGCGTGCCTCTGAGACGGATGAACGCATTGAGTCATCTGCTCAAAAATCATACGTTTTTAAAACTTATCTTAAGGACGATAGTATTAGAACCACATCCAAGGATGGTGTTGTGACATTGACAGGCGCTGTTAAGGAGGTGTCTCATAAATCTTTAGCTCAAGAGACCGTGGCAAATTTGCCTGGAGTTAAAAGTGTGGACAATCAATTGGTATTCAAAGGTGAACAACCTGCTGAGAATTCTGATGGTTGGTTAAGCATGCAGGTTAAGAGCGCCTTATTATTCAATCGTAACGTGAGTGCTGTTAAGACTCAGGTTTATGTCAACGATGGTATTGTTACTTTAAAAGGCGAAGCAGATAGCCAGGCTCAAAAGGATTTAGCTGGTGAATATGCCAAGGATATTGCAGGTGTTAGAGCTGTTAATAACGAGATGAGTATAGTAAAGACTGAAAACAAGAAACAAGAGACCATGGGCGATAAGATTGATGATGCATCTATTACGGCTCAGGTGAAAATGGCCTTCTTGTCACATCACTCAACCAGCGCTTTCAAGACTGGTGTGGAGACGAGTAATGGAGTAGTCACTTTAACTGGCGATGCCACTAGCGGTGCTGGAAAAGACATGGCTACCAAGGTAGCAGGCGATGTTCACGGTGTAACCAATGTAGTTAATGACATGGTTGTTGTTCCTATTTTGTCTAAATAATTTTAAAAGGAGATAATATGGAAAATTTAGAAGATCAATTGAAGAATAAAGGTCAAGAGAAGGACAAGGAATCTGCTCAAGTAGTAAAACAAGCCATTAAGGATGATCAAGCCCTAGCCCCTGTTGCTAGTGATATTCAGGTTACAGTTAAAGATGGTGTTATTACCTTGGATGGAGAAGTAGCCACAGAGCAACAAATGAACCTTGCTAGCAATACTGCTAAGGCTCTTGGAAAGGTCGAGAAAGTTAAAAATCGAATTGAAGTAACACATAATAAATAGTTCATTTTGATCAATAAATAATTAGTGACAGGCGCTGATTTTCTGCGAATATATAAACGGAAATTAGTATCTGTCACTATTATTTAGTAAAGTTTTAAAGAAGGGAGACACAACATGGATCAAGCTCAATACAAATTATCCTCACCGATCGGGCAATTATATTTGGTGGCTTCCCCAAAAGGTTTACGAAGTGTTGGTTGGAAGAAACAGGCTGTTCCATTAAAGAAATCATTGAATCGTTTTTCTTCTCAAGAAGAAATCTTAGATAAGGCGCGCATTCAGTTAACAGAATATTTTGGTGGTAAAAGACGACAATTTGAGATTCCTTTTGATTTAGAAGGGACTTCATTTCAGAAACAGGTTTGGAAGGGCTTGTTTGAAATACCCTTTGGCAAGACGGTTTCTTATAAAGACATTGCTAAAAGAATTAAGAATCCCAAAGCCGTTCGAGCCGTCGGGTCAGCTAATGGAAAAAATCCTGTCTGTGTTATGATTCCTTGCCACCGGGTGATTGCAGCTGATGGATCTATCGGAGGTTATTCGGGCGGCCTTAGCATCAAGCAAAAGCTTTTGAAGCTCGAGGGTATCATTAAGTCGATCAGTTAGCCCAATGACAAATTTAATAATTATTTCCATAGTTTTTTTCCTTGTTGCTATTTTGTTCTTGGGGCTTTGGATGGTCTATCACAAGAAGACCAAGGGTTCGAATAAATCTTTCAAAGGACTTCCGATCTTGGCTGCTGCGATCATCTGGGCCATATTCGGGATTTATCTATTGAATTTGTTTTTTGTGGCTCAAGCAACAACAGGAGTTAGCCAAATCCGCTTAGAATATCTGGTTGACCTTCCATTTCTTGGCTTGGTAAGTTTTATTGCCTTTATTAGTTATCTACTTGTATAGCTTGATAATTAACGGATAAACCTCGACACAGCGCATGATGACAAGTCCCACCACCATAAGTATCAATGAACCTAAAGCCCATCGTTGTCGCTGATAAAATCCGCACAACTCTTTTAATACATAGCAGGCTGTGATGATTCCCAAGGGAGCTAGGAAGATGTAATAACGTACCGATAGTTCGTATCGTTCGGTGGGCACATGTCCATAGGTTATGGCTGAGATAAACAGCAGAGTGTTCAGAGAAAGAATCATTAATAGGATGCAAAATAAGAATGCATCTGACGCTTTGGCGAGCTTCTTTTGTGTAAGTAATAGCACTGCAAGATAGAAGGTGGCTAGACAGAAAATGTCGGAAGCGACATTGGTTGTAATAAACTTCCAAATCGATCCACTAAACCAAAACTGGTCGACGCGTGTATGGCTGTAATAGTATAGACAAATGGCTATTGGAACTATGGAAGAATAAGCATATTTCTTCCAATTTCTTTCTTTGAATATCCACAGCAGCAAGGTAATGACACTAATTTGTATGGCTGAGAAAATGACTGTAAAACTCAAGAGGAAGTTGACGATGGTAAAGCCAGTAAACCATGACGGGTAATTTTTCTTTGTGTTTAATAGTTGGGAGAAAATTAGCATCTGCACGGTTGTTAAAAGAAACCACAGCGCATAAGGTCGAGCTTCAGCCCAATAAGCCCAGACCATAAATGAAGATAGGCACAGCACCAGGGCATAGATTCCTAAACTCCACGAATAAAATCGGGCAAAGAAATAGAAAAGCAAGGTGATGGCCAGAGACATGCATACATTGGGTGCGATACGCAAAATGAACTGAGCTTTCGGATCAACAATAGTATTCACATCCCACGGTAGAGGAATTTTAAAACCAGCGATATCTCCAATGCATTTTTGGATGAGATAAAATAGAGGGCAAATATTTCCCTCAGGATTGTGTTCGAAAATAATTTGAGCATAAGAGAGTTGTTGGATGCTATTGACTTGCGAGAAAGCTTCATCATTCCACAATGGTTTCTTAGAAGCTAACTGGAAACCAATGCTTAGTAAAGCTAGAAAAATGACGATAGATGCTACGAGGACAGCTAGAGATTTCTTCATAAAAAAATTATAGTGTGTTTTGAATAACAAATCTATAGCTTATGGTTACTTTCGAATAGGTGATATAGGAGTAGGGCAATAATAGTCATTGTGCCTAACCGACTAATCAAGTATAGTAACAGCTAAATAGATAACTCTCACCCGACAGATCTCTCGATGTTCTTATCTAGAATCTGCTAGCCCTACCTTCTATTGATTATTTATCTTCATTCTGAACAATAAGGGAGGCTTCACCATGCAGGTAGGAAGCGTTAGTAAACTATTTCAAGATAAAGAATATGGTTGTATTAGAACCCAGAATGGGCAAGACATTCATTTTCATAAGCACTGTCTTTGGAATATTAAATTCTCAGAATTAACCGAAGGTCAAATTGTAGAGTTTGAAATGCAGCCGTCTTATAAAGGCTATCTTGCCTTTCATATTCGCCCATGTCCTTTAGAAGTTTGTAGTAATGACAAGAAAGAGACTTATGCCTAAAGAAGAAGCCATTGAAGTAGAAGGAATTATTTCCAAAGCATTATCGAATGCTCAATTCACCGTGGAAATGCAAAACGGGCATTTGATTACCGCTTATCCAGCTGGGAAAATGAAAAAGTTCTTTATCAAAATCCTTCCTGGAGACAAGGTCACTGTGGCCTTATCACCTTATGATTTAAAAAGAGGAAGAATTACATTTCGACATAAAGCGTAGTTTAGGGAAAGGAGAATATTTTGCTTAAAAAGATGGCAACTTCCAAAAAAGGAAGAAAGTGTAAATATCGTGGCTGTACGCATATTCTGAGTATTTACAATCATGAAACTTTTTGTCATGTCCATGCGCAACATTATGAAAAGAAACCAGCAGCCAAGTCCAAGTAGAATATAAGTGAAGGTGGTTCCTGCTTTTTTAAATTCCCAATGCTTGAAGCTTTTCTAATAAAAACCCTTGATTAAAACGGCCGATGTATTGATCGGATCCTGCCTGTGTGCATAATCTCATTGCTTCTTCAACAGCTTGAATAGATTCGACATCAATCCCCAGATTTTCTGGAAAGTAGGCATAGGTAATAATTTTAGTTTTAGCAAGATTATTTAAGCAGCGTATGGCGCCAATCAATTCAGGGGTAGAGGCAGTGTCTTGAAATAACACATCCATGATAATGGCGTGTGGAGTCATGCTTAAAGCTTTAGATAGAATTTCATCCGAACTGTGGGCGCTGAGTACTAAGTATTTCATTCCTTTTAGCACATTGACCATTTGGTCGATTACCACCTTATGGCTGCCAGTAACCAGGATTTTGGGATATTTTTTGGCTTCATCCATGTCTTTTTGGACGTTTTTAATTTTCTCTAATAAGATATTTATATTGGTGGTCTTCTCGACAAAATTAGCAACACCAAGACTGGCGAAGGATTCTTTAAAGATAGCTTTATCAGTCACGATAATAATGGGAATATCTGCTGTTTTGGAATTCTTTTTAACTGCTTCGTAAAGATCAACGCCATCCATTTTTGGCATAACCACATCAGTGATAATTAGGTCGATGGATTGCTTGGATAAGACTTGCAGGGCTTCAATCCCGTTGGCGGCAATATAGACCCAATAACCTTTGGATTCGAGCTGGGTTTTAACTAAAAGGGCGGTGCCGCGGTCATCTTCGGCTAAAAGAATGTTTTTAATCATGATGAAGTTATTATAGGACTAATCGTTAAACTATGTTAAATCATTTTATTATTAGCTAAGCCATTCGCCATGGTGTACACTTGGAATCCTTATGGCACTGATTAGTCTACAAGAGATTACCTTGGCCTTTGGCGGCCCCTTATTATTTGAGCGATTAAGCCTGCAATTAGAAGCTGGTGAGCGGGTGGCTTTGCTCGGTCGCAATGGGGTCGGCAAAACCACCTTAATGAAGGTCATGGCTGGGCAAGTTGAAATTGATGGTGGTGAAATTGTCTACCAAAAAGGCATTAAGGTCACCCATCTGCCTCAGGAAGTGCCCCATGATATTAAAGGAACTGTCTTTGATGTGGTCTTTGAGGGCTTAGGCGAGCGAGCCAAACTCCTTAGTGACTATCACCATGTCACTCATCGTTTACATACTGAACATACACCCGCTTTAATGCAAGAGCTTGATCGTTTACAAACTGAAATCGATAAAACCAATGGCTGGGACTTGGAGAATGAAGTTGAGTATGTCCTTTCCCAGATGAAATTAGACGGCGAGGCAGACTTTGAAAAACTCTCGGGAGGACAGAAACGACGTACCCTCCTGGCTCGGGCTTTGGTGGTCAAGCCTGAGATCCTGCTTTTAGATGAACCTACCAATCATTTGGATATCGATACCATCAATTGGCTGGAAGAATTCCTAAAAACCTACCCAGGCACCTTATTTTTTGTGACCCATGACCGTATGTTCATGACGCATTTGGCTACAAGGATTGTGGAGCTGGATCGAGGCAAGATTTATAACTGGTCGTGTGATTATGCGACATTTCTAGAACGTAAGAAGATGGTGTTGGATATCGAGGCAGCCCAGCGTGCAGATTTTGATAAGAAACTGGCTGAAGAAGAAGTTTGGATACGTAAAGGCGTTAAGGCGCGTCGTACCCGCAATGAAGGTCGTGTCAAAGCGCTCGAGCGTATGCGTGAAGAAAAGAAAAGCCAGCGTCAGATGATAGGCAAGGCACGTATTGTGGCCCAGGAAGCTGAGAATTCTGGCCATCTGGTTATTAAAGCGGCGCATCTAGGGTTTCATTATGGTGAGCAGTGTATTATCCGGGATTTCTCTACCCAAATCATGCGTGGCGATAAGATTGGGGTGATTGGGGCTAACGGTAGTGGCAAAACAACACTGCTGAGAATTCTTTTAGGACAATTAGCACCGGAAAAAGGCAAGGTACGTTTAGGAACAAATTTAGAGGTGCTTTATTATGATCAATTGCGTGAACAATTAGATGAAGAAAAAACAGTCATTGAGAATGTGACTAAGGGCAGTGACACGGTGACCATCAATGGCAAGCCGCGCCACGTGATTGGCTACTTGCAGGATTTTTTATTCACGCCAGATCGGGCGCGTACGCCAGTCAAGGTGCTTTCAGGTGGTGAACGTAATCGACTTTTTCTAGCTCGTCTTTTTACTAAACCTTCTAATTTCTTGGTCATGGATGAGCCAACCAATGATTTGGACATTGAGACACAGGAATTATTAGAAGAGCTGTTGATGGAGTATTCGGGCACCTTGATTTTGGTTAGTCATGATCGGGCCTTCTTAAATAATGTGGTCACTTCAACCGTTGTGTTAGAAGGTCAAGGCGAAATCTATGAATATGCCGGTGGTTATGATGATTGGTTAGCCCAACGAAAGTCTCAAGCGAAGCTATCCGTAGCTGCACCTAAAGCAGAAAAGCCAGAGCCCAAGCCTGCCAAGGTCAAAGATATCCGTAAGCTTTCCTATAAAGAAGAAAGGGAATTAGAGCGTTTGCCAGAACAAATTGAAAAGCTCGAGGCAGAACATGAAGATCTGTATGCAAAATTAGCTGATCTAGGTTTTTATCAAAAAGATCCTAAGGAAGTAGCTAAAGCGCAAGCAAGAGTTGAGACTATTGGAGAAGAGCTCTTAAGGGCTTATGAACGTTGGGAATATCTAGAATCTTGTAAAAAGTTAAGTACATAAAGTTTGATTCTATTGGATTTTATCTTTATAGTAGATAAATAGATGAAGATTCCTCGGCTAATGGCCTCGGAGATAAACCCGCTTGCCGGCAGGCAGGTTCGTCCCGTTAAGTTTCGGGACTCATTTAGGAGGAAGGTTATGGATGACAGTTTAGCTAAACGTGGACACAGTCTTGAAGAGCTCTTCTTTAGAGAAAGATCGGCCCAGCTGATTGCCCAACGTCAAAAACTTGAACAAATGCAAAAAACTAAGGAAGATTTGGCCAAGGTGTCTCGGATCCAAAATCCTAAGGTTTTAGATAAATTAGTCGAACTTGAGATTTCACCCAGTGTTTTAGCATCACTGGCTATTCTTCCTTTGGTAGAGGTGGCCTGGGCTGATGGTCATTTAGATCAGAAAGAAAAAGATGCTGTTTTAGCTGGTGCAGCTAAAGGCGGAATTACCGAAGGTTCTGTTGATTACGATCTTCTTAATACTTGGCTTAAAGAGCGACCATCTCCTAAATTCTTAGAGGCCTGGCTTCATTTTATTGCAGGACTTCGTGAAGTTTTATCTCAAAGTGAATTAGATGCTTTAAAATCTGAATTGCTCGCCCGAGCTCGAAAAGTAGCTGAGGCCCAAGGAGGTATCTTAGGAGCTTTAAAGATATCTAAAGAAGAGCAGGCTGTTTTAAAGAAGATGGAAGATGCCTTCAAACGTTAAATATTGAATGTCTGATCCGTCACAATACCAACAATGGATGATGGAACAAGAAGCGCTCTGGGAAGCACGATGCACACGCTGTGGTGCTTGTTGTGGTTCTTTAGAAGATCCTTGCGAGAATCTCCGACGTAATGAAAATAATCAGTATTACTGTGCGGTCTATGAACGTCGTTTTGGTGTATGGCATACCATCTCTGGTAAAGAACTACGCTGCGTTCCTATCCGTCAGAAACTAGCCTTGGGTCAAAGTTGGCCTGGAGATCAACACTGCGGTTATAAACAATGAAATATTATTCCCCCCAACGACAAGATGATGCCCAAACTCGATTTCTTTCGGGTGTGCCGATTGATCCGAATCCACGGATACGCTTGGAGAATGGGTCTGGCGAATTGACCATGCGAGCGATGGATTTGATTTGTCCGATTGGTATGGGACAGCGTGGATTGATTGTGGCGCCGCCAGGATGTGGCAAAACAACCTTCTTAAAGCATTTGTGTCAGTCGATTCTTAAAGGTTACCCAGATATAAAATTGCATTGTCTTTTGATCGATGAACGCCCTGAAGAAGTCACTGATTTTACCCGCTCGGTAAAAGCCGATGTGCGCAGTTCCTCTTCTGACCAAAGCTACGAACATCATTTGCAAACAGCCGATCAATTGATGCGCGATGTTTTCCAGGAAACAGCCCAGGGCGGCAATGTCATGGTAGTGATTGATTCTTTGACCCGTCTGGCTCGGGTGCATAATGCCCAAAGGCCCTCAGGTGGCAGAACCCTTTCAGGAGGTGTGGATGCACGAGCCATGGAAGTGCCGAGGCGTATTTTTGGTTATGCCCGTAAGATTGAAGGTGGTGGCTCGCTGACAATTTTAGCAACCATCCTGGTTGAAACGGGTAGCCGTATGGATGAAGTTATTTTTGAGGAATTTAAAGGAACGGGTAATATGGAAATTGTGCTCTCGCGCGAGATAGCTAATCATCGTATTTTTCCAGCTATTGATATTGCCAAGAGTGCAACGCGTAAACAAGAGCTTTTATTTGAGGCCAAGCAGTATCAGCAGCTTGAGAAATTTAGACGTTCGCTCGCAGGGCTTAATAAGCTCGAGGCAGCCCAAGCGTTAGTTGAAAAGCTAAAAGCTAATCCTACCAACGACGGATTATTGAGTACGTATTAATTATTATTCGTTTTCTCTTCGAACATCCATCGTAACAATTTCTCCACCTCTGATCTTTAGGCATATGACAATAGGTGCGCAGCAGACTTCACAATCCACAATGAGTTCTTGGGTAGAGCCGGCTGTAAGGTCAAGCAAAAGTTCGTTGTCTTGACTGCAGTAAGGACAAGCAAAGGGTTCAAATTGTTCTAAAGACATACGTATGCAGTGTAACATAAAGTAACAGAATTTTAAAGTTCAGTTGTAGGGTTATAAATCGTTGCAGCATATGTACTTATGGTATAGTTTTATTTGAATTTGAAATGACGGTCAATTTCTTGACAATCAAGAAATATGTGGTATCTTTGCACTAAGTTTTTACCAATTTTTTATACTAATTTTACCCCAAAAATCTATGAAACGTTCGATCGCCATAGGCATCCTTATAAGCTTTGTTACTACTATCATCTGTCCAGCCCGTAGCTATGCTGCGCCAGGCCAGTTAAACCTACCTGTTCCTGGAACTATGGTGAATTTGAGCCAAAGCTTTGCACCCGTGATTTTAAAGGGTGTCAGAGTTTATCCCGATAATCCCTTACGTTTTGATTTTATTCTTGATACCGGAGATTCCAAATTAAAGGGCCAGGCGCTTAAAGATGAATCCAACCGTTTAATCAAATATTTCTTAGCCTCTTTGACTGTTCCAGAAAAGGATCTGTGGGTGAATCTTTCGCCATATGAAAAAGATCGGATTGTTCCTGAATCTTTTGGTGTCACCCAAATGGGCCGCGATCTTTTGGCTGAGGATTATATTCTCAAGCAAATGACCGCTAGTCTTATCTATCCTGAAGATGAATTAGGTAAGAAGTTTTGGAAGAGAATCTACGAAGAAGCACAAGCCAAATATCACACCACCAATATCCCAGTAAATACCTTTAATAAAGTTTGGATTGTTCCAGAGCACGCCAGTGTTTATAAGAATGGTACCTCAGCATTCGTCACCAAGGCGCATTTGAAGGTTATGTTAGAGGCTGATTATTTAGCGATGAATAAGAATGCCGTGTCTGCACAGGCGCAGGATGCAAATCAAATCGGCTCCCAAATCGTCCGTGAAATTGTCCTACCAGCTCTTGAAAAAGAAATTAATGAAGGTCAAAACTTTATCCAACTTAGACAAATCTATAATTCTCTTATCCTAGCCATTTGGTTTAAACGTAATCTGAAGGAAAGTGTGCTTGGTAAAATCTACATGGGCCAAAATAAAGTTGGTGGGGTAGATATTCAAGATAAGAATGAAAAACAAAAAATTTATCAATCGTATCTCGAAGCCTATAAAAAGGGCGTTTATAACTATATTAAGGAAGACCGTGATCCGGTTACTCAAAAAACAACGCCTCGTAAATATTTCTCTGGTGGAGCTTGGATGTCGCGAGCAACAAATGTTTTTAGCGATGAAGCGACATTGGGTGATGTGTCGATCGATCCTGATCACGCCATGCTGGTCAAAGCTAATTTAAAAGCCGAAGAAGAGAATATTTCTGCCCCAAAAGATCGTGCTATGATTGCAGATATTCCTCGGGTGTTGCAAGATAAAGATGTTCCGGCATTCAGAAGTATTCGAGATCGAATTTTGTGGCTTTCTACTCGGATGATTGAAGAGGCTAATCGTAACAAAGAAGATGTGAATGTGGGCGGACATCAGGCTGCAGCTGCTTCGTCTTTGGATATCATGATGGCCTTAGAATTATTTACTATGAATGGCCCTGATTTTGTGGCTCATAAACCTCACGCAGGTCCGGTTTATCATGCAATTCAATACCTTTTAGGAAAATTATCTAAAGAAACTTTAAGCCGCTTACGTGAAAATGCAATTTCTCCAGATTATAGTTCTCGTTTACAAGAAACAATTAAGGCTCTTCCGCCAGAAGCTGCTGAGCAATTCAGGGTTTTTCAGTCAAAATTATTAGAAGATCTTCCGCTTAGCGCCAATAGTGATTTAGATAAGGAAGGACTCCATTCATATCCAGGAATGGCAGATCCAGATCGAGTGCTTATTCCCACAGGTTCAGTGGGTCTTGGTCCTGCTGCAACAATTGCATTAGCACTCTCCTACAAATGGATGAAAGATCATGGGTATAATGTTCCTGATCCACGGTTTTATGCTGTGGTTGGAGATTCTGAATTTGGTGAAGGTAATTATCAGGAAATACTGCCTTTAGTGCAGCAATTTGGTCTTAAAAATATAACTCACATTTTGGATTATAATCGTCAATCCTTGGATGGTAATACCCAACAATGGCGTTTACAAAATATTAAAGATCGTTATGCAGCCAATGGTTGGAAGATCATTGAGTTAAAGTGGGGCAGTAAGCTTAAGGCAGCTTTTGCTGATGGCGGCCAGAAATTCCGAGAAGTGATGGATGCTTTGCCTCAGGAAGAATATCAAGATATGACGGGTAAAACTGGAGCAGAGATTCGAGAATATTTGATCAATAAAGAAACTTCATTAGCTAGATTTTTGGAGAAATATAATGATGAACAGCTTTATGATCTATATACGGATTTGGCAGGACATGATTTGCAGGTATTAACTTCAGCATTGCAAGAAGCAAAGATCAGCGGACAATCGGTTGCTATTATCGCCCATACAATTAAGGGAAAAGGTTTAAGGCCATTGATTGGTCAGCCTGGCAATCATTCGATGCGTTTAACTCCAACTGCACTGGAAGATTTGCGTAAAGAAATGGGAATATCCGAAGTTGAACCTTTTCCTGCCTTTGATGCAGAATCTGTAGAAGGTAAGCTATTAAATAATCTAAAAGATAGGATCGATTTAGAACGTCAGGCTGCAGCAGAACTTATCAGTTCTAATTCTGGTGCTAATAAAACATTTGATGTAAGTAATATTCCAAGTCGTATAACACCATCTTCTGCGATAGTTCCTACAGGACTCTCCAATGTGTCTACCCAGGTTTGGTTTGGGTATATCATTTCCATGCTTCGGGGAATTTCTCAAAAGTCTGAGGCTGAATTAACTGATGAAGAACGTTCTTGGTTGCCGATTGCTAAAAGAATTGTAACCATTTCTCCGGATGTGGCTACTTCCACAGGTGTTGGTAAAAAAGGAAAATTGGCAGGGTATGGACCTGATAGCTTAGAGGATACACATATTCGTCTGGGTATTGAAGAAATGAATGCTCTGACGGTTGCTGCAGCTTTAGGAAAAATGAGAGATTTCATGGGCCAATCAATTCTGCCCGTTGTAACCATTTATGACATGTTTTTGTTTCGTCGCGCCTTAGACCCAGCATTTTACGCTCAATATTGGAAATCGCGTGTTCTTATGGTTGGAACACCATCAGGATCAACTCTTGCACCAGAAGGAGCTCAGCACCAGTCGATTACTTCAGCCGTTATTGGCGGGGCTTTGCCGAATACCATTGTTTGGGATCCAGCTTTCGGTGTTGAACTTGAATACATATTAGGCGATGAATTAAAAAGAACCTTAAGCGGTGACTATGAGGGAAGAAATGTAATCTATTTGCGAGGCTCAACCTTGGATCAAAGTCGTAAGGAATTAGCCGCTCGTTTGGCTGTTCAAAAACGTTTTAAAGGCCGTGAGATTTCAGAGAAGAATTTGCCGGAGGAATGGTCAGAAGACCTTTTAAAAGGCGGATATCGTTTGGTTGATTATACGGGTTACGCGGCTTATGATCCTAATGTGAATGTGGTTAATATTATTACCGTTGGCCCAATGGTCAAAGAGGCGCTCAGGGCTTCCGATAAACTTTTAGAACGAGGTATTTATGCGAATGTGATTGTAGTGAGTAGTTCATCGCTTTTACATGGGAATTTAGGAAGAAAAGATAATTATCAACATCTAAGGAAATTGATTCCTGTTAACGAAACGTTTCTTACTCCAACAGTTGCTGTTGCTGATGCTTCTCCTGATTATTTGGCTGGGATCGCCGGTATTCTTGGTTTAAATTTGGAAATGCCAACCTTAGGTTTGCGTAAAAATGGAGTTTCAACTCGAGGAACAGCTCGTATTTATATTCATCATGGAATTTCGTTTAAAAATATTGCTGAAACAGCTTTGGCCGAGATTCGCCATAGAGATAGTGGTCATAGTCCCAAGGTTCAGATGATGCAGCAGTGGGCTAGTAAACAATGGCAGGCAAAAATATATGCTGAAATAGCTCGTCTTGAAGATCTTTTAGAGAAAACATCATCTTTTGGTGGGGCATATATTCGTCAACAAATTGCGTTTTATGAAGAATTGCTAGAGAATGGAACTTTAGATGCAGCCATGAATGCCGCATTAAATGACCGATTAACAGAGTTGCGGTCTGTAATGGAAACAGCAGGGGATCTTACAGTGCGAACTATTTTGCAAAATGAAATTGATGGATTAGGTCATTTTGTGTCTGAAAAAGATTCTGCGCAAACCGTAACCAAGAAACAAGAGCTTGGAGGTATCGACTTAAACGCAGCTAAGATGAATATTAAAGAAGAAGGTAATGATATTTCCGCCAGAGGCGGATCCGCCTTTGGCGGAAAACTTCCACCGGTGGACTTAAAAGCCTTTGAAAACAAGAATTTCAACGGCTTTACTCCAATTATTATTGAAATTGTTCCTATCAAAGATCTTCCCATGGTTCTTGGAGCATCGCAGCCGCAAGAGAAACTTGCTTCAGTCTAGCCAATAATAATTTAATCCAGTAGTTTCTATCCACATGTATGTGCTTTCGTCAAATGAAAGGCATTGCACATCAAGCGGGTTCTGTTACAATGAGCACCTATTTTAAACAAGAAAGAGGATTTTAATGACAAAGCAAAACAACCATGAACACAATGTCGCACCGGATAACCAGAACGGATTTTTTGGTTTAGGAATTGCCCCCAAGATTCTGGAAATCTTAGAGCGATTAAAGTTTAAATCACCTACCCCTATTCAGCGTAAAGCTATTCCCATTGCCATTGAAGGTAAGGACGTTATTGGAATCGCCCAAACAGGGACTGGAAAAACCCATTCATTTGCCATACCAATGATCCAACAATTGGCCCAAAGAGATACAGTAGCGTTAGTTTTGGCCCCTACCCGAGAATTAGCTGTTCAGATTGATGAAGCTGTGAAAGTTTTAGCTCATCCTTTTGGGATGAGAACAGCTTGTTTAATTGGCGGTATGCCCATGCGCCCTCAAACCGAAGCTCTTCGCCGACGTCCACAAGTGATCATTGCCACTCCTGGTCGATTAATTGACCATATGGAAAACCAGAATTTCTCTTTAAGCAAAATAGGTATGTTTGTCATCGATGAAGCTGATCGTATGTTGGATATGGGTTTTGCGCCTTCAGTTGAGCGCATATTTAAAAGCATGTCCAAGGAACGTCAAACCATGCTATTTTCAGCGACCATGCCACAAGAAATTATGCGTTTGATTAATACGCATATGAAGCTTCCTGTGCAAATTGAAATGGCTCCTCCAGGAACCACGGCAGAAGGGATCACTCAAGAGCTTTATATTGTTAAACACGAAGCTAAAATTGCTTTGTTAGATAAAATTCTAGCTAGCCGTCAAGGTTCGGTACTTTTATTTGCCCGTACCAAGCATGGGGCCCGTAAAATCACCAAATCTATCCGTGATATGGGACACCGTGCTACCGAAATTCATTCTGACAAATCGATGTCGCAACGCGCTGATGCCTTAAATGGTTTTAAAGCGGGCCGTTTCCGTATTTTGGTTGCAACCGACATTGCTTCTCGAGGGATTGATGTGAGTAAGATCGAAACTGTTATCAATTTTGATCTACCGGATGATGTGGAAAATTATGTGCATAGAATTGGTCGTACTGGTCGAGCAGGAAGTAAGGGAGTGGCTATTTCTTTTGCGACTCCAGACCAGAAACGTGATGTTGATAATATTGAGAAATTAATCCGTAAACAACTTCCTATCCTTAAACATCCGGATGTTCCTGCAGCTGATTTTCAACACGGGCACAGGGGAGGATCAGGCTCATCATTTCGTCCACGTCGTGCTGGTGGTGGAGCGAATTTTGGCCGTCATCACAGGTCTTCGTCATCGTCTTCTCACAAGAGTGGCTCTTCTCATAAATCTCCTCATAGCCATTTAAAGCTAAAAAGAGAAATTCAAAGAAGAACTAAGTAAAATATCGTCATCTTAAGAGGCCTGCCGGCAGGCAGGAACGAAGGATCTCAACTAAAAGAGATTCTTCGGCTTCGCCTCAGAATGACAAAATTATTTGAGTTTTTCGTTACATGAATCTACTTTTGTCGATAGCTTTGAAGTAGGCGTCTTGTTTGGCGACCTTGCCTTGAGTGACTAAATCCATGAGGCAGTTATCCATCAGAATCATTCCTGCAGCTTTATTGACTTGAATTTCATTAGAGAGTTTATTGACTTCACCATTTTGAATCAAATTGCTAATGGCTGAGGTTTGAATGAGTATTTCATAGGCACCCCAACGGCGGCCTCCTTTGATATCGGGTAGCAGTTGTTGGGCGACGATGGCGCTTAAGTTATTTGCTAGAATAGTACGAATCTGGTTCTTACGATTGGTTGGAAAGGTATCAATAATACGGTCGATGGTTTTTGCCGCGCAATTGGTATGCAAGGTAGCAAAAACCAAGATGCCCATTTCTGAAGCATTAAGAGCTAGCTCCATAGTCTCGCGATCACGCATTTCACCCACCAGAATCACATTGGCATCACTTTTGATAGCGGTGCGCAGTCCGTTGGCAAAGCTTTGTGTGTCACGTCCCACTTCTCGGTGACAGATAATTGATTTTTTATTTTGATGCACGAACTCGAGCGGCTCTTCGAGCGTAATGATTTTATATTCATAGTTGGTGTTAATGTAGTCAATGAGTGCCGCGAGCGTGGTTGATTTTCCACTACCTGTAGGCCCTGTGACAAAGACCAGACCTTTACGAAACTTGGCGAAATCTTTGATTTTCTCAGGGAGGCTTAATTCTTCAAACGAACGAATCACCGAGGGGATAAGTCTAAAAATGGCCCCTAATCCAAAGAAGTGTCGAAAATAATTTGCACGAAAGCGGGCCGAGCTGCCCAGCTCATAAGCAAAATCCAAATCTCCATGCTGGGTAAAGTATTGCCAACGATGTTCAGGTAGAATTTCTGACAACAGTTTTTTGATGCGCTCAGGCGAAAGGACTTCATCGGCAATGGGAGTCAAATGGCCATTGATGCGAGCCAGAGGCTGCTTGCCTTGTTGTAAATGAAGGTCAGAACCTTTGCGATCAATTAAAATTTGAAATAGTGCGTCAATTTCAGCCATTCGATAACACCTGAGGATTTTTAACGCGTTCTTTAGCTTGTTCCATGGATATTTTTCCTTCAGTCAGTAATTGCTTGATAGCATTATCCATCAACTGCATACCAGCAGCCTTACCGGTTGCCATCGCATTGTTAATTTGCATAATTTTACCTTCACGAATCATGCTTGAGACTGGCGCGGTGACCATTAAGACTTCAAAGGCAGCGACCATAGATTTACTATCTACAGAAGGAATCAATTGCTGGCAAATCACCCCACGTAGAGATTCAGAAATCATGTTACGGATAATAGGCTGTTCGTCCGCTGGAAACGAGTCAACAACTCTGGAAATAGTCTGGGCTGCGCTTAAGGTGTTCATAGTACCGATGACCAAATGACCGGTCTCTGCTGCTGAAATGGCTAGCTGAATGCTTTCAAGATCGCGCAATTCACTAACCACAATCACATCAGGGTCTTCGCGCATGGCAGCCCTCAGGGCATTTTGTTGATTGTGAGTATGTAAGCCTATTTCGCGTTGGGTAAATTCGCAATGATGTGGTTTGTAGACGATCTCGATCGGTTCTTCAATGCTGATAATATGGTCATGACGGTTCTGGTTGATCATCTCAACTAAGATGCCTAAGGTTGTTGTTTTGCCGCAGCCGGCCGGACCAGCGACAATGACCATGCCCTGGGCCCATTTGGTTAAACTGGCACACGAGGCAGGCATGCCGCTTGTTTCAAAAGAGGGAATGCTAGTAGAAATTAAGCGTATGGTTGCATCAATTCCAAGTCGTTGGCGCACCATGGCCATGCGGCATCGGCCAAAACCTTCAACCGTATGAACGTACTCTTTATCACCCGTTTGTAGAAGCTCTTGCATCACGGGCGCAGGCAGTGATTTGTTTAAAATTTTGGCGATAGCTTCATCCGTCAGCCGGGCAGTGCCAATTTTCTTTAGTTTTCCTAATTGACGAAAAATAATTGGTTCTCCAATCGTTAAATGAATATCGCTGGCGCCAGAAGCGCGAGCAAAGGCAATGATCTCATTAAGTGAATTGGAGGGAGAAATTTCTGTGGGTACACTTAAAGCCGTAGAGCCTAATCCCGTCGAACCAATGAATTGTTCTGGGAGGGATTTAAGATTGCTTGGATTGTGTTCATGGCTCATGAGAAAAATCTTAACAGATTATTGGTCAGGGACAATAGCCATTATAAATTTTGAACGAGGCTTGACAATCGCATTCTAAATGTTACTATTAAAGTAACATGAACAAGGATCTAAGGCTGTCTTCAGCCATTCATATTTTGGTTGCCTTGTATTACATGGGAAGTTCTTTGGATAGCAAGAAACTTGCTGTTAGCCTGCAGACCAATCCTGCTCTGATTAGAAGGATCTTATCGCAGTTGTCTAAAGCCGGACTCATCAGTACTGAAAAAGGCAAAGGCGGAGGCAGCAAGCTAGCCAAAAAGCTTTCCCAGATTACCATTGGTGATGTTTATCAAGCCTTGGGACAAACAAGGATATTTAAGTCTTTCGATAAGAAGCCTTTTGAGAAATGCAAGGTCAGCTGTTGTATGAAAGATACCTTGGACCATTTGTATGAAGATATTGAAAGCACCATGCTTAATCGCATGCATAAAATCACCTTGGCTCAGGTGATTAAGGATATTGAGCGTTAGGACGTGTTTTCGAGGATATATTTTGGCATTTAACTCAAAAATAGTGTATCTTTAATACCAGTTTTACACAGGTTTTATAAAATTAGTAGGGTGTCAGCCCTTAACAAATGAAAGAGAGTTTTATGGAATTTCTTAAGCGATATACCGGGGTCATTGTGTTGGTAGTCGTCACGGCCTCGTTAGCTGTTTGGATTATTTTACCTCATAAGAATGCCCGTGCTTCTGCTCCAGCTGCTGCTCCTGCAGCTGTGCCTGTGACAGTGGCCACAATTGTGGAAAAACCCGTACGTACCTGGTCAGAGTTTTCTGGCCGCCTGCAGGCCGTAGATTTCGTAGAAATCCGTCCCGAGGTCAGCGGTACTATTACAGAAATTAAATTTCAAGATGGGCAAATGGTTAAGGCTGGCGATGTTTTATTCGTGATCGACCCTCGAACCTATGAAGCTGCTGTAGCCAAAGCTCAAGCGGATTTAAATTCAGCTAAAACCAATGCCGAATTTTCTAAGACGGAATTTGAACGTGCTGAAGAGTTAATTAAGACCCAGGCCATCCCTGGTCGTGTCTATGATGAACGTTCTAATGCTAATCGAATGGCCCAAGCCGCTGTGGCTGCAGCTCAAGCCAATTTAGAGCAAGCCCAAATTTCTTTAGATCATGCTAATTTAAAAGCACCCATCTCAGGCCGTGTATCACGTGCCGAGATTACCGTAGGCAATTTAGTAAATGCTAGTTTTAATGCTCCTGTATTAACCACTATCGTTTCGAATAACGGCATTTATGCGGATTTCGAAGTCGATGAGCAAACCTATTTACAAAATATCCGTGCCTCGGCCAACGGTAGTGAAGAGGAACGTCAAATCCCCGTGCAATTGACCTTACAGGGGGATAAAGAACATTCGTATAAAGGCACAATCCATTCGTTTGATAATAAAATCAATCCTTCTTCTGGTACGATTCGTGCCCGCGCTAAGTTTGATAATGAAGATGGCCGTTTAATGCCAGGCATGTTTGTATCGATTAAATTAGGCAGCAGTGCTATGAATGATGCTTTGCTGGTTCCTGAGCGAGCCGTAGGCAGTGATCAAAATAAGAAATTCGTTTATGTGGTTGGTAAAGATAATAAGGTCATCTACCGTGAAGTCCAATTAGGGACCCAGGTTGATAATCAGCGTATCGTTAATTCAGGTTTAAAATCAGGTGAGCGCGTGATTGTAGATGGTCTGCAGCATGTTCGACCTGATGCCTTGGTTGATCCCAAAGAAGCTGTTCCTAATGGCTCCAAAACCCCATCGGTGGAGTCAAAATAACAATGAATCTTTCGACATTTTTCGTTAACAGGCCTATTTTTGCAGGAGTTATCTCGGTCATGATTTTCTTGGCGGGGTTAATCTCCATGATACAACTGCCCATTTCTGAATATCCAGAAGTGACCCCACCATCAATTGTAGTCAGCGCCCAGTATCCTGGAGCTAATCCAAAAACAATTGCCGAGACTGTAGCTACACCGCTAGAAGAACAGATTAATGGTGTAGAGAATATGCTTTACATGCAATCTCAAACTTCTTCTGATGGAACCATGGCTCTGACGGTGACATTTAAAATAGGAACCGATGCTAATCTGGCCCAGCAACTGGTGCAAAATCGTGTGAATCAAGCTTTGCCTCGTTTACCAGAAGTAACGCGCCAATTAGGGCTCATCACTGTCAAAAGCTCTCCTGATTTAACCATGGTGGTGCATATAAAATCTCCTAGTGAGCGATACAATGAATTGTATTTGAGAAATTATGCGGTGTTAAATGTCAAAGACCAATTGGCTAAAATTGAAGGAGTTGGCACCGTTCGGGTCTTTGGTTCTGGGGATTATGCCATGCGCATTTGGGTGAATCCCGACAAAATTGCCGAACGTGGGCTTACAGCAACCGAAGTAGTTAATGCCATTCGTTCTCAGAATGTTCAGGTGGCTGCTGGAGTCATCGGTGGTCCTCCTTATACGCAGAAGAATGAATTTCAAATGACCATCAATGCTCAAGGGCGTTTAACAGAGCCAGAGCAATTCGGTGAAATTATTATTAAAAGAGAGAATGATGTCATCACTCGTCTTAAAGATGTGGCTCGTATTGAACTCGATTCTTCCATCTATAGTTTGAGATCTTTGTTGGACAATAAGCCCGCAGTCGCCGTTGCTATTTTTCAAGCTCCAGATTCCAATGCGATTGAAATTTCCAATCGTGTTCGTCAATCAATGAAGGAACTCAAGAAAAACTTTCCTGAAGGGGTGGATTTTTCCATTGTCTACGATCCAACGGTTTTCGTGCGAGGTTCCATTGAAGCTGTAATTCATACCATGCTTGAAGCGATTGGGCTGGTCGTCTTGGTGGTGATTTTATTTTTGCAAACCTGGCGCGCTTCGGTTATTCCACTCTTGGCCGTTCCTATTTCCATTATCGGAACCTTTGCCATCATGCATTTGTTTGGTTTTTCTATTAACGTGCTTTCCTTATTCGGGATGGTTTTGGCAGTAGGGATTGTCGTTGATGATGCTATTGTAGTTGTTGAAAATGTGGAACGTAATATTGAAAATGGGCTTTCCCCTCATGATGCAACCATTAAAGCCATGGGGGAGGTTACAGGACCTATTATTGCAATTATGTTGGTATTGTGTGCGGTGTTTATTCCGATTGCCTTTATCAGTGGTTTAACAGGACAATTCTATCGTCAATTTGCCTTAACCATTGCTTTTTCAACGATCATTTCCACATTCAATTCTTTGACCCTATCTCCAGCTCTTTGTGCTGTCTTACTTAAAGGTCACGATGCTCCCAAGGATAAATTAACAATTATCATGGATAAGATTTTTGGCGGATTTTTTGGATGGTTTAATCGTTTCTTTAAATCAAGTTCCACACAATATAGCAAGGGTGTAGGCGGTGTTATTCATCATAAGTCTAAGACGATTGGCGTTTATCTGTTGCTTCTGGGGTTAACCTATGTTGGTTTTAAACACGTACCATCTGGATTTGTGCCTCTTCAAGATAAACAATATTTAATTAGTTTTGCCCAATTGCCTGAAGGAGCAACCCTTGATCGCACGGAGAAAGTTATTCGTGAAATGTCAGAAATTGCCATGAAAGAACCAGGCGTGCAAAATGCAGTTGCCTTTCCGGGGCTTTCTATTGCTGGATTTATGAACAGCTCTTCCGCAGGGATTGTTTTTGTGCCTTTGACATCTTTCGAAGAACGAAGAGGTAAACATCTTTCAGGTTTGGAGATTTCTCATAGTTTGCAAATGAAGTACATGGGCATAAAGGATGCCTTTATTGCAATTTTTCCACCTCCACCAGTTAGAGGGATTGGAACCATGGGAGGATTTAAATTACAAATTGAAGATAGAACTGATCTAGGCTATGAAGTTTTGGCAAGTACTGTACAGAAAATTACAGGAAAGGCTTATCAAACACCTGAACTGACCGGAGTCTTTTCTTCTTATAAGATTACTGTGCCTCAATTGTATGTGGATTTAGATCGCACCAAGGCCATGCAGTTGGGTGTGAATATTAAAGATGTCTTTGATACGATGCAGATTTATTTAGGGTCCATGTATGTGAATGATTTCAATAAATTTGGTCGTACCTATCAGGTGGTTGCCCAGGCAGACCGCGAGTTTCGTTCGACCAAGGAGGATATTCTTAAACTAAGGACCCGTAATGATAAAGGAGAAATGGTGCCCTTAGGTTCTGTGGTGCAAATCCAAGAAATGACAGGTCCAGAAACTGTGACTCGTTACAATGGCTTTCGTGCAGCTGATATTAACGGCGGTCCAGCCCCAGGCTTTTCTTCAGGTCAAGCCCAGGAAGTTATTACCAAGATTCTTGATGAGAACTTGCCTAAAGGAATGACCTACGAATGGACAGATTTGGTGTATCAACAGATTTTGGCTGGAAACACTACCTTATTGGTTTTTCCACTGTGCGTATTGTTGGTGTTTTTAGTGCTCTCAGCGCAGTATGAAAGCTTTGTTTTGCCCTTAGCGATTATTTTGATTGTACCGATGTGTCTATTCTCAGCGATTATGGGGGTTTGGGTCACAGGTGGAGACAATAATATTTTTACACAGATTGCTTTGTTTGTTTTGATTGGGCTAGCGTGTAAGAACGCGATTTTAATCGTGGAATTTGCCCATCAATTGGAGCTTCAGGGAAAAGAAACATTGGCTGCGGCCATTGAAGCTGCTCGGTTACGATTAAGACCTATTTTGATGACGTCTTTTGCTTTTATCATGGGGGTAACGCCGCTGGTATTGTCGCATGGAGCTGGTGCTGAAATGCGTCATGCTATGGGAATTGCAGTATTTGCTGGGATGTTAGGTGTCACCTTTTTTGGAATATTTTTAACCCCACTGTTTTATGTGATTTTAAGAATTTTAGAAAAACGCGTGAAGGGCCAGGGTCAGATCAAGCACGCTTAAAGGTAGAATGATGAATAAGAAATTTTTATATTTAACTGTAATAGTTGGTTTTTTAAGCTCATGTGCTTCGCCTCATGTCTGGCAAGCATCCGGGGTTGAGACGCCTTCTAAGTGGAGCCGATGGTTCGCTCCTAAGAAATCAAACAATTTGGATGCAACGCTGGTGGTCGATGACAAAGTACAAGTGGAGCATCACTGGTGGCGACATTTCAACGATCCTGTGCTCGATCAATTAATTGAGCAGGCAGTGGCTAATAATAAAACATTAGCGATGGCCAAGGCGCGCGTGGAGCAAGCCCGAGCCACCGTAGGTTTTGCTCGAGCTAATCAATTGCCTCAATTTGATTTGATTGCCAAACCTAAGCGTGGCTATGAAGGGCTCACCGAGGACGATAAGCCTAGAAACACCTTGGATGCTAATATTCAAGCCACCTGGGAAATTGATATTTTTGGACGTAATCTTCCAAGAAAGGCCCAGGCTCAGACCATTTTGCAATCTCAAGAAGCGAGCCGGCAGGCTGTTTTAGTAGGGCTCTTGGCTGAGGTGGGACGTAACTATTTTGATTTACGTAATTACGAACAACAAATTGCCATTACCAAAAAGAATTTGGAAAATCAACGTAAGACCTTGGACTTGATTAAGGCCCAGCTCAAGGGGGCTCTAGTCAGTGATTTTGATGTTCAGCGTGCAGGGGCCCAGGTTTCCACGACTGAATCCCAACTTCCATTATTACAAGGGGCTTATGAAGCAACCTTGAATCGTATCAATGTGCTCTTGGGTTCAGCGCCTGGCTCTAAAGATGATTTAATTAAACCTCAAACGTCTCAAGGGGATTTGGATCAACATATTCTTGTGGCTGCTCCAGCAACGGTATTAGCCAATCGTCCAGATGTGGAAGCTGCCGAACGTTCTTTTGCAGCGAGCATCTCTAACAAGGAAGCAGCCCAGCGGCAATTTTTTCCAAAGATTTCTTTATTGAGTTTTTTTGGTGTTCATGAGTCTAATTTAATATCAAGCAATCCCTGGAGTGCGGGAATAACCTTGGTGCAGCCTATTTTAGATTTTGGAAGAATCCGTTCGGACATCAATCTAGCCAAGGCCCAAGAACGAGAAGCTTTTCTCAATTATCAACAAACCGTATTAGAAGCACTTGAAGATATGGAGAATGCTTTATCTGCCTATAAGAATGAAATGCTGCGTAATGCTTCACTCAAAACTTCCGTCGAACAAAATCGTAAAGCTGCCGATTTGGCTGAGCAACAATTCCAAAGCGGTTACACTGCGCTTTTAGATGTGCTGGTGGCTCAACGCAGCGTTTTGGATGCAGAATCTAATTTCGCTGACTCGCAAGCTAAGATAAGAAAGAATTTGATTGGGATCTATGCTGCTTCAGGTGGCGGTTGGCTGGTTGAATAGTTGAGTTTTGCTTTAAGTTGATCCTTGACCTTTTGGGGCAAGGATTTTTCTTTTTGTGGTTGATAATTGCGTAAGAGATTGCGCATAGCATTAATTTGTTTTGAAAATTGAACACAAAGCGAACAAACAGTCCAATGTAGTTTTAAATCGAATGTTTCTTTAATAGAAAGTTTGCGTTCCATAGCCAGTGATGATAATCGGGTAGCTTCTTGGCAGGATACTATTGGTAATAGGTTTAATAATTTATTAATCATGTGTGAACCAGTTTTTTTCTAGGCATGCTCGTAATTGAATACGTGCGCGATGTAGTAATACCCACAAATTAGTCGAAGAAATTCCTAAAACCTTACAAATTTCAGATGATTTCATAGCTTCAATTTCACGTAACGCAAAAGCTTGGCTGGTTTTCTCAGGCAAACGACTTAAACAATTATTAAAGGTTTCCCAAAATTCTTTATTTTCCATTAAAACAGTAGGGTTAAATTTCCAAGCCGTAGGTTCTTGAGCTAAATGACCACTTTGGCTATCAAAGAACCCTTCGATGGTTTTGTCGTCATCAATGAGTTGGGAGGCAGGAATTTCTTTATATTTAGCTCTTAAGTGATCAGTGATTTTATTTTTGAGGATACCAATCAGCCATGTTTTTTCAGAAGATTGGCTAGAGAAGGTGTGGTGATTTTTAAGTGCAGCTAGAAAGGTTTCTTGGATAAGATTCTGAGCTACATCATCCTGAGGGATAAACTTTAAAGCAAAGCAATAGAGGTCATCAGAATATAAATCTACCCATTCAGTTGGAGTGCTTGGAACATTAAGCATGGAGTTAATTTAGCAGTTTTAATTCCATTGACAAGATTAAAAAAGATTGTAAGGTTTTAATGATTCGTACGACTAATTCATAACAAGGGCAGGGGCTCTGAAAAGAAAAGGTCAAAGAACAATGTACAAAGGGGAGGAAGTATGAAAGGTATTGCATCAGTTTTCTCAGTAATGATTTTAGGATTAGGGCTCATATTGCCAGTATTATCAAGAGCAGAGATGAAAGATACAATGGCTAAAGATGTTTCTGTAAAAGCCGAGGCTCTTAAAGCTGATTCTGTAGTCGCTGTTAATGATGTGGCTCAAAATGTGAATACTTCACCAGCCTTGGATGGTTTTTGTGCCACCTGCATTATTAACGGGAACAAAACAATGGGTAGCGCAGAGTTTACATCAGTATATGAAGGCAAAACCTATATGTTTTCCTCTGCAGAAACAAAGAAAGTTTTCGATGTAAACCCAGCCTTAAATTCAAAATTAGCTGAGTTAAAATATGAAGCTATGAAAAATGAAGGAGCGAATGGTGGGGCTATGCAGGCGAAAGATGGCGTGATCAATCTTGGAGACCTGTTGAAAGCTCAAGCCAAGAAAGATGGCGATCAAATGAAGCAAGAAGTTGCAAAAGATGTTGAAGGTATGAAGGATGCGATGAAAAAAGATGTAGATATGATGAAAAGCGAAATGAAAAAAGAGGCCGGAACAATGGATTCTGTATTGACTGATGCGAAAACCAAAGAAGAAGTGAAGAAATAAGAATTAAAGAATGGGGCTGGCTTAACAGCCAGCCCTTTAAATTTTT
Source organism: uncultured Planctomycetales bacterium (assembly GCA_964583975.1). Taxonomy (GTDB): domain Bacteria; phylum Omnitrophota; class Gorgyraeia; order Zapsychrales; family Fredricksoniimonadaceae; genus JACQCF01. The sequence continues at coordinate 46,027 of CAZOXU010000009.1, forward strand.
TAAGAGATCACTTATGGTATCACAATTCATAGCTTTCTATTTTGCAGGGTTGGCTGTCAATCTGACACCATGTGTTTATCCCATGTTGACAGTGACGGCGTCTTTGTTTAAACCTAAGAAAGATTCCCAAGAGACCATCAGGCATTCATTTTTAAAAGCCTTTATTTACGTCCTTGGCATTGTTTTGATGTACAGCATCTTGGGATATTTGGCGGCTTTTGGGGGCAAATTATTTGGTTCAGCGCTTCAAAGTAGATGGGTTTTGGGAGCCGTCTCTTTGATGATGTTTGCACTAGCCTTATCCATGTTTGGATTGTTCCAAATTAGAATTCCTCAAGAATTGCTTAATAGCCTAAGTGGATTTAGAAAAGCTAATTATTTGGGATTGTTTATTTCCGGGATTCTGGTGGGTTATTTCGCGGCCCCCTGCATCGGTCCGCCAGTGCTTGCTTTATTAGCTGCGGTTGCCAATAGTGGAGATCCTAACTTTGGTTTTTGGGCCTTCTTCGTTTTTTCTTGGGGACTAGGAACTCCCTATTTATTATTAGGAACATTTTCAAAGTTAATCACTAAATTGCCTAAAGCTGGACGATGGCTTGTTTGGGTTGAGCGATTTTTTGGGGTGGTGTTATTAGGTTTTGCATTTTGGTATTTATTCTTAGCCTTACATATCAGCGGTCCTAAAACCTCTAAGGAAGAAATTTTTAAGCCCTACACGCAAACGACGCTGGAACAGTTGATCAAAGAGCATAAGCCTGTTGTTTTAGATTTTTATGCTGATTGGTGCATTGGTTGTATTGAAATGGATAAGAAAGTTTTTTCAAATCCCGCAATTAAACTAAAGCTTTCACAAATTACGACTCTTCGTGTTGATGCAACGAATATTGATGCTCCGGAAACTTCAAAGATCATTGATCAATTCGGCGTTATTGGCCTTCCAACGATTATTTTTTTAGATACAAACGGTCAAGAGATCAAAAGTGCAAGAATAGAGGGCGAGGAATCAGCCAAGGGTTTCCAGAAAGCATTAGATCTTTGGGCCCAGAAGGTCGGAGTTAATTTTTCGCCACAGGCGGACCAGCCTTAGGTTGGTAATATTAGGATGCGGTCATGCACAAGTTATTCTTGATTGCTGTTTTTCTTTCAGCGGGTTTATTGATGGCGCATGCCAAGGGGGAAAATATGAATATTATAAAGGCCGGCAAAATTCGTATTTGGGATGTTAAAAGCAATTCTTATCAAGAAGTTGATAAGATTATTAAATCTGATGCAGAATGGAAAAAGATTTTAACTCCCCAGCAATACGAAGTTACACGCGCGCATGGAACTGAGCGTGCTTTTTGTGGGCTTCCCACCAAAGATCATAAAAAAGGGATTTATAAATGTGTTGGCTGTAATACCGACCTTTTCAAGGCTGGTGAGAAATTTGAATCAGGCACAGGTTGGCCATCTTTTTGGCAGCCGCTCAATGAAGCCAATGTCGGTTACACTGAAGATTTTGATTTTGGTATGCATCGTACTGAGGTGCATTGTGCTCGATGTGGAGGGCATTTAGGTCATGTGTTTGATGATGGTCCTCCACCAACCGGTAAACGATATTGTATTAATTCAGTGGCGCTGAAATTTGTGCCGGATGGAAAATAGGAATTCCTATGCGGCTACCATTTTTATTTTTAGCATTATTAATATTTAGTACTGTATCGGTTCACGCCAAGGAGGAAGGTATGAAGCAGGATCAATTACAGAAAGCTACATTTGCAGGAGGATGCTTTTGGTGTATGCAACCTTTTTTTGATCGTCTTAAAGGAGTGAAGCAAAGTTTAGTAGGTTACACAGGCGGACATACCAATAATCCCACTTACGAAGAGGTTTCTATGGGCGATACGGGGCATGCAGAGGCCATTGAAATTACCTTTGATCCCAAAGAGACAAGCTATGAGCAATTGTTAAATATTTATTGGCGCAATATTGATCCAACGGTTGAGAATGCCCAATTTGTAGATCATGGCACACAGTATCGAAGTGCTATTTTTTATCACAGTGAGGAGCAGAAGCGTTTAGCAGAGTTTTCTAAAAAAGAATTGGCTGATTCGGGTCGATTTGATAAACCAATCGTCACCCCCATTGTGCCTGCGACTAAATTTTATCCTGCCGAAGATTATCATCAGAAATACTATCAAAAAAGTCCTATCAGGTACAAGATGTATCATGACAATTCAGGCCGTGATGAGTTCTTGGAACATATTTGGGGTAAGCAGTCCCACTAGGGAACTTTTGGGGAAGTTTTTGTGTCTAAGCTAATGAAGACTAGCACAAAAACCTAGGAGGTAGAATATGTTAGCGTTCAAGAAATTCTTATTCGTTGTTTCTTTTGCAGCCTTAGTTTTATTAGCCCAGTCATCTCAGGCTCAGGCTTCTTCATGGTCTGTTAATATTGGTGTAGGAGATCATCATCACAGGCAATATCAAAGCCATTGCCGTGTTTTACCACATGGATATCATCCTGTGAGAGGTTTTGGAGGACATCGTTATTACTATTATGATGGAGTTTATTATCGAGGATATCCAGGAAATTATGTGCTCATTTCAGCTCCTGTAGGAGTAGTTGTTTCGTCGATCCCTTGGGGGCATCATAAGGTATGGATTGGTGGTAGATATTATTACGAGTACGAAGGAACCTATTATCAGCCTATTGCAGGCGGCTATCAAGTTGTTCAGTCCCCAGTAGTTGTCCAATCTCCGGTGCTGGTCAGCAGCCCTACGACAGCCCCATCAAATGTTGTGACCGTTGATGGACAGGAAGACCTAACAGTTAATGTGCCTAATTCGCAAGGCGGCTTTACACCTGTTATACTTAAAAGGTCAGGAGAAGGTTTTATTGGACCCCAAGGAGAATTTTATACGCAATTTCCAAAGATAGCTCAACTGAAGGTTATGTATGGAAAATAATAGGAGGAGCAGATGAAAACAAAATTGATAGGATTATGGACCGTGGGTATACTGGCTTTATCAATCCCTGTTGTTTATGCCTGTGGCGGCAATGGAGGTAACTTTGTAGGTGGACAATCTAATGCTGGACATGACAGATCTGTGAGCGATACGCATAAAAAACATGGAAAAGCCAAACATGATTGTCAGCTGGCTAGCCAATCGAAAAAAGACTGCGGTTGCAAATCCCGCCATAGATAATTTGTGCTTCTTAAAGTCATGCAAAGAAACTACTTAGGCCTAAACGCAATGTTTAGGCCTTGCTGTAAAAACATTAATTCTTAATAAAACCTGCCTTGTTTAGCAATTCCTAAAATATTTCATTTTGGGGTTGCGTATATATACATTCACATTTAATATAAAAATACATTTTTGATAAAATTTCCTAACTAGGGAGGAGTTTCTTGAAAAGACCATTCAGGTTTCTGTGTATTTTATCGATGGTTTTTGCTGTTTTTCTGCACCAATCCCCATTGCATGCTTTAGACGCTGCAATGCCTCTCGAATCGAAGAAAATATCTTTAGACTACAAGAATGCTGAATTGACCGATGTGCTCAAAGCCATGTCTTATTCTTACAATCTTAATATCGTGGTGGCTAAGGACATTACCGGCAAAGTATCAGCCCAATTAAAAGACGTGACCGCTGAAGAAGCTTTAAATGCTATTTTGACCGGCAGCAGTTATGCCTATATGCGTAAAGGTGACATTATTTACGTCCAGTCTAAAGAAGAGATGGATCTGGTGACGGAAACCCTCGTTTTGAATTATATTCCCCTCGAACAAGCCCAAACGTTATTAAGTGGTGCTATCACTCGATTAAAAGCTAACATTCAGGTCAATAAAGATGCCAATGCTTTGGTGGTGACAACCAATCCAGGAGATTTAGAAAAATTAAAAGTGATTTTGCAGGGCATTGACGTTCCTCCGATTCAGGTCTTAATTGAAGCCCAGATCGTCGATATTAATAGATCTGATATTCAACAGATTGATAGCGCTGTTAGTCTGATTTATTCAGCTAATCAAGTGGGAGGGACGTTCTCCAAATTTAGTCCCAACGTTACAGCAGGATCTGCCTCTAATACAGCAGCGACAAGCACATCTAACACTTCATCTTCATCCACATCTTCCACTTCAGGAGATCAGGGTGTGTTTTCTTTTGCTAATAACAATTATTCTCAAATGTCTATTACAGCCTTAGTTAATCAACATAAAGCACGTGTTATCGCTTCTCCGTCGATTGCAACTCTTAATGGCCATGAAGCTAGCATTGTGATTGGGGAGAAATATCCTGTTGTGACCTCAACGTCTTCGGCTGGAGGGACGGGTGGCAGCATTGTCAATCAAACTACCACATCTTATATCGATATTGGAACCAAGCTTAAAGTCACTCCTCGCGTTTCACCAGATGGTTGGATTACTATGAAAATTGAACCCGAAGTTTCTTCCGTGTTAGGTGTAACGTCCAATGGAAATCCTAACATTGCGACCCGTTCAGCCAATACAGAGGTTCGGGTGAGAGATAATGAAACGATCGTGATAGGGGGCCTAAAAAGTAAAAGTGATTTGCGAGATAAAAATGGTATTCCAGGCTTAAAAGATATCCCCATTCTTGGAGCTTTATTTCAAAGTCATAATAAATCCTTGGTTGACGGGGAATTGACTGTTTTAATTACACCACATGTCATCCCTATGGTCCATCCAGAGAAAGCAAAAAATCCTCCACCAAGGAAAGTTATGACAGGTGAAGATAGCGTACTGGTCCATAACATCTTGAATTATATTGATACTCTCGAGGCAGATAGGTCTAAGGATCGGGCTAAAAATCTTTACCTAAGCGGGGAACAAATTAAAGCTTACAGAATGCTTTTGCAGGAATTTCCTGCTTCGGGTAAAGGAGATTATTGCCTTTATAGAATTGCTTTGAAATATGCTAAGGACTTTGGTAATTGCAAGGCAGCTAAAGAAACTTTTGCGGAGTTACAGGAGTTGTTTCCCACAAGTTCTTTTATTCCTGTGACAGAATCTTTGGTCGATGCTTGTACAGCTGTGCAGCTTTAAGTAATGACTCTATAACGTAGAAACCCTAGAAAGATTTTTATGACCGATCAAGTAAAGAAAAAGGTGCTGGTTGTTGATGATGATCCCATGATTGTGACTTTAATGGTTAAAACGTTAGAGTCTCTAGGTTTTGAAGTGCTAAAAGGGACTAATGGGGTCGAAGCATTAGCGATAGTTAAACAAACAATTCCTGATTTAATCATCCTTGATCAAATGATGCCTAAAATGGATGGTATAAAAGCCTGCGCTCTGCTCAAAGCAGATAAACGATATTTAAATATCCCGATCATTATGTTTACAGCCAGCGCCGATGAAGCTGATAAGCAACTTAGTAAGCAGATGGGCGCCAATGAGTATTGTAATAAGCCTTTAAATGTGGCTGAGCTAAAACAAAAAATCGAACTATTGCTTAAATAAACAAAATCGTTATGAGTAATTACGTTAAAAAATCGATGGGAGAGTTATTGTTGGAAAAAGGCTACATCTCCGGGGCCCAATGGGAAGAGGTGCGTAGCGAACAACAAAAAACCGGAGAATCGATTTTTAGAATATTGCCAAGACTAGGATTTATTACACAAGAAACCATGGTTGATTTTATTGCCGAACAAAGCGGGGTTACTCGACTTGATTTAGCTAGTATGATCATTGACCCTAAAACTGTTGAACTAGTACCTGAAGAGATGGCCCGCAAGCATCTGGTCATTCCTGTTTTAAAAATAGGAGGTTCTTTAACATGTGCCATGGTCGATGTTTTTAACATTTATATGCAAGATGAGTTAGCAGCAAAAACAGGTTTAACGATCGATCCGGCTATTGCTACTGAGAATGAAATTACCAAAGCCATTAATCAGTTATACACAGTTAAAGGTGATGTGCAGGATATCATCAAATCTTTTGATGAAGCCAAATCTGAGAATAATCAGACTGATGATGCTGAAGTTCATCGTTTGCAGGTGACTGGCGGGCAAGACGATGCTCCCGTGGTTAAATTTGTCAATTTGATGATTGTTCAGGCCGTTTCGGATGGTGCTTCCGATATTCATATTGAACCCGAAGAAAATACATTAGCCATCCGATTTCGTGTTGATGGGGTTTTACGTAAACAGACAGCTCCACCTAAGCAATTTCAAGCTGCGCTGATTTCTCGTATTAAGATTTTGGCTAAACTCGACATTTCTGAAACGCGTAAACCGCAAGATGGACGCATTCAAATTAAAATGGAAAATAAACGTGTCGACATTCGTGTGTCTTGTTTGCCGACGGTTTATGGGGAAAATCTTGTCTTAAGACTTTTGGATACCAGTAATATTCTCATCGGTCTTGAACAAATTGGTTTTGAGAAAGAAATTTTAGAGAAATATAAAAGTCTTTTGTTTAGACCTAATGGGATTGTGTTGGTGACGGGTCCTACAGGAAGTGGAAAAACAACAACCCTGTATTCATCTTTAAGTACCATCAATGATCCGAGCAAGTCCATTGTCACGATTGAAGATCCGGTGGAATACCGTTTACCTGGGATTCGCCAAACCCAGGTCAATCCAAAGGTTGATTTGACCTTTGCTAATGGATTGCGTTCTATTCTTAGACAAGATCCCAATGTAATCATGGTCGGGGAAATTCGTGACGTAGATACAGCGCAAATTGCCATTCAAGCTGCGTTAACAGGACACCTTGTATTAGCAACGCTGCATACTAATAATGCGGCCGGTGCTGTGACCCGTCTTTTGGATATTGGGGTAGAACCATTTTTATTGGCTTCCTCGATCATTGGAGTTTTAGCTCAACGTTTGGTGCGTTTAAAGTGTAAAGACTGTGCCGGTAAAGGTTGTAAAACTTGCGGTGAAACAGGCTATAAGGGCCGAACCAGCATTTTTGAATTACTTGTTTTTAATGAACAAATACGCGCTTTGACTTTAAAGAAAGCTTCGGCAGATGAAATTCACCGTTTGGCGGTTTCCGAAGGAATGAAAAGTATGCGCGATAATGGTATGGATAAGGTGGCTAAAGGACTTACAACCCAGGAAGAAATTATTAGGGTTACCCAATTAGAATAATTTAACCATGAGCAAATATTCTTATAAAGCCAGAAATAATGAAGGTCAGTCGGTCACAGGGATATTGGAAGCGACTTCTGAGCAAGAGGCTCTTTTTCAGTTAGGAAAGATGCAGTACACTCCTATTTCTATTGTACTTAACGAAACAGCTGCAGCATCTGGTAAAGAGCAGTCTAAGGGTTTTTGGGATTTTTCTTTTAGTTCTTTTGGTACTGAAACAAAGGTCAGCGTTAAAGATGTTATGGCGTTTTGTTCTAATCTTTCAAGTATGACGTCTGCCGGGGTACCGTTGTTGGGGGCGATCACAACCATTGCCGAGCAATTTCAAAATCCAACGATGACTAAGACTTTACGTAAGGTTGCTCAATTAGTCTCGCAGGGATCTTCCTTCTCAGAGGCCTTGGCCATTTTCCCAAAAGTTTTTTCACCTTTCTTTGTCAGCATGGTGAAGGTAGGGGAAATGTCAGGTACCTTGGAAGAAACACTCAACGCTTTAAGTGTTTATTTGGAGAAACAAGAGCGTCTAAGACAAACAGTCCGAGGTATCTTAATTTATCCTTCTATTTTATTAGTGGTGGGAACAGCAGTCGTGGTTTTGATCGTAGTCTTTTTAATGCCTAAATTTGTGGATATCTTTACTAAAGCCGGTGTAGAGCTTCCTATTCCTACCAAAATGCTTTATGCTTTAAGTCTTTTTTTAAAGATGTATTGGATATGGACTGTTCTTACGATAGCTGCTTTGGTTTTTGGGATTAGAATGTCTTTTATGAAAGAAAAAACGCGGGCACTGTGGGACCGTTTATTTATAAAATTGCCTTTGGTTGGAAGTCTTTTGATCAAAGTTCAGGTGGCCCGTTTTTGTAGAACTTTAGGGATCATGGTGAATTCAGGGGTTTCTATTTTGGTCGCTTTGAACATGGTTAGACAAGTTTTAAGTAATGTTGTCTTTGTTGAAATTTTAAAAGAAGTTTATGATAGTGTGGAAAAAGGCGAAGGGATCCACAAGCCATTAATTCCTCGCAAAGAGATCCCCAAAGATGTGACCTATATGATCTCTGTAGGTGAACAATCTGGTAATATTGGTCAAATGCTGAACAAAATAGCTGATTTTTATGAATCTAAGGTGGAATTTGAAGTTAAAGATCTTGTTACTTTGATTGAACCAATATTTATTTGTATTTTAGGTGCTGTAGTTGGGGTTATTATGGCTTCCATGATTTTACCAATGTTTGACATGATTAAAACGATCGAAATGAAACATCATTAAACCAAGAGTTTACAAAAAACAAAAGGAGATAAAATGAAAAAAGGTTTTACTATATTGGAATTGTTGGTTGTTGTGTCGGTGTTGGTTATCCTGATTGGCATAGCCATTCCAAGATTCAAGGGTATGCAAGATGCTGCAAGGGTAGCTCAGGCCAAGGGTGAATTACAAACCATGCAGTCTGCTGTTGAAACATATTATATGAATGTGACACCAAAGGCTTACCCAGTAAACAGTGCAACGGTGGGTGCAAGCGTGTTATCTACAGCAACGCCACAGGTTATCACCACAACTCCTCCGTATGATCCGTTTGCGGCAGCGAATGTGGAATACAATTACAAAGTAGCAGCTGACGGTAAGTACTATGTGCTTAGTTCTGTGGGAGCAGCTGGTACTGGTACAACGAGTATTGTCAGTGGTGGGACAGTTACGATTGCTAACAATGCTTTATGTGTAACTAATGGTGGTGGTTGTTAACTTTAATATTATTAACGGAGGATAAAATGAAAAAAGGTTTTACTATATTGGAATTGTTGGTTGTTGTATCGGTGTTGGTTATCCTGATTGGTATAGCCATTCCAAGATTCAAAGGTATGCAAGATGCTGCAAGGGTAGCTCAGGCCAAGGGTGAATTACAAACCATGCAGTCTGCTGTTGAAACATATTATATGAATGTGACACCAAAGGCTTACCCAGTAAACAGTGCAACGGTGGGTGCAAGTTTGTTATCAACCGCAACACCACAGGTTATCACCACAATTCCTCCGTATGATCCGTTTGCGGCATCGAATGTGGAATACAACTACAAGAGATCTGCAGATGGTTATTATTATGTTCTAACTTCTGTTGGAGCAAGCGGCAATGGAACAACAACAATTGTCAGTGGTGGGACAGTTACGATTAGTAATAATGCTTTATGTGTAACTAATGGCGGTGGTTGTTAAGCAAGGACAATGAAAATTAGAAAAATTTTCAAAAGCAGAGGCTTTACTCTCTTGGAAATTGTACTTTCCACCGTTCTCATTACGATTGGTGTGACTGCAGTTGTTCGAGTTATTTCAACAGGCATTTATACAGACAATGCTAGTGAAGGGAAAATCATCGCGTTAAATTATGCCGTACAGAAGATGGAAGACCTATTAAATACTTCTTATAGTAGTCTTTCTTCTAGTTCAGATACGCCTACCACAGGTTTTACAAGAACTTGGACAATCACTGATAATACAAATTATAAGACGCTCAAGGTGACAGTCAGTTGGTATTATAAAAGAGTTCAAATGTCGGTTAATTTAGCGAGCTATCTTGCCAATGTTACTACTTCCTAATCGAATAAGAAACAAAGTAGGCTTTTCCTTGGTTGAAATTGTGGTGGTTATGGGTATGCTGGTTTTTTTAACAGTGTCCATAACCAAGGTTTTTACAGGGACCTTCCGAGCTTTTGGTTTTAGCCAAGACCGCGCTCAAGCAACTAATCGCATCTCCCTAGCATTTCAGAAAATGGTAGATGAACTCCAGCAGTCAGATGGAATTAAGTCCTGTGATGGTTTAAGTGTTACATTCTCCTTGGCAGGTTCTTTTTATAAATATCAAGTAAGCTCAAATCAATTACAAAGAATAGATCCTAACAATAGAAAAGAAATATTAGTTAACTATGTGAAAACTCCTGGTTCTGGCGGGGCATATTCTTTGCCATGGTTGTGTTCAGGAGGAACGGTAAGGATTGATTTGACTACCTATAATCCTGCTTTTAGTTCAACCTTGACAACTAATAATACATCACATTTTGTAACTACTGTTACACCTAGAGGAATTCCTTATGGTTTAGTGTATTGGTGGAAGTTAAATGAAGGCACAGATACAACACTTTATGATTTAGGTGGCAGATACCCAAGTGGGAATATGGATGGTATTCCAGCATATTTAACGGGTGATTCTGGGGGACCCGCTTGGACTACGGGGATAGCAAATGGGGCTTTAACTTTTACAGCATCTAATAATGACTATCTTTATTTGAATGAACCTATTGGGGGTTATGGAGAGCTTAATGGGCATAATTCTTGGACTGTAAGTTTTTGGTTTAAGGCGACTACTCTTAAAGCATATGCTAGTGGGCAATCTCCAGGAATGTTCATTGCTTCTAGAGGAGCGCCAGCGGGAATATTTATATCCACAGATAATTGGATATATCGGGGTGCAGATGATGCGGATAATACAGTCGCAACAACGACAAGTGTGGGCTGTTGGTATCATTTGGCTATGAGCTTTGATGCTTCATCTGGTAGTGTGATGGTTTATAAGAATGGCGATCTTTTAGGTACCATCACCCATCAGGATTCATTGGAAAATAGTGGGTATTATTTCGATACCATTGGAACTGATTATACGAACTATTTTAATGGAGTTATGGATGATATACGTTTTTATAATTATGTTTTAAGTAATGATGAGATAGCCAAGCTATCTCGATACTTGCCCTATTATAGTTCTTCGGCCCTTGCTATTGCTGATATTTATACAGATGCTAATAATTGCGGAGCTATCGGCACCGTCTGTGCAGGGGGTACTTCATGCTATAGCGGAAAATGTTGTACAACAGGTTACACCAATTGCAGCACTACTGGTGGACTCTGTGGAACTTGCTATTCGATGGCTAGCAGCTCCACTAATTGTGGTAATTGTGGCAACGCTTGTGCGGGAGGTAAAAGTTGTTCAGATGGGTATTGCTGTACTACAGGTTTGACCAATTGTTTCACGGGAGTAAATGCTTGTCAAAATTTGACCAATGATTCTAGTAATTGTGGATCTTGCGGGAATGCTTGTGGGGTAGGAACTCCAACATGTTGTTCTTCTTCTTGTGTGAATACTACAACTAATTCAAGTAACTGTGGATCTTGTGGGAATGCTTGTACTTCAGGAACAACGCCTGCCTGTTGTAGCTCATCGTGTGTTGACGAATATGTGAATACAAGTAATTGTGGTGCATGTGGTACAACTTGTGGTGGGGGGACTCCATATTGTTGCCATGGATCGTGTAGTGCTCTGGCTCCTACAGGTACTGTCTGTACAGTAAATGGAGAATGTTGTAGTAACGTATGTTCATGTTTTACCTCTGGAACTAAGGTTTTACTGATTAATGGCAAAAAGATTGCCATTGAAAAACTTAAGGTGGGAGACGTATTGTTGGGTTCAAATAGAACTCATAATAAAGTCATTCGACTAGACGTAAGACCTAAAGAAGTAAGAAAAATTTATTCTTTCAATGATGGGCGTTATTTTGTGACGGAAAATCATCCCTTTATGACCAAAGAAGGATGGAAGGCCCTTAATCCTCAATTGGCCCAATTAGAACAAAGCCAGATTAAGATAGGTCAACTTAATATTGGAGATGAGATTGTAACCCAGAAAGGTTTTGTTAAACTTAAAAAGATTAAATTTAAAACTATAAATACAGTTGTGTACAATCCTCAATTAGATGGCAGTCATGATTATTATGCAGATGGTTTTTTAGTGCACAATAAAGGAGCTAAACATTGCACATAATATTTTAATATTAGTATGAAGAAAATGGCTATTTTGCATAAAAATGGAATACTTTTAGTTTCGCTATCAATCATGATGACACTCATGACCTTGGCCATGGTTTTTATTCAAAGGGTTTTAGGGACAGCTAAAACAGCTCAGGCTGAGGTGGATCGAATACAAGCTTTATATGCAGCTGAAGCAGGCTTACAAAAAGCTATTTATTATCTTAACTATACAGCTCCAGATAGTACAATAGGAGGGTCATATAGAATTGGTACTGCTTCTAGTACGGCCTGTCCTTCAACAGGAGGATCAGCAGGTTTGTCAGAAACATTAACCATATCTACTGGCAATACAGCGACCTATACTATGTGCATTGAAAACTCAGGTTACAATGTTCAAATTACTTCAACAGGCACGGTCGTTAGCGGTATTAATGGAAATGTGAGCCGAACAGTTCAAGCTAAAACATCACAACCACTTCTTGCAACAACCAGTGGGGGAGTCAATGCTGCCAATTTATTTGCACGTTGGGATTTGGCTTTGATAGTTCCTGGTTTAGGAACAACAGATGTTAGTGGTAATGGTTATACAGCATGGTTTGGGGGTAGTCCTACATCGTCTACAGCAGCATTAAATGATGGGGTAACACATAATACTTTAACTTTTGATTCAGCTGCGTATGCTTTGACCTACACACCAGCGATAAAAGGTTCATTTACAGTTACTGGATGGATCAAGCCAACAAATGCTTGCCTGGCAGGTGGAGCTGCAATTGGTTTTTTTGGAAATTCCTATGCAGCAAGTTCATTGGGGATGGGGTATCATCTAGTTTTTGATAATACAGTATTAGCTTTAAAGATTGAAGCCTCCAATGGAACAACTTATTCTTGTTCAAAAAGTGTTGCAGCATGGAACAATACAACATGGTATCACTTTGCAGCAGTGTATGATAATACAATTCAGTATGGAACAATGTATCTTAATGGTGTAGCTGGTACATCGGCGGCTATGAAGAATTCTTATCGCCATTCTTGGTATTATTATCTTGGTGTAGGTGTTTTTTGGGGTAATGATCCAGATACGCCATATACCAATAAGTTTTCTGGTTCTTTAGCAGATCTTCGAATTTATGATCGAGCTTTAAATGCGAATGAGATTGCACAAATCTATAATGGTTATGGTTCATCTATCAAAATGTTAAAAGGATCGTTTAAGGAATTATAATATGGCAGTGTCGATTAATAATAGATCGGTCATAGGGATTGACATTGATGCTACTAGCATCAATGTGGTGCAGCGAATCTCTGCCCAAGGTCAAGTTAGGATTACAAAACTTGTCATTGAGAAAATCCTTTTTGAACAAAATAAAACTAAAGAAGCTGTCATTGTTGAGGCGCTTGCTAGGGCCGTTGCGAAGTTTAAGATTCAGAATTCAGATGTCATTTGTACCATATGCGACCAGAAATTTATCTTAGATCACATCACCTTGCCTGTGATGCCCCCCGAAGAGCTTGCTCAGGCTGTTAAATTACAAGCCAGCAATTCTCAACACTACCCCATCGATAATCCTGTTTATGATTTTGAAGTTCAAGGACGGATCATGGATAAGGGGGTTGAGAAAAACAATGTAAAATTAGCTGCTCTGGCGAAAATTTCTTTAGACAATTTTATTAATCGATTCAAATTGCCTGTCAATGATGTTACCGGACAATTAAGAAAATTATTACGTGTTGATAGCTTGATGGGTTTAAACATTGCTCGTGTGATTCCTCTTTCTTTAGCAATCGGTAATATTGTTCAGTATTCCAAGAATTCAAAAGTGGTTGCTGTGTTCTATATGGGATCATCTAATGCTGAGTTGAATATCTATCGAGAAATGAAGTTAGAATCTTCTAGAAAGATTAATGTTAATGGCAGTGATTTTACCAAGGCTTTAACCGGCGCTTTGTTTTCTGACAGCGGAAAGACAGAATTAAACATCGCTGAAGCTGAGAATCTCAAAAAAGAATATGGTATTCCAACTGCTGGAGATAATTTCTTAATTAGAGGAAAGATTACAGCTAATCAGGCGCTGTCATTGCTGCGACCTCGAGTAGAACAGTTGAGTCGGGAAATTAGCCGCTCTTTTGATTATTATTATGATCGAAATCAGGTTAAGAAAATAGACGAGATCGTATTAATGGGTGAGGCTGCCCATCTTAAGAGATTAAATGAAGTTTTAAATGCTGAACTTGGAATTCCTGTGGTCGTGGGCAATCCTTTAGAAGGGTTGAATGTTTCTGATGAGGCGGCTTCTCAAATGAATGCAGAGAACATCCAATCTCTTATACCTGCACTGGGCGCATCTTTAGCAGATCCATCCACTGGGATTAATCTTCTTCCTGCAGATTTAAGGAATGTTGAGAAAAAATTCAAAGAGCGAATTTGGATGGTTTTGACAGGTTTGGCCATTGTAGGCATATCCCTAGCTTTTTGTTTGGTGTTATTTATGCAATGCCTAATCACTGGGCAGCAGCTTGCTAAATCCAAGAAAGCATATCAAGATACGACCATAAAGATTAAAGATTTGAAAAATAGACTTTATCTCGAACGTGATATTAAACATCGTATGAAAATAGGCGCATTTTTAATGAATTTAAGCCATTTGCCTAGCAGGGTGAGCTTAACGCAGTTAAAAATGGAAAATGGTAATTTGGAATTATTTGGAATGGTCGGTGCGCAGAGCGCTGATCCTAAAGTGATATTGGATGAATTAGTTCGGGAAATTAGCAAGAATGCTTTTTATGATGTCAAAGTGGCATCTGTGAAAGGTGATGAATCTAAGGATGAATTCTTAGAGTTTGTCATTAAGGGGAATTACAAAATGGAGAAATACACGCATGAAGATCCAGTTCAAAATTGAGGAGTATTTTCCATACCTTATTGTGCTAGGGTTTTTGTTTTTTGTTTTGGTGATTGTTTTTGTTAGCAAACCCATGCTCAAAAATATTAAACAAAATAAGGAACAGTCTCAAGAATATATCAAAGAGGCAGCATCTTTAAACAAATTGTCACAGGAAGGTCAAAACAAGTCTGCTATTAATTTAATTACTGAACAACAAGGCAGAGAGCTCCAAAGTAAGATCAAGAACATTGCTGTTAAAAACAAGATTTACTTAAGTTTCAAGAATTTGGGTGTGGTGGGTGAGGTTCAGATGACCTCAGATTTATATAAATTGTTAATGTTCGAAGGTAAGGCTTCAGGAAACTATAAGAATTTTGCTACTTTTTTAACTGAAATTAGAAACATTTCAGAAGGATTTATTGACGTAGAGAAAATAGCGATTATTGGTGATTCGACAGCGACTTCCAATATTACAGCACAGATAACATTGTCCATTTTTATAGCAAACACATGATAAAGATAAACAAAACCCTCATTGTCTATATTGTTTTGATCGTTATTTTTGTTGGTGGTGTGGTGTCTATTTTTTCAAATTCTGGTTATAAAAGTGCTCGGGTAACGCCTCCGGGGGCAGATAGAGAATTAAGAGATTTAATGTCAGTTCAGGAGGATGAATTAGATGTTTCATCTAAGGGGAGTACCAGAAATCCTTTTGTCATCTCCTATGTTAAAGAAGAAAGTGGTTTTAAATTCTTAGGAATATTCTGGGGTTCTGAAACTCCCAGTGTAATTATTAATAATAAAGTTTATGGTCTGGGAGATGCGGTTGATGGGATGAAAATTACCGAGATTAAAGATGGAGAGCTTGTCTTAACGGACGAGTCTGGTGCGCAAAAGATTTTTTCATTGAAAGAGAATGCTCCTGTAACTGAACCTAAGCTTGAGGATAATGCTACTGCACAAGCTGATCAAAAGAATCCTAATCGATTACCATTAAATAAAAGAAAACCTAATCAATTGCCTAGGTCTTTAAATCCAGCTGATTTTGTTCCTGCGAATGAATTAGCACCTAAGTAATAATCATAAAATTCTATGAGAAATAGTTTAGTTTTTATCTGCGTCTTTTTTTTGTTGTTACCAAGTTTAGTTTATGCCAAGAGCCAAAGAGTTCATTTAAGTACGGTTGAAATCGAACGGTTAGAGAAATCCAAGCAAGTGCTAGCAGAGGTGGATGAAAAATCGTTGAAACAATCGATCGCAGAGCTAGAACAAGCTGCTAATCCCAGAGTCGCTTTACTAATTAAAGAAGCTATGGCCAAGACCTATGCTGATATCGTAGTTGAACAAAAAGTGGTAGGCTTAAGCAAAAAGAGATGGCTGTATAGTATGGTGGCCCTCAATATGGCGTATTTACAGTTTGAAGGCAGTAAAGATTCTGCCGGCAAAACTTCTAATCTTAATAAACTCATTCGTTATAAATTAAAGAAATATCTTCCTGCTAATATATTTGACCAACCAGGGTTTCATAGTTCCTTAGGCTAAAATTAGATCCTTCGGCTACGCCTCAGGATGACAGAAGTAACAAAAATAGGGAGCTGTCCCTAATTTCCAATTAAAGGGGAAGTCTGCAGAGCTTCTAGGAAAACGTCGACAATGTCTTGGTCGATTTCATTTTTCATAGTGCGCAGAATATGCATGGCCTCGAGTTTGGTTTTCTTGGCACGGTAAGGGCGTTCAGTGGTAAGGGCATCATAGACATCGGCTACGGTTAGAATACGCACCAGGGGAGAAATTTCTTCAGCTTTTAATCTGTCCGGATAACCAGTACCATCTAGTTTCTCATGGTGATGTCGGATAATATCGCATAAAGGCTGTAGCGAATGGACAGGTTTGATAATGCTTTCGCCAATTTCAGGATGACGCCGCATAATAATCCATTCCTCAGGGTTTAACTCGCCTTCTTTACGTAGAATTTCATCAGGAATGCCAATTTTCCCTAAATCATGAAGTTTAGCTGCATCACGCAGGGTGTTTAAATCCTCAGTATCAAGCCCTAGTTTTTTACCAATTAAAGTGACATAATCGGCTACACGATCAAGGTGTCCTCGAGAATATCTGTCTTTTGCATCAACAGCTAAAGCCAAAGCCGAAATTGTTTCGAAATAGGTTTTTTCAATATCGTTGTTAAGTTTGGAGTTCTCCAAAGCAACTGCTGTTTGGGAAGCAAGATTAAAAACTAGATTGATATCATCTTTGGAAAAATCTTCATGATTACCTTCAGCTTTTGTAATGGTTAAAATGCCATTGGCCTTATCACGATAGACCAAGGGAACGCAAAGGATGGTTTCACCAAAGAGTTTAGAGAGTTGAGGGTTATTTAAGTCTTGTAAGAATATTCCAGAGACCGTGGTGGGTTGTTTCTTTTCTAAAGTTTTTAAGAAAGGAGAACCTTGAAAGAGTTTAATGTGTAGCGGGTCATGAATTTGAGGGTCATAATCGCTGCCGTAAACGGTATTAATGACAAGGTCTGTTTTCCGATCATTTAAAAGCATAAGTGTAGAAACTTTGCCATTAAGAGCATTGGTCATGGTCTCAAGAATGAGATTGAGGAAGGTGTCGATCTTTTCCATGTTGGAAATGCCTTGCCCAACTTTCTCCATCACCGATTGCAGTGTTTTTTTAGCTGCTTCTAAGCTTTTAATATTATCTTCAAGTTGATTAGTGACTACTGAAAAAGAACGGCTCAGTACCGCAATTTCGTTTTCTCCCTGATTTAGCTGTTTCATGGTTTCAGGTGAAAGGACTTTCTCCAAGGACTTACGATTTTGCTCAGTAATGCTAATGACTTTCTTAAGCATCGCGCGCATGGAGTAATAACCTACAAAAACCCCCAAAGCCATAAAAAACATGGCTAATCTAAAGTTTTCCTCGGATAAATCAATATGCCCGCTCTTATTGTGTTGAAAATAAATAAAATAGAGTAAGGCCATTGGAACGATCGAAGCCAAAAGAAAAAGAATCGTAAATTTACGAATGATAGAGGCGTCTTCGAAGGAAGAAATATAAAAGAGTTTTTTGTCGTTTTTGTTCATAAGGTTTTGGAATTAGAAGGACAAGTAAAATATAACTTTAATGTTACCTCTTGCAAAGCAAAAACTTGTTTAAATCTTATATTGTTATTGAAAACAATATTACCCGGGGGTATTGTTAATAAATATGAACCGACCTTTCGAACCAAAATTAATTACTGTTTTTCGTGAAGGCTATACTTTTCAGTTATTTAAGCAGGATCTCTTGGCAGGGATTATTGTTGGAATAGTGGCCATTCCCTTATCAATTGCTTTTGCAATAGCTTCTGGCGTGAAACCTGAACAAGGTCTTGTTACCGCAGTCATAGCAGGTTTCTTGATTTCATTTTTGAGTGGAAGTCGTTTCCAAATAGGAGGACCAACAGGAGCTTTTATTGTTATTGTTTATGGGATTGTTCAGAAATATGGCTATGACGGTTTGGCTTTGGCCTCCATTATGGCCGGTGTCATGCTTATTATTTTAGGAATTTCCCGTATGGGAGATGTGATTAAGTATATTCCTTATCCTGTGACCATTGGATTTACCGCAGGCATTGCGTTAATCATTTTTACAACAGAGATAAAGGATGTTTTGGGGTTGCATTACACAATGCCTGCGGAACATTTTGTTGATAAATGGTTGGCCTATATTCTGAGTATTGGAACGTTTAATGTTTATGCTTTTGCTATTGGGGCTTTGACTATTGTTATTGTCTTGTATTGGAGAAAGGTCACAGATCGCCTGCCAGGCCCTTTGGTGGCCATTTTAACAACAACCCTGCTGGCTCGATGGTTAAATTTGCCTGTTGATACTATTGGTTCTCGTTTTGGTGAGGTGCCCAATCATTTTGCTCTTCCACATTTTCCTCCTGTGAGTTTGGAATTGTTAATTAAAATGTCGCAACCAGCTTTTGCCATTGCTTTATTGGCGGGTATTGAGTCGCTGCTTTCAGCTGTTGTGGCCGATGGGATGACAGGACGGCGTCACCGTTCTAATATGGAGTTAATCGCCCAAGGGGTGGCCAATATCATAACACCGATTTTCCAAGGTATCCCCGCTACAGGTGCTATCGCACGCACGGCGACCAATATTAAAAATGGGGGACAGACCCCTATTGCAGGAATTATTCACGCCATTACAGTTTTAATTATTTTTTTATTTTTCGGAAAACTGGCTTCCTATATCCCCATGGCCTGTCTGGCTGGTATTTTGATTGTGGTAGCTTTTAACATGAGTGAATGGCCATTATTTATTGGTTTATTCCGTGGGCCTAAAAGCGATGTGATGGTTTTGTTGATCACCTTTTTCTTGACCGTTCTTATTGATTTGGTGGTGGCTATAGAGGTGGGGGTTATTTTAGCTGCTTTTCTTTTTATGCGAAGGATGATCGAAGTTACCCAGGTTAATAATTTGAATGAAGCTTTGGAGGACGAAAGCGTTTTAGATCCAGAGGCGATCCATAAAGAAGATATTCCTCAGGGTGTAGAAGTTTTTGAAATCAATGGACCGTTCTTTTTTGGAGCTGCTGATAAATTTGAGGACAATATACGACAGATGAAAAGAAGGCCAAAGGTTTTGATCTTACGCCTGCGGTTTGTTCCGGCCATTGATGCTACAGGGTTACACGCTTTAGAGAATTTATTAAAAAGAACACAAAAGGACAAGGTGGAAGTCATTTTCTCAGGAGTACATGCTCAGCCTTTAAAAACATTAAAAGAAGCAGGAATTATTGAAAAGTTGGGTGAAGATCATTTTTATTGGGATATCAAGAAGGCTCTTGAGTTTGCTAAAGGGCTTTTAAATAGGTCTGCTTCAAGAATATAAGAAATTGTTATGGTTGATTATATAAGAGATATTTTCTCCAGTGGTTCTCTTGGAAAAATTATGATTGCTGTGGCCCTAGCCGGGGCTGTGGCTTCGTTGACCTCCTGCACCATTGCTCGATTGCCCGTACTGTTGGGACTTGTCAGTAATAGAGGAAAATCACAACCGCGTGAATTTCATCTGGCCCTGGCTTTCTGTGGCGGTTTAATTATTACCTATACTATCTTTGGTTTCTTATTTGGTTTAGTGGCCCATTTAGCTTCTGGGCTTATAGGGATTAGTTCGTACCTTTATTTAACTATGGGGGTACTTATGCTAATAGGCGGTGCTTTTTTTGCTGGATTGATCCCTCATTCAATCGGATGGTTCAATGCACGCTGTGAGCAGATGGTTAAAGGAGGCAGGACAGTACCTTCAGCCTTTGGTTTTGGGATTGTTTTTGCTTTTTTAGAGATGCCAGCGTGTGCTTGTTGCGGCTCAGTGATGCTGTTGATTGCCAGTATGGTTGCTATAAAAGGTTCTCTAATCTTTTCAGGAGTAGTTTTCTTTAGCTTTGCCGTAGGTCAAAGCCTGCCAATTTTAATTTTAGGGTTCTCAGCTGGTTTGCTTAAAAATGTTATTCCTATAACTCAAAAACTTGAAGGGATAGTAAGTTTTGTAGTTGGAAATATTTTGATGATCACAGGTATCTTTTTAATTTTAATTTCTTAAAGTATGACATCTAAAAAACACCCCCATGAATGCTGTCAACACGATGATCACTGCCATGATCATCCTCAAATGAGTCTGCCTACACGATGGTTGATAAGCTTGGTAATTATTGTCGTTGCCTTGATTTTCTTACGAAGTTTCATTTTAGAACAAATGTTTGTCCGCGTTACTTCCTATGCCTCGTATAATTCCTCTGATGAAGTGATTCGTCTGTGTAAGAAGATAATCTTTGTTGATAAAGGCAATATACAAGCATGGACATCTTTAGGTTATGCGTATCTGGATAAGAAAGATATGAATGCGGCCATGGGGGCCTTTAATCAAGTTGTTGTATTAAATCCACAGGATAGAGGAGCTGCTACCTTTGAACTGGCCAAGATTTATTTTTACAAGGATGATTTTGCTAAGGCCAGATTTTATTTTGAATCAATCAGATCTTCGAGCGTTCGCGCAGGGGCATTATTAGATGCTGATATTTTGAAATATCGCCATGGGGCTGCTAGTTTTCGCAGTTTAAATAGCATGCAGAATTTGCTTGGCATGTTAATGGAGTGTTACGAGCAACTTGGAGATAAACTCAATGCCCAAGAAGTTAAAAAAGAGTATGAATTGTACAAAGCCAAAGGCCCCCGAAAGTTCTTTTAGTAGTTCGTATAAAAAATATATTTGACATTTGTTTTTTTTAAGCTATAAATAGAAACCATTTTTATTTATGAACACAACCCATATTGCCAAACTCAAATCACAGAAATTAAAACTGACGCCTAAACGCAAGGCGATCTTGGATTGCTTTGTTGCCCAGGGCCGACACTTGACTCCGGATGATGTATGGAAGGTCTTAAAGAAGAAGTTCAAGAGTTTAGGGCTACCAAGTATTTATCGCAACCTTGAATCATTTACTGATTGTGGTTTATTAGTGAAAATACAGAGGGAAGATCGGCGTTTATACTATGCCCTTTGCCAGAGCCATGCGAATTCGCATGTGCACCATCACCACCATCATATTGTATGTATTAAATGTGGTAAGGTGGATGATGTTGATGGTTGCTCATTTGAAAAAATGGATAAGGTCAACGGCTATAAGGTTTTGAAACATACGGTCCAATTAGAAGGCCTGTGTCCTAAATGTATCTGAAATTTTTTTAAGCTTTAGATAGAAACCGTTTCTATGTACGACAAGGAGAAGTAGGATGGGTAAAAGAAGGATTTTTTTAATTGCTTTGGGTTTCATATTTTTGAGTATGGGGTCGGCTTTGGCTGTTCCAGAGAAAATGAAGGTGATTGCAACTACTAGTATTATTGGGGATATTGTTAAGAATGTAGGTGGAGATTTGGTTGAATTAACCGTCCTAGTTGGGCCTAATGGTGATTCGCATGAATTCGAACCAACGCCTGCGGATGCAGTAAGTTTAAGTAAGGCTGATATCATTTTTGAGAATGGTTTATTCTTGGAACATTGGCTCGATAAATTAGTTGAATCCAGTGCTTCCAAGGCTAAGCGTGTTGTTGTAACTCATGGGATTAAGGTAAGGGTTATGGAGGAGAATCCCAAGGAAATCGATCCACATGCCTGGCAGGATGTGGGCAATGCCATCATTTACACGGGTAATGTCTGTGATGCGCTTAAGACCACAGATCCCGCTAATGAAAGAATTTATCAAGCAAATGCCAAGCAATATATGAAACAATTAGAAGAATTAGAAGTATGGGTTAAAGATCAAGTTAAGACCATTTCAGAGAACAAACGTCAATTAGTGACTAATCATGATGCTTTAGGGTATTTTGCCAAAGCCTATGGGTTTGAAATCATTGGGGCTGCCATTCCTTCGGCAACTACCGAGGCAGCTGACCCCTCAGCCTTACAAACCGTACAGTTGTTGAATATTATAAGGAAGAACAATGTGCATGCCATCTTCTCGGAAAGCATGGCCAATGCCAAATTGGTTCAAACCCTGGCCAAAGAAGCAGGAGCAGTTGTTGCTCCTGAATTATATACCGATGCCTTGGGTGACAAGGGTAGTGAGGGAGAGACGTATATCAAAATGATAAGACATAATGTCGAGGTATTTAAGGAATACTTAAAATAGATAGGAGATTATTGTGAAAGTGTTGGGGGTATCAATTAGTTTTTGGGTATTAACGATGACTTCTTGCGCATGGGCCAATACGTGGGGAGGTCTAACTATCAATGTTAGTGAAACAGCTGATTATGTCAGTGTAACTAATGGGGGACTAGATCAGAAAGATAGCTTTGTGGGATTGCTTCGACTCGAGATGACACTTAATACTCAAAAAGCAGGTTGGTATACGGGGGGCGAATTTTATGTGCAGGGCATTAATGCCCAAGGAGGCCTTAAACCAACCGATGAGTTGGTAGGTGATTTGCAGGCTGTTAATAACAATGCAGCCCCTAGAACTACTCGTTTGTTTCAGGCGTGGTATCAGCAGCATTGGTGGGATGATAGGTTAGCCTTCTTAGCAGGTCTTCATGATTTAGCTTCAGATTTTATGGTCAGTGATTATGCTAGCTTGTACCTTAATGATGCCTTTGGGCCAAGCACAACTCTAACGGCAAATGTTCCTTCTTCAGTTTATCCTTTGGCTGCTCCTGCGGCTCGTATTAAAATTAAACCTCTTGAGGATATAGAAATTCTAGCAGGCGTATATGATGGCGATCCAGGCGATCCAGATATTAATGAACACAGCACTCATATTTCCTTAAAGAGTCAAGATGGGCTTCTAGGTATTGCCGAGGGTGCCTGGCATTATAAGATCCCAGGTGATATGTCAGGGACCATTAAAGCAGGTGCATGGCACCACAGTGGCAATTTTTCTGATGTAAGTGCGGTTGATGGCAATGGCGATCCAGTTAAGCATGATGATAATTACGGTGGATATGCGATCATTGACCAGATGATTTATCGTGAAAGGGACGAACAAGGTTTAGGAATATTTTTTAGAGGGGCTGGTGCGCCACAAAACCGTAATACAGTGGATCGGCATATCTGTGCAGGTTTTAATTATACTGGTCTTATTCCGAAACGGGACATAGATGTGTTAGGAATTGCATTTACAGACTCATCTTTGAGCAATAAACTTAAAGAATCTAATGGGTTTAAACGATCAGAGACAACATTCGAGGGTACCTATCAAATTAATATTAGTGATCATTTTTTTATTCAACCAGATTTTCAATATGTTCTGGGTCCTAGCGCCGATCCAAGCATCAAGAATGCCAGTGTGTTTACGCTAAGAACACAAATTAATTTTTAGAGATTTACTAAAATGAAATTTTCCTACTGTCAACATCGCCACAGCAAACCTAATCCCAAATCTCCAGCTTTGGAAATTAAGGGACTGGAAATCTATTATTCTCAGGAAGAGAAATCTGCTCTCAAAATTGATAATATTCTTATTCCTAGTGGCACGACCACGGCCCTGGTTGGTCCTAACGGGGCAGGCAAATCAACTTTATTTAAAGCCATTAGCGGATTATTGCCTGTAAATGCAGGAACAGTACGTGTTTTTGGTCATGCCTTGGGTGCGTGCCATCACAGGGTGGTTTATCTGCCCCAGCGCAGTGAAATCGACTGGCAGTTTCCGATTAGTGTTTTAGACCTTGTCAGCACCGGACGCTATGTATATTTAGGATGGTTAAGGCTTCCGGGTCAAAAAGATATTAGTATGGCTAAGGAGGCCCTTAAACAAATGGGGGTTTTGGATTTAGCCGACCGCCAGATTAGTAAGCTTTCGGGTGGTCAGCAACAGCGTGTATTAATTGCTCGTGCACTAACTCAAAATGCTGATCTTCTGTTACTTGATGAACCACTTAATGCAGTCGATGTTGCCACTCGCCAGATCGTGAAAGATGTTTTAGCTAAGATCAAAGCTCAAGGCAAGACTGTCATCGTAGCTACACATTACTTTGATCAAGAAGAAGGTCTTTATGATGGGGCCATTTATCTTAAAGATGGCGAACAAATCCTTAGTGGTCCACAGAAGCCCGGTGACCATCATCATGAAGGATGTAATCACTGATGCATTATTTAACTGATCCATTCCAATATGTATTTATTCAGCGTGCAGTGATAGCCGGGGTGCTCATTGGTATTCTTTGCGCCTCTTGGGGGACCTTTATTGTGCTGCGACGGATGTCTCTGGTTGGTCATTCGTTGGCCCATAGCGCTTTGCCGGGGTTGGTAATTGCTTATCTTTTAGGAGCAAATCTTTTTTTAGGGGCCTTTGTAGCTGTTTTACTGACAGCCTTGAGCATTGTGTTTGTGGCTCGCGATGAATCGGTCTATGAAGATACTTCGGGGGGCATGATGCCTAATATCATGTTTGCCTTAGGAATTTTGTTAATTAGCACCACCAAATCCTACCGTGATTTGTTTTCCATGTTATTTGGTAATATCCTGGGAGTAAGTGCATCAGATTTAGGGTTAATTATTTTGATTGCTTCATTCTCCTTAGTGGTCTTGATTTTGTTTTATAAAGAGCTGAAATTGTTTTCTGTAGATCCTCATTATGCTAAGGCCATTGGAATCCCTGTGAATTTATTGCGTTATGGTCTATTGTTGTTTTTGGCTTTAACGGTTGTATTGGGGATTCAAGCGGTAGGTACAGTTTTGACCAATGCGCTATTAGTTATTCCTGTAGCAGCAGCCAGACTTTTGACTGATCGCCTATCAGTCATGATGTTTTTATCCTGCAGCTTTGCAGCTCTTTCTGCCGTAGGGGGAATATACGCCTCGTATTACCTGGGTTTTTCTTCAGGCGCTGCCATTGTCCTATGTTGTGCATTGTTTTTCGTAGCTGCCTGGGTGTATCGATATATTCAAAGAACAATTCGTTAATAGCTTTTCTAGTTTTTTAGTATAATAAGCCTCATGCGATTCCTCCGTTGGTTCATCTTTTTAACCCTTATCCTGCTAGCTGTTCGTCCCTTGCCGATCCAGGCTCAGGGAGCGGGCGTATTAACAATTAAGAAAAATAATGTGGAGTATGAAGTCGTCTCGCTTGATCGTTTGTTTTTTCATTATCAGCCTCCTATGGATATCGAACACCCTGATGGTACGGTGACGCGCGGTAACGGTCGGCATATGAAAATTCCAGCAGAGATTTTAGCTTTAAAGGGCAAGAAGGTTGCCATCAAAAGCTTTGTGATGCCCATCGAATATGATGGCAAAATAGTAAAAAACTTTTTAATGGCAGATGAGCTAGTGACCTGTCTTTTTTGCGCTATGCTAGGTTATGATCGATGGATATCAGCCACCAGTATCGATCCTAATGGCTTTTTTGTGAATGATGAATCGCTTGATTATCCTTTTACAGTTTATGGCACTTTGGATATGGGAGAAGAATTGCAAGATGGACAGCTGGTGAGTCTTTATCGGATCAAGGTAGATACTTTAGAGGCTAAAAAACAGAAATTTTTGGGATTATTTTAAGTTGTTAATCCCGGTGTGTTGCTATAGAATACACAAGTTTTTGAAGGATTTTTTTAAGGAATAAAAAATAAGGAGAGAATAATGAAAGATATTTCATATTTAGTTGTATTGACAGTTTTTTTGTTAGGCGTTACTGGTTGTGCAGAAAATAAGACCAGAATTGGTGAAGGAGCTGGAATAGGTGGTATTTTAGGAGCTGCGGCGGGTGGAATTATTGGTCATCAAAGTGGACATGGTTGGGAAGGAGCCTTGATTGGTGGCGCTGCAGGAGCTACGGGCGGGGCTGTTGTGGGATCTCAAATTGAAAAGCCTCAGTCAGCTCAACAGGTAGCAAGGGTCAATGAGCAAGTGACGATGGAGAATATCGTTAATTGGACCAAGCAGGGAATGTCAGGTGATGAAATTATAAGTAAAATCAAGGCTGCTAATGCAAGCTATGTGTTAACAACCGATGATATTGATTATTTAAGGAAGCAAGGTGTTAGCCAACGTGTGATTGAAGCCATGCAGGGATATAAATAATGAATAATTTACTTCACTGGCGCTACGCGACCAAGAAATTTGATCCAACACGCAAGGTTTCTCAAGAAGCGCTCAATGAGCTTCTTGAAGTGCTACGTTTATCGCCTTCGTCTTTTGGTTTACAGCCGTGGAAATTTGTGGTGGTAGAGGATCCTCATTTGCGTCAGGAAATCAGGAAACATGCCTGGAACCAATCCCAGGTGACAGATGCATCGCATCTGATTATTCTTTGTTCTATTAAAAATATCGATGAGACCTATATCAAGAATTTTGTGGGACAGATTGCAAAATCTCGCAATGTCGAACCGCAGTCTTTGGCTGGCTACCAACAGATGATGATTGGTGCTATTCAAGCCAAGGACCACCAAGAAGTTTCCAACTGGATGAAAAGACAGGTATATTTGGCCTTGGGGATGTTGTTGTATGCTTGTGCTCAAAAAGGCATTGATTCTTGTCCGATGGAAGGTTTTGATGCCAAGAAGGTGGATGAAGTTTTAGGTCTTGAGAAGGAAGGATTAGAGTCAGTAGTATTTTGTCCTGTGGGTTATCGCGCCAGTGATGATGTTTATGCTCATCATAAGAAAGCAAGATTCGAACAAGATGAAATTTTAATAAAAAGGTAATCTTATGCAAACTCGAGCCACATGTTTAAATTGTATGGATGGTCGTGTTCAACTACCAGTGCTTCAATGGATTAAAAAGAATTACAAGATCGATTTCGTTGATGTAATTACCGAGGCAGGAATGGATGGGGTTTTATCCAACCAGAAGTACATTGGTGAAATCATCCGTAGTATTAATGTGTCTGTTAAAATTAATAAATCTACCTGTATTTTCATCGTAGGACATTATGATTGTCGTGGAAACCCCGTGGAAAAACATGTGCATCATGAAGAAATCAAAGAATCTGTTAGCCGTTTAAAGAAGTATTGGCCTTCTTTGACAATTACTGGCCTTTGGGTCAATCAAAAATGGCAGGTTGAAGTAGTAAAGTAATTTAAGCGTTTTGCTTCATGTTTTGAGGATCGAAACGAAGACGGCGTAATTCAGGTGCCAGTGTAGCTGTTAAAGCCACTATTCCAAGCGTCAGTAATCCACCCACCCAAACACACGGCACTGTTCCAATAGCCGCTGCTAGCATTCCACTTTCAAATGCTCCTAATTCATTAGAAGCACAAACAAATACCCAACTGACTGAAGAAATTCGGCCGCGCATTTCATCAGGAGACAAGAGTCTGATCATCGAGCGGCGAATTACCATGCTGATCCCATCAAAGACGCCTGTGAAAAATAAGGCTGTTAATGACAACCAGAGATTAGTTGAGAAGGCAAAGACAAGTACACTGACCCCAAAGCCTGCTACGCTAATAAGTAAATTGCGCCCCGCGTGTTCAATGGGAGGATATCTTGTGGCATAAATCATGATGAGAAAAGCCCCCAGAGAAGGAGCAGCGTTAAGAAGTCCCAAACCTTTGGCGCCTACGTGCAAAATATCTTCAGCATAAACAGGGAGTAGGGCGATCATCCCACCAAAAAGGACAGCAAATAGATCCAGAGCAATGGCACCGATGAGTGGCTGGCGACTAAAAACAAATTTCCATCCTAAAGAGATACTTTTCATCATAGGTTCTTTA
Organism: uncultured Planctomycetales bacterium; assembly: GCA_964583975.1. Taxonomy (GTDB): domain Bacteria; phylum Omnitrophota; class Gorgyraeia; order Zapsychrales; family Fredricksoniimonadaceae; genus JACQCF01. The sequence continues at coordinate 74,012 of CAZOXU010000009.1, forward strand.
CGGTCAAGTTTAGGTTGGGGCTTAGGGGTGATGAAGAGCATGCAGATTAAAGAAATCAAAAACCAGATAGCAATTAACAGATAACATCCAGCAGCCGAGCTAGCGTCAAAAAGAAATCCTATAATGGCAGGTCCAAGGACCGAGCAGCCGATCCAGGAGCTAGAGATCCAGGAGGCAGCATTGACTGTTAAGTGTTTAGGAACGATCTGTGCTTCAAAGGCTGAGTTGGCTGGATCAGCAAAGCCTCGAGCAATACCAGCTAGAAAGATAACAGAATAGAGACCTAAGAGGCTGGCGTTAGCGCCACTTAAGGAGATCACAAAAAGGGCTAGCGAACACACAATGGAAGCTACCCGCGTGATCAGAAGAATCTTCTTTCGATTGTAATGATCAGCCACCCAGCCCCCAAACAAGACTAGCGAGATAGCAGGAATGGCTTCCACCAAACCGAGCCAGCCTAAGGCTAGAGGATTATGAGTGATTTGGTAAATTTGAAATCCAATGACTACTGCCAGGGCGCGGCTCGCCAGGGTAAAGCAGGCTGTTGAACCAATAAACAGCTGGATGTCTTTTATCTGAAGCGCTGCAAAGCTATTCGGTTTTTCCATATAGATGATTCTATAATTTTTGGTAGGATATCAAAGAACATTCTTGCTAGAATTCCTGAAACTTTTGTAAGAAAGGGTTTGTCTAATAGGGTAGAGGCATATGAACGATATAGGGCAGGATATCTTAACGAAGGCGGCACAAGGCGATCTTCAAGCATTTGAGGCGGTTTATAAGGCTTCATCGGGCTTCGTCTATAACGTGGTCTTTCGTATAGTTAGTAATAAAGAAGATGCCCAGGAAGTGACCCAGGAGGTTTTTATGACGGTCTATAACAAATTAAAGGAATTCAAGTTTCAATCATCCTTTAAGACCTGGGTTTATAGAGTTGCTACCAATCACGCTCTTAATAAATTAAAACAAACATCAAAATTACGCGATAAAACTACAGTCATTGATGAACAAATTAATCCTCCGGCAGTTGCTCCTGATGTGGAGGCTAATATAGAGAAGGAACATCATAATAAACTGGTGGATGAATTCTTAAACGCTATTAATCCAGACCAGAGAGCATGTGTGGTGTTACGTAATATTGAAGGTTTGAGTTATGAGGAAATAGCTCAGAGTCTTAATATTAATATCAACACAGTCCGAACCAGACTGAAAAGGGCCAGAGAGAAAATGCTGGTGCTGCGAAAACAGGTGGGATATGCACAATTGCAATAACATTAAAGATATAATATTAACAGACTATGTCGATAACGAAATCGACACTTCGGTCAAGGTCCAAGTAGAGAAACACTTGCAAGGCTGCTTGTCTTGCCAGGCTTTTGCCAGAGAAGTCAAAGCGCAGTTAGTAGTTCCGCTTCAACAAGCCACACGCCAAGAAGTACCGTCTCAAATGTGGAATAATATACAGAATCAAATTATTCAACAACAGCAATCTTCAGAAGGCTTATTAGTGAAATTGCAATCTTGGTTGAGCCTGCCAAGGCTTGTTCCAACCCTGGTAAGTTTGGCGATGGTTGTCATTGTGACTTCAACATTATTTTTTGATGACCAGAAAGTCAAGCAAGCCCGTGACCAGGAAATAGGGAGTTATTTGACCTATGTCATGGATTCCCAAGAATCGTCAGCAGGAGAGAATAATAATTTAGGAACATCAATCGAAAGTTATTTTTTATAAGTTAATAAAAGGAGATGATCATATGAAATTCATAAAAAAAGCCATTCTCACTATGTTTTTAAGCGGGTTTATCGCTTTGCCGTTGGTGCATGCTGAGGAAGTAGTCAAACAAGAAGTCAAAGAAAAGGGTTTTCATAAATTCTTTGCTCAATTAAATTTGACGGAAGATCAGAAAAAACAATTGAGTGAAAATAAAAAACAAAAAAGAGAAAATATGAAGGTACTTTTTGGACAAATGAAATCTCAAAAAGCAGCTTTAAAACAAGAATTAATGAAGCCAAGCTTGGATATGGCCAAAATTAATGAGATCCAATCTCAAATGAAAGCTAACATGGCCCAAATGGCAGACAATCGTCTTAATTCGATTCTTGAAGTGAGAAAAGTCTTAACGCCAGAACAATTCAGCAAGTTTTTAAGTTTGATGGAAGAGCGTCGTTCTCATTGGAAAAATAAAAAAGGGGAGATGGATCCATTTAAACAAGAGTCTAAATAATTCTTTGCCTTAAGGATTTTTTGCATAAACTAGTGATAGGTTCGTCAGCTTTGCTGGCGAGATCTGTCACTAGTTTATTATTTTATCGGAGAAATATTATGGTCAAGATCAATGTTGCTTACGAAGGTGATTTACGTTGTAAACTAACGCATGAACAATCTAGCTCGGTGATCCAAACCGACGCGCCTAAAGATAATATGGGTAAGGGGGAATTATTCTCGCCTACGGATTTGGTGGCAGCGGCCTTGTCTTCTTGTATGTTGACGGTCATGGGAATTGTGGCTAATCGACATAAGATCGATTTAACGGGTGCTAGAGCGGATGTTAAAAAAGAGATGATTACAGCTCCTGTTCGTAGGATTGGCGCCATTCATGTGGATCTTTATATGCCCAAAGGTCTCTCAGCAGAGCAACGTACCATGCTTGAAAATGCAGCGCATACATGTCCGGTACATAAGAGCCTGCATCCGGATGTTCAAACACCTATACAATTTCATTATGCCGATTAAGTTGATCAATTTTTCACTCGTATGTTTAATTCTTAGCTGTGGCTCATCATGGGCTGCGACTCAAGAAGCATATCCATCACCAAGCACATTACCTAATGTTAAAAGCCAAATGCTCAGTGCTGGTTTTTGGATTGCCCGTCATCCTTCAGCTGATCAAATTGTCCTAGATGAAGAGAAAATTCGTGAATTTAACGCTCATATTCAAAATAATTTAAAACTGACCAAGGATATTTTCTCATTGGTCGACCAATTTCAGACTGAATCGCTCTTAGATGTGTTTAAGAGGAACTTAGATGATTTTACAAATAAAGGTTTTTATACGGGTGAGGGGATACAAAACGATGGGGCCTTTATAGAAAAGGCAAGAATAACCATGCATTTAAGTGGTTTAGTATTAGGGATTGCGCCTCGCTATGCTCTAGCCATACGTTTAGCCGACCAGAGAATACTACCTACATCTTTGGGTCTTTATGCCAAAAAGGGAGACTTCGATTTTGACGAGCTTCAAAACAGTGGATTAGATATTGGAACGCCAGTTGCGGTCATTCATCAAAGCCAGGATAAGCGATGGTTTTATGTGCATTCCGCATTAAGTGATGGTTGGGTGAAGGCTGAAGATTTGGCGATAGGAGACAGCAAGGTGGTGAAGGATTTTGCCCAAGCCAAAGATTTTGTGGTGATTACAGCCCCAAGGGCTGATATTTATTTGGATGCAGCGATGAGTGAGTTTTATGATTCGATACGTATGGGAGTAAAGCTTCCGCTTATCGCGGAAAGTGATCAGCAATGGACAGTTCAATTTCCCATGAAGGATAAACAAGGGCAACTTCAAGTGGCCCAAGGCTATATTCCAAAGCCTCAGGCGCATCGAGGGTATTTGCCTTATACGGCTAGGAGCATTTACACTCAAGCTTTTTTGATGTTAGATAAACCCTATGGCTGGGGAGATATGTATGGGGGGCAGGATTGCTCACGGTTTTTACAGATGGTGTATGCCACCGTGGGTATTGAACTGCCGCGTGACTCGAAGAATCAAGCGCAGGTGGGGGCTCAATTACTTACCTTTGATGAGAAGGCTACTAATGCAACCAGATTAGAAGAATTACAAACTGTTCCTGGGGCTTCAACAATTTTGCCACTCAAAGGGCATATTATGTTGTATTTAGGAACTGTCGATTCAATTCCTTATGCAATTCATGCTTCTTCAGGATATTCTCAGATGCGAAATAATTTACAAATCAAGTATACGCTGATGCGGGTGACCGTTTCTGATTTATCCTTAGGTGAGGGATCAACAAAGGGATCACTCTTAAGGCGATTAACAAAAATTGTTGGAGTGCAGTAGAACATGTCATCCCCGAAAGTATTAATCGGGGATCTAGTGTACCAGGTGCCCGATAAAAACATTCGAGCAAGACTTTGGATATTTTTAGGAGTGCAGTAAATGAGAATTCGAAGTATTGAAATAAAAGCTTTGCAGGCTCAATTAAATCAACCTTTTCGGATAGCCACAGGCCAGCACGATACGCTCGATAATTTACTTGTGAGTCTTACATTAGAGGATGGTACGACCGGTTTTGGTGAAGCTGCGGTAGCCTCACACATTACAGGTGAAACCCTTGATAAAACTCGAGAAAATTTATTAACGGCGGCTAGCTGTCTTAAGGATTTCTTAGCTACGGACTATTTGCGTATTTCCAATTGGCTACACGATTCTTTTCCACGTAATAAATCTGTTGTTGCAGCAATTGAAACAGCACTGCTCGATGCTTTGACTTCTCAGATGGGGGTGCCTTTATGGAGAATATTTGGCAGCGTTCCTAAGCAATTAACGAGTGATATTACAATTGTTATAGCTTCTTTGGAAGAGACTCAGCAAAAGGCCGAAGAATTTTACCGTCAGGGATTTAGGGCTTTTAAGATTAAGGTTGGCAAGGACATGGATTTAGATTTTAAGCGTGTACAAGCGATAGCTACGACGACTCCAGGAAGCAGTCTTATTATCGATGCTAATCAAGGCTATGATTCAACTCAGACTTTACAGTTCTTAACTATGTTAGATACAGCGGGTATCAATATAGATCTAATCGAACAACCGACTGTCAAAGGGGATATTGAAGGCTTAAAGCGTATCAAGGCCTCATCTAAGGTTATAGTGTGTGCTGATGAAAGTGCCGCTTCGATAACAGATGTGCTTCGCCTTATAAAAGAAAAGGCCGTTGATGCCATCAATATTAAACTAATGAAAACCGGCTTGATCCATTCTTTTGAAATTGCACGTCTGGCTAAAGCTTCTGGATTAAAATTGATGATCGGTGGCATGATGGAAAGTAATGTAGCTATGAGTGCGGCCGCACATTTGGCGTCTGGCTTTGGAGACTTTGATTTTGTGGATTTAGACACGCCATTTCTTATCAAAGATGAAGCTGCACGCAATCCATATTTAAGTTCCAGCGGCGTTTATGATTTAAGCAAGGCCGAGGCAGGTATTGGAATAGATTGTCATCCCCGAATGCTTCAATCGGGGATCTAGTACTTTAGCCAACTCTGGACCCCCGACAAATACATGTGGGGGGTGACAATATTAAATGATTAATAACCCCATCGCATTAATTGTTGTTTTATTACTCATTGAAATAACTGTTGTTTTTTTAGCTAATCACCATCGATCCTCAAAACTTTTTGATATCCTTCCATCCGTATTCTGGATTTATTTCCTACCGATGTTAGCTTCTAGCTTCGGCCTGATTGATTCGCATGCAGCCATTTATAGCAAGGTGACCACGTATGTTCTTCCCATGGCTTTGTTCTTGCTTTTAATGACCGTGGATCTTCGAGCTATTTTTCGTTTAGGAGCTCCGGCGCTCATCATGTTTTTTATCGGTTCACTAGGCATTATGTTGGGGGTGGCGATCGTCTTTGCGTTTTTTAAGAATATCCTGGGTTCACAGTTTGCGCTGGGTTTTGCTGCCTTGTCAGGCTCTTGGACGGGAGGCAGTGCGAATATGATTGCAGTCAAAGAAGCTTTGGCTGTTCCAGATAATGTTTTTCTGCCCATGGTGATTGTTGATACTATCGTGCCGTATGTCTGGATGGCTATTATGATTGCTGCAGCCTCGCTGGCCCCTAAGATTGATCAATTCAATAAGGCTGATAGGTCTTTGTTAGAAGATTTAAATCAGCGGCTTGGGAAGGTTCAACATAGCGTGGCTAAGAATTTGAATTTGCCTACAGTAGTAGGTTTGCTCGCCATAGCTGGGGTAGGAGGGCTGTTGTCGATTAATTTAAGTCATCGTTTACCAGAAGTCCCCGGTGTTATCACCAGTTATGCATGGACCATTATTGTAGTTTCTGTTCTAGGGATCTTATTATCTTTCACTCCCGCACGAAAATTAGAAACATATGGCACCAATAAAATAGGCTATTTTTTATTATATTTTGTTTTGACCACGATCGGAGCCCGAGCTAGTATTGCTCATATTAGCTCAGCTTTTATTTTGATCGCTGCAGGTTTTTTGATAGTATTGATCCATGCCATAGTGCTTTTAGTAGCTGCTCGATTGTTGCGAGCGCCGTTATTTCTAGCTGTGGTGGCTTCTCAGGCTAATGTAGGAGGAGTTGCTTCAGCGCCTGTAGTGGCAGAAATTTATCAAAAAGGGTTCGCTAGCGTTGGATTATTGTTGGCGATTCTTGGAAATATCGAAGGGACCTACATAGGTATTCTCATGGGTCAAATCTTAAATTTAATAGCAAAATAGGAGGAGTAAGTTTATGAAAAGATTTATTCTTGCAAGTGTAGCTTGTTTATTAAGTGTGGTTTTATTTAGCGGATGTGTGGCCCTTATCTTAGGAGCTGGAGTAGCTGGCGGCATTGCGATTAGTCAAGATACCATTCGATTACAGTCTAATACCAGTCGCGATAGAGCTTTCAATGTCACCCATCAAACCTTAGATCGCATGGGTATTATTAACAAAGAAGATCCCAAAGCCAATATGATAGAGGCTACTGTGGAAGATTCTCATGTGGTTGCTCGTATCATTCCTGTGACCAAGAATTCTATACGTATTGAAGTTAAGGTTCGTAAGAACCTCTTGCCTAACATGGATTTAGCCAGCAAAATCATTAATGATATCAATGGCAGGCTGAAGTCTGGCTTTTAGGCGTTTACCCACCCCTGATTGGCATAGTATATAAATACAGTATATACTTCCTCCAATCCTATGAATTTAAAGATAAGAAAAGATACAGCCATTGGGCTTCTTGTAGCTTTTTTGCTTAATACCTTTGGGCCTTTGCCTGCCTCGGCCCAGGAATTTCGTCTGCCTACACCCGGTGTCCGAGTCAGTCTCAGCCCCGCTGTCAATCCAGCCATCTTGAAGGGCATCAAGGTCCATCCGGATAATCCATTTCAATTTGATTTCATTATGGATCAGGGTGATGTACGGGCTGGGTCTCCCAGCCCTAATAAGGACGAAGCCAATCGACTTATCAAATATTTCCTAGCCAGCCTTACCGTGCCAGAGAAGG
>CAZOXU010000010.1:0-75435 GCA_964583975.1 uncultured Planctomycetales bacterium
CCAGAGTCAGGTAAAGATGTGTTTGTGCATCACAGTGCAATTCAAGGTGAGGGCTACAAATCATTAAGTGAAGGTCAAAAAGTTGAATTTGACATCACAACCGGTCCCAAGGGAGAACAAGCACAAAACGTAGTGAAAGTATAAAATTAAAGTCTGATTAATCAGGCGTTTTTTATAGCCCTCTGTGATTGAAAAATCACAGAGGGTTTTCTCTTTTTAGTGGGAGAAAATTTTATACCAGGGGAATTGAAAGATTTGTGAAACAAGAAGGACAGTAATTGCTCCAAAGACAGGCAGCTTAAGCCAAGGCCCCTTTTCCAAAGATTGCCAAAGAATCCCTATCAAATAAGTGACTGCAAAAATCCCTACCGGAGCTAGGAATATGACATGCCGAGGCATCATGATTTGATTAATCCCTGCCGCATGCAAGCGCAGAAACACAAGAAATCCATAGGTTAGAAATATCACAAGAAAGATGGCAACGAAAAACCCTAAGCTTTGCCAGAGTCGATTGTTGCGAAATGCTACGGGGCCCATTTTTCTTTGCTGCAACCAATACAGAATTAACATAAGGGGATAGAACAACAAGATGCTCTGAATGTCCCTTGATATGACAGAATCCAAGATTTCTTTAGCGCTGGGAATAAAAATAAGATCGTTAAAAGGCAAATGAGGTTTGTAGTAATAAGCAACACCCAAGGGAATGGCCAACACGGCTAGATATTGCCACCAGTGCAATCGCTTCGACAGTAGGAGCAAGGAAGCTACCGTGATTTGAAGGATGCTTAAAGTGCAAGTAAAGCTTAAGCTTAAATGAATAATTACAAGACCAAGCAATTTTTTAGAAGACACGGTGGGTTGTTCAAGGAGATCAATAAACACAGACATTTGTAAACATGTCAGTAGTATCCATAATCCATAAGGACGTGCCTCCGCCCAGTAGGTCCATAAAATAGGTGAGCAAAGAGCTAGAAACAATCCTAAAATTCCCAGTAGAAAATGAAAACGATAAGAAAAATAAATTAAAATGACCATAAAGGCCAAAGACATCCAAACAATGGGAAGGATCCGTAAGAAAATATTGGCTGGATCATAGTTTGGCAGTAAGGGTAAGGACATTAATTGTGCCGGAATATCAAAATGAATGATATCGCAAAACACCTTTTGTAAGATATAGAAAAGCGGCGCATTACTGTTTCCCGAGCCAGGGTAATCCAAGAGAAGAATATCGTTGTACGACTGATGGACAATAAATATTTGAGTAAAAAGCTCATCGCTCCACAGAGGTTTTTGCAGAGCCAACGACAGACCAGTCAGCAATAGAAAAATAAAAATCAAAGAAAACACGAGGAATTTAGATCGCGCGTGAATCATGAGATGAAGATACCACAAAGCACTGGTTTTGTCGTTGGAATCTATCGGAAAAGATTTGGATTTTCCGGTAATTAAAAGTTATACTTTAAAGCAGATTGTTTCTTATGAATTGCAGCATCTTTGAGGAGAAAAATGAGTTTTGATATTAGAAAATCGTTTCGTTCGTTTGGTTTGCGCGTTACGTTAGCTATCGTTACTTCCATGGTTGCCTTGGTATTTTTGGGTGACATTATCATTTATCAGTTTACAGTTAAGACGCAATTCGAAGGGCTTCGCACCTACCTTAAAAGCATTGCGCACACTGCAGCAAGCAGCATCAATTCCGAATATCTCAATGAAATCCCTTTGACCAAGGAAGGGATTAATACACAAGGCTATCAAGTCATTAGTCAACAGCTACAAAGCATTAAAGCTGCTAATCCTCAAATCAAATACATTTACATTTTAACGAAAATGCATTCGGGTAAGGTCTGGAAATTTGTGGTGGACATAGATGAAAGCGGGATCGGCAGCGTCCAAAAAGGATCTTCTCCAGGAACCCCCTATGATGCCAATCGATTTACTCAAATGGTCAAAGGTTTTGATTCTCCAACAGCGGACTTAAAACTAGAAAAAGATGAGTGGGGAACAACTCTTTCTGGTTATGCTCCTATTCGTGACAAGATAGGAAGTCCTATTGCAGTTCTAGGGGTTGATATGGATGCCAGCAGCATCTATAAAATGGAAAAACAGGTCCGAGAAAGATCGGAACTCCTTCTAGGGATTGGTATCGTGTTGGCTATTTTAATGGGTTTTTTTATTTCCCAGAGGGTTGTGCGACCGATCAATAAATTGATCAAAGGAATTGAATACATTAATCAAGGTAATTGGCATCATCAAGTGCGCGTGCGAGGTGATGATGAAATCTCCCAACTAGCCCAAGCTTTTAATAAAATGGCTGGCGGTTTTTACGAATCACAACAAAGGCTTAATAACTATTTTTACGATTCGGTTAAATCGTTGGTAATGCTCTTAGAAGCTAGAGACCATTACACCTTGGGGCATTCCGAGGCGGTGGCGTATTATTCCGAGAAAATGGCCTTACGTATGGGGATCGACAGATTAGAAGTTGAACATTTTAAACGCATTGTGCTTTTACATGATATTGGCAAGGTGGGAGTTAGAGATAGCATTTTGCTTAAACCTACAGATCTCAATCAAAAAGAATGGGAAGTTATTAAAACCCATCCGGTCTTAGGCGAACAGATTCTAAAGCCAATGATCAATGATCCAAAATTTCTTTCGATTGTGCGAAATCATCATGAGCGATTTGACGGTAAAGGATATCCAGACGGTTTGGCCAAAGACAGGATTCCTTTATTGGTGGCCATTGTCACCGTGGCAGATAGCTACGATGCGATGACATCCACCCGTGCCTACCGCAGAGCTTTGAGCAAGGAACAGGCTATGGCCCAACTAGTGCATAATCGTGGTACGCAATTCCATCCTGATGTTGTGGATGTTTTTCTAGATATTCTTAAAGATGAATCGGATCTTCCTTACAGAATTGATCAAAGACAAGAAGGATAAGGTTATTTCTTTTTGTGTCGGTAGAATTCTAAAGCAGCAGGAATCAATGAAATAACAATGATGGCCAGAATAACCAGGGAAAAGTTTTTCTCGACCCAAGGAAGCCCTCCAAACCACCATCCCGACCACAGGCCAATAGTGACCCATAAAAATCCACCAACAAAATTATATAAAGCAAATTTGCTGTATTTCATTTGGCCAACCCCAGCTAAGAAAGGGGCAACGGTACGCAGGATTGGTAAGAAGCGAGTCAGAATAAGGGCCTTATTGCCATATTTTTCGAAGAATTCATGGGTACGAGCTAAGTGCTCAGGTTTAATTAATTTTTGATCAGATCTTTTGACCACCGACACCATGCGGGTTCCCACAAAATAATTAACAGTATTTCCTAAAATAGCGGCAAGGGTCAACAAGACCCATAAGAGATTCAGGTCCAGTGTTTTAGCAGCTGCTAAGGCGCCTAATACAAAAAGTAAAGAATCGCCTGGAAGAAAAGGCAGAATAACAAGACCAGTTTCACAAAAGATGATCAGAAAAACAATTAAGTAGGTCCAGTTGCCATAGGAGGCATTTAAATTGCTGATATAATGATCCAGGTGAAGGAAAACGTCGATGATGTGCTTGATTTGTTCCATATGCCCCATATAATAAAGCGGTTTAAATAAAAATCAAAATAAACATGTTATTTTTTATCACCATATAATCGAAAACAAAGGAGAACATATGAAACAGACAACAACAGCATTACAAGTGGTAGTATTCGGATTTTTATTAAGTACAACATCCATCGTGTTGGGCCAACCAGCATCTGATGTTGCTGCAGATAAGGCAGAGATCAAAGCCGACCTTCAAGAATTAAAAGCCGATCGTGAAGAAATAAAGAAAGATATGGCAGCTAGAAAAGAATTGCACGAACAAATGAAAGCCGCGCACGCAGCTGGCGATAAAGATAAAATGAGAGAATTGCATAAGCAAAAAATGGAATTACAAAGAAAGTTTCATAAGGATAATAAAGAAAGACTCTCAGACCGAAAAGAGTTGCACCATGATCGCATTGATGCTCGCCATGACCGTCGAGACGCACGACATGAACATCATAAGGCCGCCGCAGAGAGATCAAAATAAATAGATTAAAAGATAACCTTAGGAGTAAAAATGAGAATTTTAATTGTTCTGTCTTTATTGTGCTTCAACTTAATTCCCTATGCCAACGCCGAGCTCAAATCTCAAGTTCTTGAATACAAGCAAGGCGATATGGTTTTAGAAGGGTATTTGGCTTACGATACAAAATTCACTGGCAAGCGCCCAGGAGTATTGGTAGTTCACGAATGGAAGGGGCTTAATGAGTACACCAAGATGCGGGCTAATATGTTGGCGGATTTAGGCTATGTCGCTTTTGCTGCTGATATTTATGGAAAAGGTGTTCGACCTCAAACATTTGATCAAGCAGGAGCCGAGGCAGGAAAATATAAAGGCGATCGACTTCTCCTAAGACAAAGAGTGGAGGCAGGACTAGCAGAGTTAAAATCTCAAACCAACGTTGATATTAAAAAACTAGCCGCCATCGGGTATTGTTTTGGTGGGACAACGGTTTTAGAACTAGCTCGCGCTGGCGCCGATGTTAAGGGGGTTGTAAGTTTTCATGGAGGATTATCTTCCCCAACACCTGCGGATGCTAAGAATATTAAAGGGCGCGTTTTAGTCTTGCATGGAGCAGACGATCCTTTCGTGCCTGCAGAAGAAGTCGCGGCCTTTGAAAAAGAAATGAAGGATTCAAAAGTTAAATACCATTTAATTTCTTATCCTGGAGCTGTTCATGGATTTACTAATCCAGCAAATATTGGTGAACCTAAAGGCGCTTTATATAATAAGGAAGCTGACCAAAAGTCATGGGAAGACATGCAGAAATTTTTTAAAGAAATTTTTTAATTAAATTTTTATTTTATTTCCTGTTACTTTTAAAAATTTTTGTGCTAAGATTTTCGACATATGAAGATACATGAATACCAAGCCAGAGATTTGTTCGTCCAGTACGAAATTCCCGTTGCTCAAGGGGGGGTTTCCGTCAACGCTCAAGAAGCCCTTAACATTGCTAAACAATATGGTTTTCCTGTAGTTGTCAAAGCCCAGGTTTTAGTAGGGGGCCGCGGCAAAGCTGGGGGAGTCAAGGTGGTTGGCAATGAAAACGAACTGACCACAGAATTCAATCGTATCAAAAATCTCAACATTAAAGGTTATAGCGTTGATCGTCTAATGGTAGCTAAGGCGATTAACATTAAAAAAGAATACTACGTAGCTGTTACGATCGACAATATCAAGGGCGATGTAGTTGTGATCGCTTCTGCTGAAGGCGGCGTTGAAATCGAAGAAGTCGCCAAAACCAATCCTGAAAAGATTTTAAAATATTATCTACAAGGCCAAAAGACCTTGGATGAAAGTCGCTGGGCCTTAGTTGCTGCCCAACTGTTTGATGATACTCGTCTTCAAAAAAGCGCCACTTCCATCGTTTCTAAATTATTAAAACTATTTTTTGAAAAAGATTGTTCGCTCGCTGAAATTAATCCTTTCGTGATTAATTCAGAGGGCAATTTGATTGCTGCTGATGCCAAGGTGATTATTGATGATAATGCGTTGTTTCGACAAGAAGCTGTCGCTAATTTAAGAGATTTGAAGTACGAAGATGCTGATGAACTTGAAGCCAAAGAAAAGGGCCTAAGCTTTGTCAAACTTGAAGGCAATGTTGGTTGTATTGTCAACGGCGCAGGCTTGGCCATGGGAACCATGGATGCGGTCAATCTTTTAGGTGGCAAACCAGCCAACTTTTTAGATGTCGGTGGAAGTTCTAATCCTGAAAAAGTCCTTAATGCTTTAAAAATCATTTTACGCAATCCTGATATTAAAGTTATTTTGATTAATATCTTCGGTGGGATCACACGTTGCGATGATATTGCCAAGGGTATCTTAACGGCATTGGAGCAAATCAAAATGCCCGTGCCTTTGGTGATTCGTTTAACAGGGACCAATGAAGCCGAAGCCAAAGAAATGTTAACCAAGGCAGGCCTCACCACATTTTCATCCATGCGTCAGGCTGTCACCCAAGCGGTCGCTATATCGAAAAAATAAAATATGAGTATATTGATTGATCAAAATACAAAGGTTATTGTCCAAGGAATTACTGGTCGCGATGGTTCTTTCCATGCCAAGCAAATGAAAGAGTACGGCTCACAAGTGGTAGGTGGTGTGACCCCCGGTAAGGGTGGACAAAATGTCGAAGGTATTCCCGTTTTTAATTCCGTCAAAGAAGCCAAAGATGCCACAGGGGCAAATGCTGCTGTCATCTACGTGCCTGCTAAATTTGCTAAAGATGCCATGCTCGAAGACATTAAGAACGGCATTGAGTTGATTATTTGTATTACCGAAGGTGTTCCAGTTCTCGACATGGTTGAAGTTAAAACAGCATTGAATAAAAGTAAATGCCGTTTGATTGGTCCTAATTGTCCTGGTTTGATTTCACCAGGAAAATGTAAGATTGGGATCATGCCCGGTCATATCCATACTCCTGGTGGCATCGGCGTTGTGTCACGCTCTGGAACATTGACTTATGAAGTTGTTTATAATTTGACGATCAACCACATGGGGCAGAGTTCCTGTGTTGGTTTAGGTGGTGATCCAATCATTGGCACACGATTTATTGATGTTCTTAAACTTTTTCAAGATGACCCAGAGACCAAGGGGATTGTCATGGTTGGTGAAATCGGCGGTGGCGATGAGCAATTGGCGGCTGATTTTATTAAAAGTTATGTTAAAAAACCGGTAGTATCCTTTATTGCCGGACGAACCGCTCCCGCGGGCAAACGCATGGGCCATGCAGGGGCCATCATCTCTTCAGGCGATTCTACCGCTGAAGCCAAGATGGAAATCTTAAGAAATGCTGGCGTGCATGTGATTGATTTTCCTGACGAAATTCCTCAAGCATTAGCTCAACGACTTTAGTCTTATGAAAAAATTAAAGAATATTTTCATCTCCGCAATCCACCAGAATGCGGGAAAAACTACCATTGCTCTAGGACTTTTTAAAAGCCTACAGGAACGCAAATACCGGACTGCTTTCATGAAACCGGTGGGCCAAGAAACTGTTAAGTACGGAGAAACTCCTATTGATAAGGACACGTATTTAATAGGCCAGGTTTATCATTGCAACAAACATATTAGCGACATGTCTCCCGTAACAGTAGGTCGGGGTTATACTGAAAAATATATCCTTGAGCCACATAAAGAGCATTTGCAGAAAAAGATTTTACATTCGTTTAATAAGCTTATTAAAGGTAAAAGCGCCATCATTGTTGAGGGAACCGGACATGCGGGGGTGGGGGCTGTCATCGATTGCTCCAATGCGGATGTGGCGGCTCTCTTAGGATCCAAGGTGATTATTGTCTCGCAAGGTGGCATTGGCCGAGCCATTGACGAAATCATGTTAAACAAAGCTTTGTTCGATCTTTGCAATGTGGAAGTTTTAGGTGTGATTGTTAATAAGATTATCCCCGATAGGCTTGAGAAAATTAAAGAAATTGTCGGCAAAGGACTTGAAAGAAAAGGATTAAGGCTTTTAGGAGCGATTCCGGAGACAGAAATATTAAGCGCACCAACCGTTGCTCAAATCCAAGAACGTTTGGATCTGAAAATATTCTCGGGTGAAGAAAATCTTAACACCTATGTTCACGATGCTATTGTAGCTGCCATGGAACCTTATAATATGATTGGTCATTTGCGCGATGGAGCTTTAGTGATCACCTCAGGAGATCGCGTGGATAACATTTTAGTGGCAGTTTCATCTTATCTTTTGCAAGAAGGACGTAGTATTAAGGTCGCGGGCTTAATCTTAACTGGCGGTTTACTGCCAGGACCAAAGATTGTCGGGCTACTTAAAGATAGTCGTATCCCAGTTCTTTATTCTGAATCCGATACCTACACCATCGCTGCAGCTGTCGAGAATCTGACATGTAAAATTCAAAAAACAGATAAAGATAAGATTCGCGAAGCCCACCGTTTGTTTAAGAACCATGTAAACATGGATATGATTCTAGAAAATTTATAATTGAAATAGTACTAGGCACCAATGACTATGTCTAACGCATTTGGATTAACACACGTTAAAAATATTATTGCGGTCTCTTCTTGCAAGGGGGGAGTTGGCAAATCGACCATAGCCGTAGCCTTGGCCTGGGAATTACACCATCGTGGTTATAAAGTTGGTTTAATGGATGCTGATATTTATGGTCCTTCTTTGCCATCGTTATTTGGTCTAACCTCTGTTCGCTTACAGTCTAATGAATTCAAAATGTTAATGCCTGTTGATCATAAAGGCTTGAAACTCATGAGCTTTGGGTTCGCTTTAGGTGATGCTCCTGCGGTCATGCGAGGGCCTATTGTGACACGATATATTCAACAATTTCTGCTGCAAAGCGAATGGGGCGAGTTAGATTATTTGATCCTTGATATGCCTCCAGGCACAGGGGATGTTCAGCTAACCATTACGCAATCGGTCAAATTAACCGGGGCCGTGATTGTAACAACTCCTCACACACTTTCGTTAGTAGATGTATCTCGAGGGATTTTGATGTTTGAAAAAGTCAATGTGCCAATTTTAGGAGTTATTGAGAACATGGCTTATTTTGTAGCGCCAGGCACAGAACAGCGCCATTTCATTTTTGGTCAACAAAAGGCTGGATCCTTATCGCAGCGATTTGGAGTTAAAACCCTGGCAGAGATTCCTTTGGTGCCAAGCTTAAGTCAAGGATTTAGCCAATATCAGCCTAATCCCTACATTCAGCAAGCCACGGATAGTTTACTCTCATCGATTGAAACAACACGCAAGTCTCAAGATAATCTAGAAGATGTTAAGGTGGCTGATGGAAACATAACGCTTAATTTTAGCGATGGAAAGAAATTAACAGCTCGTAGTTATGATCTTCGTATCAATTGTCCGTGCGCTTTATGTGTCTCTGAGGTTACTGGAGAGAAGTTATTAGACCCTGCCAAGATTCCCGCCGATATTGTACCTAAAGAAGCTGCTCCCTTAGGTAATTATGCCCTTAGCATCACCTGGAGCGATGGTCATGCTTCAGGCATTTATCCGTATGCCATGTTTGAAGAACTTAGCCGTTGATTTATCAATAAATTCTTGCCTATTTAAGTAGATTCATTAAAATCAATTGCGTATCTAAATATAGATTATAAAGAATGAACTGAAAGATTTCAGACGATGCTTGAATACATCGGAATTATATTTGCTTTTCTTTTTTCATTAGGTGTTGCCTTGCTTTTGTTGGGTTTGCCTAAAATCCTTGCACCCAAAAATCCTAGTGCGATCAAATCTATGCCATTTGAATGTGGTAAAGAAGCGATCTCTCAACCCACGGGGCAGATGCCTGTACATTTTTATATCGTAGCCATGCTTTTTATTGTATTTGACGTGGAGATGGTGTTCTTTTTTCCATGGGCTGTATTGTTTAGGCAATTAGGAGTATTTGGTTTGATCGAAATGGCTGTTTTTATGGGTTTTGTGGTTTTAGGCTTTGTGTATGTTTGGAAAAAGAAGGCCTTAGAGTGGTCATAAAGGAATAAAGCTATGTCATTCATGAGTTCACCAACCAATTTTTTTACAGCTAAATTAAATGATGCCTTAGGCTGGGCCCGTAAATATTCTATTTTTCAATATCCGTTCGTGACCGCTTGCTGCGGAATGGAATATATGGCTACCGCTGCTTCGCATTATGATGTGGATCGTTTCGGGGCAGGGTTTCCACGATTCTCTCCTCGACAATCCGATGTGCTTTTTGTGGTAGGAACCATCAGCCACAAAATGGCCCCGGTCTTAAAGACAGTTTATGATCAAATGTGTGAACCCAAATGGGTAGTTGCTTTTGGCGTTTGCACCTGCACCGGTGGTTTTTACGATAATTATGCAACCGTTCAGGGGATTGACACTATTATTCCGGTTGATATTTATATCCCTGGTTGTCCTCCTAGACCTGAAAATGTTATTGATGGGTTAATGAAGCTTCAAGAGAAGATTCAAAAAGGTGAGCAATCGCGTACGCTGTATGATCCACGCACCAAGGTAGGACGCCCTGCAGAATTAAGTCAATACACCATTGAGAAACATATTAAACATATAGAAACAAAATGACGCCTTTAGAACGAGTTCAAGAACAATTTACGCAAGAAATAATCGAAACCCATGCCTTTAGGGGCGATGAGACGATTGTTATTAAACCCAACGCTTTGCGCAGCGTCGCTCAATTTCTAAAAACCACCCCTGAGCTAGATTTTAATTATCTGATGGATTTAACAGCAGTCGATTATCTTTTCTTTGCCGGTGGAAGAATCCAAAAAGAACATCGCTTTGAAGTGGTCATTCATTTTTATTCAATCAAATACAATCATCGATTACGTGTGAAAGTTCCTGTCGATGAAAAGAACCCTGAAATCGACACTCTTTCGGATGTATGGCCATCCGCCAATTGGTATGAAAGAGAAGTTTGGGATATGTATGGCATTCGTTTTAAGGGCCATCCAAATTTAAAACGCATTTTGATGTATGAAGAATTTCAAGGACATGCTTTACGCAAAGACTATTCTTTTAATAAGCGTCAACCATTGATAGGACCAAAAACGTAATGGCAACAAAAACGCATACAATGTTATTAAACGTAGGTCCTTCGCATCCAGCTATGCACGGCGTTATTCGCATGGTGATGGAACTTGAGGGCGAGAAAATCAAAGGTGTCGATGTTGAAATCGGATACCTGCATCGCGCCTTTGAGAAAATGTGCGAGACTGTCATGTACAATCAGTGCTTTCCTTACACAGACCGTCTCAACTATGTTTCACCGTTAATTAATAATGTTGGTTTTGCCATGACAGTTGAGAAATTGCTTGGCATTGATATCCCCGAGCGCGCTAAGTATATCCGTGTCATCATGAGTGAAATTTCTCGTGTCACCGACCATTTGACTTGCATTGGCGCTTCAGCCATGGAATTAGGTGCTATGTCGGTATTTTTGTACATGATCAAGGCGCGCGACATTCTTTATGAGTTGGTTGAAGAAATCACCGGTGCTCGTTTGACCATTTCCTATGTACGTATTGGCGGTGTGAAGGCTGATTTAACTCCTAATTTTACTGATAATTGTTTTAAAAAGATTGCTGAAGTTCGCAAGGTTCTCATCGAAGCGGATGAGCTTTTAACACGTAACCGTATCTTCTTTGACCGCATGAAGGATATTGGAAAAATTTCTGCTGAAGATGCCATTGCGTACGGAATCACAGGCCCATTTTTAAGAGCAACCGGCGTTGCCTATGATGTACGTAAAGCCAGCCCCTATTTGATTTATGATCGCCTGGATTTTGAAGTTCCTGTTGGTACCAAAGGTGATAACCTTGATCGATATTTTGTGCGCATGGCTGAAATGGAACAATCGCTACGCATGATTGAACAGTGCTTTCAACAAATTCCTGATGGTCCAGTTTCTGGAGAATTAACTGGTGAGGTGATGTCCGCCGCTGACATGGTCGATCATGCCAAGATGGGCGAAACCCAAGGCTTAAAAGAATTCGAAGTAGATTTGGATCCAACCTTGCAAGGCAGTACTAAAAAATATCACGATGCAGTTTATGCAGATCAAAAAGGTGTAGTCCTGCCAGCTAAGGAACAAACCTATGGCAATATTGAAGGCCTTATGAATCATTTCAAATTGGTCATGTATGGGCATGGTATTCGCCCACCCGTAGGAGAGGTTTATTTTCCTGTGGAAGGGGCCAATGGAGAACTTGGATTTTATATTGTCTCTGATGGCCGTGATCATCCTTGGCGCGTCCGAGTGCATCCACCATGTTTTCCTATTATGGGAGCTTTGCACAAGGTATTAATTGGAGATTCGATGGCAGATTTAGTTCCGACGTTCGGATCAGTCAATATGATCGCCGGGGAATTAGATAGATAAAACAATTATGGCATCCCCGAATGTTTTAATCGGGGATCCAGGCACTAGATTCCCGACAAAAGCATTCGGGAATGACAATAGAAACTATGGCTCAAGATTATTCACAAGAGATCGATAAAATTGTAAACCTTTACGAAGATAAAAGAGCAGCGCTTCTGCCCGTGCTTCATTTGATTCAAGAGAAAGAAGGTTTTATTTCTCCTGAAGCTGAACAGCGAGCTGCCGATCGCCTACAGGTTCCTGTAGTGCAGGTCCATCAAGTTGTTTCTTTCTATCATTTGTTTCACCGAGAAAAGAAGGGCAAATGTCATTTTTCTGTCTGCCAGACTACTGCCTGCGCGTTGCTCGGAGGTGAAGATGTGATTGAACATATTGAAAAACGTTTAGGCATTAAGCACGGCGAAACAACCAAGGATGGCAAATTTTCCTTAAGCGTGGTTGAGTGTCTTGGTGCCTGCGAACATGCACCAGTCATGCAATGCAATAAAGATTATGTGGGATTGTTAAATAAAAAGAAAATCGATGAAATGATCGATAAGAATAAATAATATGGAAAAAATCGTTTCGAGAAATTTTGATCGACCTAATTCGTACCGTTTAGAAACCTATGTGGCTAATCAAGGTTATGAAGCGGCGCGTAAGGCTTTACAAATGACGCCAGCCGCCGTCATTGAAGAGATCAAAAAATCTAATCTTCGGGGGTTAGGTGGAGCTGGCTTCCCAACTGGGACCAAGTGGGGTTTTATTAATCCTGCCATCCCTAAGCCAAAGTATCTGGTTGTTAATGGCGATGAAGGTGAGCCAGGAACGTTTAAAGATAAATATATTCTTGAGTTAGATCCGCATGCCTTTTTAGAAGGCGTTCTCATCACTTGTTATGCGATAGGTTCTCACAAAGCCTATGTTTATATTCGCGGCGAATATGTTATTCCAATTCAGCGTTTAAGAGATGCTATTGAAGAAGCTCGCCAAAAGAACTTTTTAGGCAAAGGCATTATGGGAACCGGTTTTGATTTAGAAGTGGTAGTTCACCAAGGGGCAGGAGCTTATATTTGTGGGGAAGAAACAGCACTCTTGGAATCTTTAGAAGGCAAAAAAGGATTCCCTCGTCTGAAACCACCATTTCCAGCTGTTATTGGGTTGTTTGGATGCCCTACGGTTATCAATAACGTTGAAACCTTGGCTTGCGTGCCGCCGATTTTACAAAAAGGCAGCGAGTGGTTTGCAAAATTAGGCTCAGAGAAAAACGGAGGCAACCGATTGTTCTGTGTCAGCGGACATGTCAATAAACCAGGCGTATACGAGCTTCCCAATGGAACGACCTTACGTGAAATCATTTATGAACATGCTGGTGGCATTCGTGGTGGACGAAAACTCAAAGCAGTTATTCCAGGAGGAATCTCAGCGCCTATTCTCACCCCAGATCAGTTAGATGTAAAAATGGATTTTGATTCGCTCAAAGCGATTGGTTCGATGGCGGGCTCCGGGGGAATTATTGTTATGGATGACACTACTTGTATGGTCAGGGCTGCTTTAATTGCTGCTCGCTTTTTTGCTCATGAATCCTGCGGCCAGTGTTCGCCTTGCCGAGAAGGCTCGGGCTGGGTATATCGTAATGTGAAAAGAATTTATCATGGTGAAGGCCAACCGCATGATTTAAAAAATTTACCAGGCATTGTGAATAATATCGGAGGCAACACGATTTGTGCTTTCGGTGATGCTGTAACGATGTCAGTCGGTAGCTATGTGTCTAAGTTCCGTAAAGAATTTGAAGATCACGTGAATTCCAAGAAATGTGAGCATGTATGCCAAAATTAACCATTGATGGACGAGAGATTGAAGTTGCAGCAGGCACAACAATTATTCAAGCGGCGGATAAGCTAGGAATCACCATCCCTCGCTATTGTTACCACGAAGCCTTACCTGTCTCAGGAAATTGTCGCATTTGCATGGTCGAGGTAGAAAAACAACCCAAATTACAGATCGCTTGTTATACACCTGTGGCTGATGGTATGGTCGTTAAAACTACTTCACCCAAGGTCTTAGAAGTACGCAAATCTGTTTTAGAATTTTTGCTGGTGAATCATCCGTTAGATTGCCCTGTTTGCGACCAGGCTGGCGAATGCAAATTACAAGATTATTACATGGATCACGGTCAGTATGACAGTCGTCTTGATGATGTTAAGGTGAAGAAAGAAAAGAAGGCGGTCTCGATAGGACCGACTGTGATGCTTGACCAAGAACGCTGCATTTTATGTACACGTTGTGTTCGTTTCACCGATCATATTAGTAAGACCCATGAACTCGGTGTATTTGAACGCGGCGATCATTCGCAGCTTGATGTGTATCCAGGCAAACAACTAGATAACAATTATTCAGGAAACGTCGTTGATATTTGCCCAGTCGGAGCGCTGACCGATAAAGACTTCCGTTTTAAATGTCGTGTGTGGTATTTAGAGAAGACCAAGTCGGTTTGTCCAGGCTGCAGCAATGGATGCAACATTACTGTTGAATGGGATAAATCACGACCTCATCAAGATAAAAAAGAACGTGTCATGCGTTTAAAACCAAGGTTAAACGGCGAAGTTAATAATTGTTGGATTTGCGATGAAGGTCGCTACAACTATCGTTTTATCGACGAAAATAGAATTACAACTCCTCAAATTAAAGATGATTTAGTTAGATGGGATGCAGCTTTAGAGACCGTGGCTTCAGCCATTACGGCAGCCGGGAGTAAAGTCGGTGTAATAGCTAATGCTCAATTGACCAATGAAGATCTTTTTGTGATTCGTAAATTATTCAAAGATGCCTCAGTTGGTTTTAAGGTTCCCCAAGCTTTAGGTAAGAGCGATGATTTCTTATTGAAAGCTGATCGCAATCCCAATACGGCTGGTGCGCAAAGTATTCTAGGTGACAGCGATGCCCAGGCCATTATCAAAAAAGCCCAAGAAGGGCAGCTAGATGTTTTATATGTCTTTGGTCATGATTTGGTCAAGCTTTTTGGTAAAAGTACGGTTGAGACAATCGCTCGCAAAGTCAAATTATTCGTTTATCAAGGTAGCAATGTTAATGACACAGCTTCTTACGCGCATGTGATTTTGCCAAGCGCCGTTTATGCCGAGAAAGATGGGACCTTTACAAATTTCCAAGGCCGGGTGCAAAGAATTCGACCAGCTTTCTTACCCAAAGCCGAAGCTAAGGGTGATTGGGAAATCCTAAAACTACTAAGCCAAAAATTAGGCAAGGCCCTCGAATACAACAATTCTCAAGAAGTGTTTAAGGATGTAGCCACTGCTATAGCTGCATTTTCCGAAATGTCGTATGAAAAAATTGGCGATCAAGGAATGTTGTTTAAAAAATAAATATGCTAACCGATATCCTTATTAAATTTGCATTAGCCAGCGGCACGATATTCATCATGTTTAATATCGCAGGCCTCTTGACGTGGGTTGAACGCAAGCAATCTGCGGTCATGCAAGATCGTATTGGAGCGAACCGTGCTTCAATTTTTGGTTTTAAGGCGTTAGGATTATTTCATGCGATTGCCGATGTGTTAAAGATGCTCAGCAAAGAAGAGTTCATACCAGCGGGGGCCAATAAATTTTTATTTAATATTGCTCCGTATCTATCAGTGGTTTTTGCCTTGGTTGGTTTTGCAGCTATTCCAATTGGCAACCAGTTGATTGTAGGAGATAGAATCATTGAACTTCAAGCTGCTAATATCAATGTCGCCTTACTTTTTGTTTTTGCCATGATGTCGATGGGTGTTTATGGGGTGGTGCTTGCTGGATTTTCTTCGAATAACAATTATGCGTTTTTAGGTGGTATGCGTGGCGCAGCTCAGATGATCGCCTATGAAATCACCATGGGGGCAGCCATCATGGGGGTCATCATGGTCTACAATACCCTTGATCTTCAAGCATTGGTACGGGCCCAAGGAGATTATTTATTAGGTGGCTGGCTTCCTAAATGGGGTATTTTTGTCCAGCCTTTAGCGTTTTTATTATTCTTTACAGCAGCCACAGCGGAAACCAAACGTACACCTTTCGATCTTCCTGAGGGAGAATCAGAAATTATTGGATATTTCGTTGAATACAGTGGCATGAAATTTGGCATGTTCTTTTTAGCTGACTTAATTGAGACGGTGTTGGTGGCAGCTTTAATGACAACATTATTTTTAGGCGGTTGGCAAGTGCCTTATTTGATGCCTGATGGATTTCATTTCCCATGGGGTGGACATATGGCGATGGGTAATCTGGCTGTCACGCTCCTTGGAGTTGGCGCCTTCTTTGCCAAGGTCAGCATATTTATTTGGGTGCTGATGGCTGTTCGCTGGACCTTACCTCGATTTCGTTATGATCAATTGATGCGTCTAGGCTGGCAGATATTGCTTCCGGCTTCACTTTTTAACATCGCAATCACAGCTGTTGTGATTACTTTACTTAGGTAAATTATGGAAAACCCCAACGAAAAGCGTCGTGCCGAGCTAGAAAAATATTTTGATGCGAAAAGTCCTTTTGCACTTTTACGTGTCGCTCAAATGAAGCGTGCCTGGAAGCAGAAAGACCGCCGAGAACTGACCTGGTGGGAAAATACCTATATCCCCATGCTTTTAAGCGGATTGTATTTAACCTCTAAGCATTTCTTTCATAATTTAAAGCTGCATATCTTGCATGTGTTTGGTCTGTACAAAGATGTTCCAGCTGCTGTGACCTATCAATATCCCGAGCAAAAAAGACCATTGGCCCCACGCACACGCACACGTCATCGTTTGATGAAGCGAGAAGATGGTTCGCCTCGCTGTGTGGCTTGCATGATGTGTGAGACGGTTTGTCCGGCCCGCTGCATTGAAATTACTGCGGCCGAGCATCCTGATCCTAATATCGAAAAATATCCTGCTGAATTCATATTGGATTTAGGAAAGTGTGTGTACTGTGGTTTTTGTGTTGAAGTCTGCCCCGAAGATGCCATCCGCATGGACACTGGCAAGCTCGATACCGCCGAATACTCCCGCGAAAGCATGATCTACAATAAAAAACGTTTGATGAACGACTAGTCTTGATATTTTAAGTCTATAAATTAAGATTGATACGTTTCTGATTCATCCGATTTCCCCAATCGGAATTAAAAATCCCCCAAGTTTAATTCTTATAAATCCCCGCAAAAGGAGACATCTGTGTCTAAGAAAATCCAATTAGCAAATGTAGTACCGGTTGAAATTATCCAGAATAAGATTTATTTAATTCGGGGAATGAAAGTAATGTTTGATAAAGATTTGGCAGAATTGTATGGGGTACTCACGAAGAATTTGAATAAAGCAGTTAATCGAAATATTGAACGCTTCCCAGAAGATTTTATGTTCCAATTAACGAAAGAAGAAATGGATTCTTTAAGGTTCCAAATTGGAACCTTAAAGAGAGGACAGCATATTAAATATATGCCGCATGTTTTTACTGAACAAGGAGTTGCCATGCTTTCAAGCGTGCTCAATTCTCAAAGAGCTATTTATGTCAACATTCAAATCATGAGGACGTTTACAAAACTAAGAGAAATGATGGCTTCGCATAAAGATTTAGCCCGTAAGATTGAAGAGATGGAAAAGAAATACGACCATCAGTTTAAAGTCGTTTTTGATGCTATTAAACAGATCTTGCAGGTGAAGGAAGAAGAAAACAAAAATCGTGGACCTATAGGTTTTCAGCCACCACCCAAGTCAGCTGTCAAGCAATCGAACCGAGCTGCGAAGGGGTGAGGAGCCATTGCAAGTTGGCAGAGTCTGTCTCGGCGCGTCCTCGAATAGTTAAATGAGCTAGTCCACCTTTTTTGAGAGTCAAAGGGAGGCTCGTTTCACCTATCAGCAAAAAAGAGATCAATTCACTTAAATGTGGCTCGTGTCCTACTAAAAGGATGTTAGAACCCTTGCGGGCATGCTTATTGATTTGGGTACAAAGATCCTCAAAGGCTGCACCAGGAATGAGATTATCTGATAGCAAGATCTGCGCAGGAGCATTCTCGAAGGTTTTAGCCACAATGGCAGCAGTCTGCTTGGCACGAACAAAGGGGCTGGTCAGGATTAGATCAAAAGACAGCTTCAAAGCACTCATGCCAAGGGCATTTTGCCGCATTTTTTCACTACCTTCTCTAGTAAGGGGACGTTTGCTGTCATCTTTAAACCCTTTTGTGCCTCGTTCGACCGCAATAGCATGTCTTAAGATGTAAAGATTCATAAGAAGCATTATAGATTAAAAGGCCTATAGGGGCAATCCCCCGTGGTTGCCCAATGATAAAAGGGCAGGCACAGGGGCCTGCCCCTACGAGGAGCCTGTCAAGGCTTCAGAGCGTTTTTGAGAAAACGGTATCTATTGACGACAAAAAGAGATTAGATTTTAGTTAACTTAGTTTTTGTTAGTTATGTATGGTATCTTTGTTAATAGATGCAATTATTAGTTATTATAAATAAAAATATAAAAATTCCGAAAGGATCAGCATGAAATATAAAAATCTTACAAGAATTTTAATACTGTCCTTTGGGATGTTCTTTTTGTCTTCCAATATTTATGCTGCAGTGAATAACATGTCAGTGGTGCCGTTATTCGAAACTAAACGACCCGTCAAAACATGTAATCAAAAAGTAGTTTTCGCTAATACCTATCCGGAAGGAGTTACGCCAAGCGCACTATATTATCTGTTGGCTTGGAAAAATCCTGCCGTACCAATGCCAGCAGCCTGTTTAAGAGCCCCTGATCTTTTTGATAATTGGGGAACGGGTGCGATGTGTAAAGATAGGTTTATGGTGCTTGGAAACTCATTGCCGGAAAAATATTTAGTCCAAGCTAATCTTATGTCAGGATTTCCTAGTTTTTATTTAATGGCCATAGCTTTTACTAATCAAGATGTGTCATATTCAGTACCTCTTGCTATAGATACCAATACAGATCCTGCAGCATGTACTTCTGGAGCGCCAATTCAATACTTGGTTCCTGGTAATGGTCTTCCAGCTTCACTTAATTTGGGCTTACAGGGAGCCCCATCAAATCGTTATTACACTAGAAAGGTCGTCGGACGTGTTGTCCCATTGGAAGATTATATTATAGGGGGAACATTGAGCGATGGCTCTGTTGTTCCATCTGAAGTCGAGTTAAGTGTTGTTGCTTTCCATCCCGCTGGAATTGCCTACGTTGATTTTATTAATATATCAAGGGATCATCCAGCGGAAGCTGGATACAGAAGAGTTTATACAAAAACGATCGATTCTCATGGTATTGAGGCCTATGTTGTCAAAGCGAGATCTGCAGATCTTCTTGCTGGAGGCAACGATATAAAGATTGTTATAGTGCCTAATGTTGGAGAAAAGTTGGTTATAGGTAATGATCTAACACCTGCTACAGCCGAAGACGGTACGGCAAAAATAACTATTTTTAATAATAAGCCAAATTCCTTGGGAGTTCAACCATTGCCTAGAACTAAAATTGCTATTCTTCCAGGGGGCGGTTATTCCTATGTATTTGATCTATCAACCCTTAACGCACCTGTTTGCGGAAGTGTATCTCGTCCTTGTAATAATATGGGGAGCGCTATAGAAGCAGCCAGAAGAGCAGCTTATATTTCTGGATTCGGGAACGATCTAAAAGGTGCTTATCTATATTATGTTGGACCAGGAACGGATACTTTTGGAGCTGTCCAAAACTACGGTAATCATACAGATGCCAGCTATCCTTTAATTATTCAAGGATTTGGAAATAAAAAGACAGTATTTGATAGAACCGCTTTAAATCCTAATGTTAATGCTTCTTTCTGGGGACAAATGGAACACGTCATCATTAAAAACGTGACTCTTAAACATCCTGGATTAGGAGAAGGACCTACTCCTGGTCTGCCAATCATACAGAGCGCCGGTATGCAATCTATAAGAAGATTGACCTTAGTCGATGTTTATGCCAAGGGTCGAGGTATAAATCCTCCTGACTGTAATAGAATTGGCTATAGCCCAGCAGCTAGCGAAGTTGGTTTTGGCGCTGGAGGAATCGTAGAATTCAATGCCATTCGCTATTATAAAGAAAGTAACAGAGAAAATAGTTCAAGGACAAATTCTCTCTGGGCTTTTATATCCAATCATTCAGGAATAGCATTTAATGACAAGGGTATTTTCAATAGTGGAGTGTCTAATATTACAGGTGGAGAAGGAATAATTACATACTGTACTAATGATATGCCGCATCCAGACCAGAATTATAATACACTAGGCAACCATGTTACTTCAGGTTTTTATGGGCTTGAAACAGCGTCCGGATCAACTCGCGCCCAAGGGCTTTTTATACCTTCACCTACGCATGATGCACGAGGAGGTTATTTTCAAAATGGTCATTATAGTTCTCCAGGTAATAACGCTTTAATGCTTGGGAGTATATTTGATGTGGACTTTGTAGATAGTGAGTTTTTGGGTACCAATGGTAATCCATTAGAAAGCGGTAAAAGGTTTCAATCTACGGATAGCAGTGCGGCGAATGCTGCACACTATGATCCAACGTATGCTTCTAATCCAAATAAAGGAGTAAGATTTTGGAATTCTTTAGAACCCCTTGCTGGTTCTACACAACTAGCTCCATTCCCATATTCTCAAGGAGCTACTCAAGTAAACGTCCCTTCACTTTATAATAACGCTGAACACACCTATACATCTGCCATCTATGTTGATTATACGGATAACCCATAGAGGTTTTAAGATTTTAAGGAGCATAAAAATGCAAAACAGCAAATTAGTCAAATATTCTTATATAACTATAGCTGCAATTTGCTTGTCATTGTTATTTGCTAGCCCAAGCTTTGCGGTGGATCGAAATGATTTAGAGTTGTTGCCACTTGTGGATTCTAATAATATTGAAGCCTGTGGGCAAAAAATTAATAGTGTGATTGACTATAAAGTTGAAAACTTAGAGGTGAGCAAGACTTTTTTATTTGCAGCTATAGATGATGGTACTATGCCTCAGATATGTAAGGACAATCCGTCAGGAAGTTCTCCAACGGGAGTTCCATGTGTTTATCGATTTCCTTATCAAGCTGAATTAGGTGATTCGCATATGCTTAGATTTTTAGCCCAAAATCAACCGAATGTCTATCTTTTTGTAGCTGGTTTAATCAATGCAAGTGAGGACAGAGTTTATTCTAAAGTGAAATCTTATAGATTTACGCCTTGTACACATACAACTCCAATGGTTAATATAGTTCCAGGAAATGGTTCGTTCACTGAAGATACCGTAGCCCCTCGTGGAAACGCATCGAATCGTTTATATAGTGTGAAACCACTTGCTAGATGGATTTCTTCAAATTATGGAATTTTTGGTGATGCTGAAAGCTCGAGCGAATTTGTTGTCAGTGTCGCAACTCGTGCCGATAACATTGAAAAAGTGGTGTTTGAAGTAAGAGATGTTAATGATCATATCGGGCACGTAAATGTGCTAGCTTCACAAAAACGCATTGACCTAGAGGCAGGAGTTGAAGCTTATGTTGCAAAAATAAACAAAAATGCTTTCGATGCTGGAAAATTAACCATAAGAGCTTTTGTTATTCCAACCGTTGGGCTGCCTCTTAGCATGAGCGGTCCCTTGACTAGCCCGACACAAAGAAGTACGGATGAACATGAAATATCTGTTTATAACAATAAGGATTCTAGCATTGTCAGGAAACATTTTTATATTGAAACCACTGGAGCAGACGTGGCAGGGTGTGGAACTTTGGCGTTTCCTTGCGCAACGATGAATGGTGCAATTGATAAAGCTATGAATGCTGGAGTGACTGATTTTTCAGGTGCAACCTTGCATTTTGGTGAAGGAACCTTTGCCTATGGTTGTACAGATCGGCGCTATCCAGGTCCACATACGGATAAGGCCACTATGATTTTTGAAGGGAAAATGACATCCAATGGTAAGAAATTAACAACGATTAATCGAGGACTTGATTTGTCTCCGTGGGGTTGGAATGGTCAACAAATCACCGCGGTAACAAAAGCCGTATTTAAGAATTTTCTTATACGAAAAGATCCAACTAGTTCAAATCCTAGGGCAGCTATTATAGGAATAGGGGATAATTATGGTGTAGACACATCATTTTTAGTGGAGAATATTGATTTTAAAGGCTTGGGCAGAAATCCTGGAACATGCTTAACTGAAAATCTTCCATTTTCAGCAATATATGCAGAAATTCGAGATTCTTATATGGCTGGTTTCCAAGGAAATGGAGCAGGGGAAAAAAATATTAGAAATTTTGTTTCCTGTTCTAGTATTGCATATTCTAATTCTGCAACAATTTTAAATTCTGCAGCGAAGGTGGATCAAACGGTTGGAGGTTGTACTATTCCTGGAAGCAGTCCACATGGCGATCTTATGAAATCATATAACGGGCATTTATATGTGAATGGATTCTGGTCTACACTAGAATCCTTAATTGTCTCTCAAGGACTATTTATTCAAGATTCTGATGTTGATATTAATAATGTTCATGTGACAGTGGGTGGGCCTAATGAACCTTCAATAGCAGCTGCTTTTTTATTTGGAAAACCAGATGGAGCTCCTGTTACAAATGTTACTTTTAGAAATAGCACTTTTGACAATGGGCCACGAAGAAATACCAGACTCGAAGCAGGGTTAGGAGCCTATCCTGGGACATCTGTAATAAGATTTATAAATACTCCTGGGGATAGCAACACGCCTTTTCTAGTGCCGGATAATGCGCATACTTGGGCCAATACATCATCAAATCCTTATTATTCCTCAGCGAGCGGTTTGGAATACTCTAGAGAGCAATAGGTAAAATTTTATGATGCATGTCAAGGCTTTGGGAGTATTCTTAAGAAAACGGTTTCCATTGTCGACAAATATGTAAAGATTTGATTAAAATTCGGCCTCAAATTTGACTTTGACAACCAGGCATGTTATGGTTGCCATAAGAGCAGTTAAAAGGCATACATACGATAATATTATAAGGAAGGTAAACTAAATTTTTGGGGGAGATTAAAATGCTAATAAAGAACCTAATCAGAAGCTCTTACATGACAATAGCTGCGTTTTGTTTGTCTTTGTCATTGACCAGCTTAAGTTATGCGGATTTAGAACTTGTTCCTTTGTTAGATTCAGAACATATTAAAGCATGCAATCAAAAAGCAACCTTCATTGTTCATAATAATACTGAAAATGAAACGCCCGGCCTAACGGTTTTATTTATGGCCTTTGCTGGAACTGTTTCAGAACAATGTTTAGCTAATCCTTACGCAGGAAACTGTGTAAATTCATATCCGTACAGGCTAGTGTTAAACAATAGTGGTTTATACACAATCCCAGCTGCACATCTCCCTAATTTAGTACTATGGGTTGGGCAAGTATTAACTAGCACCGCAAATCCAACACCACATGTGGCAGTTTCAAAAACTGTAAACTTTAATTTTGAAGCATGCCCATATGATCCAACAACAATTACTAAGGTAATCCCAGGCAATGGATTATCAACAGAAAATGTCACGCTTCCTCGTGGAAGTGGCCGATTGGCTAATAAACGGGTCGTAGCCAGATGGCTTTCCAAAATGAACCAAATCTTTGGCGACTCAGTATCTCGTGATAAATTTACAATTTCTGTAGGCACACGAAAATCGGATGTATCAAAGGTTGTCGTAGAAGTTAGTGATTCTACAGGGCATGTTGGTCATTTAGACATTCTGGCTTCTCAAAAACGTATTGATCCAGATACAGGAATTTGGGCCTATGTAACAGAAATAGATAAGAATGATTGGGCTGCTGGCGATATAACCATAAAAGCAAAGGTTATTCCTACCAATGGCATACCTTTTGTCATGGCTGGTTCTTTTGCTGCAGCAAGTAATACACAAAGATTAGACAATGAATTTGAATTGAAGATAGTTAACAATAAAAACAATGCTATCCCAAGATTAACTCACTTTGTAAATGCCAATGGTTCTGATACTCCAACATGCGGAACTACTCAAACTAATGCTTGCGCTAGTATGGATGGAGCTATCAAAAGCTTCCATAATCTTTATCCCAACAGTAAGTACGATGGTTGGAAAATTAAATTTGGTCCAGGAAATAACTTTGTATGGGGGTCAAATTATACCTACCTAGGTCCTCAAACAGAAAAAGTAGGATTTTTAGTCGAAGGGACCTTGTCTGATCTTGGTGAAAAACAGACAGTCTTTACCAGAGCAGTTGATTTAACCTCTGCGGGATATCCAGGCAATATATTGCTCACATCAATGGTAGAGGTGAAGGATGTAAAGTTTAAGAAAGACCCAACCTCTCCTAATCCGCGATCTTCCATTGTTGGTCCGTCTTGGGGTGGGTATCTTGGTTTAGAAAATGTGGAATGGATTGGTTTAGGGCGAGATCCAGGCACATGTTTATCTGAAGGATTTAGTACCACCGGCCTTATCGATGCAAGAAGACTAATGCTTAAAAATTCTTTAACTAATGGACAGTTCTTTAGTGTTGTTCAAAGTGCTGTTCTTGCTAACTCAAGCATTAGTTTTATTGACTTTTCATGGCTTGCTGGTGCAACTAGCCAGGTCAATCATGATGTCATTAATTGCCCTCCCAATGGAAATCCCCATGGTGATAAAGTAAAGCTTCAAGGCGGACATGGAGCTATATGGGGCTATAAGGATGGGAAAACCTTCGTCAATCATGCCCAAGGCTTATTTTTACAGGGCAATGATATATTGGTAGAAGACTCCTACGTTAGAATGGGTGATCCTGGTCAGCCTGCTATAGGAGGTAATCTATTTTTAGCAAATTATTCTGGAGGCTTCTTAGATAATATTCTTATGGATAATGTTAAGACTGATGCTGGATGGACCAGATATGGTTGGATGGAAGGTGGTTATGGGCCGTTACCAACCAATAATGTTATAAAGTGTAATAACTGTACTTTGTCTACTTATCCTAACGAGCCAGGAGGCACGTTACCTTCACAATCTGTATCGATAGGTGCGTGGAACTATGTATCACCCTATACGGGTGTTGAATATTCAACAAGCAGTAATTAATAGGGATTGAGTTATAAAAAATAATTAAGCCGGCCTTATTTAAGGTCGGCTTTTCTTTTTGTATCTGTAAATTTTTATCGAGTTAAATACATTCCTTTAACAGCAGCAATCGTAGCTTCGAAAAACGGTCCTTGGAAGATACCAATGACAACGATGCCTAGCATGGCCAAGCCCAGCAGCCAGCGCATGGGAACGGAGACCACAATAGGTGTATTGTGGCGAGGAGGTTCATCGACATAAAGACGTCGAGCGACCATCAAATAGTAGTAAAGTGAAATGACGATATTAACAACAGCTACGATGGCCAACCACATATAGCCGCTTTGGACAGTTGCCATCAACAGTGTAAACTTACCAAAGAATCCAGCCAATGGTGGAACCCCAGCCAGAGAAACTAAAGCCAACAAAAGAGCAGCACCTAAAATCCCTGAACGTCGAGCCAGTCCAGTGTAATCTTGGATCTCATCCGACTTGGTTGCCACAAAAAAGAGCACAATGACTAAGAAGGCGGCCATGTTGGTAAACAAGTATCCTAATAAATAATAATTCATGGCCGAGGCGCCTAGCACGCTTCCTGCAGCAGCCCCCATCAATAAATATCCAGCGTGAGAGATCGAAGAATAACCTAAAAGACGTTTGATATTCGTTTGGAACATGGCAACCAGATTACCATAGGTCATGGTGACAGCAGCCAGGGCAGCCAGCATCAAGCCCCATTCTTGATGCCAGGGAGCCAGAATACCAAAGAAGATGCGAATCAGGGCCACAAAGCCAGCTGCCTTAGAACCAACCGATAAAAGAGCAGTGACTGGGGTAGGTGCGCCTTGATAAACATCAGGAACCCACATGTGAAACGGTACAGCTGCAATCTTAAATCCAATACCTGCGACCACGAGCACTAATCCAAAGAGCATCATAGGTCCCATTGAATGAATACTGACATATTGTAAAATCGCATCAAAGCGAGTTGAGCCAGTAACGCCATAAAGAAAACAGATACCATACAGTAAGAAGCCCGAAGATAAGGCTCCCAGGATTAAATATTTCATACCAGCTTCGATCGAGAGCTTATCACTTTTAAGATAGGCTGTTGTGACATACAAAGAGATACTAAGAATTTCAATCGAGATAAACAGCATGAGAAAGTCTGCGGAAGAGGCAACCAGACACATACCAAGAAGGGCGAGCCACAATAAAAGGTAGAATTCTCCTCGACGGCTGCCTAACGATTTAAAGTATTCTTGGGTCATCCCAAAGACAAAGAGCATAGCCGTTAAGAAGAGCGCTTTAAAGAACCAGGCCAGTGAATCCATGACAAACATGCCGCTGAACGTAGAACCAACCAGCGATTGCTTTGTAAACCAGAAACACAGCAGGCCAATGGTCGCAAGCACGCTTAAGATACCAAGCGTGTCACGGGTTTCATCCTTGGGTGTAAACATTTCAATAAGTGTCAAACCCACAAGGATGCAGGTAATCAGCGATTCTAAGGAAAATAAATTCCAATCAATGACGGGAAACATATTATTTAATCTTTCTTGTACAGGGCAGGCACAGAGGCCTGCCCCTACGTAATTATTTCTGCAATATGACAGCTATGGGTTTGGTGCTTTTCTCGATATGTTTAATTAATGTCGATGGAAAACAACCAACCCAAATTAAGACAATCAATAATAAAATATAAGGAAATCGACCTGCTAAGCCTTGAGCATCTACCAATTTATCCATTTTAGGCCCTAAAGGTCCCTGTAAGCCTAAGCGGATGATTTTAAGCATATAGATAGCGCCAAGCACAATACCTAGAACAGCTAAGACGGTCAGCCAGCGATATTGATCCCAAGCGCCGAGCAACACCAACACTTCAGCAACGAAATTAGCAAATCCTGGAACCCCTGCTGAAGCCAAGGCGACCATCATAAAGCAGGTAGAGATAAAAGGCATGCGTTTGGCAATACCGCCTAATTCATCCAAATTGCGCGTACGTGTTTGATCTTCAATAAATCCTGTTAAGGCAAAGGCTAGGGTTGCCATAATCCCGTGGGCAAACATTAAGAACACCACCCCATTAAGGCCAATGACGTTATAGCAAGCCAGACCTAATAGAATATAGCCCATGTGGCTGCAGCTCGAATACCCTAAGATATATTTGATATCGCGCTGGGTTAAGGCAATCAAACCACAGAAAAGAATGTTGACGATGGCTAAGGTGGCAATGATTGGCATCCAGGTATGGGCCGCATCAGGCATTAACTGGATGGCAAAACGGATAATGGCATAAGCGCCCATTTTCTTAAGTACACCGGCGTGTAACATGCTTACAGTTGTAGGTGCTTCAGCATATCCTACAGGGGCCCAGGTATGAAAGGGGAAAAGAGTCAGGGTGATGCCAAATCCAACCACAATAAATGGGAAGATCCAATTTTGCACAGCCACAGGTAAAGGGTGGCTCGCTAAATGCTGTTGGATGGCGATCAAATCAAAGGTGCCCAGACCAAGACTTAAATACAGGGCAATTAAACCAATCAAAGCAATCGAGGCACCAGCGGTTAAATATAAGGTAAGTTTCATCGCGGCATAATCACGATGCTTCGATCCCCACATGACCATCATTAAGAATACAGGAATAGCAGCAATTTCATGAAAGAAGTAGAAAAAGAAAATGTCAACGGATAAAAAGGCGCCATAGGTTCCAATCACGATTAAAAGCAACATGATGAAGTATTCTTTAACGCGATCTTTAATGGCTCCAGAAACCATTACAGAGGTAAATGAAGCGACACCTAAGAGGACTAGCAGCATGGAGTTAATGCCATCCACCCCTAAATGATAAGAAATTCCTAAAGGTTTGACCCAGGGGATTTTTTCAATGAATTGATAACCACCAGCTAAGGGATCGTAGGCCCCAAAGACCAGGACCGATAAAGCAAAAGGCACGAAGGTCGCCCAAAAAGCGATCTTGCGAATTAAATCAGTTTTTGTAGGCTGGACAAAAAATAATATTCCCAGCCCCACCGTTGGAAGCAAAAGAATCCAAGAAAGAATGTTTGGTATCATAGAATTTTTATATTTGTCATTCTGAGGAGTGCAACGACGAAGAATCTTAAATCAATTATTAGATCCTTCGCTACGCTCAGGATGACACGTGTTGACTACAAACTTTTAACCATCACATAAAACAAATACACAGCACCTAAAATAAAAATCAAAGCATAAAACTGAACGAATCCAGTTTGTAATAAGCGAAGCACGCGGCCAGAGGCCTTGGCCATACTGGTCATGCCATGTACACCTAAGCGTACAATGAAGATTTTTTCAAATCCCGCCAAAATGTAAGCAAAACCTTGTTGAATATAGTCCACATAAAAACCATAGACGATATCGAAATAATATTTGTT
The DNA here is from genome assembly GCA_964583975.1 of uncultured Planctomycetales bacterium. GTDB lineage: Bacteria > Omnitrophota > Gorgyraeia > Zapsychrales > Fredricksoniimonadaceae > JACQCF01. The sequence goes on from CAZOXU010000010.1 coordinate 28,392, forward strand.
CGTTAAGACCGGATACAGAGGACCTAATTTTTTAGGTAAAGGATCACTTTCAGGTCTGCGTCCGTAAATGGTATAAGCGATGATCAGCCCAGCAACACCGATTACAGTAGAAACGCTGGCAACTGTCATATTTAAAGCTTCAGCAGGATGGTCTGGGAAAATCAAATGTGGAATACCAATGACCCCTCCAATCACCGAAAGAATCGCTAAATAAATTAAAGGCAAGGTCATGATGGCTGGCGATTCGTGAGTGTGGTCATGTTTCGATGGGGCGCCCCAGAATGCCGTGAAAAACAAACGACCCATATAAAAAGAAGTCAGACCTGAGGCAAAGCTAGCAACAATGTAAAGAAAGATATTATGTTCAAAAGCTAAGCCCAGCACTTCATCCTTGCTCCAGAAGCCACTTAAAGGGAAGATACCACACAAAGCCAATGTTCCAATTAAAAAGGTGATACCAGTCACAGGCATGGTCTTAAGAAGCCCGCGCATCTTCCAAATATCTTGTTCATGATGCATAGCATAGATGACTGAGCCGGCGCCTAAGAACAACAGAGCTTTGAAAAAAGCATGTGTCGTTAAGTGAAACATGCCTTGCATCGGTCCGCCAAGTCCTAAGGCCATGACCATCAAACCTAATTGGCTTAAAGTTGAGTAAGCCAGGATTCGTTTAATATCATTTTCAGCAATGGCCAAGGTGGCTGCCATTAAAGAAGTCAGAGCACCGATGTGGGCAATCACATTAAGCGCATCATGCAAAGGTTCAAAAATAAAGAAGGTACGGGCCAATAAATACACGCCAGCAGCCACCATGGTTGCTGCGTGGATCAATGCGCTAACCGGTGTGGGGCCTTCCATGGCATCAACCAACCATACGTGTAAAGGCACTTGGGCTGATTTACCAATAACTCCGCAAAATAGTAAAAGGGCCACAACGCCTAGGATCTCATGAGGAATGCTGCCGGCAGCTACAGCCAAATCAGTTAACTGAAAACTTCGTCCGTGACCAACATCCGAAAGGCTCCATAGAAGAAGAATACCGCATAAAAATCCAAAGTCAGCCAAACGATTGACCATGAAGGCTTTTACCCCCGCATCAGCCGCGGAAGGTTTGTGATACCAAAAGCTGATTAATAGGTAGGAGCTTAAGCCCACTAATTCCCAAAAGATAAATAATTGAATGAGATTATTCGATAGAACAATGCCGATCATTGAGAAAGCAAAGAGGCTTAAAAAAGCAAAGAAGCGAGGCATGCTGGGGTCCTCAGCCATATATCCTCGAGAGTATATAAAGATCGCACTACCAACACCAGTGACAACTAAAAGCATCATGATGGCCAGCGGATTGACCAAATAACCAAAATTAATCGTCAGAGCGTCAAATTGTATCCAGGGAATAGATTGCTGAGCTTCTAAGGCTGGGTGGCCTTGAAAAATTTGAATGGCAGTTAAGACCGTACAGATAAATGAAGTGACAATGCCAGCGATGGCTGTTAGCGAGCTTAAATTTTTGGAACGCAGGAAAAACAGCGTAATGATAATACAGGCGACCAACGGCGCAAAATAAGCTGTCCAGACAAGTGCGGGGTTTACCATTTTAAATCCTTTAAATCGTCAGCCATGATGGTGTTCAAACGACGATACATCAAAACAATGATAGCTAAACCAATGGCGACCTCAGCCGCAGCTACCAAGATGACAAAAAACACAATTAATTGCCCGGCGTAATCACCATTAAAACGTGAGAAGGCTACAAATAATAGATTTGAGGCTGCAAGTAAAAGTTCGAGTGATAAAAGCACCTTTAACACTGAGCGGCTGGTCATAACCCCAATCAAACCAATAGAAAAAACGATGCCGCTTAATATTAAATAGGAATGTAGAGTAATCATGCGCGTTCCTCAGCTTTGCCTGTGCTAAAAGCTCCTTGGGCCAGTGATACAATCCCAAAGACCGCAATCAGCAAAAGAAGAGAGGTTAATTCAAAAGGAAGTAGGTATTCCGTAAAAAGAATTTGGCCAATGGTTTCAATGGTGCCTCGTACGTTGGATGGCCCCATGCTTTGGGCCATCATAAAACCTCGGGTGCCAATCAAAAATTCCATTAAGAAAGCCAAGCCCACCAGGGTTCCTAGTAATTTTAAGCGGCCTTGTTGCATGGAGGTGATGGCTGCAGAGTTAAGATTTAAACACATGACCACAAATATAAAGAAAACCAGAACAGCACCAGCATAGACCAGAATGAGAATCATGCCTACAAAATAGGCTTCCATAAGTATGAAAAGAGATGAAAGACAAAAGATAGCAACAACTAATGACAAAACATTATAAAGTGGGTTGCGTGCTAAAATCACCGTCAAGCTGGCAAGTATTAAAACGGTTGAAAAAAAGTAAAAAAATAAATCAGACATAGTATCCAATATATAAACAAAGATTATAGTGTCAAGAATATTGTACTATTTGTTAGGTAACAAACAATCGGTAAAACAACAAAATTAGTTGTATCGTGAAGAAGCGGTGGATATAATACGCCCTATGAAAAATAAGGCTCCCCAAAAAACTTTGAACATTTCTTCGAATGAAGAACTTAAAGTGCTTCGTTCGGTGGTAGACATTGCCTCCTCTGAACTGGATTTAAATCTCACCCTACAGTTGATTGTTAAAATTGTTAATGAAATGACCAAGGCTGACTCGGTTTTTATTTATTTGTTTGATGATAGAAAAGAATATCTCGTTTTGATGGCTTCTAAAACAGCGCATACTAAGGAACTTGGCAAGGTGCATTTGGAAATTGGTGAAGGTATTACGGGTTGGGTAGCGCGTGAAAGTAAAACTGTGGCCATTGCCAAATTGGCCTACAAAGACCAGCGCTTTAAGAGCTTTGATGTTTTACCTGAAGATCGTTATGAAGCGTTTTTGTCAGTCCCTGTTATCTTCAAGGGGAAAGCCATTGGAGTTATTAATGTGCAGCATAAACGCGAGCAGGATTATTCAGCGACGACAGTTAATCTGATTGAAATGATTGCCAAGCAAGTTGGTGGCGTTATCGAACACGCCAGGCTTTTTGAAGAAACTAAGAAGAAGGCCTTACAATTCGATTCGTTGGTCAAGGTTTCTCGTTCAATTACCTCCGAACATTATCTCGATGAAATTTTAAATTTGATTGTAGTTGTGACAGCTGAAATGCTTAATTCTAAAATTTGTTCGATCATGTTATTAGATGAGAAGGGCCAGGAACTGGTCATTAAAGCGACCCAGTCGCTCAATGAAGACTACAAAAAGAAACCGAATATTAGCGTGGAAAACTCCTTAAGCGGAACAGTTCTTAAGACGCGTAAACCCATTGCAGTTTCGGATGTCCGTCACGAAAAAAAATATGCGTACCCAGATTTGGCAGCCAAGGAAGGATTGACCTCCATGGTGGCTGTGCCGATGATTGTGAAGGACAAGGCTATTGGAGTCATCAACGTTTATACCAAACAACCGCACAAGTTTACCGATGAAGAGGTCAATGTGTTACAAATGGTGGCCAATCAGGCAGCGGTTGCTGTTGAAAATACCAAACTAGTTGAAGAAGCGATCAAAGCTAAGGAAGCCCTTGAGACCCGCAAGGTCATTGAGAGGGCTAAAGGCATTATTATGAAGATGAACAATCTTTCCGAAGAAGCCGCCCACCGACTTATTCATAAAAAGAGCATGGATGCCAGCCGCTCCATGAAAGATGTGGCCGAATCCATTATCCTCATGGCAGATTTACAGAAGTCGTTATAAAGTAATTCATCGCATTCCCCATGCGATTTATATAATCCCCCAATTTATTAACAGGAACGTTGAGCTGTCTTGACAATCATACTTCATTGAAGTATGCTTTGAAAGAAGGTGAATTGTGGAATTTATTGAAACGCTTTTGTTTAGCAAAGCAGCAAGAGGGCTACTAAATGAGGAGGAAATAGCCCAATTACAAATGACATTGATGTTTTATCCGGCGATGGGGGCGTTTATTCCCGGCTCAGGAGGCTTAAGGAAGCTCCGATGGTTAGGGGTTGGAAAAGGCAAACGCGGAGGCTTAAGAATTATTTATTATTGGGTCTCACAGGACCATCAAATTTATCTTTTATATGTTTATAAAAAGAATCAACAAGAAGATTTGACTGCCGAACAGATTGAATATTTAAGACGATTACTGGAGGAATAAGATGAATAAGAAGGATTTTGATAAACTCGTGACCAGCATTAAACAGATGAAGCAAATAAAGGCAGGAAAACTTAAGGCGGCCAAAGCAACAAAGTTTAATCACATAGAGATTAAATCTATTCGTCAGAAACTGCATCAATCCCAGTCAGAGTTTGCTTTTATGATTGGCGTTAGCCCTTCGACTTTGAAGAATTGGGAACAGGGCCTTAGAACTCCAATGGGGCCAGCCATGGCTTTACTAACTGTCGCACAGAAAAACCCTCATGCCGTCTATGATGCTTTGCATTCTTAAGTTGTTGCCCTAGTTTGTTTTCCCCATACCCATCGGGTATACTTACCTATAATTATGTATATATACTTAAAGAAACCCCTTATATGTCTCCTTTTGTGCGCTTTTTTCTTCCAAAACTTGGGTTTTGGTCAAGGGACTGCCTCAGCGCAAGCTTTGCCCGAGCCAGGCATATTGCTTGAGCCCAGTGCAGCTTTTTCTCCAGCCCTGATGACTGGAATGACCATCCATCCTGAAAACCCGCTCGAATTTGATTTCATTGTTGATACCGGAGAAGACCATTTGCAAGGTGAAGAACTTAAAGCCCAAGCCCAGCGAATGGTGAATTACTTTATGGCAACCTTGACTGTTCCAGAAGATGAAATGTGGGTTAACCTTTCGCCTTATGAAAAGAACCACATCATTGCCGATGGATTAAGCGTCACGGAAATGGGGCGTGACATGTTAGCCCAGGACTATCTTTTAAAACAGTTGACTGCCTCGCTCATTTATCCGGAACGAGATTTGGGAAAGAAATTTTGGGAAGGTGTCTATAAAAAAGCCCAGGCCCTCTATGGCACAACCGAGGTTCCCGTAAATACGTTTAATAAAGTTTGGATCATTCCTGATGAAGCCAGCGTCTACAGCAAGGACAATAAAGTTTTTATTACGAATAGTCATTTGAAGGTGATGTTGGAATGCGATTACCTGGCGATGTCAAAACAAAATGTAGGGGCGACCCCCCGTGGTCGCCCTCAAGAAGGGCAGGCACAGGGGCCTGCCCCTACGGATACCAATATAATGGCCAATCAAATCGTCCGCGACTTGGTCGTCCCCGCAATCACCAAGGAAATTAATGAAGGCAAAAACTTCGCCAATTTGCGCCAGATTTACAATTCTATGATTTTAGCAACATGGTATAAACGCAAATTACACAAATTTGTACGGGCTGGGTCTCCCAGCCCTAACGCAAAGGGTGGGGAAACCCCACCCCTACAGAATTACATCGACCATAACAAAACCAACGGCATTGAAATAGATGATAAAACCATCAAGGAAAAAATCTACAATCAATACCTGGCAGCATTCAAAAAAGGTGTGTTTAATTTTATTAAAGAAGACTCTTTGCCTACAGGCCAAACCATTCCTCGCAAGTATTTTGCCGGAGGCTTGGTCGCTCCAAAAGTGATCAAAGATGCAGCTACGCTATCTCCTGACTATTTAATACAAGCCCAACGCAATCCGAAGGTGGTTGTTAGTGTTGATGCGCAACCGTTGAAAGAAGGTGTGGCTGATCAATCGATGGTATCAGAAGTAATACAGCTTTTATTTGGTCTTGATCAAAAGATCCTCGAAGAAAATTTTGGGTCAATGGACAATGTTATTGCTGCTGGCAAGGCCATGGCAGCTCTGAAACGATACGATTGGAAGTCGGTGAGACATTTATTGAAAGGCGACGCTTTAGAAGTAAGGACTAAAATGCGTAATGAAGTTCGTACCGGTCAAAATAGCAGCACTCGCTTTGGAGGCCAGTTGGCGACTGATATTTTATTGGCCATTGGTAAATTTGCAAACTTGAATCCCCCAACTCAAAGTTTTATGTGGGAAGTGTTTAAAGACAAAATAAGTAAGCTGCCTTCGGAGGTCGATAAATCGTCTTTGATGATCGGCTATATCGATGGACTGACGTCTCTAGAAGCAATGATTACCTTGGGAACTTTAACCGAAGATCGATTTAAAGATCCTACAGAAATGAGCACTAATCAAAGAGAAATATTGGCGCATGCTTTAGAGTTGAACCATGGAGATTTTAAACAGGCAATAGGTTACGTTCGTTGGATTCTTCCAGAAACCGGATTGTCAGATGCGGCGATGGCGGCTAATAAGGCGAAGAAACCATTGTCTGATTTATCCGAGGCAGAATTAAAAACTGAAATTATAGAACATATCTTTAAAGGGACACCATTAGATGGTGTTATCGATGATGTGCTGACTGTTTTTAATAGACAAGGTGGTTTTAGTGTAATCCTTAAGTCTAAGCAAATGGATTTTTCTGTTTGGGATTTTAGCTACAATAAACAAAACATTACTTCGTGTACGTTTACCGGCAATAAATTTCGTAGTAAATATAATCGGGTACTACTGGGGTCCATTTTGTATTGGGCACAAACACGATGGGGTATGACCCGAGGCAGTGATTGGGCAACAGATCAGAAAGCTGCACAATTCTTTGTCGATATTTTTGATGGTTGGGCTCTGCCAGGGCAAAATCCTGTCACATTCAAAAATGCTAGAATTACAGGTGGTTTTTTAATGAGTGTAGATCTGACCAAATTAGATCTCGCTTCGCACTGGCCGTTTACAAATTTTGTGAATAAAGATAGGGCGATGGAGAGCCCCCAAGAGAATAAAGAGGCATTGCTACGTGAACTTTTTCAAAATGAATTGCGTAAGATGACATCAGGCCTATTGTTTAGAATACTGCACAGATTATCTTTGGTTAATCCTATTCAAGCTGTTGCCCAAAGAGTAGTTGATTCGATTCTAGAAATGGAAGAATCTCCTCAAAGGGAAATGATGTTAGATTCAATTCGAAATTTCTCGCCTGCAGATTCAAGTAATTCACTTATAGATCCAACCGACGCTGTTCTAATTCAAGCTAAACATTATCTCCAGGCTTTTGATTACCGCAGAATGATGCTGGCAGGGGCAATAAATGGCATGGCTGTATCTCTAGTAGAAGGTGTTCCTTTGTCGAAGACATTTTCATTTGGTGTAGATATTTTGGAAACCCCCAACGGTTTTCGTAGGTTTCAATACCTGGTTCGAAATGCCATGTTTCATCATGCAGATCATCTTAATTGGGAGCTACAAAAGCAATATCCAACAGATGGGCGCCAGTTAATGATTTTTGATTTGTTGCCTGATTACGCTAGATTTGGTTTCGATCCACCAGTAATCATTGCTGGTGAAGAGATTTCCAATGTCCCTTACGATCAATTGACTGTTGAGCAAAAAACATTGCTTAAGGTTGAAATGCAACGGTATGAGAATCGTGCACGCAAGGTAGCTGAATTCTTAGAAAGATTTCCTCCTCAAGTTGCCAATACGATAATGAACATTAATGACGAAGACTTCCGGACACGTTTAACTCGAGATCTCATGAATAAAGATTTTAGCAACGCAAGGCAAAAACTTTTGGAACTCCAAGTTGAGCAAGATAAATTAGCGGTAAAGATTGAAGAAATTAGTAGGACTATAAAATTAGAAGAAGCATTGTTAGAAATGAAACTGAGCGGTTCTTATTATCATCCTGAGGCCGTTGAGGATTTGTTAGAATTTGAAAAAGAACAAGAAAAGTTGATTTTTGAATTATATACGGAAAAGTATAAATCCTCTGATCAGCATGAGTATGTTATACATCTAATAAGGAATCTCTCAACCGATATCGAAAAACTATCGGCTACTGACAAGGCGATGGTGGCCAGTGGTGTGAAGAAGAAATTATCGGATTTATCCTCCACAGAATTAAGAGCTGAAATTATGAAGCATTTGATTAAAGGAACACCGTTGGAAGGCGTTGTAACAAATGTGAGAATTATTTCTAACCAAAGCGGAACGTTTCATGCCATTTTTGATTCAGATCGATTTGGTACTTTGTATTGGGATTTTACTTATAAAGACCAAACCATTACTGAATTGACAATGACCGAAGGTGTGTTTCGAAGTCGATATAATCGTGTGCTTTTGGGATTGATACTGCATTGGGCGCAAACAAGATGGGGCATGACACAAGGCAAAAATTGGCCCATGGATCAAAAAGGCTCAGAGTTTTTCGTGAATGTTTTTAGTGAATGGGCCATCCCAGGGGAAAATCCTGTCACGTTGAATGGCGATAGTATCGCAGACGGTTTTAGTGTTGTAGACTTTACCAAATTAGACCTCGTTCGCCACTGGCCGTTTGCCGATTTCGTGAATAAAGACAAGGCGATGACGGGGGAGTATGGCGCTAGTGTTGAGCGTACGGCGAATGGTTTTACTGTCCGTTGGAAAGTGGCCTATGATAATATCGTGATCGAGCAATTTCCTCAATTGGTAGATAGTCTTTCAGTTATGGGCCCAGTGGAAGCCGCACAGAGATTTGCTTCAGGCCAGGAAGCAGTCACCTTATTACAAGTCGGGAATAAAGTAAAAGTATTTAGGCTCGAAGATGCTGAGGCTTTTGCTGAGAAATATCAGATTGCCGTTAGAATGGGGAATAGAAGTTACCGATTCAAAGGGCACAGGATTCAGCTTTTTGATCAACAAGGAATTATGCTGCAAGAATTTGACGATCCAGAGATTCGGAGATTCTTGCTACTAAGAATTCATTCGGTGATTGGCTCTCTTTTAGTCGAAGTAGCTCGCAAAGACGTTCAAAGATTTATGATGAAAGTTAAAGCCATGAAAGAAGGAATCACATATCAAGTTGATTTAATGAGTAAAAGTATCAATATACACTTGGGCGGAGTAAATCCTGTTATTGATAAATTGACGGGCGCTATTATGCCAGAGGGTTTCCCGCCTACGTTGACAGATCAAGCTTACTTGCTCAGTCGGATGGCGTTGGCTTTGAGGTATACGGTTTTGGACGAAAGGGAGCAAAAAATCGTACGCCTTCCTTCTATGTCTGAGGTCTTGGCCTACAATCCCGTTGCTGATAATGCAATGACGGCCACCCCCGGCGGTATCGACTTTAATGCAAAGAACTTGAATTTAAAGGAACAAGGCTCCCCCAGCGAAACAGCATTTAAGCTAAGTGCTGAAAACGATCAAATCAACGGGATTCGGCCGGTTATTATCAAAATCACCCCGGTCACCAATCTTCCTCAATTACTTGGGATAGATACCACTAGTTGACAGAGAAAATTTGATTATTCAAATATAAAAAAGACGAACAATTGACTGGATAATATCGGGTGTTAAACTAAACCCATGCCTAATTTATATGTTATAGCTGGACCCAATGGAGCAGGAAAGACAACATTCGCTAAAGAGTTTTTACCTTTATATGCTCATTGTCCCAATTTTATTAATGCAGACTTGATCGCAGCTGGTATTGCTCCGTTTGCTCCCGCCAGGGCTCAAATCAAGGCAGGCAAAATATTAATAGGACAGATCGATCAGTTTCTTAGAGACAAGGTTAATTTTGCTTTTGAATCTACCCTTTCAGGCAAAGCTTATGTTTCCTTGTTTAAAGAAGCTAGAGCTCAAGGGTATACAATTACAGTTTTTTATTTGAGTATTCCAAGCAATAAACTTGCTCAAGAAAGGATTAAACAGCGCGTTAAAGAAGGCGGGCATAATGTTCCCGTTGCTGATATTAACAGACGTTTTAAGAGAAGTTGGAGAAATTTTATTAACCTGTATAAGCCGTTAACTAATTCGTGGATTTTGTTTGATAACTCAGATCTTAAACCGGTTGAAATAGCGAAATCTAATAAGGGTAAATTAGAAATCTTAAATAAATTTTTATATACTCAGTTGATGGAGGATCAAAATGGCAAGTCTTAAATCTAGCGCAGTAATTTTAAATAAAGCAGGGAAGGCCATGCGTAGCGCGGTACGTAAAGTTTTGGCTGAAAAGAAATTAAGAGGAGAACCTGCCATTATTTGGAGAAACGGGAAGGTTGTAAAGATTCCTGCAAAACAATTAGGGGAATAAAAAAATTCTTGACAATCAACATTTCATCGGATATATTTGCTGCGTTGTTAAAGCTCAAAGCAAAGAAGTTTTGGGCGAGATGTAAGGACAAAGATGGTCCTCTTGGAAGAGTAACGATACTCCCTCAAGAGGATTTTTTATTTTGTAGGACAGGCTAAGATAGCCTAAGTCAAGGACACAGAAGTCCAGTTTTCCGCAGGCAGTGAAGCGGGGGGCTGGATTTTTTTATTGGAAAACAACAATAAACAGGAGGAAGTCGATGGAAACAACACCAGTAAATCCAATTAATGCCGGGGATACGGCATGGGTCTTGGTCTCATCAGCACTTGTTTTGCTGATGACAGCACCAGGCTTAGCATTTTTCTATGGAGGGATGGTCAGACGCAAAAACATCTTAGGCGTTTTAATGCAATGTTTTATGTGTTTGGCTGTAGTGAGTATCTTATGGGTAGTTTATGGGTATAGTTTAGCTTTCAGTAAGGGAACCCCGTTCATCGGAGGTTTGGATTGGTTTATGTTAAAAGGCGTTGGTCAAGATCCTAACACAGACTACGCTGGAACTATTCCGCATTTAGCTTTTATGATCTTCCAAGCTATGTTTGCGGTCATCACACCAGCTTTGATCATTGGTGCTTATGCTGAACGCATGAAATTCTCCGCATTTTTACTTTTTACAGCGCTTTGGTTGACCTTCGTATACTGCCCAATTGCCCACATGGTTTGGGGTCTAGGTGGTTTTATCGGTGGTTTAGGAGCCAAGGATTTCGCTGGTGGTACCGTTGTTCATATCAATGCAGGTGTTGCAGGCTTAGTTACAGCCTTATATTTAGGTAGACGCGTTGGAACAGATAAACCTGGGATGCATAATGTGCCATTTGTTGTCTTAGGGTCTGCTTTACTGTGGTTCGGATGGTTTGGTTTCAATGCTGGTTCAGCCTTAGCTGCTAATGGTTTAGCTGCTCATGCTTTTGTGACCACCAACACCGCTACCGCTGCTGCTGCCATTAGCTGGGCTTTGATGGAATGGATCTTTGCAGGTAAACCAACCACCTTGGGTGCTGCTTCAGGTGCTATTGCAGGTTTAGTTGCCATCACCCCTGCTTGCGGTTTCGTTGATGTGGCTGGCTCATTATGGATTGGTTTATTAGTTAGCGTATTCTGCTACTGTATGGTTGCTTTCGTAAAACCAAAGTTGAAATACGATGACACCTTGGATGCTTTTGGGGTTCATGGCATCGGCGGACTTTTCGGTGCTTTAGCTACCGGTATCTTCGCTACCAAGGCTGTTAATGCTGCTGGTGTGGATGGGTTGCTTGCAGGAAATCCAGGGCAATTATGGATTCAAGCCCAAGCTTGTTTGATCACCATTGCTTTTACAGCAGTTGTCACATGGATTATCTGCTTCGTGGTTGATAAAATCGTAGGTCTTCGTGCTGAGCAAGAAGAAGAGATTATGGGGTTGGATTTATCTCAACATCACGAAAGAGCATATACAATTTTAGATTAATTAATCGTACGGGCGGGGGGGTGCCCCGCCCGATAATAATTTAGGAGGTTTTCAATGAAATTAGTGCTAGCAATCATACAGCCTCATAGACTCGAAGAAGTCAAAAAGGAGCTCTATGCCGCCGACGTTAACTTGATCACCGTTTCTGAGGTCTTAGGACATGGTCGTCAGGTGGGTGTTGATGAGTATTACCGTGGAGTGAAAGAAACCGGAAACCTGTTGCGTAAGATTCAGGTTGAAATCGCAGTCAACGAAGATTATGTTGAACCAACTGTTAAAGCAATTATTAAGGGTGCTAGAACAGGTAAAATAGGCGATGGAAAGATTTTCGTCTTAGATTTGCCTCGCTGTATCCGCATCCGTACGGGCGAAGAAGGTTCCAAGGCGATTGGGTAGGGGCTGGGTAACCCAGCCCGTACACACACATGTGCACGGGCAAAACATCTTGACATGATTAGGGTTGTATATTAATATTCGACTCTATTCAATATAAACAGTGAGGTTCTTCTTCGATTCATTCGCAAGGAGAACCTTGCTTTTTAGACACTAAATTTGAGTTAAAGCTAACGATAACATAATCAAAAAGGGGGAATCATCATGGGGCAAGGACGTCACGAAGTTTTAGAAGCATGTGCCGAAGAAGGCAGCTGCTGTAACGGCTCTTTTTCTCAGCACCTTCCTGATCATTTCGGGGACAATGTATTTAATTTGAAGGTCATGAAGCAAGTTTTGTCATCCAAAGCTTATGCTTCGATCGAAAAGACGATTAAAGAAGGTGGCCGCTTAGATCCAACAATTGCTGATGAAGTAGCTGATGCTATGAAGAACTGGGCGATTTCTAAGGGAGCGACCCACTTTACACATTGGTTCCAACCAATGACCGGTACCACCGCTGAAAAGCATGATTCTTTCATCAGCTGGAACGATGAAGGTGGCATTATCTTAAGCTTTGGTGGTAAAGAACTTATTCAAGGCGAGCCAGATGCTTCATCTTTCCCTTCTGGTGGTTTACGTGCAACTTTCGAAGCTCGTGGTTATACGGGTTGGGATCCAACTTCTCCTGCCTTTATTAAAGAAGGTCCCAATTGCGCCACTCTTTGTATTCCTACATTCTATATCGGTTATCATGGTGAAGCGTTAGATAAAAAGACACCTTTATTGCGCTCCATGAATGCCTTATCTAAACAAATCTGTCGTCTGGCTGTGCTTTTTGGTATTGATACCAAAGGCAAACGTGCCTATTGCACTTTAGGACCAGAACAAGAATATTTCTTGATCGACAAAGCTCATTTCCAAGCTCGTTTGGATTTAGTCCAAACCGGCCGCACTTTGTTTGGCCGTAAACCAGCTAAACATCAACAACAAGAAGATCATTATTTTGGAGCTATCAAGCCCAGAATTATGGCTTTCATGGAAGATTTGGACCGCACCTTATGGGGCTTAGGAATGCCTTCTAAGACTCGTCACAATGAGGTTGCTCCTGCTCAATATGAAATCGCTCCTATCTATGAAGATTTAAACACTGCTGTTGACCACAACATGATGGCCATGGAAATCATGCGTCAATTAGCGGATAAACACGGTTTGGCATGTTTGTTACATGAAAAGCCTTTTGCTGGCGTTAACGGATCAGGAAAACACAACAACTGGTCTGTGGTTGGTCCAGATGGTAAGAACTGGCTTTATCCTGGAAAAACACCCCATGAAAACGCCAAATTCTTAACCACCTTGTGTGCCATCATCAAGGCCGTTGACACCTATGCTGATTTGCTTCGTGTCACCGTTGCTTCTGCCGGAAATGATCATCGTTTAGGGGCTAATGAAGCACCGCCCGCGATCATTTCTATTTTCTTAGGCGAACAACTTTATGATATCGTCGAGCAAATTGAAAAAGGTGGCGCTAAGAGTTCAAAACAAGGAAGCGCGATCCACGTTGGGGTTGATTCATTGCCATCGTTGGCTAAAGACACTACGGATCGTAATCGCACCTCACCATTTGCTTTCACTGGTGCAAAGTTTGAATTCCGTGCGCTTGGTTCTAATATGAATCCTTCATCTGCGAACATGGTGCTTAACACCATCGTAGCTGAAGCGATCAGTGATATCTGCGATCAATTAGAAGCAGAGAAGAAATCCGGAAAAGATTTCAACAGCTCATTACAAAAAGTTTTACAAAACATCATTAAGAACCACAAGCGCGTCTTGTTTAATGGTGATAACTATACTTCTCAATGGCATGCTGAAGCCAAAAAGAGAGGTCTTCCTAACTTGAAAAATACTCCTGATGCTTTGGAAGCGATCAAAGCTAAGAAGAATGTTCAAGTCTTAGTGAAGCACGGCATCTTAAGCGAGAAAGAAGTTGCTTCTCGTTATGAAATCAATGTGCATGCTTACAATACTGTGATTGCTTTGGAAGGCAGCTGTGCAGCTACCATGGCAAGAACACAATTAATTCCAGCAGCAATCGAATATCAAAAAGAACTAGCTGATGCCATCAAGAGCGTTGGTTCAGTAGGTAAAACTGCTAACCAAAAGAAGCTTTTGAAGGAGATCTCTGGATTAATTGATCAAGCATTAGCGATCACTGATACTCTAGAAGCTTCCATTGAGAAACATGATTCTGCTAAAACCAGTGCAGCGATGGCTAAATTACGTGAAGCAATCGATGCGCTTGAAGGTTTTGTGCCTGCATCGATCTGGCCCGTTCCTTCTTATGCAGAAATGCTCTTAATGAACGCATAAAGTAAGGGCTGGGTTACCTGCCTGCCGGCAGGCGTAGCCCTTAATAATATAAAAAGGGCGGATAAACTTTATCCGCCCTTTTTGTTTTAGTGTATAATCTCGAGAAAATGATTACTATCATCAAACACATTGATATCGAAGGCCCGGGGACCTTGGGAGACTTCTTAGAATACCGATCAATCCCTTACCAAATCATTGATTTAGGAGAAGGCGAGCGTCTGCCTGAAGACTTTGCTAACATCGATGCCGTGGTTGTTCTTGGCGGCCCCATGAATGTCGATGAAGAAGATAAGTATCCATTTTTAAAGCAAGAAGATAGATTTATCAAAGAGATTTTACGACGCGAAATTCCTTTTCTGGGAATTTGTTTAGGTTCACAGCTCTTAGCTAAAGCAGCAGGGGCCAGAGTAGTTAAATCACCGGTTAAAGAAATTGGTTGGTATACGATTCAATTAACGCCGCAAGGCCAACAAGATCCTTTGTTTAAAAACTTTAAAGAAGATGAACCGATCTATCACTGGCACGGGGATATGTTTGAAATTCCATTGACAGGTCAGTTATTAGCAACAGCCCAAGGTTGCCCACACCAAGCCCTCAAGATAGGTGAGAAAGCCTATGGCATACAGTTTCATGTAGAGGTCACCGATAAAAGCATTAAAGACTGGTGCGAGGAATATTGCCAGAACGACCTGCCCGGTCGGCCTGAACATGCCAAGAGCATGCTGGATGATTATGCGCGTTACCAAAAAGAATTCTTAAGGCAGGCTAATACGATTTATGAGAATTTTTTAGGAATTACAAAATTAGGGACAGCGCCCTATTTTTCTAAAGTGGGAACCAACAATAAATAGGGCGCTGTCCCTAATTTTAAGACTATGTTTAAAATTGCCCTAGCCCAAATCAATACAACCGTTGGAGATTTATCCGCTAACAGCGCTCTGATTTTAGATCATGTTACCTGGGCCAAGAAAGCCAAGGCGCAGGTGGTGGTGTTTCCTGAACTAGCTTTGTGTGGATACCCACCCGAAGACTTACTTCTAAAACCTCATTTTATTGAGAATAATCTTAAAGCCATTAACGCACTGGCTAAGAAAATCCAAGACATCATTGCTGTGGTTGGATTTGTGGATGCCGACGCTAAAGGGCGCATCTACAATGCAGCAGCTGTCATTGAAAAAGGAAAGATCAGCAGCATCTACCATAAAAAAGAATTACCTAATTATGGAGTCTTCGATGAGAAGAGGTATTTTACTCCTGGAGAGTCTAGTGCCACGGATATTATTAGCATCGAGGGCGTAAAGGTAGGTCTTTCAATCTGTGAAGATATCTGGGTCGATGGTAGTATTTATGCCCGTCAAGCTAAAGCTGGGGCCAAGGTGCTTATCAATATTTCGTCTTCTCCTTATGAAATAGGTAAATTAAAACGTCGGCAAGATCTTTTAATAGCTCGAGCCAAAGAAACCCGCACCACAATTGTTTATTGCAATTTAGTTGGCGGTCAAGACGAGTTGGTGTTTGATGGAGCTAGCATGGTGATTGGTGCACAAGGAAGAATTTTGTCCCAAGCTAATCAATTTAAGGAAGAGCTGCTTGTTTGTGATTTGTCTGCACCGCCAGCACCAGTGCTTCAGCCGCTCGATGAAACCAAAGAAATTTATGAAGCCCTCGTGTTAGGCACCAAGGACTACGTTGCTAAAAATGGTTTTTCTAAAGTAGCGTTAGGTTTAAGTGGAGGGATTGATTCAGCCTTGGTGGCTGCTATTGCGGTTGATGCCTTAGGAGCAGAGAATGTCACAGCCATTTCGATGCCCTCACGATTTAATACTAAGGCGACCCAGGAAGATGCCAGAATTATTGCCAAAAATCTAGCAATTGATTTTAAAGAGATCGCAATTGCTGATGTGCATACGATGTATTTGAAATTGCTGAAGAAATATTTCCGAGATCTACCTTCCAACATCGCGGAAGAAAATCTTCAAGCCAGAATCCGCGGCAATATCTTGATGGCTTTTTCCAATAAATTTGGCTGGCTTGTTTTGACAACAGGCAACAAGAGTGAGATGGCGGTTGGCTATTGCACGCTGTACGGCGATATGTCGGGTGGCTTTGCTCCGTTAAAAGATATTTTTAAAACCAAGGTTTATGAATTGACCCGCTGGAGAAATGCTCAAGGCAAAGAAGCAATTATCCCTAAAAGTGTTTTATTACGTGCTCCAACCGCGGAACTAAGAGCTAACCAAACAGATGAAGAATCTTTGGGGGCTTATGAAAGGCTTGACCATGTACTTAAGGCCTATGTTGAGGACCACCAGTCGCAAGAAAATATGGCTGAGGATAAACATCAATTAAATTATGTCCAAAAAACATTAAATTTAGTCGATCGCAATGAATATAAGCGTCGTCAGGCTCCCCCAGGAATTAAAATAACCGCGCGTGCTTTTGGCCGTGACTGGCGTCTGCCGATTACCAATAAATACAAGGAATAACGTAAGTGCTTGTCTCGATTCTTATCCCTGTCTACAACGAAGAACGAACAGTGGCTCAACTAATTGAAAAAGTCCGAGCTGTGAAACTGGCTCCAGCATTGACCAAAGAAATAGTGATTGTGAACGATGGATCTACGGACAAAACTCGAGAAATTCTATCCCAATATGAAGGGCAAGAAGGTATTAAGATTTTTCATCAAGCCAATGGAGGAAAGACCGCAGGACTATTAACTGCCATCAAGCATGCTACAGGCGATGTATATATAGTTCAGGATGCTGATTTGGAATATGATCCGGTTGAATATCCAACACTTCTTGACCCTATTGTTAAAGGGCAGACACATGTGGTCTATGGCTCACGTTTTTTGGGAAGTATTGAGCGAATGAAGTCCATTAATCGCTGGGCTAATGTCATTTCTAATTGGACTGTGAGTTGTTTATATGGGACAAAGATTACGGATATTAACACCTGTTATAAAGTTTTTACCCGCCAAGCCTTTGAAGGCATTACGATCCATGGGACACATTTTGCCCTAGATACAGAATTGACTGTCAAACTCCTTCGTAAGGGGCTGTCGATCAAAGAAGTCTCTATTGGTTATGTGGCTCGGTCTCGAGCCGAAGGAAAGAAAATGCGATGGGCCACTGCTTTAAAAATGTACTGGGCCATTATCAAATATCGCTTCGTGTCTCCATCAAAATAAAATGAAGAACATCTGGATAAAAATAGCCTTTGTCGTAGGTTTCCTATGGTGGGTGTATTTATTTTTCACGACCCAGATCGTAGTTGTTTTTGATTCCGAAGGCTATGAGCAATTAGGCCGGATGATTTATACCCAGGGCTGGAGCGAGTATTTCCGCACTGGTCCAAATCGAGAACCCTTTTTTCCTGCCTTGATTGCCTTATCTATGTATTTGGGAGACATAGCGAAGGTTTCTTATTTTTATCCTTTGAAAATCATTGGGATCCTATTTTTATTCCTGACCCTGATTTTCTCTTATCGCCTGATGAGGATGTTATCTATCCGTACATCGATCATCGTTTTAACAATTTTGTATCTGGCGTTCTCACCTGTTATGACCAACTCATCCATGCGCTTATGGTCGGAGTTTGCAGCTTATCCGTGGGTTGTTTTGACAGTTTTATTAACGATTAAGGCTTGGGGAGCAGTCAAAGATCCTAGCACCAAGAATTCTCAGATGGCAGGCTATGGTTTAGCAGTTGGGGGAATGTTTTTACTTGTGATGTCGGTCAAGGCTGTCGCTGAACCGATGATAATCTGTTATCTATGGCCATTTTATTGGCAAATCATAGCTGCCTGGCGAGGCAGGAATTTCCATCAAGCTAAACGAATATTCGTATTTTGCGTGGTTGCCTTAGGGTTATTTGAAGGAGCGGTAATTGGATATAAATGGTTGAACTATCAAGGTAATGGTTTGTATTCTTTTACCAATCGCGCCGATTACGCCCTGTATGGCTATACGGCCCGACGCACCGAGCCACTCACACTCAATCGCTTGGGGGCTGCCATCGTTCAAACACCAGGAATGGGAGGCTGTGCTGAAGTATTCAAAGAAGACGATTGTATGTTTTGGACTGCCCGCCACTCAGATGATATTCTTGAAGCCAAGAAGGTCGAATTGCATGATAAGGGAATTACAGGTCAGCAAGCATCGAATTATTATATGGCGACCAGCCTTAAGTTGTTTCTGTCTAATCCCCTTCAAGTGATAGGACTTATGCTGATTGAAGCACAAAAGGCTGTGTTTTGGGAATCCTCGATCGGCTTTGTAGCTTATCCGGACTGGCTCGAGAGGATTTTCTACGATCCGAAATTTTCAGGTGCCTTGCGTATCATTTTAGCTGTATTGTCCTGGCTCGCTTGTTTAGTAGCCTTATTACATTTGATGCTTTGCAAGAAAAGCCTCAAGGCCAAAGAAGCTGAAAGACCCACCCTATTTTGGATCGCAAATTTCGTTTTTTGGTTTACCGCCATGTACGCTCTTTATTTTGTCGAATACCGTTACATTTTTCCCATCGTTGCTTTATTCATGGTTCTGATCGCCTTTATGTTTAATAAATTTCTTAATAAGGTAGGGAAGCTCGGTGCTTAAGAAGAATATCTTTACGATTGTTGTTATAGTCTTGCTAGGCTCTCAATTATTGTGGTTGGCCGTGGCACCGTCTTCGTTTAAGGTTAGTTGGAGCAAGAATCCTTTGATCGCCCAAATCATTCGCGAACATGCTCTAGTTAATGAAAAAAGTAAGGCCATGACAATCAGCTATTATTTCCCACACTTTGCTTATTTTGCGGATATTGTCTTAGGAGTGCAAAAGCCAGAGAGTGAACTGATGGATGGCTATCATGATGGTAAGCCGTATATATTTCGCATGTACTACCAAAAGGCTGCCACGCTGTTTCCTAATAACGATGATGCCCAGGCTTTGCTGGCTTTTACTCAGTACTACCAAAAGGATATTCCTCAAGCTATAGAAAGCTATCAGCGTTCCTTAGATCGCAATCCCTACTTCTTTTGGGGCTATTACAATTTGGGGGTCATTTATTTTCAACAAAAGGATTATTCAAAAAGTGCTCAGATGCTCAGCAAGGCCGTATCCTTAAATCCAGAGATTACCTTAAGAATTCTTTATCAATCAGCTTTATACAGACAGATATGGAAATCCTTACCTAATCCTCAGGCGACTTTGCAGGTTAATTTAGAGCAAGGCCGTCAAGATGCAGGGAGGCTTCTGGCAGTGTGTTTCTTAAGAATCAAGACAGGTAATATAGATAATTCTTTAGAAGAACAGGTGGCAAAGCAGGTGGTTGTGAGGCTTTTTTAATTTCCAACAGATGGTGAAGTTTTAATTGCATTGCAAGACTAAAAACGCTAAAATATCCGCTTTACAAATGCATAAAAGCGATTCAAAAAACATCGATCCTTATTAAATTGAAGGGGTTTAGTCTCTAAAATGAACGATAGTTTTTATCAAAATCCTAAAAAACAAGGCCTTTTTGATCCTCAAGCTGAAAATGATGCTTGCGGGGTAGGCTTTATTGTGAATGTCAAAAATAACAAGAGCCATGACATTGTGCGTGGCGGGATCCAAATCCTAGAAAACTTGTCTCACCGCGGTGCTTGCGGCTGCGATCCTGAAACTGGCGATGGCGCTGGAATTATGATCCAAATGCCCGATGCCTTTTTCCGCAAAGAATTAGCCAAACAAGAAATAGAACTTCCTGCCCTTGGAGATTACGGGGCTGGGATGGTGTTTTTACCTCAAGATCTTTCTGATCGTAATATCCTAGAAGAATGGACCGAGCATATCATCCATGAAGAGGGCCAGAAATTCTTAGGTTGGCGCCAAGTGCCTCATGAACCAACCAAGATTGGTCGTGTGGCCCGTTCGGTCATGCCAGCTTTTAAGCAGCTTTTCATTGCTCGTGGCAAAAACACCAAGCCAGAAGATTTTGATCGCAAGCTTTTTGTGATCCGTAAGCGCTTATGGGCTAAGATCTATGCTTCAACCATTTCCCAGAAAAATTATTATTATTTCTGTTCACTAAACAGCAAAACCTTTGTGTATAAAGGCCAGCTGATGAGCGAACAAGTTGATCGTTTCTTTCCAGACCTATCTGATCCTCTGATGGTATCAGCTATCGCTCTGGTCCACTCACGTTATTCAACCAATACATTTCCTTCATGGTCACTGGCTCACCCCTATCGTATGGTGGCCCATAACGGAGAAATCAATACACTTCGTGGTAACATGAATTGGATGCATGCCCGTGAAAAACAATTTGTGTCAAAAGTGTTTGGCGATGATCTTAAGAAGGTTTTGCCTATTGTAGTCCCTCACGGATCAGACACAGCTACCTTTGATAACGTTTTAGAAATGTTAGTGTTGGCTGGTCGTTCTCTACCACATGCCATGATGATGATGGTCCCTGAAGCTTGGAGTGGACATCAAGGTATGGATCCTGTCAAACGTGCTTTTTATGAATATCATTCCTGCTTGGTTGAGCCATGGGATGGTCCAGCTGCTTTGGCTTTTTGCGATGGACGTTATGTGGGTGCTGTGCTTGATCGTAATGGACTTCGTCCTTCACGTTATGTGGTGACTAAAGATGATATGGTCATTATGGCCTCCGAGGCAGGCGTATTGCCTATTGATCCTCAAAATGTCGTCAAAAAAGGACGTCTTCAGCCTGGTAAAATGTTTTTAGTAGACACCACTGAAGGTCGCATCATTGATGACAAGGAAGTTAAAGAATTTTATGCCAAAGCCAATCCTTACGGCAAATGGCTTAAAGATAATGTGGTTGATATTCGAGAATTGCCAAAGCCAAAGAAGGTCCAAGGCTTGAATGAAAAGACCCTTTTGCAGCGTCAGCGCGCTTTTGGATACACATTAGAAGATCTGAAAATCCTTTTGATGCCTATGGCCCAAGGTGAAGAAGCCACAGGTTCAATGGGAACAGATACACCGCTTGCTGTGTTATCAGCTCGTCCACAATTACTTTATAATTATTTCAAACAACTCTTTGCCCAAGTGACCAATCCACCGATCGATGCTATTCGTGAAGAAATCATCATGGCTGAAGATATGATGTTGGGCCCTGAGAGCAATCTTTTGGAAGAAACGCCAGAGCATTGCCATCGTCTGTGGATCCAACGACCAATTTTAACTAATGAAGAATTAGAGAAGATCGCACATATCAATAAAGGCAGCCTCAAAGGCGTTACCTTACCCATTTTCTTTGATAAAAAAGACGGACCCGAAGGCTTAGAAAAAGCCATGGAAATTTTATTTAAGAAGGCTGACAAAGCCATCGACGATGGTTTTAGCATTTTGATTCTTTCTGATCGTGCCGTGAATGAAAAATCCGTTCCTATTCCATCTTTATTGGCTGTTTCTGGATTGCATCATCATTTAATCCGTCAAGGAACCAGGACCAAGGTCAGTTTGGTTTTGGAATCAGGCGAAGCCCGGGAATTGCATCATTTTGCTGTATTGATTGGCTATGGAGCTAACGCAATTAATCCTTATTTGGCTTTTGAAAGCATTGAGCACATGATTTTAGATGGTCGTTTCGAAGAGCCATTGGCTTTCAAAGATGCTGAGAAAAATTTCATTAAGGCCTGCCATAAAGGACTTTATAAGGTTATCTCAAAGATGGGAATTTCAACCATCCAATCGTATTGCGGAGCTCAAATCTTTGAGGCTGTCGGGTTAGGCACCGAGCTTGTTGAACGATATTTTACAGCCACTCCTTCGCGTATCGGTGGAATTGATTTAAAGACAGTGGCTCAAGAAGCTTTGAAGCGTCATGACGTTGGTTTCCCAACGATCCCAAGCCAAGATCAAATGCTTGAGCAAGGTGGAGACTATCATTGGCGACGTGAAGGTGAATATCATCAGTTGAATCCTCAGACCATTGCTTTGTTGCAACACTCTGTTCGAAGTGGAGATTATAAAATTTTTAAGGCTTTTTCAAAAGCTGTGAATGAACAAAACAAGGGCGTTGCCAATATCCGCGGTCTTTTGAAATTCAAAAAAGGCCATCCTATACCTATTGCTGAAGTTGAGCCTGCTAGTGAAATCGTCAAACGTTTTGCCACCGGCGCTATGAGCTATGGATCTGTATCTAAGGAAGCTCATGAGACTTTAGCTATTGCCATGAATCGCTTAGGTGGTTTCTCTAACACTGGCGAGGGTGGCGAAGATGCTAATCGTTATAAGAAAGATCCTAACGGTGATTGGCGCCGCAGCCGTATTAAGCAGGTGGCTCAAGGACGCTTTGGGGTCACCATTGAATATTTAGTCAATGCTGATCAATTGCAAATCAAGATGGCTCAAGGAGCCAAACCCGGTGAAGGTGGACAACTTCCAGGACACAAGGTGTCTAAGGAAATTGCCGCCACGCGTCATACCACACCTGGAGTGACCTTAATTTCCCCGCCACCACATCATGATATTTATTCGATCGAGGATTTGGCTCAATTGATCCACGATTTAAAGAATGCTAATCCTAAAGCCATGGTTTCTGTAAAACTAGTTTCAGAAGTTGGTGTGGGAACAGTAGCTGCTGGTGTTTCCAAGGGCAAGGCTGATCATGTGTTGATTTCAGGTTTTGAAGGTGGTACGGGTGCTTCACCCCAGACATCAATCAAACATGCTGGTCTTCCTATGGAATTAGGTATTGCTGAGACCCAACAAGTCTTGGTCATGAATGATTTGCGTGGCCGTATTCGTGTACAAACCGACGGACAATTAAAGACTGGTCGCGATGTTGCCATTGCTGCTATGTTAGGGGCTGATGAATTTGGATTCGCTACAACTGCTCTTGTGACCATGGGATGTATTTTGCTTCGTAAATGCCATTTGAACACCTGCTCGGTGGGTGTGGCTACACAAGACCCTGAGCTGCGTAAAAAATTTGATGGCAAGCCCGAGTATGTGGTGAATTTCTTTACCTTCATTGCTGAAGAAGTGCGTGAAATCATGGCTGAATTAGGTTTTCGTAAATTTGAAGATATGGTAGGTCGTGTCGACATGTTGGATGTCAAAGATACCGTCGAACACTGGAAGACCCAAGGTTTAGATCTGACTAATATTTTACACAAGGCTGATGTACCTCCTGAAGTAGCTATCCGCCATGTGGGTAAGCAAGATCATGGTTTGGAAAATGCCCTTGATAATAGACTTATTGAAAATTGCCAACAAGCCATCGAGACTAAAGCATCGGTGAAGTTTGATGCTAAGATTCGTAATACCAATCGTACGGTTGGAACCATGCTTTCATCGAGCATTGCTAGGCGTTATGGTATGGCTGGGTTGCCAGAAGATACGATCCAAATTAAATTCGAAGGCGCTGCAGGCCAGAGCTTCGGGGCCTTTTTGTCTAATGGTGTTTCGTTTACTCTTGAAGGCGAAGCTAATGATTATGTCGGCAAAGGTCTTTCTGGCGGCCGCATCGTGATTTATCCACATAAGTCTGCTAGCTTTGTTCCAGAAGAAAATATGATTGTCGGTAACGTTGTGCTTTATGGCGCTATTGCTGGCGAGGTTTATTTTAGAGGGTTAGCTGGTGAACGTTTTGCCGTGCGTAATTCTGGTGCTTATGCTGTTGTAGAAGGCATCGGTGATCATGGTTGTGAATACATGACAGGTGGACGAGTTGTTGTTTTAGGTCCAACTGGACGCAATTTTGCAGCGGGTATGAGCGGCGGGATTGCCTATGTTTGGGACAAGGACAATGTGTTCCAAAAGAACTGCAACACAGGGCTGGTGGATTTATATCCTGTGAAAGATGCTAAAGATATATTGGAATTGCGCTATATGATCGAGCGGCATCTTAAGTTTACCCAAAGTACGGTTGCTGATAATGTGCTTAAGAAGTGGGAGCAGGCTTTGCCTCAATTTATTAAAGTTTATCCTCGCGATTACCGTCGCGTTATTGAAGAAGCTGAAGCTGTTAAAAATTCTAGCGACACAATGAAGGTGGCAAAATAATGGGCGATATTAAAGGGTTCATGAAAATCAAACGACAGGACTACACCAAGGATCCTGTTAGTGAACGTCTAAAAAACTTCAAAGAATTTACGCATTTACCTGCAGACAAAGATTTGCAAGCTCAAGGGGCCCGTTGTATGGACTGTGGCGTTCCATTTTGCCAAAACGGATGCCCTATCGGCAATATTATCCCTGATTGGAATGATTTGGTTTACAAAGGTCGATGGGCGGAAGCGATCGAACGTCTTCACAAAACCAATAATTTTCCTGAATTCACCGGCCGCGTTTGTCCAGCTCCTTGCGAAAACTCCTGCGTGCTTGCGATCAATGATCCAGCCGTCACCATTAAGAATATTGAACTAGCCATTGTCGAACATGGTTATGAAAAAGGTTATATCGAGGCACATCCTCCGAAGCATCGTACGGGTAAGAAGGTGGCTGTTATTGGTTCTGGCCCTGCAGGGTTGGCTTGCGCGGATCAATTAAATAAAAAAGGCCATAAAGTCACAGTTTATGAGAAAAATGAAGTCATCGGCGGGCTTTTGACCTTAGGGATTCCTGATTTCAAATTAGAAAAATGGGTTGTCGAACGTCGTATCAAGCGCATGGCTGATGAAGGGGTGGTTTTTAAAACAGGTCAGCATATTGGGGTGAACGTTTCAGCTAAAGAATTAAAAGATAAATACGATGCGATTGTTTTATGCGGCGGGGCTGAAAATGCCAGAGATTTGCCAGTGCCTGGACGCGAATTAGAAGGTGTCTATCAAGCTATGCATTATCTGCCAATGCAAAATCGTAAGAATTTAAATATTCCTGTTGAGAATCAGATTTTAGCTAAGGGTAAGAAGGTTGTGATTTTAGGCGGTGGCGATACTGGTTCAGATTGTTTGGGAACAGCCAATCGTCAAGGGGCTGAATCCGTTCATCAGTTTGAATTGATGCCAAAACCTCCACAACAAAGAACACCAGACAATCCTTGGCCAAACTGGGCTTTTATTTTACGCACATCAACCAGTCATGAAGAAGGTGTGACTCGAGATTATTCGATTGCCACCAAACGATTAACGGGCGAGAATGGTAAGTTAAAGAAATTGCATGCCGTTCGTTTGGAATGGACTAAAGATCCTGCTACAGGACAGATGAAGATGAGTGAGATCCAAGGGTCTGAGTTTGAAATGGAATGCGATTTGTTACTTTTAGCCATGGGCTTTCTTGGGCCTGTGAAAAATGGAATGCTTGAAGAATTAGGTGTTGAGTTGGATGCTCGTAGCAATGTAAAGGCTGATGAAAATAAAATGACTTCTGTCCCGGGAGTTTTTACAGCTGGTGACATGACACGGGGACAATCGTTGGTGGTGTGGGCTATTGCTGAAGGCCGTGCTGCCGCCGAGGGCGTAGATCGATATTTAACTGCGAAGATCGGAAAAAAATAAAATAAGGAGAGGTTTATGAAAAGAAGTATCGTTGTATTGTCCATGATGTTAGCATTAGCCGGCTGTCAACAAGCTCCTGAACAAGCTACTACGACTACAAGTAATGTTCAAAATGAACGCCAAGAAGCTGCTAAACGATTATTTGCTCAAGCGGTGGTATTGTTACAAAAACAAAATGTCAAAGGGGCTGTCGAAAGTCTTGAAGCTTCAATCAAAGTCGATCCAACTGATCCAAATGCTTATTTGGTTTTAGGAGAGATTTTAATCAAAGCCCAGCAGTATGACAAAGCCGTTGAATTTCTAGATGGAACAGCGAAGAATTTCCCTAATAACGGAGCTGTCTTTTATATGCTCAGTTTGGCCCATAAATCAGCCGGAAAATTATTGCCTGCCGTCTTAGCAGCTAAAAGAAGTTTTGAAATATTCAAAGCTAATGGGGATTCGGATATGGCCAAGACTTCAGCGGTGTTGGTGGAAGAATTGATCAGAGAAGGCCAGCAAGTTGAAAATGCCCAAGAAGCTGCAGCTAAACAAGCCGAGATGAAAGCAAAGAAGCAGTAAGATAGTTACAATTAGATAAAAAATCTAGCCCTGTACCGTTTGGTACAGGGTTTTTATTTTAACTTATCTTTTTATTCCCCCTAGTTTTGTTATAATGCTTGTATGTCAGTATTCATAACTCCCATCCTTATCGCAATCATATTGATTCAATCCTCAGATGTTTTTGCAGCCGCAGCCGCGGTTGCTAAGCGCAAACAGGCCATGCAACAAGCCCAAATGCAACAGGAACAGCAAGCCATCCAAGAAGCCATGATCCATCAGTATCAACAAGCACAGCAGCAAGCCCAAGCCCAACAAATTGCCCAGTATCAGGCTGCTCAAGTCCAAGCCCAACAACAGGCGATTGCACAATATCAGCAAGCCCAAATGCAAGCCCAGATCCAACAGATGGTGATGCAAGCCAGGCAAGAACAAATGAAAGAAATAGGCCAGGCCGTGGCCCAAGCGCAACAGCAAGCCATGATTGCCGCCATCCGAGCTAAACAGCAACAACAAATTGATTATTCTAATGCCCAGCAAGTAGCGATGGTCAGTACCTATATGAAACAGTACCAAGAAGCCATGATGGCTGAAGCTGTGAAGCAAAAAATAACCTTAGATGCAGCTCAAAGAGAACAAATGGAACAAGTCATCAGGGCCCAAGCTGAGGCAGCTGCCGTTCAAGCGATGCAAGCCAAGGCCCAAGCTCAAACCTTTGCTGCGGGAGCAGCCGCCTCTCAAATGATGCCAGGCTTTGATCCGTTGGGAACCGATCCTGTGGCTGATGAAGTGGATATTGCTGATGTATGGAAACGCTTAGATACTGATAGCCGTGCATGGGCTTTATTGATTGATAATCAAGCTAAGGTGGCTACCATCTCTGAATTTGTCGATCGCTTTGCCAAAACAGGCGTCAAAATTAGTAAATCACCGATTGAGTATGTTCAAGTCATTGATCAAATGGCACTGCAAAACCCTTCTCTTTTGAAAAACCCATTCAAAAATTTGTTACAATTAGCTGCAATCATGGAATATGATTTTGATAATGGTACAGACAAAGATACTTTAGCAAGAAAATTCCTTGGATCACAATTGTATGAAGCCAACAAAAAAAGATTCACCCAAAAATAATTACATTTTAGCCTTAGACCAAGGGACTACTGGATCACGCTGCTTTATCTTTGATGGCAAGGGGCAAGTCGTAGGACAAGCCTATCAAGAATTTACCCAATACTTTCCAAAGCCTGGTTGGGTCGAGCATGATGCTGAGGAGATTTGGCGTAGCGTGTGTGCGGTCATCAAAAAGGCCGTTGCTTCCTCTAAAATCAATCCAAGCTATATTCGAGCGATCGGAATCACCAATCAACGAGAAACCGTGGTGCTGTGGGATAGAGTCACTCATCGACCATTGACTCGCGCCATTGTCTGGCAAGATCGACGGACCTCAGAAATTTGTCAGCGACTAAAGAAATTTGAACCTAAGGCCCATCGACTAACAGGTCTGCTATTAGATCCATATTTCTCAGCTACCAAGATTTATTGGGCCTTGCAAAACGTTCGAGGACTTCGTGCCAAAGCCGCCCGATCCCAGGTAGCCTTCGGAACCATTGACAGTTGGTTGATCTATAAGCTAACAGGAGGCCAGTCGCATGCAACCGACATGACCAATGCTTCTCGAACTCTCATTTTTGACATCACTAAACGGCAATGGTCGAGCGAGCTTCTAAAAATATTTGGCATTCCAAAGAATATATTGCCCAAGGTGCTGCCTTCGGGATCATTATTTGGTGAGACTTCAAAGGTTTCTGTATTGCCTGATGGAATTCCCATCATGGCGGTCATGGGTGATCAACAAGCAGCTTTATATGGCCAAGGTTGTTTTACAGCAGGGACGATTAAAAATACATACGGCACAGGATGTTTCATGGTTTTAAATACGGCGAAGAAAAAGGTCATTTCTCATAAAGGTCTTTTAACCACTATTGCCTGTGATATGCAAGGCAAACCCGTGTATGCTTTAGAAGGATCAGTATTTATCGCCGGCGCTGTGATCCAGTGGTTGCGCGATCAATTAAAAGCGATTCCAAGTTCTGCGGCCGCGGATAAGGAGATTAAGGGGCTAAGCGATAATCACGGCGTCTATTTTGTGCCTGCCTTTGTTGGGTTAGGCGCACCTTATTGGGATGCGCAAGCCAGAGGTCTTATTACAGGTCTAACAAGAGGAAGTAATGTTAAGCATATTATCCGTGCTGCTCGGGAATCCATGGCGTATCAAACCAAGGATATTTTTGATCTCATGCAAAAGGAATCAGGCCTTAAAATTAAGTCTCTGGATGTTGGTGGTGGTGCAACCCAAAGCGACTTTCTTATGCAGTTTCAGGCAGACATTTTGTCGATTAATATTGTTCGTCCCCGGATGGTTGACTCGACCGTTGCTGGCGTTGGCCATTTAGCAGGAGTCAAAGCAGGGCTTTGGAATGCCAAAGATCTTCAGAGGATGCGAGGAGCCAGTCAAACATTTAAACCTCGGATGAATAAAACAACGGCCAATCAATTTTATCAAGGATGGCAACGAGCTGTCCGTCAAGCGCAGGTCCAATAAATAACAAAATCTGATGATTCGCGATCTTACTCGTTTTAAAAATACTGTTTATGATCTACTGGTGATCGGTGGTGGCATTAATGGAGCTGCCATTGCCTATCAAGCGGCCCAGGCGGGAGCCAAGGTGGCATTGGTAGAGAAAAGTGATTTTGCATCTGGCACATCAAGTAAATCTTCCAAGTTGCTGCACGGAGGTATCCGCTATCTCGAAAATCTTGAATTTGATTTAGTTCAAGAAGCCCTCAAAGAACGGTTCATTCAATATCAAAACGCCCCTCATTTAGTTAAGCCCATGACATTTGTCATTCCCGTTTATAAAAAGGACGCACGTCCGTTGTGGATGATGCGCATAGGAGTTTGGTTGTACGATGTGTTAAGTGGCAAGTATAGCTTAGGCGTACGTCAGAGTTTAAGTGTCGAGCAAATTACCAATATTGCCCCAGGGATCAAAAAAGAAGGCTTGGTCGGTGGAGTCTCTTATTGGGATGCGCAGATGGATGATACGCGTATTTGTTTGGAGAATGCTTTAATGGCTGATCTGAAAGGTGCTCATGTGGCTAATCATACAGAAGCGCTCGAGCTTTTAAAAGAAAACACCAGGTGTATTGGTGTGCGAGCCCGCGATGTATTGACCGGCCATGTTTTCGATATTCGGGCCAAGAAGGTTTTGGCAACAGCCGGCCCTTGGACCGACCAGGTTTTATTAAAAGATTCAACCAAGAATCAAACATGTCTACGTCCTACCAAAGGCGTTCACATTCTTTATAAAGGAACCATTTCTGATCGGGCTTTCTTATTGCAGTCTTCCTCGGATAAGCGTATTTTCTTTGTCATTCCTTTTAAAGGTAACACGCTTATTGGAACCACCGATACTGATTACAAAGGCCGGCCAGATGATGTGCAGGTAGGTCAAGAAGACGTTACGTATTTGTTAAAAGAAGCGGCGCGTGTTTTTCCACAAGTTGAATTTAAAAAAGAAAATATTATTACGACCTTTGCGGGTTTGAGGCCGTTGGCCTATGAACGTGGCCAGCCTTCGAAAGTTTCAAGAAAACACATTATTGATAAGACATTTTCAGGCCTATGGTATCTGGTAGGGGGTAAATATACAACCTATCGCGCTATTGCGCTCGAGAGTATCGCTAAAATATTGCCAGAGTTTAGTGGGCGATTAGCACCTTCAGAAGAATACCCTTTGTATGGGAGCGGTGAAACCCAGACAGATATTAAAGGAGCAGCTACGCGTTTTGGGGTCGAAGCACAGATAGTATCTTACTTAATTTCTTTTTACGGCAGTCGCTACTGGGATGTTTTAAAACTGATCGATGAAGATTCTTCTTTGAGAGTAAAACTTTGCGACTGCTCACTAGCAATCCGTGCTCAAGTGGCTTATGCCTGCAAGGTTGAAATGGCCAAGACCATCGATGATGTTTATACCCGTCGCTTAGAGCTACAGTATAATGATTGCTCCTCGCATCAATGTCGCAAGAATGTCGAAGATGTTTTTAAAACCTATGCCTCTTGATTCTGTCATCCTCAAAACACTTAAAACCGCCCTTAGTCGAAGAGAACCTTTAAGAAAAATAACCAATGCTATCCGTTTGGTCAATGGTCGAGGTGATGGTTTAGAGGGTTTAATTTTAGAACAATACGATAAACATTTTTTGGCGCAGGTCTTAGATCGACGCTGGGTTGCACAAGCAGAAGCTTTGAAAAGTTTTCTAGTAGAGAGTTTTCCAGTCGAATATTTTATTCTCAAAGACCGAACGCAAAGCACAGCTTCTCAAGCCGATGGCTTTAAATCTCATGTTCTTTTAGGATCATCAAGCCAAGCCGTTATTAGTGAAAATGGTTTAAACTTTGCTGTTGATTTAAATGATGGTCTAAATACCGGCTTATTTTTAGACATGCGTGCTAATCGCAAGCTAGTAGGTCAGCACTGTAAGGCCAAGCGTGTGTTGAATTGTTTTGCTTACACATGTTCATTTGGCGTGTATGCCAAAGCCGCAGGCGCCAGCAGCACGGTCAATGTGGATATTAGCAAAAAGGTTTTAAATCGAGGTCTGCAGAATTACCAACTTAATAGCTTCCAAGAGGACAAGGGAGATTTTATGAAGGCTGATGCTGTTCAATACCTGCAGGTGGCTGTTAAAAAAGACAACCGTTTTGATGTGATCGTCATCGATCCTCCTTCTTTTGCTCGTGTGGAAGGCAAGGTTTTCAATGTGGCCAAGGCTTTGCCTGTTTTAATAAGTCACGCCCTGCATATTTTAAATGAAGGCGGTCGATTGTTTATATCGACGAATTTCAGTGGTCTTTCTTATCTGCAACTAGAACAAATGCTTAAGGATTTAAAGACCATTAGAGCTTATAAGAAGATTTCACGTTGTGGGCAAGATCAAGATTTTGTAGGCAGCGGCTCGAGCAAAGAAAGCTATCTGGCTGCCTTGTGGGTTGAATATTAGAGGGGATTACACTATAATGCCTCAAATCTTAAACGAGAAAAAGGAGAATGTATGACTAAGAAAATCATTAAAACTGACAAAGCAGCTTTGCCTGTAGGTCCGTACAATCAGGCTGTTGTTATAGGAAATCTTATCTACACGGCTGGACAAATTCCTTTAGACCCACAAGGCAATATGGTGGCTGGTGGGGTTAAAGAACAAACCGAACAGGTGATTGCTAACTTAAAAGCAGTGCTTGAGCATGCAGGATCCTCGCTAGACAAGATTGTCAAGGCTACTGTATTTATGAAAGATCTTAATGATTTTGCTGGAATGAACGAAGTTTATGGCAAGTATTTTAAGAACGAAACAGCCCCTGCTCGTTCAACCTTGCAAGTCGCCCGAATTCCTAAGGATTCCTTGGTTGAAATTGAAGTCGTTGCCTATATCTAAAAAGGAGTCACATGAGAATTTTTGTTCTTTGTATTATTGTTTTTGTTGTTTTAATTCAAGGTTTTTCCAAAGTGAGAGCAGAAAATATGCCACAAACCAACAGTATCTATGATTTTGCCGTTAAAACCATTGATGATAAAGACAAATGGTTAGCAGATTATAAGGGTAAGGTTCTTTTGATTGTTAACACGGCCTCTCGCTGTGGATTTACGCCACAGTACAAAGGTCTTGAGGCCGTTTATAGGGAGTATAAGGACAAGGGTTTTGAAGTTTTGGCCTTTCCTTCCAATGATTTTATGGGCCAAGAGCCAGGGAATAATACAGAGATCAAAAATTTCTGTGAACTCAAATTCCATACGACCTTTCCGTTATTTTCAAAGATTAAAGTGAAAGGTTCCGAGGCTGCCCCGCTGTATCAATATCTGACAAACTTAAAGGAGTTTAAAGGGGATATTAGCTGGAATTTTAATAAGTTTTTGGTCGATCAAAAAGGCCAGGTGGTGGCTCGTTATGGTTCTAATGTCGACCCGCAGTCGCAAGAAATTCTTAGCAAAATCAAGTCGCTCTTAGCTCCTTAAGGCTCATGTTAAAATGGCCAACCAGCTTATGTAGCCGTAGACGGGACTATTTATGATTTAACCGAAAGCCGGCTTTGGCGTGGAGGCTTTCATGATCCTTCTGAAGGCCGTGCCCGTGCAGGAAAAGATTTAAGTAAGCTGATAAAGAAATCACCGCATGGGAAGAAAAATTTAGCCAGATTTCCCATAGTAGGTCGGCTATCTGATTAACAGACTTGTTTTCTTCTCGATGAGCAGCTATACTTACAGTATAATCAGCTAGACCCCATTGAAGCACGAGTAGGTAGAAAAACGAACTCTTTAAAAGAAAGAATGCTTATGGCGCAAGCCAAAACAGTCCTTTTTATTGATGATAATCCAGTCGATAGAACGCTAATCGAGCGTCTTTTGTTGAAACACGAATTCAATGTTCTATTGGCCTCTAATGCCAAAGATGGACTTGATCTTGCCCAAGAACATATCCCAGACTTGATTCTTTTAGATATCCTTTTACCAGGGATTAGCGGGATCGAAGTTAGCAAAAAGCTTAAAAACAAACAAGAAACCTGTACGATCCCCATTATTTTCTACACCAGTATTGATACCCCCAAACACCTAATCGACTATGAATCATATGGTGCGGTGGATTATATTCAAAAGACCGACCCCCCTGAAGTTTTAATTAAGCATATTGAATACGCTTTAGGCATACAGTAGCGACGGGAAATAGTCTTAAGCATTTCGCTTGACAACCCCATAGGCTTCGATTATATTGTACCAGGCTTTAAGGGCGACCTTAAATCCCACCAAAGCATTTTTCCACGACATTTTTAAGCATTAGGATTCATGAAAGAGGCCATACTATATCTGCAGGACGGCACTACTTTCCGGGGCCGAACACTTCAAACTACCGGAGAAACACACGGTGAAGCTGTCTTTAATACAGCTTTAACCGGTTATCAAGAAGTTCTCACCGATCCATCTTATAGCGGCCAAATTGTAGTCATGACCTATCCTTTAATTGGTAACTATGGCATTAATGACCAAGACAACGAATCAGATGCGGTACATGTCAAAGGCTTTGTAGTCAAAGAATTCTGCCGCCGACCATCCAACTGGCGCTCGAAAAAAAGCATCATCGAATATCTGAATGAACATAATATCCTGGCGATTGAAGGGGTTGATACACGCGCCCTGACCCGCCATTTAAGGCTTTCGGGAGCCATGAAAGCCATTATTTCCACCGAAGATTTTGATCCTAAAGTCCTTAAGGCTAAGCTAGATGCCACACCTTCCATGGAAGGGGCTGATTTAGTTAAAGATGTCACCACCTCGAAAAAGTATGTATGGAAAGCCAAGGGCCTTAGACGTTATAAGGTGGCTGCCATTGATTGCGGTATTAAGTGGAATATTTTGCGTATCTTGGCGGATTTAGGCTGTGAAACTCATGTTTTTCCTGCCACGGTTACTTTTAAAGAAATCATGAAAATGAAGCCTGATGGTCTGTTTTTATCCAATGGCCCAGGTGATCCAGCTGTTGTTACATATGTTGTAGATACCGTCAAAGAATCTTTAGGTAAAATTCCTACCTTTGGGATTTGTTTAGGTAATCAGATTTTGGGCTTGGCGTTAGGTGGTCAGACTTATAAATTAAAATTTGGCCATCACGGAGCCAATCATCCAGTTAAAGACTTTGAAGGCAATCACATCAGCATTACCTCCCAAAACCATGGGTTTTGTGTCAATATCGATAGCCTTAACCAAGATGAAATCGAAGTTATTCATACCAATTTGAATGATCACAGTGTCGAAGGTATCCGACATAAGAAATATCCAGCGTTTTCGATCCAGTATCACCCCGAAGCAGCGCCTGGTCCACGCGATGCCAAATATTTATTTGAACAGTTTATTGCCATGATGGAGAAGAGTAAAACCTAATGCCTAAACGTATTGATATAAAGAAGATTTTGATTATTGGAGCAGGACCTATTGTCATCGGTCAGGCGTGTGAATTCGACTATTCAGGCTCACAGGCTTGTAAGGCCTTGAAGGAAGAGGGCTATGAAGTCATCTTGGTCAATTCTAATCCAGCTACCATCATGACTGACCCAGGCATTGCCGATGGCACCTACGTTGAACCTTTAACCCCTGAATTTTTAGAGAAAATTATTCAAAAAGAACGACCTGATGCTATTTTGCCAACCTTAGGTGGTCAGACCGGTTTAAATTTGGCGATGAAGCTTTATGAAATGGGAATTTTAAAGAAATATGGCGTGGAAATGTTGGGGGCTAAATATGAAGTCATTAAAAAAGCTGAAGACCGTTCAGAGTTTAAAGAAGCCGCCATCAAGGTTGGCTTAGATCTGCCTAAAAGCGTATTTGCCTATAATCTTGAGGAAGCTAAAAAAGGCGCTGAGGAAATAGGATTTCCTTGCATCGTGCGTGCTTCGTTTACTTTAGGCGGTACTGGTGGCGGTATTGCCCGTAATATGGAAGATTTTGAACGCATTGCCTCGCTTGGAATCGAAAGCAGCATGATCCACGAAATCTTGATTGAAGAATCGATCGAAGGATGGAAAGAATACGAGCTAGAATTGATGCGAGACAGGGCTGATAACGTGGTGATTGTTTGTTCAATTGAAAATTTAGATCCAATGGGAGTGCATACGGGAGATAGTATTACAGTGGCTCCTGCTCAGACTTTAACGGATGTTGAATATCAAAACATGCGCGACTGTTCGATTCGCTTGATTCGTGAAATTGGTGTTGAGACTGGTGGAAGTAATATCCAATTTGCTGTTGATCCTAAAAATGGACGCATGGTAGTTATTGAAATGAATCCGCGCGTATCACGTTCCTCGGCGTTGGCTTCTAAAGCTACAGGTTTTCCTATTGCCAAATTTGCAGCGAAATTAGCCGTGGGATACAGCCTCGATGAAATCCAAAATGATATTACCAAGGAAACCCCAGCCTGCTTCGAGCCAACCATTGATTATGTTGTCACCAAAATCCCACGTTTTACTTTTGAGAAATTCCCTGAAGCCAAGGATATTCTAGGCGTGCAGATGAAATCCGTGGGTGAAACCATGGCGATCGGCCGTACCTTCAAGGAATCGTTACAAAAGGGTTTGAGAGGTCTGGAGATTGATCATATCGGCTTGGATAATAAACAAGATGCGCGTTATATCGAGGATGAA
Source organism: uncultured Planctomycetales bacterium (assembly GCA_964583975.1). Lineage (GTDB taxonomy): Bacteria > Omnitrophota > Gorgyraeia > Zapsychrales > Fredricksoniimonadaceae > JACQCF01. The sequence goes on from CAZOXU010000010.1 coordinate 64,038, forward strand.
AAGATACGCTTGCGTTTAAGTGAACCCAATGCTTCTCGAATATTTTATATCAAGTATGCCTTACAAAAAGGCTATTCAATTGATGATGTGGCTGACATTTCAAAGATTGACGTTTGGTTTATTGATCAAATCTCCCAGATTTTAGAGTTGGAGGAAGAATTAAAAGCTGTTGTAGCATCTACAGGGACATTAAGCCCTTCGTTATTAAGAAAAGCAAAAGAATATGGATTCTCGGATGCCCAGCTCGCGGAGATCTTGGATAAAAGCGAAAACGATGTGCGCCAATGGCGTAAAGAACAAGGCATTGTAGCAACTTTTAAAGTGGTTGATACCTGTGCTGCAGAGTTTGAAGCCTACACACCATATTATTATTCAACCTATGAAACTGAAGATGAAGCCATCATCAATAATAAGAATCGTCGTTCTAAAAAGAAGAAAATTATGATCTTAGGTGGTGGCCCAAATCGCATTGGTCAGGGAATTGAATTTGATTACTGCTGCTGCCATGCTTCATTTGCTTTGAAGGAGATGGGCTTTGAAACGATCATGGTCAACTCTAACCCTGAGACAGTGTCGACCGACTATGACACTTCAGATCGTTTGTACTTTGAACCTTTGACCTTTGAAGATGTGATGAATATTTATGATGTGGAACAACCTGATGGTGTGATTGTGCAGTTTGGCGGTCAGACACCTTTGAATCTGGCTCGACGCCTCAACCAAGCAGGGGTTCCGATCATTGGGACGTCGGTTGATTCAATTGATGTGGCTGAGAATCGCGAACATTTCTCCAAACTGATTAATGAATTGGGGATTGATCAGCCAGCTAATTCTTCAACAACTTCCAAAGATGAAACATTGACTCAAGCTGCCAAAATTGGTTATCCGGTGCTGGTGCGACCTTCGTATGTTCTAGGTGGCCGGGCCATGCGTATTGTTTACGATGAAGAATCTTTAAAGTCATTCTTGGATGAAGTCCACAGCGTGTCTCGAGGGCATCCAGTACTGATTGATAAATTCTTGGAAGATGCCCAGGAAGTTGATGTGGATGCGATCTGTGATGGCGAGGATGTATATATTGGTGGAGTCATGGAACATATTGAGAATGCGGGAATCCATTCCGGCGATTCAGCTTGCGTATTGCCACCATATACGTTGCGTGAAGAGATTGTGGAAGAAATCAAGAAGCATACGGTTCGTTTAGCCAAGGCCTTAAAAGTCATTGGGCTTTTAAATATCCAATTTGCTGTCAAAGGCTCCAAGGTCTATGTTTTAGAAGTTAATCCGCGCGCTTCACGTACATCACCATTTGTTTCTAAAGCCACAGGCATTTCTTTACCTAAGATTGCAGCTCAGATCATGGCCGGTAAAAAATTAAAGAATTTTCAACTTCCTAATGCGGATGACCTTAAGTATTTTTGTGTCAAAGAATCTGTGTTACCGTTTAGCCGTTTCTCAGGGGTGGACATCATTTTAGGCCCTGAAATGAAATCAACCGGGGAAGTCATGGGAATTGCCAATACATTTGGGGCTGCGTTTGCTAAATCGCAAATGGCTGCCAACCAAGCCCTTCCTAAACACGGAACAGCTTTCATCAGCGTGAACGATTCGGATAAACGCCATGTGACCATGGTGGCCCAAAAATTAGCTGAATTGGATTTTAAAATTCTAGCCACCAAGGGAACAGCCAAGGTGTTGCGAGAAAACGGTATTGAGGTAGCGGTCGTAGATAAACATCATGAAGGTCAGAATAATGCCTTGACGCTTATTAAGAAAAATGAGATAAATCTAATTATCAATACGCCATCTGGAAAGAAAAGCCAGTCAGATATGCGGTCAATAAGGGCAGCGTCGATTTTGCACAATATTCCTTGTATTACAACCTTGCAAGGAGCTTGGGCAGCAGTTTACGGAATCGAAGCCTCGTTGAAAGAAGAATTCACCGTTGAGTCGTTGCAAAATTTATATCAATCTAATTCTGCTGTTCCTGCCCTGCCTCGCCGGGAGGCGGGCGACAAACAGGGGCGGGATAGCCTGAAAGTTTAATTATGTGTGGAATCGTTGGAGTCAGCCATCATAAGCAAGCCAGTCGGATCGCGTTTCTAGGCCTGTATGCGCTTCAGCATAGAGGAGAAGAAGCAGCTGGGATTGTTTCCTACGATGGCAAAGACACCCACGTACTTAAAAGAATTGGTTTGGCAACTGACCAATTTGATGAAGAAAATATCAGCAAACTTACCGGTCATATGGCAATCGCCCACACCCGTTACTCTACGACAGGTGGTTCACATTTAAAAAACGTACAACCGATCTTAGTTACTCATCGCAAAAAACCTATAGCCGTAGCACATAATGGTAATCTAACAAATACGGAAGAACTTTGTCATAGACTGGAAGAAGAAGGTTCTATTTTTCAGACTTCGATGGATTCAGAGGTTTTTGTTCATCTTCTTGCTAAAAGTCCTAATGGCGATTTAAAACGCTGGCTAGTTGATGTCTTTAGTCAGGTTAAAGGAGCCTTTTCCGTTGTTCTCTTGGTTGAAGATCATTTAATTGGAGTCAGAGATCCGCAAGGTTTTAGACCTTTATGTTTAGGCCAATTGGGGGACAGTTATATTCTGGCTTCTGAAAGCTGCGCATTTGATTTGATGAAAGCTGAATTTGTACGCGAGATCGAACCTGGTGAAATAGTGATGATTAAGGGTAATAAATTAGAATCCACATTTTTACCAGATGCCAAAAAGACCCGACGAGCCAGCTGCATATTTGAGAATGTTTATTTTGCAAGACCAGATAGCCATATTTTTGATGATAATGTTTACCAAGTCAGGAAACGTTTAGGACAGCAATTAGCCAAGGAACATCCAGCCCAAGCCGATTTTGTGATGGGGATCCCCGACTCAGGTAATTATGCAGCGATTGGTTATGCGCAAGAATTGAAACTACCTTTTGAAATAGGAATGATCCGTAATCACTATATTGGCCGCACCTTCATCCAGCCGAGCCAGTTTATGCGTGAGTTTCGAGTACGCGTTAAGCTAAATCCTATTCGAGATTTGATTAAGGGCAAGAACGTTATTGTGGTAGAAGATTCAATCGTTCGAGGAACAACCTCCAGAAATCGTATCCAAGAAATTCGTAATGCCGGGGCAAAATCCATTCACATGCGCATTTCTTGTCCACCGATCAAATGGCCATGTTTTTTTGGCATTGATTTTCCTTCAACCAAAGAACTAATTGCACATAATAAAACTGTTAAAGAAATAGCTGATTTTATCGAGGTGGATTCCCTGGAGTATTTGAGTTTAGAAGGAATGACTTCGGTAATGAAAGACAAGGGATTCTGTACGGCTTGCTTTACGGGAAATTATCCGATTGACGTCCCTAAGAACACCGATAAATTGAAATTAGAAGGTTGTAGGTAGGGGCTGGGTGACCCAGCCCAATTAAAGGCGAGGAGACCTCGCCCGTACAGGTAGATTATGAGTAAATATATTTTCGTCACAGGCGGGGTTGTTTCAAGTTTGGGTAAAGGTATTGCTGCTGCATCTTTAGCAAAATTGCTTGAAGCCCGAGGCCTCAAGATTGCCATCATTAAATGCGATCCATACCTTAACGTTGACCCAGGCACCATGAATCCTTTCCAACACGGGGAGGTTTATGTTACTGATGATGGAGCAGAGACCGACCTCGACTTAGGACACTATGAACGCTTTACCAATGCACGTCTTTCGAAAGACAGCAGCATCACAGCAGGTAAGGTTTACTATTCTGTCATCACCAAGGAACGCAAAGGCGATTACCTTGGTAAAACCGTTCAAATTATTCCGCATATCACTGATGAAATCAAAGACCGCATCAAGAAGGTGGCTAAGGCCAATGATGTGGATATTACCATTGTTGAAATCGGAGGCACGGTTGGTGATATTGAAAGCCTTCCTTTCTTGGAAGCTATTCGTCAATTGCGTTGGGAGCTAGGTGAGAATTATGCACTTAATATTCATGTGACCTTACTGCCATTTATCAAATCAGCCGGTGAACAGAAAACCAAACCAACTCAACATAGCGTCGGACGTCTGCGCGAAATAGGTATTATCCCCAATATTCTTTTATGTCGTACCGAGCGACCCATCACCCATGAACAGCGTGAGAAGATTGCTTTGTTTTGTAATGTGGATGTCAAATCTGTTGTGGAAGCCTCCGATGTGAAACATATCTATGAAGTGCCTGCGAATTTGAAAAAAGGCGGGCTAGATGAATTGGTCTTAGAGAAATTGCATATTAAGTTGCCTGATAAGGGGCTAAAGTCTTGGGAAGAGGGCGTTCTTAAAAGATTACGATCTCCCGAACACGAAGTGAAGATTGCAGTGGTAGGTAAATATATTTCGTTACAAGATGCTTATAAGTCTATCTATGAAGCGCTTGTACATGGGGGTATTGCTAATAATACAAAAGTCAACATTGTTAAGATTGATTCGGAAGATATTGAAAAAGGTGATCCCAAGAAACTTCTTAAAGGTATTCAAGGAATCCTTATTCCCGGTGGTTTTGGTAATCGTGGCATTGAAGGCAAGGTTAAGACAGTTGAATATGCCCGTAAACACAAGATACCATTTTTTGGGATCTGTTTAGGGATGCAAATTGCTACGATTGAGTTTGCCCGTAATATTTGCGGTTTAAAGGGAGCTAACTCGACAGAATTTGATCGAGAAACCAAGTATCCTGTGATCAGTCTTTTGGAAGAACAAAAAGAAGTTAAAAATTTGGGTGCAACCATGCGTTTGGGAGTTTACGATTGCGAAATTCAAAAAGGCACCAAAAGCTCTGAAGCCTATAAAAATCAAAAGATTTCTGAACGACATCGCCATCGTTATGAATTTAATAATGAGTACCGTTCACAATTAGAAGAAAAAGGATTTTTGATTGCTGGTCGAAATATTGATAAAGATTTGGTTGAAATTATCGAGATCAAGGACCATCCTTGGTTTGTAGGTTGCCAATTTCATCCTGAATTTAAATCCAAACCAGACGTTGCCCATCCGTTGTTTAAAGCGTTTGTGGCAGCAGCCTTGGGGCAACCCAGAAAATAGTTGATGATTTATGCGCGGGTGGCGGAATTGGTATACGCGCACGTTTGAGGGGCGTGTGCCGCAAGGCTTGAGGGTTCAACTCCCTCCCCGCGCACTGTATAAAAATATGCATTACGTTTACGTATTAAGAAGTATTAAAAATCAAAGACGTTATGTAGGAAGTACGGGGTTATTGCCTGAAGAACGTTGTCGAGAGCATAATGCGGGCGCTAGTAGGTGGACAAAAGGCAATCGTCCATTTGTTTTAATGTATCAAGAAAGCTATTCGACAAATACAGAAGCACGGAAACGTGAGAATTTTCTAAAAAGTGGGGTAGGAAGGAAATTCTTAGATAGCCTTTTAAATCATGAAAGGGTTTCCGCCGAAGGCGGATCAGCCTCTGGCTGACAACTCCCTCCCCGCGCACTCTGCTTCGCTCCAACTGTTGTCTTGCGACAGCAAGACGTTGGAGCTTCGCAGAAATAAACCAGGTAAACTTATGGCAAAACCGATTGAAGTATCTGCAAGTATCCTTGCTGCTGATTTTGCAAATCTAGCTCGCGATATCAAGCGTTCTGAAGAATTTGGTGTCGATCGTTTTCATGTAGATTGTATGGATGGCCATTTTGTACCTAACATGACTATTGGTCCAATCATTATCCAAGCCATGCGTGGGTATACCCAATTACCCATCGAAGCTCATTTGATGATTGAAAACCCTTGGAATTATATTGAACATTATGCCAAGGCAGGTGCGGATATTATTCAAATTCAAGTCGAGTGTTATGGGCTTCGTCGTCCGAATTGCCGCCAATTTGGTCAGTGGCCTAAGGAAATAGATGTGGTGGATATTGACGGTGATTTATTAATTGCTGATTTAAGAAAAATTCGTGCTTTAGGAAAAAAGGCTTTTATTGTAGTCAATCCAGGTACGCCGCTATTTAAGGAAATATTACCTGAGTGCGATGGCGTATTGATCATGTCTGTTAATCCAGGCTTTGCGGGGCAGAAATTTATTCCTACCGTTTTACCTAAGTTAGAAGAACTTAAAAAAAGTTTTAAGGGTGATATTGCGATCGATGGTGGCATCAATGACCAAACAGCGCCTGGCGCCGTTGGGGCAGGAGCCAGGGTTTTGATCACAGCCAGCTATTTGTATGGAGCCTCAAACCCTAAAGAAGTCGTTGCCTCTCTAAAGCGCCTCAATTAGCTCACAGGCTGATTGTGTGGTATATTTACTATATCTATGAGACTTTTTAAATTTAAGAATCCCACGGGACAAACGGTTTTGGAATATATGCTGATTTTAGCTGTCGTGGGAGTGATTGTTCTTTCCAGCTTCGCCTTTCTTGTCCCTCGAGTGAATAAAAGCTCAGAAGGATATTATAATTCTGTCTCACGCGTCATGATGGGAGAGGATCCTCAACCTATTAATGGGGGTTGGTGTCCTGTTGCAGCATCCAATATGCAAGCTGGCGCGGCGGACAATGCTACTATCTATCGAACATGTGAATGCCCGGCACCAGCTTTTGGCGGGGCTTATTGTGATCCTACCGATAGTTTTAATGGAAATAATGTAAGTTGCTTAGGGGCAAGCTGTACTCCTACAGGCACATGTGTGCCTCAATGTGCAGGTAAACAATGTGGTCCCGATGGCTGTGGGGGCAATTGCGGATTTTGTTCTTCCGTACAATCGTGCACCGCAACGGGGCAATGCTTGTGTCCTAGTTTTGCTTGTAGTAGTCCTATCAATTCAGTACCTAATGCCACGTGTACTTCTTGTATCTGTCCACAGTATTCTACTTATAATGCGGGACCACCAGCCAGTTGCGATTATCCAAGCACCTTGGTTTGTCCCCCAGGCACAGGCTTAATTCCAAATGCCACCAACACAGATTGCATTTGTCCACAATATTCATACTGGAATTTTCAAACTCATCGATGTGTTTATCCTAGCTTCCCTTGGAATTGTCCTAATAATTTGATCCCTAATCCTTATTTTGATCCGAATGCGGCCGCAGGTACTCCAAATAGTTTCGCCTGCATTTGTCCATTAGGGTCTACTTATAATTCAGTAGATAATAGTTGTCATTATGCTCCTATAGTGTGTGATCCATCTAAAAATTGGGCCCCTGATCCAACCGGAACACAATGTTGGTGCTATAGCGGTTTTTATTATGATTGCACATCAGACAGTTGTGTTTTTGGAACTCCACCGGATTGTCCTGCTGCATGCTCTGGAAACAATTGTGGCTGTGCACCCAATGGCTGTAGTTGCGGTACATGTGGAGCAAACTCGACTTGTTCGTCTTCCTCATCACCAGGACAGTGCAGTTTAATTTGCACAACCCAAAGCGTAAATACATCCCAATGTGGTAGTGCGACCATGCCTGGGGCTAATAATGGAAACAATAGTACGGGTCAATGTCCTTTTGGATGTACGGGAACAATTACTGCGGTATGCAACAACGGGACGTTTAGTATTACGACAGATACCTGCCATCCCTAATAGAATTTGGGGTTCTTCTAGCCTTTACGTTGATTTCTTACAAATACACTCTTTTCAATACTCTTAGCGTACTTCTTAAGCTCTGCTCCAATTTCACCTATTTGAGCCACATGAGAGATATTGTTGGCTACATTACTTACAATACCAATAGAGACGGAAACAAAACCTGTTTTGACTTCTTGACCTTGACGGTCTTTACCTATAATAAAGCCAGCATTACGATCAGCCTCGTTGTAAAAAGAAGGGGAAGCTTTATCAAAGCTTTCCACGATTTTCTGAGAGACGGCATCAGCCTTACTATCATCACAAACAAAAACAAAATCATCACCGCCGATATGACCTATAAAAGCTTCAGTCCCACAAATTTCTTGGGTTGATTCAATAAGGACGCGAGCAGTTTGACGAATGACTTCATCGCCGTGTTCAAACCCATACTTATCGTTGTAGATTTTAAATTTATCTAAATCCACATAACCAACAGCAAAAGATTTCTTTGAGTCAATTCGGTTTTGTAATTCATCCATAATGGAAGTATTGCCAGGAAGATGAGTTAAGGGATTGGCATCTAAAGAACGATTGGTTCTTTTTAAAATCATGCGGATACGTGCAAGCAAGGTTTCAGGTTCAAAAGGTTTAATTAGGTAATCATCCACGCCAGATTCAATACCAGTGACCATATCCTTGGTGTCTCCGCGGCCAGTGAGCATAATGACGGGAAGATGGGCTAAAAGAACATCTTTTCTAAGATTGCGACAAAATTCAAGACCATCCATCACAGGCATATTGTAATCCGTAATGATGATGTCAGGGTTCTTGGTTTTAACAAGCTCAAGACCTTCTTTGCCATTAGGAGCAGAAATTACGTTAAAGGTTTCAGACAATGTTAGGTTTAAGACGTCTAAAATATCAGGATCATCGTCAATAATAAGTACTTTTTCTTTGCGCATAATTATCCTTCGGGTGCAAGGAGGGTATTTGTTTTAATTTTATCAAAAGCCTCTTTGGTGGTTGGTAAGGTAAAACTAAAGGTCGTGCCTACGCCGACTTGGCTTTTAACCCAGATTTTGCCTTGATGGGCTAAAACAATATCACGGGCCAAGACAAGCCCGAGACCGGTTCCTTTGACTTTTTGGTTAATATCATTTTCTGCTCGAAAGAATTCTGTAAACAATTTATCTATATCCGCAGGGGTCATTCCTATCCCCGAGTCAGTGACTTGAAAAGTTACAAAACCCGCATGCAAAAGCGGCAACGAAGAAATGGTGATCAAGCCGCCTTTTGGTGTAAATTTAATGGCATTGCTCAGTAAGTTTATAAAAACGCGCTCAGCTTGAGAAATGTCCACATAAAAATCTTGATATTGAGGGGCGAGTTCGATTTTTAACTTTATTTCCTTGGCCGTAGCTTGAGGTGTTAACAGATCAACAATACCCTCTAGGGTTGTTGTAATTTTTCGCGATTCAAAATGCATGTCCACCCGACCAGATTCAATACGAGCGATATCCAGCAAATTGTTGATCAGGTTGACCAAATTATCTGAGTGCAGGTTAATTTTAGCTAAGCGGTCCTTGACTGCGACAGGAATATCGCCAATTTTGCCAGCCAAAAGAATGGCTGCATAACCTTTGATCGAAGTTAAAGGTGTGCGCAACTCATGCGAAACAGCAGAAATAAATTCGGTCTTCTTACGGTTAATTTCTTCGACCTGAGACAAGGCTGAGGCCAATTGTTTGGTACGGTCCTTGACCTTGATTTCGAGCTCCTGGCTTGAGCGAAACACTTGGTCTAAAAGTTGAGAGTTTTCAATGGCTTGGCCAATTTGTCCCGCTAAGATGCTAATAAGTTCTTCATCAGCCTGGGTGATAGGAACAGCCGCACGACGGTTTCCCACAAAGATAAAACCCAGCGTTCCAGTTTGGGTTACGATAGGTGAAAGGATGCAATCTTCGGTTTCAAAGATTTGTATTAATTTGTCTTTGGCTTTGCGTGAAGCATTGATCGAAGAAAGTGTAAGGCCTTCATCGAGAGCTGTTTTAAGCGAAGCTTCACTCATCACAGCTTGGACTGTGGAAGCAATTTTAGTGTCCTCAAAGCCAATATGGATGCGGGCTTTGGGGGTCCGATTTTCATCATTGGCAACGATCAAGGTCATGGCAAATCCCAACTCTTCAAATAAAGAGTTTCGTAATTTTTCAAAAACCTGCTGTTCATTCATGGCCTGGCTGATTTGACGAGAAGCTCTTTGAAGGGCATTAAGACCGTTGAGACGTTTGTCTAACTCTTCGTGGGCCTTGTTAAGTTCAAGATCAGTTTTGACAATGAGTTTGGCTTGTTCATCCAATTCATTAAAAGAGCGAATCATTTTGGTGTAGGCTTCTTGAAGCTGGGTGATTTTATCTTCACGATTAGAAAGAGTGAGCCATAAATAAATGGCGGCTATAAACAAGAGGACACATAGAACGATAAGGAATATTTGCATAGTTTAACTAATTGCGATCAATGTAAGACTCGCGTTTTCTAAAGGTGGTTCCATTTTACTATCGTACACATTCAAAGGACAAATTTCTCCAAAACTATATAAGCCAACCATAGGCACAGTTCCAAAAACATCTTTAATGGCCTGCACCTCAATGTAGGAGTGTCGGCCAAGGATCTTATGTTTGGTCATGGAATTTATAAGGATCAATAGTTGGGCCTGGCGGGCCCCTAACATGTCTTTGACTTCTTTGGCAGCAAGTGTGGCTGCAGTTTTGCAGGAATCTTTGTTGGTGATCATTAAATGTACTTCCGTCTGCGACGGAACCTCTGCCTGACATACAATACTACCATCGTCTAAAATGTCAATAGGGTAACGAAGCAAATATTGATGAAAATTCTCTAAATAGACGCCCAAAGGATAAAAAACAGCGGGAGAGTTTAGAAAATTTGATTTTATATTTTTAGCTTCGGTTTTTAAGAATTCTTCATAAATATGGATGGCAGGTTTATTATCGATTGTCTGAATGATAGACCCTTTAACTGAAGTAATGGTCCTTGGTTTGCCCAAAGGTTTAAAGCCGTGCTTATTGCTGACAATTACAGGATTATCTGAACCTATGATAAAACCGGTCACGGTTTGGTTTTGAATTTGTTTCTGGAGAAACTGGTAACTGGCTTTAAGTTTAAAATCATCGCACGAGAAAGCCGTAATGATTTTAGAGGTATGTCCCAGGGCATCCTGGGCTCCTAAGAGGAAAGAAGACTTGTAAGGAACCTGTGAATCATAAAAAATGATCGAGGCACGCTTTGGTTCGGTGGCTTTATAATTGGCCAGCATCTGACGGCTTAGTTCAAAGCCAAATTGACGGAAATCATCTTTTTGTTTTAAGGTGTGAGAACCAACGCCAAAGTGAATATCCGTTGAGTTGATTCCTACAATAGCCAGGCCACGATTGAATACCCCTGTGGAGAGCATCACGCCCAAACTTGATGTGCCTACCAAGCGTTGGGGTTTCAGAATAGTTTGAATGACATCGAGGATTTCTTTTTGGGCGTAATGAATCGAGACAATTAAAATAGCCATGTCCGTCGTGACTGAGTTTAATTCATTCTTGACCATGACAGCGGCTTGATGGGCTGCTTCTTTAGGATCTTCAGCTTGGGAGAAACCAATGGCAACAGAACTAGGCATAGGGTTATTATCAGGATCGTGATAATAACTGTCAATAGAGGTGGATAAAATTTATTGACGCTTCTAGAGGGGATTGTTATATTAACCCTCCATATGGCCCCATCGTCTAGCCTGGTTAGGACGTCTGCTTCTCAGGCAGTAAACACGAG
>CAZOXU010000011.1:0-61311 GCA_964583975.1 uncultured Planctomycetales bacterium
CCTTCAACCGCGATTCCACCACATACGCTGTCCCTGCCTCGGCGTTCTCGTAAACCACCGCCTTCTCTGGAACGATCCACACCTTGTTAAAGGTATTCACTGGTATATTGGTTGTGTTGTACTTACTTTGGGCCTCTTCATAGATTCTCTTCCAAAACTTCTTTCCCACTTCATCTTCTGGATAAATGAGCGAGGCAGTGATTTGTTTGAGCATGTAGTCTTCTGCCAACAAATCTCGGCCCATCTCCGTTAAACCAAAGCTCTCTGGCACGATACGGTCTTTTTCGTAGGGAGATAGATTAACCCAGAGATCTCGCTCTGGCACGGTAAGGCTGGCGAGGAAATATTTGATGAGTCGATTGGCTTCATCATGTAGGGGCACAGCATGCTGTGCCCCTACATCGCCCTGATCCATAATAAATTCAAATTGAAATGGATTATCCGGATGGACCTTGATGCCTTTCAAGATGGCTGGATTGACAGCGGGGCTGAGACTGACTCGGACACCGGGTGTGGGTAAACGAATTTCCTGGGCCGAGGCAGGCAAAGGCCCAAAGGTATTAATTAAGAAAGCCACAAGGATGGCTATGTGGATTAATGGGGTCGGTTTTCTCATATCTATATAAAGTAAAGCATATATATTTTAGAAATCAAGACCTGGAAGCCTAATCTAAGATAACGCTTTCTTTATCTATTTTTCGATGTTAAATGAATCTGGGTTAGCGGTTTGAAAAGCACGAACGAACTCGGTAGGAAGCGGCTCTTTAAGCAGATCTCCATCTTTAATAAAAGGATAAATTTCGCTGTAATCTTTAACTCTATCGGTAGACACGCGCCTTAAAAGATGCCATGGCCTTAACTGTTGCGGTCTTTCTAGTCCCATAGCTCCTAAAATCTCAGCAAAACTTTTAACCGTGGTTCTATGAAAATTAGCTACTCTCTTATTTTTCTGTTCAACCACCAACCCCACCGTCAAATTAGGATCTTGAGTGGCAACCCCTGTGGGACAAGCATTGGTGTTACACTGCAGTGCTTGAATACATCCTAAAGCAAGCATCATGCCTCGAGAGGAATAACATAAATCTGCCCCCATGACCATATGTTTGAGAATACCAAAACCAGAGTTAATTTTTCCTGAGGAAATGATCTTGATCTTATTACGTAAGGAAAGCCCTATTAAGGTATTATGTACAAAAATCAATCCTTCATTGAGTGGAAAGCCAACATAATTAGAAAATTCCAAAGGAGCAGCACCCGTACCACCTTCACCTCCGTCCACCGTGATGAAATCAGGAGTGATGCCAGTTTTCTGCATGGCTTTCGCAATCGCTACAAATTCGCGTGGTTTTCCAATACACAATTTAAAACCAATGGGCTTACCTCCGGAAAGTTCACGTAATTTCTGGACAAATTGTAATAGTTCAACGGGTGTAGAGAATGCCGAATGTCCCGGCGGAGAAAGCACACTCTTGCCCATGGGTACGCCACGGATTTCAGCAATTTCTTTAGTAAGTTTGGCAGCAGGTAAAATGCCTCCATGACCCGGCTTGGCTCCTTGGGATATTTTAATTTCAATCATCTTAACCTGAGGCAATTTGGCTTTGACAGAAAATTTCTCCGGTGAGAATTTACCATCTAGGTCACGACAACCAAAATACCCTGTTCCGATTTGCCAAATAACATCACCACCAGCCTCTAAGTGATAATGGCTTAAGCCACCTTCGCCAGTATTATGAGCAAAACCCCCCATCTTAGCACCCTGATTTAATGCACGAATAGCGTTCGAACTTAAAGACCCAAAACTCATAGCTCCAATATTAAAAATACTGGCCTTATAGGCTTGCTCTCCTTGGCCCACTACAACCCGTAAGGTTGCAGGATCCACATGCTTAGGCATAATCGAATGTGTAACCCATTCGTAACCGACTTCGTAAACATTTTTCTGGGTCCCAAAAGGTATGGTATCTAATTCTCCTTTAGCTCGTTGATACACCAATGAACGGTCTAAACGATTAAAAGGAGTGCCTGAGGTGTTGGACTCAACAAAATATTGATTGATTTCAGGACGTATGTGTTCCATGAAATAACGCAAATTACCGATGACTGGAAAATTACGACGGATGGCTTGGTTTTTTTGAAGCATATCAACAAAACCAACATAGACTATAGGAGCAAAAATAACCCAAGACCACCATATGGGGGGAAATACAAATGCGATGGCCCAATTAATAATAATAAGAAAGAGAACTGAAAGAAGAAAAATTAATCTTACCATTGAGTGTATTCTAGAAGCACGACAAGAAAAATCAAGCGCAGACTATACAAATTGAAGAATCATTGGCTAAATCTACCGTCGTTTGACGATCAATGATCAAAGTCTTGGCTGATTCAATAGCCAAGCAGGAAGCTTTGACCTTGGCCATGACCTTGATGGTTTTAGGACCAATGACAGGAATATCAAAGCGATGGTCTTGCTTAGGTTTACTTTGTTTAATAATCACTGCTCCCTGATGAGCGATGCGTCCACCGCGTTCAATAGTGCGATCAGTGCCTTCCATTGCTTCAATAGCAACAATGGCTTTTTCTTTAATCACCACTGTTTGTCCGATATCGATACCGCCCATTAATTTGGCAATATTAATACCGAATTCGATGTCTTTTAATTCGCTAACCGTAGGACCACGCGATGTTAGCGTTCCCTGGGGAGCTAAATATTTCTTTAAAAGAAAGGTTGAATCTAAAAGACTCATACCTTCCTGGGCTAGGCGATCAGCCACTGCTGAAAATATAGTATCTGTTTTACGGTCCCTTAAAGCATCCGATAAAGCCTGGAATTCTTGATCTAATACAACGGATGGATTAAACAAATTATCTGGATTCACCTGTCCCGCCATGATGATTTCTTTAATATTGAATCCTCGAAAATATTCAAACAGTCTTCTTAATTCACCAACTTTGAAATATTTAAATTGATCGACGTAAAACCTTAACAGAGGCGAGGTGTCTCCAATAACACCGGCTGCAACGATTTTATAACCTTGGTCACGCGCCGCACGGGCAAAAAGAAAGGGGAATTGATTATTACCAGCGATGAGTCCTATGACCTTGGGAGAATTCATCAAACTTTTAAGAGATCCCTCGTTTGGAGCTCTCAACAAACTCCAGAACCTTCATAACTTCAGGATGTTGACCTAATTGTTCTTGAACTTGAATCACAGCATTACTGCGGGCAAGACCAGAATTAAAAAGAATCTTGAAAGCTCGACGTAAAGCCAACAAAGCTTCGGAATTTAAATTAGCACGTTTTAGACCAATAATATTTAAACCACGTAAGGTGGCAGGATTACCATCGACAATCGAATACGGAGGCACATCTTGATTAACCTTAGAACAACCACCAATCATAGATAAATAACCGACCTTGGTAAACTGATGGACCCCTGAAAGACCGCCAATTACAGCCTTATCTTCAATCGTCACATGCCCGGAAAGTCCAACATAATTAGCTAGCACACAATCATTGGCAATTTGACAATCATGCGCCACATGCGAACAAGCCATAAAAAGATTACCATTACCGATATTGGTTGTTCCTCCACCATCCAATGTTCCTGGATTGACTGTCACATATTCACGAAAAATATTATCTCGACCGATTTTTAAATAAACCTTATCGGTTTTAGTATACTTTTTATCTTGAGGTGGAGAACCAATAACAGCACCTGTAAATAATTGGCAACCAGATCCCAAGGTTGTTCTTCCCTCGACCAAACAATGGTGGCCAATCGTAACATTATCCCCGATGGTCACGGGGCCTTCGATAACAGAGTAAGCTCCAATAATCACATTATTGCCTATTTGAGCATCACTGCTTATAACTGCTGTTTCATGAACTTGACTTGGCATAAATTAACTCTTTAAATATTTGGCTTCCGTATAAGAAAACAACATATCCGCCTCGACAACTACTTCGCCAGCGACTTTACCAATACCTTTGACTTGGGCCGTTCTTTCACGGTCACGGATGATCTCTACTTCCATAACAAGTTGTTCTCCAGGAGAAACCACCTTACGAAATTTAACACCATCAATAGCCATGAATAAAGCTACTTTATCAGGGTGTTCGCCACTTGTCAAAACAACAACACCTGCTGTTTGGGCCATAGCTTCAACCATTAAAACCCCAGGCATGACAGGCTTACTAGGAAAATGCCCCTGAAAGAAATGTTCATTTATGGTGAGATTCTTGATTCCAATCCCCTTTTTACCTCTCTCAATCTCAACAACCTGGTCCACCAATAAAAATGGATACCGATGAGGCAAAATTTTCATGATTTCGTTGATGTCAAAAACTCTTTGAGCTTTTGTCATAGCAGGATTCCTTTGCTGTTGTTCAATTTTCTTAATCAATACACGGTTTAAAGAATGGCCGCTCTTGGTAGCATACACCTTACCTTTGACGGCTCGGCCTAATAAAAAAAGATCTCCTACAATATCTAACACTTTATGGCGAGCACATTCATTACTAAATCGAAGGGTGTTGTTTAACGGACCTCCTTCAGAAATAATCAAGGTATTTTGATGATTAGCCCCCTTACCCAAACCCCGTTCACGTATTTCGTTGGCTTCGCTTTCTAAACAAAATGTTCGCGCCGGTGCAATTTCTTTAAGAAAGTTGTCTCGATTAATACTAAAATCAACGGTCTGTCGATTTAAAAACGGGTGTTCATAATCTAATGTATACGATACTGAAAAATTCTTATCTGGAATAATTACGATACTGGATTTCTCATTAGAAACAACAATCGGCTGAAGCACTTCCAAATATCGATGAGGAGCATTTAACTCAACAATCCCCGCTGATTCAAGAATTTTAACAAACTCCAAACTACTACCATCTAACCCCGGAATTTCTGAACCATTAATTTCAATAAACACATTATCAATGCCCAAACCACTTAAGGCGGCCAACAAATGCTCCACAGTAATAATACGTACCCCCGAAGCCTCAATACAAGTACAACGGCTGACAGTCATGTCCATCACTACACTATCAGACTCGAGCTTGACAATAGGCTTACCTGAGATATCTACACGACAAAAACGAATACCTTCATCAACTTGTGCTGGCTTTAATGTCAGTGCGACGTTCTCTCCGGTGTGAAGGCCTGCTCCTGAAACAGTTACCGAATTTCTAATTGTCTTTTGCATGCTTTTGTTCTAAATCTTCAATACGTTTCTTTAAATCCTGGATGGTCTGAACGTAATGATCTAATCGTTGAATATGCGCGTTATTCCTAAAAGCATTCTTTAAAGGCTGCGCAGGTGAACCAAAAACCTGTTCACCTGCTTTAATGGATTTGCTGACCCCTGATTGAGCAGCCACAATAGCACCATCACCAATGCTTAAATGTCCTACAATTCCAGCTTGACCAGCTAATATGACATGATTACCTAAATGAGTGCTTCCTGAAATTCCTACTTGGGCAATAATTAAACAATGTTTACCAATGGTCACATTATGGGCGATATGGACCAAGTTATCAATCTTTGTCCCTTCACCAATAATAGTTTTTTCAAATCTAGCCCGATCAATAGTAACATTGGCCCCAATTTCCACATCATCTTCAATCACAACCGTTCCGATTTGAGGAATTTTAATATGTTTGCCATCAACGGTCACATACCCATAACCATCAGAACCTACGACTGTTCCTGAATGAATAATAATACGATTTCCGAGAGTTATTTTTTCTCGTAAAATCACATTGGGATAAATCAAACAATTAGCCCCGACTTTTGTATCATGCCCCATATAACTATGAGCATGGATCTTTGTTCCATCTCCAACTGTTGCTTTTGATTCTATAACTACATAAGGACCAATGGCTACATCTTTACCAATAATTGCATCAGAAGCAATAATGGCCGTTGGATGGATACCGCTTAATGAGGAGGCTAGATCTTTAAAGAAATAATTAATCGCTTTAGAAAAAGCCAGCGATGGATGGTCAACCTTAATAACGGTTTTGCCAGGCAAAGAAATCTGACGAGGAACAATGATAGCACTGGCCTTACTTTCCTTTGCCAGCGCTTCATACTTAAGGTTTGCTAAGAATGATAAATCCCCTTCTTTAGCTTCTTTGAGTCCAGCGCATCCTGAGAGCTCAAGTCCTGCGCTGCCGATGAGCTCCCCTTCAACCAAACGTGCAATATCGGCAATTGTCGTATGCATAATCAATCAATTATTTCTTGTAACCGTCATTCAGAGCTTTCAAAACTTTTTCTGTAATATTAGACTCTGCTCCAGCATAAACAATAACGGTTTCATTAAAAATAAAATCATACCCTTCTTTTTTAGCTATATCGCTCGCGACTTTTTCGATCTCTAAAAGAATTTCTTTTCTCTTCTCCTCGAAATTTTTTCCTAATTCAGATCTTTTTTGTTTCTGAAATTCCATTAAATCCATTTTTTGTTTATCGATGTTAGCTTGTAATTTAGATTTTTCATCTTCTTTTAACAATGCCAATTTGCTTTCAGCATCACGATACTTCTTTAACATCTCTTCCATTTGCTTTTGAGCATCTTGGGTTTCTTTTTGCAACTTAGCATCGTAATCCTTAGTCTTATTATAATTATTAAAAACCCCACCTAATTCTACGTAGGCAATTTTAAACTCTTTGGCGTGAACTGGAGTTGCTAATAGTGAAATAAAAACAAATAAAAATAATAACTTTGCTGCTTTCATACAACCCTCCTTGAGTTTGGTTAAATAATTAGAAACCTCGACTGACACTGAAGTAAAATTTACCGCTTTTTCGTTCGCCATTGGATTGCTTGTTTAATGGAAAACCATAATCAAGATTGATGGGACCAATAGGGGTTTTTACTCTCAATCCAGGACCAACACCAGTTTTAAGGCCACCACTTCCGTAGTCCTTGGCCTTGGCCCAGACATTTCCAGCATCAAAAAAGACCGCTGCTTTCATGATATCAATGACAGGAACAGTATATTCCACTGTGCCTAAAATAGTTGACTCACCACCGATCGAATCCTCGCTAATTGGATCCAAAGGACCTATCTTACGTTCTTCATAACCACGTACTGTATCTTGTCCACCAGCGAAATAGCGTTCAAAAATAGGCACGCTACCTTTGTTGCCATAGGCTTTAATCACACCTGTTCGTCCACCAATTTTGACAGTACTGACATAGTCTTCATTAAATTTAAAAGGAATATAATAACTGGCAGTTGTATTAAAACGATAGAAATTCTTGTCTCCCCCTAATGCTCCTCCAGCCACATCCGCACTATTGACCCACAATAAACCTGTTGTAGGGTTCAAAGGATTGTCTCTGTAATCATGCGTAAAAGAAATCCCAGTTGAACTGACAACATTTTCTCCTTCTTCCGCTCTTAAATCACTGGCAACATTGGAATCCAAATTACCAATTTTGATTTGTTCAAGTTTGTAATAGGTATTGGTAGAGAAATTATCATTAAAACTTTTTCCTAATCGAACATCCCCACCTAAGCGTCTTTCATCATAAGCATAACCATTGCTGCTATCCTTAGTAATCTTAGTAAGGAATCCGTCAAACCCGGCAGACACTGGATAGTCAAACACCCATGGTTCAGTAAAACTTAAAAGGGCTTGTTGTTGCGTTGAACCTAGTTGTCCACGCAGTTTTAAATCTTGTCCACCACCGGTAAATGAAGGCCAGTTGGCAAAATCAAAATTCTTTTGTTCAACTTCCGCAAAACCAACAACCTTATCTACAGTTGAATATCCGCCACCAAAGGAAAATGTTCCTGTTTTGGCTTCTTTGACTTGCACAACTAAATCTTTGTGGTCAGCGACATCGGTATCTTCAATATCATAACCAACATCTTCAAAATAGCCTAAATTGCGCAGGCGCTCTTTGGATTTACGCAACTGTTTGCCATCAAATTGATCTCCAGGATACATACGCAATTCACGTCGGACGACTAAATCTCTAGTATGGGTATTGCCTTGGATCTTGATTTGATTGACATAGGCTAAATTGCCTTCTGTAACTGAGATTTTAATATCCACTTTTCCTGATTCTGTGTTGAATGAGGTCGCTTCTTCTACAGAAGCGGTAATGTAACCTCGATCAAAATAAGAATTACGGATATTGTTTAAATCATCTTCTAATTTTTCATGGCTAAAAATATTACCTGTTTTGATGTGTTTGATGCTGCTTGTTACATCGTATTCTGTAAAGATTGAATTTCCTGAAACAGAAACATTACCTACATAATAACGCTTACCTTCAACAATAGTGATATTCACATTAACTAAACCATGACTAAGCTCCTCTATCTTATAAGTAGCTTTAGCATCAATAAACCCGTTTTGTTCATAAAATGTTTGGATGCGGGTCATATCTTCTTGCAAGACATCATCCTTTAAATACGCTTTATTAAACAACCAAGCCCAACGCGACTTAATTGTTTTTATAATCTTCTTATTCGAATAGGCTGTATTGCCATAAACATAAATATGTCGAATCTTTGTTCTATAGCCTTCACGAATAATAAAATGTAAAGTAGCTTTGTTGGTAACCTCATCAATCGATGACTCAACATCCACCTTAACCTGGCTTAATCCTTTTTTGCTGTAGAGTTCTTCAATAGTATTAACGTCTTCTTTGAGGGTTTTATTATCTAAAAACTTGTCTTTCTTGGTGTTCATCTTACTCTCAAGGAATTTCTTGTTGTAATAACGTATTTTGGAGAATGTAATCTGATCGACAATTGGTTTTTCTTTCAATCTCACAACTACGCGATAACCGCCATCCACATCCTCATGGTCAATTTGAACATCGGAGAAATGTCCTGTATTATATAAGCGTTTAAGATCATCCGAAGCCACATTTTCTTGGTATTCCTGGCCAACACGAGTCTTAATCTTTGCTAAAACTTGGGCCACGCCAATCGACTTATTTCCTTGGATATCAATAGATTTAACTATTTTGCTCGCAGGTGATACAAGCTCAACAGGTGCTTGATTGGTGGTAGGTTCTTGAAGCGTTAAACCTTGATTTTCTTCACTGGTAACAGAGGAAGATTGAACTTCTTGAGAATTTGTCGTAACTATTTGCGCCAAAACATCTTTAATTCCTAAACTAAAACTGCAAGAAAGTATCAAAACGAGAAATAAATGGTTTTTATTCATGCGGTGATTATAAAGTTTGTTATCTTCTGTGTCAACGAACATCACGGTTATTTTCCTTAATTTATTGTTGGTAAGCGGTCTCAAGATTGGCAAAACTGACAAATTCTTTGAAGAATTTCAATTTCACGGAACCAGTAGGGCCATTACGTTGCTTAGCAATGATGGCTTCGGCAATACCACGGTTTTCTTCGGTAGGGTTATAGTATTCCTCACGCATCAAAAGAACAACCACGTCCGCATCCTGCTCTATAGCTCCTGATTCACGTAAATCGGACAATTGAGGTCTATGATCCTGGCGACTCTCCACAGCGCGTGAAAGCTGGCTAATCGCTATTAAAGGAACGCTTAACTCACGTGCCAAAGCTTTTAACGAACGAGAAATTTCAGAAATTTCTTGCTGGCGGCTATCGGTTTTAACTGAAGCTTGCATCAACTGTAAATAATCGACAATAATAAGCCCAATGCCATGAGCTGCTTTAAGCCTGCGGGCTTTCGCACGCAATTCCAATACAGAAATGGCTGGGGTATCATCAATATACATAGGGATATTGGATAATCTCCCGGCAGCCTTGGTTAACATAGGCCACTCGGCTGGTGACAGAAAACCTGTACGCACCTTATGGGCATCAACACGGGCTTGTGAACAAAGCATACGTTGTACCAATTGTTCTTTAGACATTTCTAAAGAGAAAATAGCAACGGGAATATTCTTCTCCACACAAGCATACTCGGCTATGCTAACGGCAAACGCACTTTTACCCATCGAAGGACGCCCTGCAATAACGATCAAGTCTGCCTTTTGCAAACCAGAAGTCATTCGGTCAAAGTCCACAAAGCCAGTAGGTACCCCTGTAATCGATTCTTTGCGCTGATAAAGCTGGTCAATATTTTCTATCGTTGTACGGATAATATCTTTAAGGGCGACGGCTTGCTGTTTTTGCTTGGCAGTTGCAATTTCAAAAATTAAACGCTCAGCCTCATCAACTAAATCATCGATATTTACATCGGTGGAGTAACTTTTGCTGACGATATCCGTAGAATTCTTAATAAGTTGGCGTTGAATCCCTTTTTGTTTAACGATATCAACGTAATATTGAACGTTAGCTGCAGTTGGAACAAAATCAGCCAACTGAGTCAAATAGGTCAAACCACCAATGGGATCTAAAAGTGATTTATTTTTGAGAGAATCTGAAAGAGTGATGAGATCAACATTCTTGCGGCTCGCATAAAGGTCTTTGATCGCTTCAAAAATCTTTTGATGCGATGTTTCATAAAAATAAAAGCTATCGATGTGTTCGATAGCCACACCGATAGCTTCTTCTGATATCATCATCGCACCCAAGACTGCCTTTTCAGCATCTACGTTTTGGGGCGGAATTCTTATTTCTTCGTTACCCATAAGCGGATTTTAGCAATAACCTCAGGATGGAGTTGAACACCAACTTCAAAAATCCCCAACTCTTCGATTTGTTTTTCAATCACCAAAGATTTTTTGTCGATCTTCTGGCCTTCCGCTTCCAAAGCTTTGAGAATTTCTGTTTCAGTTACAGCGCCATAAAGTTTTTCTTGGTCATTGACTTCAACAGCAACTGTGATCGAAATCTTAGCTAAATCATCGGCCTTTTTCTGAGCTTGTTTCTTTTGCTCTTCATAAAGGGCCAATTTTTTGGCTTTTTCTTTTTCAATACGATTGATATTAGCTTGTGTTGCTGTGATTGCTAATGAACGTGGTATTAAAAAATTACGAGCATAGCCGTCTTTGACTTTTTTAATATCTCCAACCTTACCCAACTTTGCTACATTTTCAGTTAAAATAATGTCCATAATTACTTCCTTTTTGATGATCCGACTGGTAATAGACCTAAGAAACGAGCCAGCTTCACAGCTTCAGCCAATTGGCGCTGTTGTTTAGCATTAGCACTGGTCATACGGCGAGAGAAAATCTTACCGCGTTCTGTTAAACATTTTTGCAAAAATGCAATGTTCTTGTAGTTAATATCTGTTCCCTTAGGAATTGAAAAGCGAGGTTGGCGCAAGCTGTTTGAACGACGATTGCCACCAGGAGCATCCCCATCTCTGTTAAAGGGTTTTCTCTCATCTCTCGATGATGATCTTCCACCAAAACTTCTTTTTGTACTTTTACGTTCCATGTTTATTCCTCCCAAGCTATATCTTCGGGGCTAATAACGTCCCCTTCATGTGAATCTTTAGCTGCACTTTCTGAGGCGGCAGCACCTTGTCCTTCTGCTCGTGGTCCACCTAAGAATTGGATTCTCTCAGCACGCACATCAATGGTTGAGCGTTTCTGACCATCACCCGTTTCCCAGGAACGACTTTGTAAAATTCCTTCAACAAAAACAGCCCGACCCTTTTGTAAATATTGATTACAAATTTCTGCCTGCTTATCCCATGCGGTGATGGTAATGAAACATGTATCTTCTTTTAATTCACCACTGCGGTCTTTGAATTTACGGTTAACTGCAATGCGCAAATTAGTAACGGCAGTTCCGTTAGGGGTATAGCGTAGTTCTGGGTCTTTTGTCAAATTTCCAATCAATAAAACTTTATTTAAACTTGCCATACAACGCTCCTTAAGCTTCCTGACGCACAGTTAAAAAACGCAGGATTTGTTCATTAATTCTTAATAGCGACTGCATTTTATTAATTGCTGAAGATTTAGCTTCGACATTCAACATATAATAGGCCCCTTCCCAAACTTTATTAATAGGAAAGCTCATCTTATGTTTATCGAGCCATAACTGGCTGTTGATTATTTTAACTTCTGCTTTAGCAGCCGTATCCGCAACTTGTTTGGCTACTTCATCTTTAATAGTTTGCGACGCATGCGCATCGACGATATAAACAAATTCGTACTTGTTCATTCACTCTTCCTTTTCTTGTTATATTGATTCATGGTTGCTTGCGTTCCCTGTATTACCCAGCTAGCAAGACAGGCAACAGCTTCATTAATAAAATCCGGCAAAATTTTCTTTTCGCCAGAGGTGAAATCAGACAATACATAGTCGGCCGTATCGATTTTGGGAGACGGATTACCAATTCCTAAGCGTAATCGAGCAAAATCTTTACTCCCCAGATGATCGATCACTGACCTAATTCCATTATGACCACCATGGCTACCCGATCGCCTTAAACGTATCTGACCAAATTCTAGGGCCAGATCATCACAGACGATTAAAAGGTCTTCTAAAGCAAGTTCCTTTTTTTCACACCACGATCGAACCGCGACCCCTGAATTATTCATGTAGGTCAAAGGCATCATCAAAGAACATTGTTGGCCCTCTAAAACTATCTTTGTTTCTAAGGCCTGGGCCACGGCACTTTTTTTATATTTTGAATCGTATTGCTTGGCTAAGTTTGTAAGAACTAAAAACCCTAAATTGTGACGGGTATATTCGTACTGGCTCTCTGGATTGCCAAGGCCAACGATCAGTTTCACTATTTCTTTTCTTCCTTCTTAGCTGCAGGAGCATCAGCCTTCTTACCAGCAGCATCGCCTTCTTCCTTCTTCTTTTCTTTTAATACTTCAGGTTCTGTTGCAGTTGCGCCAGCTTCGCCTTCAGCTGCAGTGGCAGACTCTTCACGCATAGAACCAGAAACAGTAGCCACTACAGAATCAGGATCATGTTTGGTACGAACGCCTTTAGGCAAAACTAAATCTTTGACGTGAACTGCATCGTGAATTCCTAAATTGGTAATGTCAACTTCGATATGATGAGGGATATTATTAGGCAAACAGATAATGTCCAATTCCCACATGGTGTGATCAAGTGTACCGCCATCACGTTTAACGCCAATGGCTTCACCTTTGATAACAACCTTAACTTTGATTTCAATTTCTTTATCTAAGGAGATGCGGTTAAAATCCAAATGAATGACTTGGTCAGTGACTGGGTGGAGTTGAACATCTTTGACGATCGCTGGAAAATCAGCTACTTTTTTACCGTTATCCAAGACGTTTAAATGATAAATTAAACTTTCACCGGCATGCTGACGAGAGATACGGTCGTAAGTTTTTCGATCAGCTTGAATTGTTGTAGGCTCAGCTTTTCCACCATAGATCACAGCGGGAATAAAATTGGCCCGTCTTAACTTTGCAGCTTGAGCAGAACCTAAACCATTTCTTAATTGAACGTCTAAATTAATCTGTTCCATGTAATACCTACCTTTTCTTTTACTTTCGCCTGCTTTGCCTAAATCTTAGAGAATCAGGCTTGCTGCAGAGGCTATCATTAGTTTCTAATTTCATCAAACAAACTACTTATACTTTCCGCATTATGTGTTCGCGCAATAGCTTCAGCTAAAAGAGGAGCTACAGTCAACGCTTTAATCTTAGAACAACCTGAAGGATTCTTAAAACCAATGCTGTTGGTAATAATCACTTCCTGTAATTCTGTGCATTTGACGATACGATCAATGGCCGGGCCTGATAAAACACCGTGAGTGGCCACCGCATAAACACCCTTAACACCAAATCTTTTTAACGCATCTACGGCTTCAATCAAAGAACCTGCGGTCGCAATGATATCATCGACTAAAACTACATTCTTATCTTTGACTTCTCCAAGAATATTCATAACTTCAGTTTTCTCAGGAGAAAAACGACGCTTATCAACAATCGCCAGACCAGCGTTTAAACGCTTGGCATATGCGCGGGCCATCTTAATTCCGCCAACATCCGGCGAAACAACAACCAAATCTTTAATTTGTTTTTCTTTAAAATAATCACAAAGAACATTAATCGCATAAAGATGATCTACAGGAATATCAAAAAAACCTTGGATCTGGGCTGCATGCAAATCCATGGTCAAAACGCGATTAGCTCCAGCTGCTACAATTAAATTTGCTACTAACTTAGCCGTGATAGGAACACGTGGCTGATCCTTTCGATCTTGACGCGCGTAACCATAATACGGCAACACCGCTGTGATACGATCAGCTGAAGCACGACGAACAGCATCAATTAAAACCAAAAGTTCCATGATGTTTTCATTGACCGGAGTGCAGGTCGGCTGAACAATAAAAACATCCTTACCACGGATATTTTCTTTAATATGAACGCGAATTTCGCCTTCAGAAAAACGTCCTACTAAAACTTCTGTCTGCTTTATTTTTAAAGCTTCACAAATCTCAGCTGTCAGAGCTGGATTGGCATTCCCACCTAAAATCGCTAAACCTGTCGACATCTCTGGCCTCTATCTTGGTTTTGGAAAAACTTTTGCTGGTACTCCCCTTGCAATCGCATGGGCTGGTACCTTTGTATTTTTTGTTACAACTGAACCTGCCCCTATTAAAGCTTTTTCACCTATGTCCACAGGAGCCACTAAAATCGAATCGGAACCTATGAATGCGCCTCGACCAATGATTGTTTTATTTTTGGCCACTCCATCATAATTCGCTGTGACCACCCCAGCACCAATATTGGTATTGGATCCTATAGTTGCATCTCCTAAAAACGAAAAATGTTTGACTACCACATGAGAAGCTAGGGTTGTTCTGGAAACTTCAGCATAATTACCAATCTCAACTTCATCTGCTATTCGACTTCCTGGACGAATGTGGGCAAAAGGTCCAATTTTACAATTTTGACCTATAACCACATTGTTGTTAATGACGGTGCATGGAAAAATGGTTGTATCTCGACCAATTTTAACATCCGCTTCAATATATGTTGTCAGAGGATCTACAATCGTCACTCCATCTTCCATATGAGCATCTAAAATGCGCTTACGAACAATCGCTTCAGCCTGTGCTAGATCGGCACGATTATTGACTCCAAAAGCTACATTCGCATCGCTCGTAGTTAACGTATCAACTTTATCACCATTATTTAAAAGCAGCTCAATGACATCGGTTAAATAAAACTCTTTTTTCTTTGGATTAAGTTTTACTTTCTTTAACGTTTCAAAAAGCTTTCGACTTTCGAAACAATACACACCGACATTAATTTCATTGATCATGACTTCTTGGGGATTAGCATCTTTTTCTTCACGGATCGCCAAAAATGATTTAGATCGATCTCTGATGATCCGGCCGTAGCCTTGAGGATTATTAATGAGAGCTGTCAAAACCGTAACTGATGCTTTACTTCGATGGTGTTGTGCTAACAAAGCTTTAACAATCGCTTTGGATAACAGCGGTGTATCGCCACAAAGCACAAGTACTGTACCCCGATAGCTTTTAAGATGTGGCCAGACTCGTCGAACAGCATCGCCTGTGCCTAGCAATTTGTCTTGAAGAACAAATTCCACATCATTGCCCACGGATTGCTTAACTTTATCAGCTCCATGACCAGTCACAACATAGGTTTTCAAAGAACGTAATGAACGGGTAATGTCCAGAACATATTCGATAATTGGCCTGCCGCATACGGGATGCAAAACTTTAGGCACGTCGGATTTCATACGTGTCCCACGACCAGCCGCCAAAATAATCGAACGAAAATTTACCATAATATCAAATTGCCCAGCCAGGACTCGAACCTGAACAACGAGATCCAAATTCTCGGGTGCTACCATTACACCACCGGGCAATAAAATCCTAAATCACCTAGTTCTGACCACAAAAACTTGAGAAAAACGCCTGTCAAATTGGGCCCGGAGGCTTAAAGCATGTTTACGTGATTTAGCTAAAGCAAAAACCGACGGTCCACTGCCTGAAAAACACACCCCGATAGCACCAGCGTCGATAAAAACGTCTTTCAACCGCCCCAAATGGGGCTGTAATTTCAAAATTGCAGGCTCTAAATCATTGAATAAACTAGAGCTTATAGAATATAAATTATTCTCCCTCAAAAAGGGAAGCAGAATATTAACATCATCCTTTTTTCTTGTCAACTTTAAATTCCGGCCCGCTGAAGCCGCTGAAAGGCAGGCCTGCCTGCCGGACAGGCAGGCAAAAACATCCTTGGTATAGACTTTAAGTCTTGGGGTGACAAGCACATGCCACAATTTGGTCTTAATGGGCAAGACCTTAATTTTCTCTCCTCTACCCTCTCCTAAAGCGTAGGAAGCCCCATAAAGGAAAAAAGCCACGTCCGATCCAATGGCTGAGGCGTACTCCACTAACCTTTTTTGCGGTAAGTTAAGATTCCACAATCGGTTTAATCCCTGCAAAACTGTAGCCGCATTGCTAGAACCTCCAGCCAGGCCAGCAGCCACTGGTATGCGCTTTTGAATGATGATTTCTACACCTTCTTTAAGTCCAAAATCATCCCTAAACTTTTGAGCCACCCGATAAACCAGGTTCTTAGACCCTTTAGGCACATCTGGATTTGAACAACGAATACGAATTCCCTGAGGTATTTTTCGTAAGACAATGGTATCGTGCAAATCAATGCGTTCAAAAACAGTTTGCAACTCATGAAAACCATCAGGCCTTTTTCCTAAGACTTTTAAGACAAGATTGAGTTTTGCATATGATTTAAGGGCAATTGACTTCATGACATTATTTTGTGGAAAGAGGAATGGATTCTTGAATCTTAGCCGTACGCTTATTAAGCAAATCCAGTTTCTGAGACAATTTAGGTTGATCGGGATCAAGTTCTAATGATTTTAACCAAAATTTCCTGGCCAATGAAGGTTCACCGGTTGTCTGATAAACTTCCCCGATATGCTCGTAAATGACTGGATCAGTCACATAATTTAAAGCTCTTTGTAAAGCCATCAGCGCTTGGGTATTCAATCCTTTTTTAAACAATACCCATCCTAATGTATCATGATACGCACCATTAGCAGGATCTAATTCAACAGCCCGTTTGGCCATTTTGAACGCTTCATCTAAATTAACTCCTTCTTCAGCATACACATAGGCTAACGAATTAAGCGATTCATCATGATCTGGCTCGAGCGCCAATACCTTACGAAAATTCTCCTTAGCTTTTTCTTTTTCTCCTGAATCCAAATAAATAGCTCCTAACAAAAATAAGGCTGATACATTTTTAGCTTGAAACTGTAAAATTTGATTAACCTGTTCAATGGCCTGAACATATTTGTGCTGGGCGTAGAACAATTGGGCTAAATAGGTATGGATTTCAAAATTCTCTGGATCAGTATCTGAGGCCATCTTTAAAATCGTCTCGTACTCACTAGAAGCCAGGGTATATTTCTTCTGGGAAGAATAAATCAAAGCTAACAAATAATGCGCTTGGGAAGATTCAGGATGTAATTTTAAGACGAGCTTTAAATGTTTAACAGCTTCATCTAAACGCCCCATACGCACATCATAAGCAGCTATTCTTAAATGTGGTCGGGGTTGTTGGCGGTCTAATTTCGAGGATTTTTGATATTCGACTAATGCACTTCGGCTATCACTATTAAGATCGTAGATATTACCCATAATGTAATGGGCAAGGGCTTTAGACTGAGTCACAATGCGTCCTTCATCAGCAAAACATGATCCTGATGCGAACATCAGGATCATGCCTATCCAAAAAACGCATTGGCGATCTTTAACCATGACAGCCTCTCTACCAAAAAAATAAAACTTAATTATCTTGTTGTGCGTTTCTTCAAGTGTCGTAAAGCCTTACGTAATTTCTTACGTTTGTGCGTGCGAATCTTGACGCGTTTTCTTTTTTTACCGCAGGGCATCTTCTCTCCTTAAGTATATCATGAAACAATTCCCCCTTTCAAAGGCAGGGGTCAAGCCTGATTAATGAATTAACTTATTCAAAGAATATTCAATAATTCCCTCTGCACCAGCATCTTTCAGTGCAGGGATAATTTGACGGACAGTGGACTCTTCAATCACCGTTTCTAAAGCCACCCAAGAATCATTCGCTAAGGGAGCGACCGTTGGATTTCTCAAAGAAGTCAGCACCTTTAAGACTTTATCTAAATTCTTACGGGCTACATTCATCTTAAGGCCAACCATATTCTTGGCATCCAAAGCTCCTCGAAGAAGCAATAAAATCTGTTCCATTTTCTTTCGTTTCCAAGGATCTTTGATCGCTTTATGATTCGCGATAAATTGAGTGCTCGATTCACATAAAGTCTCCACAATACGCAGTTTATTGGCACGAAGCGAAGAACCTGTTTCGGTCAATTCCACAATCGCATCGACTAAACCAGAGGTAACCTTGGCTTCGGTGGCTCCCCAAGAAAACTCGACATGAGCTTTGACTTTGTGTTTGGACAAATATTTCTTAGTGATGTTTACAACTTCAGTAGCAATTTTCTTACCTTCTAACCCTTTGGCAGACTTAATTGGGGAATCTTCCGGAACCGCCAAAACCCAACGCACCTTATTAGAGGTAGCTTTAGAGTATTGCAATTCAGATAAACGTTTTACATCCGAAGAGTTTTCTTCAATCCAATCATTACCTGTAATACCACAATCCAATGTTTCATCCTCGACATAA
The DNA here is from genome assembly GCA_964583975.1 of uncultured Planctomycetales bacterium. GTDB lineage: Bacteria > Omnitrophota > Gorgyraeia > Zapsychrales > Fredricksoniimonadaceae > JACQCF01. Next base: position 18,584 of record CAZOXU010000011.1, read on the forward strand.
CGAGACATTTCCTGGGCGCGCAACAGCACAGGGGAGATTTCAGAATCATCAATTTGGGGGAAATAAGAACGTGAGGACACGATAACCTTAAACCCTGCTTTTTCAAAAAGGGCTACGGTCGCATCCTGCAAACTTCCCTTAGGAAGCCCAAGTTTTAATTTTTTCATAAGATAATCCAATCAAACGAGTTAACCTGCCGGCAGGCAGGTAAAAATTTTAGGCCTCGATTATAGCAAACGAATATTAATTGTAAAGCAGTAAAAACAGAGTCGGCTTCTTAGGAAGGCTGGTCGCTTGTTTTTTCCAGTGACCAACACTCTGTGTACGGATCATTTGATCTGGCCCGGTCATATCACAAGCCACACAAAGAAGCGTTCTTGGCTGGCAGCTGGCCAATAAATCCTCAAAAAGACTCTGGCTTCGATAAGGCGCCTCCATCACAATCTGGGTCTGCCCTTCATTCATCGATCGCTGCTCCAATATTCTAATCTTTTTGACACGCTCATCCTTGTCCTTAGGAAGATAGCCGTTAAAGGCAAAGTTCTGTCCATTAAGTCCCGAGCCAGCTAAGGCTAATATAATAGAGGAAGCTCCAGCCAAAGGAATGACCTGCCCGCCTGCCTGATGAATAAGCCGAACCAAACCAGCTCCCGGATCAGCCACACAGGGATAACCTGCCTCGGAAATAATAGCCATGTCCTGTCCGACAAGTTCTTGAAGCTGCTTTTCAATCTCGAGCGGCTCGGTATGTTCATTTAGATCAATGTACTGGCACGCAGATAAAGGGAAATCAGGCGCAATTTTCTTCAATAAAGCACGGGCAGACTTAGGTTCCTCCACAAAAAAAACTCGAATATCCTTAATGATATGAGCAATATAGGCAGGAATGACATCATTCTTAGCTTGGTCGGATAAAATATTAGGAATTAAATATAATTTAGGCATTACTTTCGACCTTGGACTCCCCCATAAAGATCAGGAGTAGGATCAGATTGCCAGTACTCTTTAGTGTGAATATCCATAATTGTCAGCTTGCCGCGCCAGCCTGCCCCTGTATCTAAGGCCCAAACATTACCCAAATGTAACGGCAGGTGGCTTTGGAAATTTTGTACAGGAGTGTGTCCTAAAAAAATTTCTTCATAAATACTAAATTTAAAATCATTGCCTTCCTTAGAATGTTTCCAAGCATTTGTAATCAATTCCCTGTCCCAGACAAATTTATCTCTTGCCTGCTTTTCAATGGGAAAATTAGGGTCAAACCCTCCATGAACAAAAACTTTATTCTCTAGAAGCAGCCACAAGTGTGCTTTTTGTAAGAAATGAATGTGTTCTTGAGGTGGCGTCTCATTATCATAAGAATTAATCGTAGCTAATCCACCTTGCGAAATCCAAGCCCGCTCTTTTTTGCCTGACTGAGCCCATTCCAAGGTCCATAAATCATGATTACCTATAATGTAATCACAATACCGGATCATTAAAAGCTCATCAATACAACCGCAAACTTCCGGATAACCATCACAAACATCGCCTAAAACAATTAAGCGATCTTGGGAATAACTAAAGCCACTACGCTCTAAACATTGTTTAAGTGCTTTTAAAGCTCCATGAATATCACCGATGACAAATGTACGCATAAGAGATTAAGTATATCATTCAAGGTTTCAAATATCTAGTTGTCAAAGCTAAATGGCTCGTATATAATCACGCCATTCTTTCAACAACATTTCTAAAGCTTAAGGAAAATTTATGCTTAATGTACTTCGTCATAAAGGTGTTGCCAAAAAAGTCCTTTGGTTTGTAACCGCTATCATTGTCCTGTCTTTTGGATTCTTTGGAGTAGCTAATCGTATTGATAATTCCATTAATAGTGCTGGCAAAATGTATGGCAAGAGCGTTTCCATCCGTGATTTTGAAAAAGCCTATTATGATACCCGCGACCAAGCGATTATGCTTTATGGCGATCAATTCTTTAAATATGGCGCTCGTTTAGACCTTGAAAACCAAACCTGGGACCATCTGATCCTCTTACGTGAAGCTAAAAAACGTGGGATCAAGACATCTGATCAAGAAGTCATTAATTTCATAGCTGCTGTTCCCTTTTTCCAAACCAACGGAAAATTTGATCAGTTCCAGTATCAGATGATCGTCCAAAATTCCCAAATCTTTAATCGCAAAACCCATGATTTTGAACAAGGCATCCGTTCTCAAATTACAATCAATAAACTCTTAGAACAAATCACTGGTTCTAATGCCATCAGTGATACTGAACTCAAAAAAGAATTCACACTTAAAAATGAAAAAATTAAGCTAATCTATGCACTGTTTGAGCCCCTCGCAGCAGCCAAGGACATCAAAATCTCAGATGAAGAAATCAGCAAATACTACGATACCAACAAAGAACAATTCCGCAAACCTGTGATGGTGGATGTGGAATATGCCGCATTGAATTATCCTGCGAAAGCAACTGATCAACAAAAAGAAGCTGTTAAAAAATCCATCCAAGCTTTGGCTAAAGAACTCAAAGCTGATAGTGATTTTAAAACCTTAGGCCAAAACCATAAAATTGAAGTTAAAGAAAGCGGCTTATTCACTCAAGGGCAACCTTTATTGACCTTTGCATGGTCACCTGAACTAGTAGAAAACATATTCACCATGAAACAAGGCGAATATAGTCCTGCTCTGGAAACACCCGATGGTTGGATGATCGTAAAACTTAAAGAACGCAAAGATTCCATCGTTCCTGAATTTAATACCATTAAAAATGATGTCAAAACTGCTCTTTTAACTGACCGTGGTTATGCTCTGGCACAAACCAAGGCGAATGATGCTCTAAAAGTTATTAGTGAAGGTCTTAAACAAAATAAAGGTTTCAAAGAATTGGCCGAATCTCAGGGAGCTAAGGTAGAAACCACTCCTTTATTTAGTCGTGGAGAGTTTATCGCAAATATGGGCCTTATTTCAGAATTTCAAGAAGTCACCTTGAAAATGAATATGGACAATCGCCTTAGCGATGCCCTTTCTACCTCGCAAGGACCTGCCATCGTTTATCTAGATAGCATCCAAGCTATCGATGAAAAACAATATGAAGCTGATAAAGAAAGCTTCAAGCAGCAGATGTTAGCTCAAAAGAGAAATCAGGCTATTGTAGGATTTGTTACCAAGCTAAAGATTGAAGCGAACGTGCAGAGTCAAATCAATCGTGGAAAAGCAAAATAAATTAGGGACAGCTCCCTATTTTTAAACAAACAACACAAATAGAAATAGGGAGCTTCCCTAATTTTTTAATCTTACCTCGTAGTCTTGCGGAAACTCGTGCGCAGCGTCACGAATCATACCTTTTTCATCAATCAAAAAGATTGCTGGAATTCCAATCACATTATATTGTTCGGCAACCACAGTATCTTCGTCTACAAAGCTACTTAAAGGTATCTCTTGATGCTGCAAATACGCCTTGGCTTTTTCTTGGCTCTCACCAATATTGACCAAAACAATTTCAAGACCTTTTTGCTTATATGTATCTAAATTTTGTCTAACCATCTCTAACTCTTCATGGCAATGTGGACACCATGTGGCCCAAAAAAACAAAGCTGCACACTTTCCCTGTCGGGCTTGGTTTAAACTCATATTTTGACCTGCTGTGGTTGGCAAATTAAACTCTGGTGCTAGCATATCGGTCTTCATATTCTCAGCAGGCATATTGCTCATGGCATATGAATGTATAGGCATCAACATAAGAAAAAACACTGTGATAAAACGTATGCTCATAACTCTCCTAATGTTAAGTAACCTCATCAATCCATTTCAAATAAGGCCAGCTACCAGCTGCTAAAGGCAAAGCAATGATTTCAGGATTCTCATAGCTATGCAATTGCTTGACCTTCGTTACAATCTCTTCAAAAAGCTTTTGCCGACTTTTAATAATTAATAAGACTTCATTAGCCTTATCAATCTTTCCTTGCCAGCAAAAATGCGATTCAACACCATCTACTATATTAACACAAGCCACCAACTGTTTCTTAAGAAGCCCTTGGGCAATCTTGCGAGCTTCTGCTTTGTTTTTGACAGTTACCAGTATAACAATGTATTGATTTTTCATAGGAGCATCATCAAGGAGATCATTCGTCCTGACTTATCTGCATCTCGGCGAAATGAAGGGTATTTAACATTACAGCAGGTACAGATCCCTGAATTATAGATATTTTCTTTCTTCAAACCAGCTTTGAGCAGTTGTTTATAATTATTTTTAGTCACATCGACATAAAGCTTACCCGCTCGATCAATGATCTCTTGGGGAAAATACTGATGAAATTCTTCGCCAACCTCATAACAACATGGCTGAATAGCTGGCCCCAAAACAGCTTGGATATCCTTAACCTGAGAGCCAAAAATTTCAATCATGCGAAGTACCGTTTTATAGGTGATCTCTTTGACTGTTCCCTTCCATCCAGCATGAACCACACCAACAGCTGGTTTGGTAGGATCAAATAACAGTACAGGCACACAATCCGCTGTACGAATAGCGATAGGTAAATTCTTCTGATGAGTGATATAAGCATCCGCATCCGGGCAACCATGACAAGAGCTGACGGAATTCTTGGCTACCAAGATATCATCACCATGCACCTGCTTGCGCCAGAATACTTGAGGAATATCTTGGCCGCATTCTTGGCTTAAATAATCTCTTTGGGCCTGAGTCAGCGAAGAATCAAAATCGGTCGGCTGAAAGTCCATCCGAGCATCACCAATAAAAGCTACAACTTTTTGATCTTCAAAGAATCTCATACTTCCTCAACTAATAAAGGTTTATCCTTGGATGCGGGCAGGCCTGCCCCGGCAGGTAAATCTTGCACATCACGCAGCTTACGTTCAATCGTACGACTTTTGCGTGTAGCATCTTCAATGTTCTTGCTAGCAGACTCCAGTTTTTCCTTAGTTTTCTCTAAAAGATCCCCAAACTTGCCAAATTCTCCTTTCACTGTTCCCAACATGGCCCAAACTTCCGAGGCGCGCTTTTCAACAGCTAAGGTACGAAATCCCATTTGCAGACTATTAAGCAAGGCTGCAATGGTGGTGGGACCAGCCACGATAATCTTGTATTGGTTTCTTAAGCCATCGGCAAAACCAGGCCTACGCAACACTTCCGCATAAAGACCTTCGGTGGGAAGATAAAGAATTCCAAAATCGGTAGTCAATGGTGGCTCAATGTATTTCTCATGAATATTCTTAGCTTCTAATTTTAACCGAGCATCCAAGGCCTTGGCAGCTGCCTCGATCAAATCCAATTGCCCTAATTCCTGAGCATTTTGTAAACGCTCATAATCTTCCGTTGGAAATTTAGCATCAATAGGCAAATACACCGGCCTTGAACCATCTCCTGGTAATTTAATAGCAAACTCGACTGCATCACGACCAGTAGATTTTGTCACACAGTTGCGTTCGTATTGCTCTGACGTTAAGATTTGCTCCAAAAGATTCCCTAATTGAACTTCTCCCCATGTCCCTCGTGTTTTGACATTAATTAAAACCTTCTTAAGATCTCCTACACCGGTTGCCAAATGCTGCATCTCACCTAAACCCTGATGGACCTTTTCTAAACGATCACTAACCAACTTAAAGGACTCACCCAAACGTTTCTCTAAAGTTGCATGCAATTTCTCATCGACCGTCTGACGCATCTGATCTAACTGTCGCGAATTATCTTGCTGGATCTCACCTAATTTCTTTTCTACCGACTCACGGATGCGCTCAAGTTTTTGTTCATGCATTTGGGCAAAAGAACTTAAATTCTGCGCCATCATCTGTTGGCTGCGGTCCTGATTTTTCTCCAATGCCGTTTGACGAACAAGCACCATAACCAAAAGCACCAGAGCTAATGCGATGAGGATTAAAGAGACTAAAACCATTCGATTCGTTCCTGTTCGTGTTTGATTAATTTACCTTGATCATCAAAATACAAATATACCTTATCCTTAGCTTCTCTAATTAAAGCATAACGATACATCCATTGCTGCTGCTTTTTACCATTAACTTCTATATCTTTGATTGTGATTGGATCGCCAAATTTATTACGGATATCAACTTGATTTGCGTAGGAATTCATCTGGTTGGTATTGATCGCAACCACCAGAGCATCATAATTACTTTTAGCCTGATCAATAATCTTCTTCTCATCGCTCTTTTCTCGAGCAAACTCTCCCATGGTAGAAAGCTGATCTAAATGGCCAATAATGCTACAGCCGCTGCAGACTAACAACATCAGGAACAAGAAAACTTTTATCATGGGTATCAACTATTTAGAGATATCAATTTTTTCTTGCTGCAATTTGTCTAATGTTACTACTATTTCCCTTAAACGTCTTTGAATTTCTTTCAGGCGAATACCATAGTCTTTAATAATCTGTGGGTCACGCCCAAAAGAGTCACTTAAGAAACGTGATTTCACATACGATTCAGTTTCTAAATCAGCTTTTTCTTTTTCTAAAGATTTGGTTTCTTTCTTTATTTCTTCAAGCCGGCGCAAAGCTTGATTGTGTTTGGCGTGGGCATCAACCACCTGAGACGGTGGTTTAACACTTTGTTTTTCCTGACGATGCTTCTGGTTTTCTTGAGCCATGATCTTGGCAGCATCAATCTTCTGTTTACCAGATGCTTCAATACCTGCCTTCTTTTCCAGATAATAATCCAAACCACCATGGTAGTGTTTTAAGACACCATTATTTACCTCTACCATGTGAGTGGCGATTTCTTTCATGAAAAACAAATCATGACTGATAAATAACAATGTGCCTTGATAATTCTTGAAACAACTTGTTAAGGCTTCAACCCCATCGATATCCAAGTGAGTGGTGGGTTCATCGAGGCAGATAAAATTAGGAGGATTTAATAATAGCTTGGCTAATATCAAACGGCTCTTTTCACCCCCCGAAAGCACATTAACGGGCTTAAAAACATCATCGCCTCTAAAATTAAATACGCCAAGTAGGGTTCGAGCCTGCGCCTGAGGAACTGAACGTTCAGTGGCTGACATCAATTCTTCGAAAGCAGTCCTGTTAGGATTAAGCACATCTAAACGAGTCTGGGAGAAATAACCAAGATCCACCTGGTGACCGAGCTTTCGCTCTCCACTATCAAAAGGCACCATTCCAGCTGCCATTTTAAGCAAGGTGGATTTACCAGCCCCGTTGGCACCTACTAAACAAATCTTTTGGCCGCGGGTGATTTCAAACTCCATATCGTTATAAATCTTCTTTTCTCCATAAGCCTTACAAATCTTATTCATGGTTAAGACAGTGTAGCCACTCTCGCGGGTAGCTGGAAAATCAAAATCACGGATAGAATGTTTCTCTTGGGGGATATCAATCTCATCTAAACGTTCAAGCTGGCGACGTTTATTGCGCACAGCACCAGAGAAATTAGGCTGGGCATGAAAACGCTCGGCAAAACGCTCGAGCTGCTCACGTTTTTTCTCCACAACCTTGGCCTGCTTCTCTAAAGATTTTAAACGAACAGCCTTAGCCTCTTCGTATTCTTCATAATTACCCTTAATCTTAGTGGCTCGGCCATCTTCTAAAACAATGGTGTAATTAGTGACAGAATTAAGGAAAACCTTATCGTGAGAAATCATCAAAAATGTACCAGGATAATCCGCTAGATGACTTTTAAGCCACAAGGTTGCTTCCAAATCCAAATAGTTAGTCGGTTCATCGAGCATCAAAACATCATATTGATATACTAAAAGCTTGGCTAACTGGGCCCGCATCTGCCATCCACCTGAAAGATGAGCAATGGGCTTATGAAACTCCTCTTCTTTGAATCCCAAACCGCTTAAGATCTTCTCAGCTTTATGTTCCAAATCATAGATTCCATTTTTCTCGAGCAGCTCTAAAACATCCCCATATCTAGGAGAATCAGCCTTATTTTCATCTTCAAGCTTATGTCTTTCTTCCAATAATTTTCTAACCTCATCATTACCGGAGGTCATTTCATCCATCACAGTTCGCTCGGAAGGATAACTTGCTTCCTGGGCCATATAACCAATTTTAAGGCCTTTTTGAATTTGTACGGACCCTGAAGAAGCTTCTTGCTGTCCTAATAAGATTTTAAAAAGGGTTGTTTTTCCAGCCCCGTTAGGACCGGTCAAACCAATGCGTTCATTGGCAAAAATACTTAAGGTTATGTTCTTAAGCAATAAACGCTGGTCAAAATTTTTTGAAATATTCAGTAAAGTAATCATAAAATTAAGTTCTTCTTAAAGCCTCCACTTCCTGGTTTGATAACATGCGCCACTGGGAAGGTTTCAAATCTCCTAAAACCAGCGATCCTATGCTAATACGTTTTAAAAAAATCACCTGATGGCCAACACTCTGAAGCATACGACGAATTTGCCGTTTTTTTCCTTCGTGAATGACCATTTGAAATTCGGTTTGTGCGTCATTATAGCGAAGTTCTTTGATCAGGCAAGGAGCAGTTTTCTCATCATCAATCAATACCCCTTGTTTCAAATGCTTGATACTTTCTTTCGTTAAGTGACCCTTAACCTGTACTAAATAGGTCTTATCCAAATGAAACTTAGGGTGCGTTAATTTATAAGCAAAATCTCCATCATTGGTCAATAATAAAAGCCCTTCACTATCCCGATCCAGCCGTCCCACCGGTGATAAATAATGCAGATGTTTGGGTAGCAAATCTAATACTGTTTTCTCTGCATGTGGATCATCCTTGGTTGTGGTATACCCCGAAGGCTTATGCAGCATGATATAGGTGTTGTTATGAACTGAAACTTTCTTACCATCAACCGTAATATCTTCCTGGCCTGTGACATCAGTTGAAGGTTCTCGTTGGATCAAACCATCGACCCTGACTCGCCCTGACTGAATCAAGTCCATAGCTTCTCTACGTGAGCAAACACCATTATGGGAAAGGAACACTTGTAAACGCATAAAGAATCAGTATTTTTTTGCAGAACGTCGAAAAACGGATGGAGCCTGTTTGAGGCTTCGTTGACGCATAGCTTCATAAATGACAATGGCGGCACATACCGACACATTTAGCGAGTCAGCCTTACCTCGCATAGGAATTTTCATGCTGGCCGTTGAATTCTTTCGCCAAAAATCGCTTAAACCTTTATCCTCACTACCTAGCACAATGGCCAAAGGTCCCGCTAAATCAACTTCAGTATAATCCTTTTCGCTTTCAGGAAATAAACTACAACTGGAGATCTTAAATCGATCTAGAAAAGCTAAAATGGCTCTATTATCGGCAATGGCGGTCGGCACACTAAAGACAGTACCTGTACTGGCTCGGATTACATTGGGATTATAAAGGTCTGTTTTGCTATCTACCAATATCAGACCATCTACACCAGCTGCATCACAAGTTCTTAAAATAGCACCAATATTACCTGGCTTCTCTAGTCCCTCGGCAATAACGTACAAGGAATTGGCTATAGGCTTAAAATCAGAAAGAACCTTTTTAGGAATCCGAGTAACAGCCAATAACCCTTCCAACCTTTGACCATAGGCTATTTTCTGAAATACGGAGTCGATAACTTCAATGGTCTTAACCCCTCGCTTTTTAAGTAAGCTTAATAATTCATATTCTTCCTTACCTTGAATCAAATCCGGACAGAAGAAAACCCGTTCGATTTCAACTTGGGCATTGTAGGCCCGTTGGATCTCACGAATGCCATCAATCAGGGTCAAATGATTTTCTTTTCTAGCTTTAACATCTCTTAAAGCGACAGCGTCTTTAATGAGAGGATTTTGTAAACTTGTTATTTTTTCCATAAATTGCCTTAAGAATTATTAAAATTGGGCTGCTTTTTGTAATTGCTCAATAACATGCGTATTAATATTAAAAGCCTTGGTATTCCATGAAGAGACCATAGACTTTCGTTCTTTAGGCCAAAATTCTTTCCATCGGTGCCATCCTGTCACAGGGCCAGGCCTATGCACCCAAAGACTGTTAGGATAATAACTGAAAATCCCGTCAGGAAACATATAATTCTTAACTGCTTTATAAGTCCAGTAATTCCAGTGGAATCCAAAATCGTTAAAACATTTTAGCTCGTCTTTAAGGTACTCGCACTCATTATAGAGACCTTCTCGATAGTGGACACCAAACTCGCCCACATGAATAGGCCTCTGCTTGATCTTAGAGAATTGATAATACCCCTCCAGCCTTCGGCGCATCACCTTCTTGTCCCATCCAGAAAGTGGGTATTTTAAAAATGGCACAAAATTAAAGGTATACTCCAGAGGTTCATAAAAATGAATACTGTAAACTAAATTATCATCTGAAAAATCATCCAAAGCCTCAACATCTTGGGCCCAACGATTCGCTTCAACAAACAAAATATGATTCTTATCAACACTACGAATAGCTTTAATGACTTCTCGATAAAATTCATTTAAGAGCTTCACATTCCCTAGAACAGCTTCATTGAGCAAATCATATCCAGCAATGGTTGGTTCATTCTTATATCGATCGGCCAGCATCGACCATAAATCATAAGTCTTCTGTCGATTAATCTTCTTAGTCCATAATTCTGCCTTGCCATTACTGTCTGAATGCCAGTCGTGATTTTGGGCTCCGTAAGCAGCATGTAAATCCAGAATAATGTATAGGTTATATCGTTTGGCCCAAGCAATGGCTTGATCTAGGTATCGGATGGTTTTAGGGTCAGCAGCAATTTTATAATGAAATGGCAGACGAATGCAATTCATTCCCCAGCGCGCCACCTGTTTAAAGTCATCTTCGGTTATAAAACTATCCCTAAAACACCTCAGAAGATCCTCAAGCATCGTCTTAGAGTGCTGTTTGATAAATTCTTTTTCAAACACGTGCTGCGCCAAATTAGGTGCATGCATAAAATAGGCTTCCATCATTAGCCATCCACCAAAGTTTACTCCGCGCAACTTAAGCGGTCGATCGCTAGCATCGACAATAGAAGTTTTTTTAACTTTTAAAAATCGATTCTTCATAACAAAGAATGTTTCTGTAAAAACACGAGTAGTTGTTCTTTGATTTTTGGATCACTCACCAAGGCGCCTTCATTATGTCCTCCATGAGTGGTAATAAATATTTTAGGTTCCTTGGCTCGATTATACAGAGCCTGTCCCATACTATAAGGAACTGTTTGATCTTCTTGGCTATGTAAGAAAACCTTTGGAGCAGTAATCTTGTCCATCTTAGAAATCAAATCAAACTTAATACTCATCATAAATGTGGGGAGACCAGGATAAATCCGACGGGCCATATCACGAGCGCAAGTAAAAGAAGACTCTATGATTAAACCTGCTACCTTTCTGCGCATAGCCAGTTCACTCATCACCGCCCCACCTAAGGAAGCTCCATAGGCAATGATACGAGAGTGATCCATATCATCACGCCCTTGAAGGTAATCATAAACAGCCTGAGCGTCTAGATAAACTCCACCTTCACTAGGAGAACCGCTGCTTCGTCCATATCCTCGATAATCAAAAATCACAATGTTAAATCCTAAGTCATGAAAAAATTTAACCTTCATGACTCTCTGCCCCATGGTGCCAGCATTGCCATGAGCAAAAATTACAATCGGCGCTGTAGGAGAAGATTTAACCAACCAGGCATTAATAGTTAGCCCATCAGTAGTTTTTAAGAATAAATCCTCATACTTCATACCTGCGCTAGCAGGAGTAGAGTCTATATTCCTGCTTGGATAGAACACAGAAGTACCTTCCAAAAATCTAATGAGCAGAAATAAACCTACGAAGACAACTGAAAAAATGATCAATAGACCAGGCATAAACCGAGGTAACATACTAGGTATTTCTTAGCGGGATTAATGTCATCATGACTTTAATGGCTTTAATAATATCTTCAAGCTTGCAAGGTTTAATCAAATAATGGTCGGCTTGCAAATCCAAGGTCTTTTGCACGCTTTGCATCTCCCCCAGAGCTGAAATAATGATCACAGGAATCCATTTCTTAGAAGGAGGTGAAGAACGTAGTTTACTCAAGACCGAATACCCATCCATTTCTGGCATGACTAAATCTAAAAGAATAATATCGGGATTTTCTTGCTGAATTTTTTCCCAAGCTTCTTTGCCATTGGAAGCCTTAATAACATCATATCCTGAATTCGCTATCCTTTTGGCCATGATTTCCAAGACAGCAAACTCATCATCAGCCATCAAAATTTTAATTGCCGCCATATATTTATCCTAATCTGTCATTCCCGAATGATTCTATCGGGAATCTAGTTCACTGGATCCCCGATTAAAACATTCGGGGATGACTCTACAAGTCATCTCGCGGATGGATATAAGTTAAGATCGTAACGGATTTCTTTTTGAGGCATGGCGATACGGTCAATCGTAACCGAAGCTTTGGCAAAAAAGGTTTCCGCCATCGTGTCATGATAATCAGAGAAAATAACAATTCTCTTAACGCCTGCCGTAATCAAGGCTTTAGCACAGTTGGTGCAAGGCATATTAGTAATGTAAGCGGTGGAATTTTCCATAGCATGACCGCGGCGGGCAGCTTGAATTAAAGCATTCATCTCAGCATGTACGGTACGTACACAATGATTGTCGACAATGATACAACCCACATCTTCGCAATGGTCATCACCTGGGATGGAACCATTGTAGCCTGTAGCAATGACATTCTTATCTTTCACCAAGACACAGCCACAGTGCATACGAGGACATGTGGCTCGCTCAGAAGCAAGCATGGCTAACTTTAAAAAATATTCATCCCAATTCGGTCGTTTCATATTTGTATTTTACATTTATTTCTTTAATCTGCGAGTAATTCTTTCAACAGCTTGATTAAAAACCTGAGAATCAGGCAAAAGGCTTACAACTAAATATCCTTCCTCTTGAAAATCAAAGAAATACCCTGGATGAATCACCACATGATCTTCTTTTAATATTTTCAATACCATATCTTCTTCTTGAATAGATGGAGCTTTAATGACAGCATACCAACCGCCCTCTACAGAACAAATATCTAGACCCTGCTGTTTTAAAACATTCAAATTTTCTCTAATGCGCTTTAAGATTTGCTGTTGAATATCACCACTTTGAAGCAACCAAGTAGCCAAAGCATTTTGGACTGGTGTATTCACAGAAAGATATGTATCTGAAATAATCTCTAATTTCTCTAAAGCTGCCTGAATGAATATCGGAGGTCCATTAACAGCAACCCATGAAAGTTTCATCTGCGGCAATCCAAGAATTTTTGATATTCCACTTAAAACAAAGGTTGGCACTTCTTTATTGTTGGCCAAACTTTCTCCATCGGGAGATTCCAACAATGGATAATCTAAAAACACCTCATCAGAAATAATGCTCATCTTATATTTCTGACACATTTGATTTAAGAACAAACGATCATCGGGACTAATATAAGAACCTGTTGGATTATTAGGATTAACCACAATGACACAGCGCGTTTGTGGAGTAATTAATGCCTCAAAAGCCTTAGTATCGATTTGCCAAACTCTCCCATATTGCAAAGGATAATAATCAAATTCCACATCATGAAGCTCGAGAAGAAATTGAAATAACGGATAACTAGGCCGAGGGATCAACACATGATCACCGCTATTGGTAAGAAGTTTTAACAAGAATGAGTAGCCTTCGGAAGTGCTAGACGTTAATACAAGATTCTCGGGATCAACGTTAAGATTTCTTTTTGAATAGTATTGAGCAATGGCTTCTCTAGCTTCCAAAATACCTTTAGCTAAAGGAGAATAGGTTAAATTAGACGAACTAGAAAGTGAATCCATTAAGCTGTCAGGATACTTAAAACCACAGCAAGTGGGGTTTGATTCAGTCAGATCCAGCAATTTAATACCCTTAGACTGAAGTTCTTCTAGGGCTTGACTCAAAGGATTATTTTGTAAAGACCAGTTGGTACGATGGGCAAAATCAAAATCAGACATATTTTATGAAGGGCCAGGATTAGAATTCTTAAGACGAATTATTTCCTGTTCTTTGGACTGTAATTGTTTTTTTAACTCTTCATGTTCAGTTTTAGCAACCCACTGAATATCTTCACGCTTTTCTTTAAGCTTTGCATTCTCTTGTTTTAATTCCCTTAATTCTTTATTAAGTTGCTCTAATGAAGTTTCAAGACTACTAGCTTTTGTTGAAAGTGTCCTTTTTTCTTCTTTAAGCGCTTCAAATTGTATTTTAATCTCAGTAAATTGCCCTTCCACACGAATACGATTGGAGTGTTCTTTCTCCAAATCTTTCTCGGTGCGATAAATCTGGTCTTTTAATTCTTTTTCATGCAATTTAGATTTATCCAAATTGACCTGCTCTTTTTCACGCCAGCTTTTTTCTTGGGACAATTTATCCAATAAATCTTTTTCGTGTACTTTATTGTCAGCTGTTTTCTTCTCTAATTCTTTATATTGGATCTTTAATTTCTCAATATCCCCTAATAAGGCATTATTATTTCTTTCCCAACGTTCAGCAATAGCCTTCCAATCCTTGGAAGCTTGTTCCTTGGCTTGGGCTTCAGCCAATAGTTGAGCTTTAGCTTCCTTAGCCTTCTTCTTCACCCCATTACTAGAATCAGTAGGCAAGGTGTAAATGACAATGGCAAAAGCCACCAAAACTATAAAAACTAAAATAATAATCCAAAACATAATTCTCCTAAAAACAAACCCTCGCAAATTTTTCTAATCATACACGAAAAATGCGAGGGTCTAAAATAAATTAATGATCGTTATACTTTCGCTAATAACTCTTCCCTACCAGGCACCAAACCTAACAAAGGTCGCATATCAACAATAGGTGTAATATTGAGAATTACTGGACGAACGCCAGAAAAATCACCCGCCTGGAACTGCTTAATCATCGCAGGGTCAAAACGGATATCAATCTTCTGACCATCTACATCTATCTTCATATTCTTAGAATTAAGGTCGATACCACCCTTAGTATCATCATTCTTAGTTGCCATAGCATTATCTGAGAATTTAATTGTTCCACTCGCATTAATCTCTATTTCAACATTGTCTAAACGGACGGTATCTCCTCTTGTTAATCCATATTTCACTCGAAAAGCTTCAAAGAAATCTTCCAAAGCAATATTTCGACCAGTTTTATTAATAATACTCACATGGTCTCCAATTTGGAAAACTCGAGGATTAATTTGAACACTACTAGGAATAGTATTAGTACCGACCATGGCTGCATCGCTATTAAATTTCCCATCCTTAATTAAACCGCTTTGAATTAATTCCTCATCACTTCGCTTCAAAAAAGCTACACCATCATCAATATTTTTTGGCTCCTTCAAATCATGAATATCTTCCCCAGAGCTTACAAATGCGGCCTTGGTTGATGGCAATTGAGTCACATCCCCTGTTACAGCTTCAAGATAAAAATATCCATCTTTAAACCGCAAATTAAAAGGCAATTGATTTTTTAAAATAGTTCTTAATTTATCTACCGCATACACCAGTCTAAAAGCATTGTAGGGCGCACCTTTTTTACCTGCTTCATCTAAAAGTCCAACCAAGGCAGGACTCGCCTTCACATTGGATGTTTCAATGAGAAAGCTTCTGCCAGTTTTTGTGTTTTTCAAAACATTGCCACCTTTTTGTTTGCTAGGATTATTCACCAGCTCTCCGACAACACCATAGCCTCGATCTATTTGGGCCAAAGCAAAGGCAATTTTATCAATACTAACAACACTGTCTTTGGAAAATTTAGTCAGATCATTAATGCGGTGACTAGAGATAACCTCAAAATCAGAAAATTCATCAATTAAAGCCCCAGTTATATATTTTCGTTGGCCTTGGCTATCTAAACGAAATGCTTGGCCATTTTCTGCTAATTGCATGAAATTATGGCCATGTCCATAAGGCACAGTAGGGCTATTAGGATCAAATTCTAAAACTCCATTGTTGAATTTAAATCCATGAAAAGTTGGTTGAACAACAAAGAATATATTGGCAGGAGAAAATCCATAGAAGTTATTTCTGATGAAATCCTCTAAAACGTCTTTTTCGATATCAG
Organism: uncultured Planctomycetales bacterium; assembly: GCA_964583975.1. Lineage (GTDB taxonomy): Bacteria > Omnitrophota > Gorgyraeia > Zapsychrales > Fredricksoniimonadaceae > JACQCF01. Next base: position 34,603 of record CAZOXU010000011.1, read on the forward strand.
CATTCACATTTACAATTATTTTTTGTTGAGTCAAAACTTCCTGAATATTTCTTTTATTGTCTTTAGCGAGCTGCTCTATGGCCAAACGATAAGCCAAAATTTGTCGAGGCCCCATTCCTAGGCGAAGTTTGGCATCTGTAGCGCTAGCCTTACCTAATTCTTGAGCTAATTCCCAAATGTCTAAACCATACATCGGACCTCTCTTCAATCGAGTAGCAGCACCAGCAAAAATAAATTGTGGAATATAAGCTCCATTTAACAAAGTATTCTTTGCATGCTGTTGAAATTCTGCTGCTTGATCAGAACTCAAAAAGCTAGATAAACTAACAACATCATCAGCAAGTTTTAAATCATCAGCTTTGGATTGAGCATATATATTTGATCCATCGACAATTTTATTAATCTCCCCATCTAAACGTTTAACCTCATCTACATTATTGGTAGTCACAGCTTGATAATAGGCATCCAATAGCGGCTGAATACTTGCTTTAACCGATATTACTTTATCAGACAAAGCTTTTTCTAAGCTTGCAATAGGTTTTCCAACCATAGCTCTATCTAAATTCCTTACGCGAAGAAAATCCCCAATATTAGTACCTCCTTCAGATTGCCATTGATAAAAATCTCCTAAAAGGGTATTTGCATTCAAATCATCTCTCTCTGCTATTTCAGTGATTCTTTCCCTAACATTTTGAGAAACTTCCTCGATTGATTTTGGCCGGCCACTTGCTTTAGCTTCAACCGTTCTTTCTTGAACAAAGGCTTGAAGATTATTATTTCCTGTAGATTGTATGGCACGAAATACTTCTAAAAGCTTTCCTCGTTGAAGACCTGCCCCTTCTGCTTGCTGCCATATTCCTTCCATTTCCAAATCTTTCATTTCACTAGCTGGTTGCAGTATTTTATTTCTCACAGTAGTAATTTTAGCCAAAACAAAACTCCTTAAATCAGCCGCACCCGCCATAGATTGTCTTCTTTGAAATTCTAAAAGTAAACGGCCTCGGCTTAACCCCACATTTTCTGCCTGTTGCCAAATATCTTCGGTAACAGAAGTATTCGGCACATCACCACCATCAATATCTCCTTCATTTAATAATCGACTAGCAACAGCAGCAGCGACTGCTGCACCAACAGCGGAAGCATTCTCAACCTTTACAATCTCTACATCTTCTGGAGTAAAACCTTCTAATTTTAAAGCTTCCTCAAATCCTTGTTTCACTAATTCATTCTTCCAATAGACGCTGCCATCAATCACAATTTTCTTTTTTCCAGAAACTGTCACATTTTTTAAAACCTGAGCAATGGCTGAACCTAATAGAAGTCCAGATCTCTTAAGTAAAGTCTGGCTAATATTCTGCATTTCAAATGCTTCAGCTTCTGAAACAGAGATATCCTCTCCTAAATACTCCTTAATCAAACTAATTAATTCCAACTTGTCATTGGCAATAGCTAGCTTACCTAATAATACGCTCTCTAAATCATCCCATTTTGAACTTTGTGCAATTTGGAGGTAATTCCCTTCTTTCGCAGACTTGGCAAGATTTCTAATATTCTCACGCAAAAGCTGAACTAGATATTTTCCTGAAATCATCTTCTCAAACATTTGTTTTCCCTGAGGCTCTGAATCTCTCAAAACGACTTCATCGCTTTCAGTTCGTAAACTTTCGGGAATATTATTGGTCGAACCTGCCTCTAAATTAATGATATTGCCCTGCGCATCTGTGATTGAAAAATTAGAACCTGTCCCTAAAATGATTCCACTGACAGCTCCAGGAGAAGCTAATTGAGTGGCAATCGTATCGTTTAAGACGCCAACAACCTCTAATTTTCTATTATTAAGAGCTGTTTCTAACAATGCTCCTGGATTTTTATTTTGAATATCTTGAAGTTCCCAACCTTTAGCGAGACGTAAAACTGTTGCACCTCCCATAGATTGATGTGACATAGGAAAAGCAAAAGACAAACCAATCTTATAATCTTTCGATGTTTCTAAAGGTAATTCCTTAATTTTGGAAGCCACAAAACTAAAAACATCTGCACTAGTTCTCATTTTTAACTCTTCAGGGAATTTTGCGTCTATTTGTTGAATGGTCGTAGGTTTTTGACCTGGCTGCATCCTTACTAAAACAATCTTTAAATTTGTTCCACTAAAATCAACTCCAATATAATCTCCAGATTCTCTTCCATTCGCAGGTTTAAAATATGAATTTAAATAACTCACCCCACCCACACCGCTTTTGCCATTTAATGTTGTTATTAAATTTTCCGCAAAAACATTAGACACTCTTCTAATCGATTCCGTATCCAACTCAAAACTACTTCTCATAGCTAAATCTGTTTTAGATTTCGGAGTCGTGACTCTTATATTAAAAAGACGTCCTTTTGCAGGATTTACGATAAATCTAGCTGCATCGTTATCCCTAGGATTACTCGTTTGAGCTAGATCTAATTTTCCAAGCACCCCACCAGAGAAATATTTTCTTGGGATTACCTGTCCATTTTGTACGTCTTCCTTAATATAGTTAAATACACCCTTCTTATACGCCTTTAAGTATTCCTTATAAATCTTCTCCTTAATGGTCTTATCTGCAGTGTCCACCCCATTAACCTTAGCTTTATTGCTGTAAACTTGATTAAGCAACGCATCTTTAAGATTTTTCTTATACCAAGCTGCTAAAATCATCGAGTGAAAAATTTGACGGAGATTAGCAAAATTCTTTCCCGTATTAACTTCTTTTTCCAGCTCAGGAAGAACGATATCGCGAACGATCTGGGATCCTAAATTATTGGTATCTTGGGCAACCTGATTCACGGTTTGTTTCTGCGAGGCCAAATAATCTTCTTCCAACATCACCTTCAAATGGCTTGCCACAACGAATGCTGTGTTATCATGCACAAAAACTTTAGCCTTATCAGCCACAATCCATACCTTATTAAATGTATTTACTGGAATCTCAGTTGATCCATAGAGTGCCTGAGCTTTAGCGTAAACCTTGTTCCAAAACGCCTTGCCTAATTCTTTCTCGGGATAGATCAATGATGCTGTTAATTGCTTGAGGATATAGTCTTGGGCCAGCATGTCACGTCCCATATCGGTCTGTCCTAATTCATTAGGAATAATGCGGTCTTTTTCATAAGGTGAAAGGTTAACCCATAAATTTTCTTCGGGAATGGTTAACGAAGCTAAAAAATATTTGATGAGCTTTTCAGATTCTGTTTTTAATTGCTCTTGACCGTTGGACAAACCTGAATTTCCTGTATCCACAATAAAATCAAATAAGATGGGGTTCTCTGGATGAACGCGCAAGCCCTTAACCATCATAGGCACATAATTCTCGGTTAAACTGATCATGGTACCTGGTATGGGAAGACCCAATTCTGCGGGAGATTGAGCTAGAGCTCGAACTGGAGAAAGAAAGCTAACAATAAAACATACATTAATAACAATTGTTAAACAACGAAAAGCAAACGATTCTTTTTGTCGAGGATTCAACATTCATAATCTCCATAAAATAGATTCATAAATGGGAAAAACTAAGAACTAATTAAATATGCTGAAAGTATAACATACTCTTATCAAAAATCCAACCTATGGACTATTCATAATAAGATGTAAAGTATTGAAATATAACATCTTATAGAAATATCAATTAAATTATAAGAGTTTATTTAAATTGTCGCGCGCAGGGATATAGTTAGGATTAATTCCTAAGGCTGACTTCAAAATAGCTTCTGCTTGGACCTTCTCTCCTTTAAGAATATGACATACCGCCACATTATTAAGCAAAACTACATCTTTCGGGGTTATGCCTAAGGCTTTATTAAGAGCATCAATTGCTTCATCCAAACGTCCATTTTGCATATAAATGCTAGATAAATCAGAATAAATTTCTTTGATATACCCCAAATAAAAATCTCGGGCCTTCTCATTGCTGGCTTTCTTTACATAGGTCTGCATGATTGCAAGGGCTCTTTGGTAAGAAACGATGGCAGCATCGTATTGCTTATCACCATAATAAGTCTTAGCTAAAAGAATATGCCCCCGAGCAAATTTATTCTCATAAGCCATGGTCCGTTCAAATAAAATTACCTGACTCCTCCAAAAAGTGTTTTGGTAAATGGCTAAACCCATTAAATAAACACAAATCATCACACTCAACCCTAAAATCATTTTAGGAGATGTGATACGTTTAAGAACTATGGCCAAGACCAACACAATACCTACCATCGGTAGATAAAGAAAATGTTCGGCTGTTAAAATCAAAGAATACTCATTAATGAGAGGCACTATATTTAATACAGGAAAAAGACAAACAATAAACCAAAGTAGACCAAATACGATATCTTTTCGAGTATCAACAAATTTCCTTATAAAAATGTACAAACTAGCTGCCAGTATCCCTAAACCTAAGAAGCCACCCCGAGGGTCTGCGAGAATATCGGTGTTACGATAATAATGAAGATCATTTGGCAAAATCAACAAACGTAGATACATGACAATGGTATTAGGAATCGAAAGAAGTCTTAAATAAAACTCTTTGGGAGAAGCAAGGATATCATCTATCAAATGTGAACCGCTCACTACCTGACGAAGTATTAGAAATCCTACGGTTAAAATAGTAAAAATCAACCACATCACAAAACGGTCTTTTTTGTTCCTATACCAATCGATCAGAACAATCAAAGGCAATACAATAATAGCCTGCTCCTTGGTTAGAAGAGCAAAAACAAAATAGACACAAGTTAATATAGGACGTTGTTGAAGATATCCTCGTAAAGTGAGTAATATAAAAAATGTACAGGCTAAATTAGAAAATCCTGATATGCATGCGACCGCTTCTGTTTGTATAGGATGAATTAAAAATAACAAACTGATCCCAAAGGTCATCATCTGGGAGAATTTCAAGGTCCTTAATAACGAGCATAATAAAAGACCATTGAAAAGATGAACGATCACATTGACGCTATGAAAATAGAACGCATTAAACCCAAAGAAATAATATTGCAGACGGTTAAGAAATTCTAAGAACGGCCTATAGTACGAATTAAGTCCAGATCCTAGCGCTGCACTATTATTGGGTTGGAAAAAGATCTCAGATAAGTTTAAACCACTAATTTGAGTATTTTGGAGAATAAAAATAATATCATCGTGAACGAACGGATGATTGAGGGCGTTAAAGAAAACTAAAAATGTAGCCGTCGCAAGAATCAGAAGCAAAGGCATTATTATGAGGCAAATTCAGTTTTTAGTTTGGCTGTATTAGCTTTAATTTCTTCAAATTGACCATCAATGGTTTTGGTTAAATCAACCATCCCATCGGTGCTATTGGCCCTGGCTAACTGTTCAAGTTTAAGACACGAATCATACATACGTTTAGCTGAAATATTTCCAGAAGCACCTTTCATGGAATGAGCCACCTCTTTGATCTTAGTAAAATCGCTGGCTGAGACTGCCTCTCCCAGATCTTTGCGCTTATTTACAAAATCCTCGATATAAATATCTAGTAACTCTAAAAGCAATTCTTTGTCATCCTGGACTCTGTCTAACACATCTTTTAAATCAATGATATCTTCTGCCATAACATTACCCTTTCAATCTTTGAGATACTAAGGTTACTATTTCATTATAAAGCAAACTGCGATCAATTGGTTTTGATACATAACCATCCATTCCACCTGCTATATAACGCTCACGATCACCAGCCATGGCATTAGCCGTCATGGCAATAATCGGGATATGTAAACCTGTCTGTTTCTCTTCTCGACGAATAACTTGGGTTGCAGCTACGCCATCTAAAACAGGCATGTGATCATCCATCAAAATAACATCAAAAGATTGCTTAGCAAGAAGGTCTAAAACTTCTTGTCCGTTAGTGACTGCTGTCACCTGCCAACCAAATTTCTCTAAGGTCTTCATCGCCACCCGTTGGTTAACCATATTGTCTTCGGCTAACAAGATGCGTATATTCTTCACTTCTTCGGGGATAGATTCACCGTCTACAGCTTTCCTTGTATCTGACTGCGATTTCTTATTAAGCTCTGGATTAAAACCAAAAATAATGGTGAAACGAAATGTACTGCCTTTACCTTCAATGCTTTCCACCACAATCGATCCACGCATCATCTCGACAAGTTTTTTGCAAATCGCTAACCCTAACCCAGTTCCCCCATAACGACGGGCCGTAGTATTATGGGCTTCTGTAAAAACGTCAAAAATAGTGTCTAAGTTCTTCTTAGGGATACCAATTCCCTGATCGATCACATCAAACTTAACCACACAATCTTTTTCAGAAATAGATTCCATTTTCACAATAACTTCAACCTTACCCTTGTGTGTAAACTTCACTGCGTTGCTGACTAAATTAACCAAAATCTGACGAAGCCTGACCGGATCTCCCATTAAAATACGTGGAATTTGCGGATCAATAGTCCAAACCAGATCGATTTGTTTATTGCGAGCTAAAACAGCCAGACCTTTGCAAATATTTTTAATAATGTCTGGAACTTGAATCTCCATCTCTTCAATAACCACCTTGCCTGCTTCGGCACGAGAAAGGTCCAAAATATCATTAATGAGACTTAAAAGATTCTGAGCTGAATCCTTAGCAACCACCAAATTATCTTTTTGTTCCTCGGATAAAGCAGTATCTAGCGTTAAATCCAACATCCCAATGACCGCATTCATAGGTGTACGAACTTCATGCGACATCTTGGCTAGAAATACACTCTTAGCATGATTCGCTTCTTCAGCGATCAATTTGGCTTGGACTAATTCTTGTTCGGCTAGTTTTTGCTTAGATATGTCGTAGAGAATACCGATGGAACCAACAATATCTCCCTTGCTGTTCTTAAGGACGGCAACAGAAGCGTTGATATCTAATAAGGAACCATCCCGACGAATGACCTGGGTATTGATATCAGAAAGCATGCCCTTCTTGCGGATATCTAACGCTCGGATACGTTTCCATTCTACTTCGGGGTAAAGATCTTGGACGGGTTTGTTGAAAAGATCACTGCCACTCATTCCAAACATTCGCTCTGCCATCTGATTCCAAGCGACGATGCGTTCTTGAGCATCGGTCACCGTGATAGCTGAGGGAGAGTTTTCGAAAATAATTCGAAACATCTCCTTCGACTGCAAAACATCATCGTCTATCTGGTTTTGAGCGCTTTTTTTATGGATCATAATTTGAGCATTAATCTATTTCCAATTTGACTCATCATATCATTGAAATTACAACCCAACAAACACAGATACAAACTTTTTAACGTTCAAACTTAACAACATTTTGCCACCAGGAATGGCTGTCCCATTTTAAAGCAGCCTTCCAAAGGGCTTTGGCTGTCCGAGTTTTAAGATGACTAGGCGCTCGGTTGAAAAATGTTTTAGCAACCGGATAACCATTATCTAAATATTCTTTGGCCTGAATGAGGCATTCTAAAATATCCGCGTCGCGAGCCACGATACTTTCACGGGTCTTTTGTTGATCATACGATTTGCGCAAATCAGAAAGAGCAGCTTTAAACTTGACGTTGAGATCTTTGATTTGGTCTGCAAAAACCTTTTGTTCGGCGTTACGAAAATCAATATAGTAGTGACCCATTTTATGTAAATCATTAATACGAGCTTCATGTATGTCATTAAATAGAGTCATGGCAACCACCTTGGCAGGATCAACACCTTCACAAAAGGCAATGTAATAGCCAATCACCGCACAGCGAAAACAATGCTCGGCCACGGTTTCAGGATTTTCAATACCAGCCACCCACCAGCCACTTCGTTTGACTCTCTTTAATAAGCCTGCTTCGGCAAAGAAATTAAGAGCGTTGACGGACGATTTCGTAGCAGAAGATGCTCGATGCGTGCGCGACATTAAGCGACATCCTTTCATGTTTCATAGGGATCACAACTTCCTGATCCAATCTTTTTCTAATAATTTCCCGCACCCCTTTGTCTTCTGATCCTAAAACCAAGCCTAAAGGAAACTGTAACTTAACATCAAATACCGATTTGCCTTCCTTAGTTGAGGTGCCCATGATCCAAAAGCCAAGTTTCTTGGCTTTTTCAATAGCATTACCTAAATTTGATACGCGAGCAACTGTGACAAAATTATCGCCTCCACAGGCCACCCTTAGAACTGTTTCTGTCACTCCTACTGATTCTGTAGTTGGCAATACAATGGCAAAACCACCCAAACTGCCACAGGTACGCATAATTCCACCAAGATTTTGAGGGTCGGTCAAATTATCCAAGAAAATAACTGACCATCGTTTATCAATAGCCATTGGCAATAAATCATCAATATTCATATAAGGAAATTCGTCAACTTCGGCAATGATTCCCTGACTATTCAAATTACGAGCAAGCTTCTGGATTTTGGTATAGGGCACAGCTGAAACAGCGAAGCCAAATTGTTTGCCTTTCATATGGATATAAGATGATTCGCTGTGTCCCTGTTCAATGAGGACCATTTTAATACTTTTGGGATTAGTTTTAATTCTCTCTAAAACTGGATTCTTTCCGTAGAGTTTCATAAATTCCTTTATTTTTTGATGCCTAATTTCAAATAAAACAATGGTTTTAAAATGCTCCACCAGCTAATTAACGGAGTCATTTTTGTATACCCACCTAATTGTTTGGGCGGATAGATCTTGGTTACAAACGCTTCCTTAAATTTAAATTTAAGTGTAACAACCTTCCAAAGAATATAGGGTTCGAGCTCATAGGTATTCAACCATTCCTGGCGCAAATTAATACGTGGATCATCAAAGATTGAAAGGCGGATTGCACGAAAACCATTGGTCGTATCCGTTACCTTGCGTCCAGTTAAAATTGAAAATACCCATGGATGAAGACGTGTGGCTAATTTTCTATAAAACGGCATCTGTCCTCCCGAGCCAACCTTACCTAAATAACGCGACCCTTGGATCAAATCATAGCCTTCATTGATAATAGGCCCAATAACTACAGGAATTTCTTGTGGGTTATCCTTATCATTGCCAGCCATAATAACAATAATATCATAGTTGGCGCTACGTCCATGCTCAATGGCGGTACGAATAGCTGCCCCAACCCCGCTACGTTTAGCATGCTTGATTGTCTGCACACCACGGTCTTTATATTCAGCAATCATTTCGGTTGTGCCATCATCAGAACCATCATCTACAATCAAATAGTCCATCTTGCCCAAGAAACCAGTCTTGAGAAATCTCTCGATGACACTACGTAATTTGACTTGCTCATTAAAAGCTACAGGACAGACCAAAATTTTAGAAGCCATAAATCAATTCTTAGGAATTAAATGATTTTTGTCGATTGAATAGCTTAACCCACAGCTACAAAACAAATCATCATTGAGTTTGCGGCCACAACGACAGGCATATCCAATCAATTGGGCAGGGTTACCAACAACAATAGTATACGCAGCAACATTCTTGGTCACCACACAACCAGCACCTATCACCGCATACTCTTCGATCGTGACGCCACACAGAATGGTAGAATTGGCCCCCAAGGTCGACCCTTTTTTAACCATGGTTTTTTCTAAAACCCAGGCATCTTTGCGATTGCTGCGAGGATAGCGATCATTGATGAAGGTGGTATGGGCTCCAATAAAAACATCATCTTCAATAGTTACACCATTAAACACTTCCACGCCATTTTTTATTGTCACATGATTGCCAATAACGGCGCCTGACTCGATGAAACAACCATCGCAAATGTTGCAATGTTCGCCAATCACAGCTCCTTCGAGCACATTGGCAAAAGCCCAGATGCGCGTGTGATCACCAATCTTAGCTTTAGGATGGACAAGGGCGTTTTCATGTTTGAAGAAACTCATAGTTTAACCAACTCCCCCTTGCGATTAATCGATTCAGTAATAGCCACCAAGGTACGAACTACATCGTAAGCCTTTTGAGCATTGGCAATTTCAGGGTCTTTGTGGTTCGCAATGCAATCGACGAAATACAAGGCTTGATTCTTTAAAGGTTCATTGATCCCAATCTTTGGGATCATAATACTTCCTTCACGCGACAAAAGTTGAAATTCACCGTAGGTAGCGTAATACACATCGGTTTTCTCGACATGCTTATCATAAAGCCTGATAGGCCCTTCAATGTCCAAATCATCCCATGTCACCATTTTCTTATCGCCCACAATAATGATATCGCGCACCTTCTTGGGATCCAACCAGCTGACGTGAATATTGACCATAATATTATTAGGATAATCTAAGGTTGCAAAAGCTAGGTCTTCTAATTTACCACCTAAACATTTATGCCCACGGGCCGAGACACTGATCGGTGGTGAATCAAATAGATAATTAAAAATAGAAATATCATGGGGCGCTAAATCCCACAGAGCATTGACATCATAACGAAAAGGACCAAGATTAGTACGTTGCGAATTAGCATAATGCACCTTACCTAATTCACCCTTTTGGATATACTCTCGAAGTTTGACAACCCCTTGGTTAAATACAAAAATATGACCAACCATCAGCAATTTCTTCTGCTTTTGGGCCAATTCTTTTAATTCAAGACATTCTTGGGAAGAAAGCGAGAGAGGTTTCTCACACAACACATGCTTGCCTGCTAAAAGCGCTTCTCGAGTAACTTGGACGTGATAATTAGTTGGGACAGCAACAACAACGGCATCAATGGTTGGATTATTAAGAATATCTTCATAATTTTTGACTGCTTGAATTTGAGGATAGAGCGCTGACATGGAAGCCAGACGTCGCTCATCAAGGTCAGCACACATCAGTACTTTCGAACCGGGTAACTGTGAAAAAATACGAATATGATTGGGGCCCCAATGTCCACAACCGATAACACCGATAGAAATCATATGCAAATTATACTGAAACTGGCCTCGGCCGCAAACTATTTATTCGGCATATTCTCAATGACCTTTTACTTGCATTGCAAGACTTAAGCCAGTAGAATCCCCCCATGCATCAAACGGTTGCCATTTTATTAAGCCTCTGTATCGTCTTTAATGTTTACACGTTGGGCTCGCAAGTCATCCAACATCAACAACAGCCTTCCAATATGCAATTTCACAATTTGGGAGATCAATTTAAAGAAATCGCGCCGCTTTTTAATAAAATATCCAAAGCAGGTTATTATACGGATAAAGATACTAATATACCGGTCGTAATTGCTCAGTTTGAGCAAGCCCAATATCACCTTGCCCCTACTATTTTGGACCTTAATAATACTGATTACCCTTTAGTTATTTTTGACTGCACCTTACCAGCGATTGCTTTAACTAAAATGCGAGAACTAGGGCTTCAACCTATTAAAGCCAATAAATTTGGAACCATTTTGGCCGTAAACCCAAAATTTAGTGAATTAAAACCATGATGTATCTTTTAGCACTTACCATTGCAGTCTCAATTGGCGTTTTAGCGATCCGACTTATCACTCAAAATCGCCTAGCTCGGGAATTAAATTTCTTTCTGGGGGCTGCCTTAGGATTAGGCATCACTAGTCAGATCATCTTCTACGTGCAGCTGGTTGGCTATAACTTCAATCATTTCCTGCCCGTAGCCATTAGCTTTGCTCTTTTAGGCGTCTTATTATGGCTTAACAAAACTAGTGCCAGGCACCAGATTCCTAGACATCCACAAAAAAACTGGTGCCTGGCACTAGTTTTATCTGCCGTAGCTATTCCTTTGTGGCTTGAAGCTAATCACTATCCCCTAGGTGGCTGGGATGCTTGGTCGTGCTGGAATTTAAAATCCAAATTCATCTACCTAGGGGAACATGCTTGGAAGGATATGTTTGATCCTGTTTTGTGGCGCAGCAATACGGGTTATCCTTTGGCCCTACCAACACTAAATGTCTGGTTCTGGCAATGGACGGGATGGACCCAGCAAGTAAGCATGTACAATGCCATTGTTATAACCCTATTAAATGCTGGAGTTTTGCTTTCGGGTCTTTGCGTACTTGGAGTGTCTACACTTTATGCATCCTTAATCACCTTTTGTATATTCACTCTGAGTTTTGGCAATACTCTGTGCATCAGTCAGTATAGTGACATCCTTTTTAGCCTTTATCTACTTTCTGCATTTGTTTGCTATTTTTATTTTGAAAAATCTAAAGACAATCGCCTGCTAATACTGACTGCTATTTTCATTGGATTACTCAGTTTTACTAAGAATGAAGGAATTGCAGCCTCTGGCATCTTAAGCTTACTTATTCTTCTACGTCGCCCCCAGCCATGGTTATTCATCATTGCCTTAGTAATTTCAGCTCTGCCAACTATTATCTTCACCCTTACCATGGCTCCACATGGTGGGGTTTTTATTAATGGTTTACTGTCGGCGGATCACCCTTCAAGCGGATCAAGACTTATTTATATTCTGACAAATACCTTATACGAATTTATTTCTATGAAATGGGCCGGACTTTGGATCATCGCAGCCATAGGACTGACTCTTTCGAAAGGCCGATCTTTAAAACAACCCTTGGTCACGGTTGGTCTATTTATGATCTGCTTCTTGACCGTTACCTTAACTTACTATCAAATCAACACCTTCTTTGATGATATCCGATGGTGGATGGACAATACACTCAATCGCATTGTCTTTGCGCTCATGCCGAGTGTATTTCTTTGGATGGGTTTAAGTCTTTTTAAGAAGGACGCTTGATTTTCTTAATCTTATAATTAAGAGTTCCCGCAGGCACCTTGATGGCCAAGGTGTCTTTTTCTTTATGTCCTAATAATGCTTTTCCAATGGGAGAAAAAATAGAAATTTTATTTTCTTCGTAGCTAGCTTCTTCGGGAGAGACAAGCATGTAGGTCAACTCTTCGTCGTTATCTAAATCTTCTAACGTAACAATGGCGCCAATAAATACTTTATCAGAAGGGATATTTTCATTTTCAATAATACGAACATTGGCTAGTTGCGCTTCTAACGTGGCAATGCGAGCTTCATTGTGTGCCTGCGCATCTTTCGCTGCATCATATTCAGCATTTTCAGAGATATCTCCTTGCGCACGTGCCTCGCCAATAGCCTTGGCAATTTTCTGACGTTCAGTTGTCTTTAAAACTTCCAACTGTTCTTGTATTTTTTGAAAACCTTTTCGAGTTAAATAAACTTCATTTCCCATAAATTCACCTCTGGTTAATAAAAACATATCCCGCTTCAAAATATAAGCGGGATATTGTCAAACCTCTGCTTCGATCAAATAATTACATTGTTGCAATAGCTTTGGTCAAAATAGGAGCAACAGCAATTGCTTCATCTTTGGATAAACGGCCAAGTTTCGTATAGCTCCAAGCCCCATCAATTAAATTTTCGCGGCTTATTTGCAATTTTTTAGGCGCACCATTGTATGAAAAAACACCGACAGTCAAACGAGTATTCTCAAAATCAAGCACTTCTTTGAAGGTTGAAGCATCTAAACTGGCATCATAAGGCATATCTTTTATCCTTTCAAACTGGTTATTACGATAAACCTGGAATATTTAAACCAGGCATGCTTTTCATTTTATTGGCTGCGGCTTGCTGCGATTTCTTGACCGCGCTATTAATACTGCGCAACAAATCCATCTGAATACGGTTCTTTTGGGCTGGATTCAGAAGACTCTCATCAACTTCGATAGACTGGAAAATCTGAGCACCATTAATCTTAACCTTAATCGGACGCACATCATTGACTTCAATGGTGATTGCTTCCAACTCTTTCTTTAACTGATCTGCTTTCTTTTTGAGCTCCATGAGCTCTTTAACTTTATCAAACATAAATTTCCTTTCTAAAGATTCTTAATTATATACATTAAAGTATGATTATTTGCAAGCAATTGTCTTTCTACTGTAAACGTGTTGCGATATCCGACAATGTCTTGACCAAAAATTGCCTTAAAAAAATAATCCCTAAAAACGCAACGATCGGTGAAAAATCAATCGGCATTTGAGGCAAAATGCGACGAATGGGTTCTAAAATAGGCTCTGTGGCACGATGCAAGAACTGCACAATAGGGTTAAATGGATCAGGTGAAACCCAGCTAATTAAAGCCCTGATCAATATTAGCCAATACATCACAGACAAAAGAATATTGACCAATACGGCTAATGCGTTTACAAAATTACCCATTACAAACATATGAACCCCTTATATTAAAATATTTTAAATAAACTACCTTCAATTAATTTATTCTCAAAACGATTAATCAAACGCTTACTTTTCTTGGAAATATACTTCCACTCATCTAACACTTCACTTAAATCGGCTGTTGTCTGCTGAATTGAAATCGCGGTACGGGTAATCACAGCAGCCATATCTTCCACGTTTAAAGGATCTTCTCCGATGATAGGTTTATTCATATCAAACATCTTATGCGCATGATCCTCACTGATCTCCACAAGTTTCTGACCTAACACACCCTCTGTTTTAATAGCCACCCTGGAACATTTACGAAATTGAAATTCATATTTCTTGAAGATATTTAAAGTAACCTTTAAACTTCTATCTTCCAAAGGCTGCGTTAAAAAATCAATATTGCCTACCACACCAACATTGACCCCCGACATACGTATAGGAGCTCCATCCACCAATCCACCAACCTCATTAAAAAGAACAATGGCTTGGAACTTTGGTTGGGTTAAACCACGATCAAAACCAATGACAAAAATGGCCCCTACAATTAACCCTATACCAAATATAAAAAACAAACCCGCAAGAATCCTTTTTAACTGACTATGATCCTCCATAATTCTCTCCTAACAGGGCCCCAACGTCTTGCTGTCGCAAGACAGCAGTTGGGGCGATTATACTGATACCACCGACGGTTTTAGAAATTCTTTAACAAATGGATGTTGGCATTTTAATAAATCTTCCTTACAACCAATCACTTCAATACGCCCTTCATTAAGGATCGCTAATCGATCAGCTATCCTAAAAGAATTAACAACATCATGCGAAGTAATGACAGTCGTAGCCCCTATTTTTTTGACTACTTGACGGATTAAATTAGAAATATCATAACTGCGAACCGGATCCAAACCAGATGTCGGCTCATCACATAAAAGTATTTTAGCCCCTAAAACAATAGCTCGAGCCAACCCCACACGTTTTTTCATACCCCCCGAAAGCTCAGAAGGCATCTTACTTTCCACATCCTCTAAATCCACCATGTTTAAAACTTCACGAACCTTGTCACGAATCTGTTGTGGATTTAAACTCGTATGTTCTCGCAAAGGGAAGGCCACATTATCAAAAACATCCATAAAATCATACAAAGCCCCTTCTTGAAAAAGGTAACCAAAATTCTTACGTATTTCTAATTGATCTTTTTGTGTTAAATGGGTAATGTCCTGGCCATCAATCATAACCGAACCAGCCTCAGGCTTTAAAAGCCCTATTAAGTGTTTCAATAATACCGTTTTACCCGTACCACTAGGTCCCAAAAAGACCAAAATCTCACCTGCAGCTACTTCAAAGCTAATATCATCTAGAACCTTCTCACTACTAAAAGATTTTGTTAAGTGCTCAACCTTAATCATGGTCCCTTTTTTCAAAATATCGGAATTTATTCTTAGCAAATTTTGTATAAAGACGTTTATATGGTTTGGTATCTACCTTATCTACAAAGATTTGAACGCCTTTGTATTCACTGACCTGATAAACTTCCATATCCAATAAAACTTCCACATCATTAATGGGATACCATCGTTTCCCTTCATATTCGATCGGTTGACCTTCACGAATCCAACCAGCTTCAACATCAGGAACGCGGTAACTTTGCAACTGTCCTTCATTTTGATTTGGCGTGTGTGAACAGCCCACCAACCATGCACTAAGAGTTATCGTTCCTAAACTTCCCATCATCAATCTTTTGAAAATCATATTAACCCCAAACTGTTAAAATAAGTATTGTTAATAATGCATTTGATAAAATTACAGCCATATACGAATTAGCAACTGCACGGGTCGTAAATCGTCCGACTCCCAATGCCCCTCCCGATGTAAAAAACCCTTGATAGCAACAAATCCAAGCAATAATAATAGAAAAAAAGAATGCTTTAATCATGCCACTTAAGAAATCTACATAATGAATAGATTGAATCGTATGTTTTAAGTAAATTGCTCCCGACAATTGAGCATGAAAAACACCCACTAAGTACCCTCCCCAAATACCAACTAATTCGGAAATAATCACCAAAACCGGCATCACGAGCACGCAAGCTAAAAAACGCGGCACTACCAAGAATTCAATAGGATCTACACCTAACGCTCGCGTCGCTTGAATCTGTTCATGTGTATTCATGGTCCCTAATTCAGCCGTGATTCCTGCCCCAGATTTTCCTGAATAAATAAAAGCTGTAAATACAGGGCTCAACTCACGCACTAATGATAACGCAACTAACGGAGCTATAAATTCTCGTGCGCCAAAACGCTGCAAGGTGATTGACCCCTGCAATCCCAACACCACACCAGAAGCTATTGATGATAAAATAATGATGACAACCGACTGCACACCCTGGTAATACACCTGCTGTAACACTTGATCGAATCTCACCTTTCCAGAAAATATGACCTTAAGCACATCCCCCAGAAAGAACACCGCATCTCCAGCAGCCATAATACGTTGATTTGTCTTTTTTAAAAAAGCAGATTTCATCATTTTGATTTAATCCAAATCTTTTCAAATTCTTGTGTGATCTTAGCTTGCTGAGTCAGCGAAATATATTTCGAGGTTTTTTCCTGTTTACCAGCCGAAACCATCTTCGATTTCTTCGCGATCTTCCCTATAAATTCCTGCACACTCAATACTTGGGCCCCTAAAGCCCTAACATAAAACTTAATTCCCTTATCATTACTGACAACCACAAATTTCTTTTTGGGGCTCGCTTCAACTATGTTTCTAATCACATCATCGGCTGATTCGCCTTTACTAAAAATAACTTTTATGCCATGCACGGATTGAAAGCTAGAAAACTCTTCCTTACCATCAAAAACAACTGTCATTTCATTACGTGAATTGCTCTGCGATCCATGAATACTGATCCAATTTAAAAGAGCCAGACGCTGGACTTCAAGCGTTCCGTGATTCAAGCTGGACGTCTGTTTGATGATGTTGTACCCGTCTAGCAGAAAATGTAGTGACATACCAAAGCCCTCCCAGGAGTCCTACCAACACCATAAAAGTAAAATTGAGCAGACTCAAAGCTAAAGCCACATTTTGTGGCACCCCCACCTTGGCCAACAAATAGACCCAACCAATTTCTCTGACTCCCAAACCACCAATCGAAGGCAAGGAAGTGACCACACAGACCAAAGGGGAGAAAATAATAAAATAAACAAATGGGATATCTTGATGCAATCCCTGGGCTACCAAATAAAAATCATACGCCAGCATCACTTGGGCCAGCATGGAAAGCCCCAAGGTCATGGCAAATTCCTTCTTTCTATCTCTCATCAAAATAAGGTCATGGTGAAGCTTCATGAGCGCTTCCCTCACCTTAGGCAAAGACTCAAACAACTTGCATACAAAAGCAAAAACTCGACGACTAAATAAAATAACGCCTAAAACCACAATGACTCCAGTCAAACTAGCAATAGATGTCAAAAGTGATGCATCCCCAACAATCTTACGACTAAAAAAGAACGAAACAGAAGCTACTAATACAATCCCTACCATACCTGTCAAACGATCTAAAACAATAGACGCAAATACTTTTGGTTTATTGCCTGTCTGGCTCGCTATCCCAAAAGCTTTTATGACATCCCCACCTACCGAAGTTGGTAAGAATAAATTAAAAAACTGTCCGATAAAAAACCATCGGGCAGCATTTAAACGGTCAAATTTTAAATTTAATGCTTTTAAGAAAATAATCCAACGCCATAAGATCACGGCACAGGTGCTAAAGAAAATCAGGAAGGCCATTAATAAATATGCAGGGTCTGCTTCTTTGACAGCGGCCCAAGTGTGTTTGTAATCGATGCGGCTAAATAACCATCCTAAAAGGATTCCGCTTAGACCAAAACGTAAAAACAACGTCCAAATTGTTTTAAACTTTTCTTTCATCGACCTAAAGCCTCGCTGTAACCTTTTTCAGCAATGTAAGAACTACGCACCAAAGGACCGCTTTCAACATATTTAAATCCCATTTCCAGACCTAAAACACGAAAATCTTCAAACTCAGCAGGGGTGACGAATCTTTGAACCGGTAAATGTCTTTTCATGCGGGTGGGAGCCAGATATTGTCCAATAGTTAAAATTTGACAGCCGCTGTCTAAAAGCTGCTGCATTAATTCAAGAACTTCTTGCCTGGTTTCGCCTAAGCCCACCATAAAAGAAGATTTTACAAACGAGGTAGGATTTAATTGAGCAAAGCGTTGCAAAACTCTTAAAGATCTTTCATGCGACGCTTGGGGGCGAATATTATCACTTAATCGGCTGACGGTTTCGATATTATGCCCTATCACCTCTGGCGCAGCCTTGCTTAAAATCTCTAAAGACTCCTCTTTGGCTGAGAAATCAGGTATTAAAACTTCAATCTTCACCTCAGGAGTCAGTGTGCGTATCGCCTTAATCGTATCGGCAAAATGATTGGCCCCTTCATCTTTAAGATCATCTCGAGCTACCGAAGTGATCACCACATACCTAAGTTTAAGTTTCTGGACTGCAAGCGCTACTTTTTGAGGTTCATCAATATCTAAAACATCTGGTCTGCCAGCTGGTACAGAACAAAAACGACAGGCACGTGTGCAGGTCCCACCTAAGATCATAAAAGTAGCCACCCCGGCCTTCCAGCAGGTACCCATATTAGGACAATTGGCACTCTCGCAAACCGTATGCAATCCTGAAGAACGAAACAAAGCCTTCATGGAATTGATCTGGTCCATTTCTGGTAGCGGCTGCTTAAACCACTCAGGGAGCACATTTAAACCATTATCAAATTTCTTAAGCGCGGTCGTGTTCATTGTCTTGGTCTTTTCCAACATAAATCCCGTCTTTAATCTCTTTGAGGACTATTTTGCGCTCCGAAGGTGTGAGGTAATCCAAAATCAACTTGCCTTGCAAATGGTCGTTTTCATGCTGAAAAACCTTGGCTAAAAGTCCGGAAACTTTGGCCCTCACTACTTCATTGTTTTCATCGATAAATTCAACTTCTAAATCCTTAGCTCTTTTGACGTTCACATGAAGATTAGGAATGCTTAAACACCCTTCTTCAGATTCTTCCGAGCCAGAGGACTTTATGATTTTAGGATTAATAATAGCCAAAGCATCCTTACCCGTATCTACGACAAAAATCTGTTCATTAATGCCCACTTGAGGGGCTGCCAACCCGATTCCTTTTTGCGCACGCATCGTATCAAACATCGATGCAATCAAAATACGTTCAGCAGGACCAACTTCTTTGACCGGCTTAGATTTGGCCCTCAGACAAGAATCTCCGTATAAACGAATTTTCAGCTGCATAGGGCTTACACTTTTTTTAATTTGTTATTGGAATCCAGATAAACAACCTTGGGTTTCAAGGTCTTGGCTTCTTTTTGGGTACAAATAGCGTAACTTAAAATGATAAGCTTGTCTCCCACATACCCTTGACGGGCGGCAGGGCCATTAAGGCATATCTCTCCCGAACCAGCTCGACCTGCAATGACATAGGTTTCCAAGCGATTGCCATTATTCACATTAAGCACATGGACTTTTTCGCCAGGAATCATACCGACTGCTTTAATAAGGTTTGAATCAATGGTAATGCTGCCTTCATAATAGAGTTCTGCAGCGGTCAATGTGGCTTGGCCAATTTTAGATTTTAGCACTTCAATTTGCATTACAAACTCCTAAATGAGTCCTGCAACTTAACAGGACGAATTTATCCCGAGCTATCGGCGAGGGATCTATAAATGCGGATTTAATTTCGCTAATAATTTATCCTTAGGCATGGCCCCCACAAACTGGTCTACTGGCTCGCCTTTTTTGAACACAATCAGGGTTGGAATCGACATAACGTTAAATTGACCTGCCAAATCAGGCGATTCATCGACATTAAGCTTGGCAACCTTCAATTTACCCGCCAATTCGGTCGCGACTTGGTCAAGAATGGGGCTAAGCATCTTGCAAGGTCCACACCATTCAGCCCAAAAATCCACCAAAACTGGGATCGAGCTGTCTAAAACCTCAGTTTTAAAGTTATTTTGATCTAAGTGTACTGCTGCCATAGTGTTACTCCTTTGATAAGAGGATCTGAAAGATCCAAATTGAGCTCGTATTATATAGGCTCATTAATTATATATCAAATAATATTATAAAGGGTTGGAGTTATGATGCCGCTGCCAGCTGGGTGACTGGTGTCTGGGTACTGATCCCTAAAAACTTCCTGAGATCAGTCATGGGCTGGATATTGATAATCACGGGATAAAAACCTGGGGCGTTTTGCAGTTGGGCAAGCTGTGCTGGGTCTAAATTAAACTTTATACCTCCATTAGCATTTTGGGTTTGTAGAAATTTGTCAGAGGTAAGGTCAATACCACCTTTTTTGATCATTGCGCTATCTCTGACTAATGAACCTTTCTTAAATAAACTTGAAGCATTAGTCATAGCCGCATCTTCTGCCTTAGACATATCTAAAATCTTCGGAAGGATTTCAACACCCAAAGACAATATTCCTGACAGATGCGCGCTAGGCGATCCTGGAATACCTTTTCCTTGAAAATAACTCGGCGGCTTTCCTAAAGAGCCGAAAAGTCTCTGACTATCTTCGGCAGGCGTCAACTCATCATCTACGACAGTGGCAAGCAAAACATTCTGACCATCCTTGGATGGCACTGCAGAAGCCAATTGATCCAAGTTTAAATCTCTCATAACTGAATCGACATCTTCTGGAACGAGCCCTTTTTGACGGAATAATTCTTGAATACCCGCATATCGATCTCCCTGACTCCAAAGAAGGTGAGAATAATTAACGATAGGGACTATTGTGAAAAGATTTCGCACTAATGGATCTATCAGGTAGGTGCTTGTTGCCACACTACCCGTAATGCTTTGCCCTGTTACAGATATTCTAGAGGGATCTATTTCTGGACGATCAGCAAGCCATCGTACAGAAACCAAGGTATCGGCAATCGATTGCATAATAAAAGTTTTAAACTTTTCTGCATCAAAATCCAAAGCCACATATCGTTGTACAGAATTCATTCCTTGTGTTCCAGCAGCTGAACGTTTAGCGTATAAAGGCATTCCTACTTCCAATACCGCAACGCCTTTGCTAGCTAAATAAATAGAAATAAGACGGGCCAGCGTATCTTGTTCATAAAAACTACACAAAACGACTCCGGGTAAAAGTTTTCCATCAGTTGTTTTAGGAAGGAAATATCTCGCATAAACATGTTCTGAATTAGGAAAGGCGGATTTATTAAAGGCAGATCGATAGGTTAGTTCTTGAATAGAAAACGGCTGAGCTTCAGGTGGAGATGTCTTTAATCTTTCTACCATTTGAAGCAGATCAGCAAGCAAAGGAGAATTTTTCATCAATTTCTTTAACTGACCGAGAATATAATTAAGAGCTGCATCATCAGTTAAGGCCAAAATTTCTTCTTGTGTCAATGAGCGCAATTGATAATCAACGGTGTTAATATTTCCCTGAGGATCTCGATCTATCTTTAAATTCGTATCAGTTGGAAGAAATGCGATGTTCTGAGATAGATTTAAACCTGTTAGTTGAGATAATTCTTCTACAACATCTCTACCTTGTGCCATCGCAGCATCTTGCTTAGGATCGCTCTCCGCTTCCCAATTACCTTTAAAATCTGGAACGACTTCAAAATCATAATCAAAAATGTCAAAAGTAATGGTTGATTCAATTAATACCGGTACTGGAAACTCTCCTTCGCGAGAGGGCGCCAACCATTGTAAATCAAAATTTCCAAGAACATCTTGGTCTAAATGAATACCCACCTTATTCAAACGTGCGACAAGAAGTTGAAAATCATGCCGAATGAGTTCATAAACATACGTTTGAAATTCTTCCCATCTATTAGGATCTATTCCATAGGCCGCTAAGACATCACGATACCTTTCATCTTCTTTCAACAAGTCATAAGCTTGTTCACGTCCAGAATTATTGGAAAAGAACGAAGAACTACCGATACGGGTACTCTGAATCCAGGATGGAGATCTAGAAAAATCTGGATCAGGTTCAAACTTACCGGTTTTTAAATTTCCTCGAAATAAAAAACGACTTTCGTAAGATTTTCCGTCTAATTTAAAAGCGTTAAAAACAGATTCCATTCCTCCAGAATCATAAATTCTTTCATTCAAAACAACTAATTTCCATAAACCATCTAAAATCTCAACGGCATCGGTTGTTGAGGTATCTAATGTAAAATGCATACTGTTTAAATCTGGGTCTCTATAAGGAGTAATTTTGTAGTTATCAAAATACTTAATGACTTTCTCTTGATAAGGATCTTGAAATGAAGGTGAATTGGTATAAGAAAATGTGATGGTCAGATTAGAATCTTTTCCTTTATGAATATAAAAAATTCCTCTTCCATAGGAACCCGTGTTGGGTTTGAAAATAACTGGCAAAGAAATCTCACCAGACACAATTTGTTGGGCTACTTCTCTAAAATTAGCGACATCTCTTGGGTCTGTTAAAGCTTGTAAATAGGATTCGTCTGAAAAACGCATTTCGTCTAATTCTTGAATCACATCAGAATCTCTTTTAAAAGCAACAAACCAATCGGGCTGACGAACCTTACCGCCCTTAAGTAATTCCCTCATCCCCCACTTACTAGCCAAAAGTCGCTGTATATCAAGAATACTAACCTTGGCGCTTTGCATTGCTGCATCAACTTTGTAAACTTCTCGCTTCATAGAATCATAAAAAACCGGCTCAGCATTACTCAACTTCTTCCTTCTCCAATTGATGATTCCCACTTGAGGGTCAACCATAGATTGGACACCTAGATTAACCATAAGGGCACTCGCTTGAATGCTATGGACAAAAGCTACAACGATGATCTTCCTTCCTCCATTAAATTTCTTTCTTAATTTCATCCTAGCTTTAAAATCATCCAATCCTTTCTTAGTTCGAATCAGAAGATTTAAATAACTTTCCGAAGGAGAATGACCTGAAATACTAGGTAATGTTGCAGTCGCATCCATGCCTCTATTAAAACGATATAAGAACTCTCGCACACCTCTTCCTTCTTTTTGAATATCTGCTACCCCTTTTTCATCGAGCAATCCCAAGGATATCTCATCTAAAAAGCTTTCCACATTTGGTTCAATCTTATGCCCTGTTTTATCTTTAACTAGATCCAGAAAATCTTGGGCAGTTTGTTGAGTACGATCTTTGGAACTAGTTATAACAACCACATCTGCATTAGATTCAATGTCAGGCCTTAGTTTAGAAAACAAAATCTTTGCCCCCGCTAGTGACTGTTCCTTACCTTTTAGAGTTAATAAATTTCTTCTTCCTGGAATTAAAATACCTGCATTAGAGTATGTTTGCCCATGTCTTTCCCAATAAAAACTAAAATCATCTTGCGAAATTGAAACAAGAGGATCTATTCCATTGAATTTAATTTGACCAGATCCATTAACTAAAACCTTCTCATCTAACTCTTTTAAGGGTTTCCATTCCGATGGTCTGAGTAAATAAAATCGTGAGATTCCTTTAAAATTTCTCAATACCACCTCTCCTAATTTAATTTCATTAGGATTAATTTTCGCAAATCGAATACGCAGCACCGCACCGTCTTCATCTCGCAAAACATCCCTTCTGTCTAAAAGACTCACCTCCGCTTCAGGATGAATTTTCTGAGCATAAGAACGCATACTTAATAGACCTTCACCTTTTCCTCCAATTCTGTGATTACCAGCTAACTTTTGAGCTAATTTCTCTTCAGTAGTTTCAGCCTCTTTGATAGATAATCCATTGTTTACTACATCAATATTTACAAAACCATCTTTTTCATAAACATAAAAATCAATTTTTAAACTTTTGTTGTCTGGTATTTTACCAATGTCTATTCCATGTATAAAAGCATCCGCAGAATTTTCTATGGCATGAATAAATATAGATTCTAACAAAGAAACCACAAGTCTTTGATGACCGTCTTTATGGACGACCAGCATTTTCTGGGATCCAAAATCTGAACTCTGATTTCCTAAAATAGAGGCAATTTTGTGATCCATAGGAAGGACGATTTCTTCTAATCTTCCCCATACTCTTTGTAGTCCTTCTTTTTTAGAAAGGCTGGTTAATATTGGGAAATCTTCTTTAGAAAATTCGATCGTTCCTAAAGAAAATAACTTTTCCGCCTCCATCGCTGCATCTTTTGTGGTCGATCTTAATAAGGATTCCAAATCTTGTCTTACGCTCTTATCTTTAGGATCAAGCTCTATTGCTTTTCGAAAGGCCGCTTCTGCCCTCTTAAAATCATGTAACTTGGTTAGCACGCGTCCAAGACTTTTATAGGCATTTGTATACCGGGGGCTCTCTTCTATTGCTTTTAAATAAGCCTCCTCCGCTCCTTCTAAGTCACCTTTATTTTCCAATAAAAATCCTAAATTGTAACGTAGCCAAGAATTTCTTGAATCAAGCTTTATGCCTGTTCGAAAAGACGCTTCAGCTCGTGCTAAATCACCCTTCTTCATCAATAGAAGTCCAAGATTGTTATAAGCGATTTGGTATTTAGGATTTATCTTTAATGCTGTTAAATATGCTGTTTCAGCTCCTGTTAAATCACCTTTACTGTCTAACAAATCCCCTAAAGAAACGTATGCACTCATATCTTTAGGATCAAGCTCTATTTCTTTATGATGCGCAGCCTCTGCTCCTGCCAAGTCTCCTTTATGCATCAGAAAAATTCCTAAATTCTGATAAAAACTTCCAATTATTCCTAATTGCCACGGTAAAATCCTAACAACCTGCAAATCATTCTTTCCTTTAAAATCAAATGTTAAACCTTCATTAGAGATATCTTTTTCGATTGGCAATTTCACAATAAAACTAAAATCTAATTCTCCCGAAGGCCTCAACTCCTCAGAAGGTTCTGCGATATAGTATCGTCCATCAGATAACCTAACTAATATAAAGACATGATCTATTTCTGAAACCAGGTAAACCTTCTTAATTCCAATTGCATCCAAGTACAATGCCATTAAAGCACTTCTGCCGACACAATTAATTTCCTTAGTAAGTCGTATCCGAATTGGAGAGGCTTCATTTAAAGCAGAATAATCTTTATCTGTCCACCCGTGCATTTTGATAATTAACCGCATAATTTTATTGATGGCTTGGATTTCAAGCTCTGCACCAGCTAAAGGCGATCTCTCTCTTGCCTTTTGTATTTCTGCCTTTAATTGCTCTGTATCAATCTGATCAAAACGCTTAGCTTTCCTTTGAAACCCAAACGACTCTAATGAAGAGAGCTTTGGTGACTCATTCTTAGATCTTGCTAAATCTTCTTTTAATAAATGCATCCCTCTTAAATAAGTTTGATTTTCTATATCAATCTGGACATGGCGTACGGTCAATTGAATGGCTTTGGTCATAAGAGTCTGCAGCTCATCAAGTTTCTGTGAATCTTTTAACCCAAGCCATTCTTTAATCTCTCTTTCTTGCTCCAAATCTAGGGGCTTTTGATTTGAAGAAACATGATCCACATGAAATCCATCCGGGATTTTCAAGTCACTATTGTCTTGAGCCAAAATGTATCCTAAAGCATCAAATAGACCAATAACCTGTTCATGTTCTTGAGTTTTTTGATTCTCATATCTCTGAGCCAAATACCTTGCAGCGTCTCTAAACTTTCCAGAAATTCTAGGCAAGGTTCGTTCCTTATCGCTCAAAGGAAGATCCCTAATCTTTTGTGTTAATTCTATAGTTTCTTTAACGTTTATGTCTTCTGGCAACTTGAAATGATAAAAAATTTCCCCATTGGTATTCGCAAGCTTTTCAGGTACTAGAAAATCAACCGCTTCTTGACCTCGCGGAACAAATTGCACAACAATATGATCTGTTAATGGCAGCCAGGCGTATTGATCCTTCTGTCCTTTCTGCGAGCCCGCAAAACGCTTGCGTTCTTGCTCAGTTTCCCATACTGGTTTACTTAAAACTTGATCAAGTTTAACTTCTATTCTCATTTTCCCTGCAAGACTAGTCATGGCCGAATCACCAATCACAGATGGGTCTTGACTAATTCTCATAGCTTGAGAAGGTTGCAACAACATTCCTCCAGAGAAATATTTGCGAGGCACAGGCTGCTGGGTTATAGGATCAGGCTCTTCTTTGATGTAGTTGTACACGCCTTTTTTGAATGCTTGGAGGTACCGTTGATAAATTGATTCAACATCCTCGGTAGGGGCAGGCCCCTGTGCCTGCCCGGCTTGAGGGCGACCACGGGGGGTCGCCCCTACGATTTTATTCTTATCCGTATACACCCGAGCCAGGATGCTGTCCTTTATTTTCTTCTTGTACCACGTAGCTAGGATTAAAGAATTGTAAACTTGTCTAAGTTGGGCGAAGTTTTGTCCTTCATTGACTTCGCGGGTGAGTTCGGGGATGACGATTTCACGGATGATGTTATTTCCCAATATATTGGTATCCGTAGGGGCAGGCCCCTGTGCCTGCCCTTCTTGAGGGCGACCACGGGGGGTCGCCCCTACACCGTTTTTGGATTCCGATAAATAATCTGCCTCTAGCATCACCTTCAACCGCGATTCCACCACAT
>CAZOXU010000012.1:0-57219 GCA_964583975.1 uncultured Planctomycetales bacterium
CAGCCCCTACAGACGTTGAATTAATATACCAACGCTATCTGCAGGCCTTCAAGAAGGGGGTCTACAATTACATCAAAGAAGAACCAGATCCCGTAACTCAGCAGCCTGTGCCTCGCAAATATTTCTCCGGTGGGGTTGATATGGCTCAGATGACAAACTTAAGTGCTCCAGCCATTTCTTATACTGAGGTTTTATTGCCCTCTGCAATACTATCCGCAGATAAGGCTATGAGAGTTACAGTAGAGATTAAGGATGTTTCACAAGTGCCTCAATCTAGAGAAGATAAAGCGCAATTAAGCGTTAAAGATTATGTGAGTTTTTTAAATGGTAAGAAGATTGTTTCAAAAGACCAGAAAGATAGATTCGATATTATAGCAGAGGCGGTAGGTACACATGTTGATGTAAGACTTAAAAGAGAAAGAGATGGAAGGTTTTTTAATAGTGCATTTAGTTTTAATGTTGAGAAAGATTTGATCGATGATGTTTATATAGATTTGGGGGAATTTTCGAACAATGGTTTAGGATCTGCTTTATATCGATTAGTTATTAACAAAATGAATCCAGGAATGATGTTAAATCAATACGTAGCAAATTCAGAAACGCTAAAAACTTTGCTAAGAAAATATCGTACTAAGAACGTTCAAGGAATCAAACGGGTCTATGAAAAGAGCCAAAATGGTATTTCTCGAGAAGTTGTCGACCAATCACCGCTAATGGTTAAGGAAGGTGAAATATCGATACAGGCTGTGTTAGCTGATACCTTGATGGGGCATTTATTGGTAAAGTCTGGACTAGAAAATTTATCAATGCAAACAAAGGGAGGAGCAAAAGGTGTAAATGCCTTGGTTGAAATATTGACCGATTATGACAATGAAGCTGAGGAAGCAGGTACTTTTTATCTTTCAGCAGTTAAGCCAATTGATCGGGCTATGTTGACACGGAAAGATTTTATAGAATTCTTGAATCAAAGATCAATTGAAGCTAGAGATGGTCAAGTGTATCAATTGTTTGTCAGGGAAGATGAGCCTAGATGGAAAGATTCTTTGCATGTCATGATTAATTTAAAAAATACTTCAACTGGGAGGATTTCTCAAGATGTCTTTGTATTTGACGTTCACGATAATAAAGTTACAGGCGTGGATATAGATTTTGATTTCAAAGGGGGAATAGAAGGGAAAGGTTTGGCGCCAAAATTGTATCAATTGTTAATAGTAGCTATGGCTCCTGGAATGGTTTTAGAAGAAACCATAACCAATGATGAAACAAGAAAGCAATTATATCAAGGTTATCAGGCTATATTGGATCATGATGGAAAATGGCAGGTTTATGAAAAATTAACTAAAAAGGGACAAGAGAAAGTGTCTTTGGGTAAGAGGGTTGTTGATAAGCCTGTTTCCGAAGTTTCATCAAATGAGATTTCTCTTCAAACTGTATTAAAGAAAACTAAAATGGGATCCTATTTAAAAGAATTAGAAGATTTACAAATATTTGCATATGGGAATCAAGGTATTGTGGCATTAGCGATATTGTTACAAGATGCCAAACAAGCAAAGGTAGGAGTTTTTTATTTGAGTGCTCAAAAAGCTATGCTTCAAAGAGCGAAACCAGAATTTTCTACCCAAGATGAACTTTTTCGTAGAGCGCAAGAATTGAGAGCATATGATGAAGCTCAAAATCCTAGAGAAGTAAGAGATATGAGTTTTTATTTGAATCAGGCTGCTCAGAAGTTTCAGGTTGATCGGGCGATGCAAGTAAATTTTAGGGGAATTGAGGATATTCAAAAGAGGATAGATGAGTTGGGAGATTTTGGAGCGGTACGAAAATTATTTCAAGGCTTAAAACTAGCGGAGCTCAACGAGATAATTTTTTATACTTCAAATGCTTGGGATGTTTTGTTGGCCTTAGACGTAGTGGTCAGTAATGAAGATCAATTAAATGGATTATTAGATCAATGGGAAAAAGAACAGGACTCGCGGAACCAATATATCAAAGGTGATACGAGATTTATTCAAAGACTCAGAAATTTGAATGATAAATTAACTGACATTTTAATAGATAATCAGATCATGAATCATTTTTATGATGACATTGAGGCGGCGCCTAACATGAGAAAAATAGATTATATAACGTATAAATTCATTTTTCTCATTCGAAAAGCTTTGGATTCAAATAATATCACATTGATAAGGCGACTTGAGAAAGAAATTCTTCCTCTATTGAAAGATATGGACCATCCATTAGCAAAAGCTTTGCCAAGTTTTGATTATTGGCTTGCATTTGCTGCTATGGAATTTCATGATAACTATATTTTTCGAGTTAAGGCTTTATCTAATCTTAAAGATTGGCCGCTAGCTTCGGCATTATTCTTTGCTGCTAATGGGCCACATACGCGGTACGAATATTCAAGGGCAGTTGATAAGGATGATTTAGAAGCTCAAGGTATTTTAATAAATGGTTTTATTGATCGTCTTCAGGATGGATTAGAAAAGTTGAGCGATCCAAAGGTAAGGTCAGAAATAAAGCTGTATGCTGGAGCTTTATTAAATGGTTTATTAATTCAAGCAAATGTTTCTGCTTATGATAGGTTGAGTATCCAGGAAGTTTTGTTGTTTATTTCTTCTAAATTAAAGAATAAAAAAATTTCTTTAGATTTGGTTATGAGAAAGATATTAAAGGAGTTCTTTAATAGAGATGAAATGCCTTCATTTCTGCACTATGTTGGAAAAGATTTTGGGGATGATGAAATATTAGACATGAGCTATTGGAGTAGTAAGCGAAATAAATTAATAACTGTAGCACAATTATTTCAGGGAGAACCCTCACAAGATGCTAAAGAATATTTGACAATAACAGAGGCAAAAACTAGAAGTAATTTCTATTCTGATAGATTTATTGTGCAAGATTCGGAAGAACGCTATAGACAATTATTTGACTTAACAGTTGGAGTTCCATATGATGCAGCGATGAACTCAAAGAAGGGGGGTATTGACTTTACCGCTAATAAAACGCCCTTGAAGATTCAAAGTGCGGGTGAAGAGTTTTCTGCCAAAGGCGGACCAGCCTCTGGCTGGAAATTTAATCCAGCCATGCTGCAGCAACTGCAAAATACACCTGGGTTTACCCCTATCATCATCAACATCCAGCCCATGGTAGATGTGCGGCAGTTTTTAGGCCTGTCACCATCCTCAGCGACGGCACATTCTTCCACCGTTTAAACGATTTGACCTTCCAAGTGACAGATTCTTACATTGACACCCCGTCGGCATGTATATATAATTAAAACTCATTTTTAACTGCATTAAATTATTGAAAGGTTTTTATGGAATCAGATGATATTAGAGGTGTGAAGCTGCATAAGCTTGAAAATCTGCGTAAAAAAGGTATTAACTCCTATGGGCAGAGGTACTTACGTTCTCATGCCATTGGCAACTTGCTTAAAGATTTTCAGGAAAATGTAAAGGTGGTGGTGGCTGGTCGTTTGATGGCCCGACGTACACAGGGCAAGGTGACCTTTATGGATTTGATGGACCAAACCGGCCGCATGCAGCTTTTCGCCAAGCTCGATGTGCTAGGACAAGAGGCGTATGATACGCTCGATTGCCTGGATATTGGAGATATCATTGGTGTTGAAGGTGAAACCTTTAAAACTAAAACTGGCCAAGATAGTATTCGTGTTGCCAAATACGAAGTGCTGGCCAAATCTTTACAGACCCTGCCTGAGAAATGGCATGGGCTTAAGGATGTGGATATCCGCTATCGTCAGCGCTACGTGGATTTGATCGCCAATCCCGAGGTGCGTGAGGTTTTCATCAAGCGTAGCCGCATCGTTTCATTCATCCGCAAATATTTGGATAATCAATGTTTTCTCGAGGTGGAAACGCCGATGTTGCAGCCCATGGCTGGTGGTGCGCGCGGCCGACCTTTTAAATCCCGCCACAATACTCTGGATATGGATGTATTTTTGCGTATTGCTCCGGAACTTTATTTAAAGCGTTTGCTAGTAGGTGGTTTAGAGCGCGTTTATGAAATCAATCGTAATTTTCGAAACGAGGGGATTTCTACTCGACACAATCCTGAATTTACTATGCTTGAGGTTTATCAAGCTTATGGCAACTTTGAAGACATGATGAAATTAACCGAGGATATGATTTCGGCCGTGGTAAAGGAAGTTCATGGTTCTTATAAGATTCAGTATCAGGGGCAGGAAATTGATTTTACCCCACCTTGGACCCGTCGTTCGTTTGCTAAGGTGGTTAAAGAAAACTTTGATATTAATCCTGAAGATACAGCTGAGACCATGCTTGAGAAGGTAAAAGCCAAGAAGCCAGGTAATGTCAAGATTGATAAATTGACCCGCTCGGCCGTCATGAAGATGGTTGAGGATGTCTTGGATGCTCAGCAGTCAGCCAATCCAGTCTTTATGCTCGATTACTTTACATTTTTATCTCCATTGGCCAAGGCCCATCCAGATAATCCTGCGGTGGCGCAGCGTTTTGAATTCTTTATTGCTGGCATGGAAGTAGGCAATGCCTACTCTGAGCTTAATGATCCGCTCGAACAGCGTCAGCGTTTGGTAGCTGATTTAGATGATGACGTTGAAACAGGAAACCGTAGCATTGATGAAGATTTTATTACAGCTCTCGAATACGGAATGCCGCCAGCCGGTGGATTGGGCATTGGAATTGATCGATTGGTCATGCTGTTGACTGACTCGGCCTCGATCAGAGATGTTATTTTGTTTCCGTTGTTGAAGCATCAAGAATAGATGTTTTGGTAAAACATCGTCATCCTGAGGAGTGAAACGACGAAGGATCTCATCAATAATTAAAGATTCTTCGCTTCGCTCAGAATGACAATATAAAGTGACAAAATCTATGAACTTCGAATTTTGGATAGCGCTTCGATATCTTAAAGCTAAAAAAGATCGATTTCTTTCAGTGATCAATATGGTCTCCATTGGCGGAATTGCCATTGGGGTCATGGCTTTGATTATTGTCATTGGCGTCATGTCAGGCTTTGATCATGATTTAAGAGAGAAAATTGTGGGTGCAAATGCACATGTTTTGGTTGAAAAAGAAAGCGGCGTCAAGAAATATGGCGAGCTGCAAGGACAGTTAACCAAAATGGCTGGTGTGCAGGCAGTGACTCCGTATATTCACGGCAATGTTTTTTTAGAAAACAACCAACGTGCCATGAGTTTAATCCTGCGAGGTGTCGAGCCAGCCAGTGAAGGGAAGGTTACTAAGATCGATCAATATTTAGCGCAGGGAAGAATCGCTGATTTAAAAGCTGATGAGGTGGTGGTTGGTTCTCAGTTGGCTGCTTATTATGGTTATCACATTGGCGATAAAATTACTCTTATTGCTCCAGCCTCGGGTGTTGCAGGCGCAGGTTGGCGCTACGAGTTTAAGATTTCCGGTATTTTTAAGTCGGGTATGTATGACTACGATATGAATTTGGTTGAGGTTGATCTTCATAAAGCTCAGGAAATTTTTCATTTAAAACCTGATACGGTTTCGGGAATTGGTCTGAAGTTGGCAGATCCTGACAAGGCTCCTGTCATTAAAGAGAACATTTACAATGCTCTTGGGTATTCTTTTCTAGTACGCACTTGGATGGAGACTAACTCGAGTTTCTTTGCTGCCTTGCGTTTAGAAAAATTTGCGATGTTTATTATCCTGACACTGATTGTTCTAGTGGCCTCATTTAATATTATTAGCACCTTGATTGTGACAGTCACGAGCAAGATTAAAGATATTGGGATTTTAAAATCTATTGGCGTGACATCAGGAGCTATCAACCGTATTTTTATGATCCAGGGACTAGCAATTGGAATTATGGGCGTATTTTGGGGATTTGTTGGTGGAGTGGGAGTCAGTATTTTACTTAAAGAATATCAGTTTATTAAGCTGCCGCAGGATATTTATTACATTGACCATTTGCCAGTGTTGATCCAGGCATCTGATGTGGCGATGATTGTTGGGGCGGCCATGTTAATTACCTATGGAGCTACGGTTTATCCAGCTCTTAAAGCAGCACGATTACAGCCTGTTGAGGCGCTACGATACGAGTAAATATGTTAATCGAAGTTGAAAACGTTCATAAGACCTACAAAGAAGCTGATTATATGCTTCATGTATTAAAAGGTGTAAGTCTTACTATTGATGCGGCTGAGGTGGTTGTCATTATTGGTCCTTCAGGAGCAGGCAAATCAACCCTGATGCATATCATGGGAGCTTTAGATGCGCCTAACCAGGGTCAGGTGACTTTTGAGGGAAAAAGCATTTATAGTTTGGCAGATAAGCCTCGATCGATGCTTCGCAACAGCCATATGGGTTTTGTATTTCAGGCATACCACTTGCTTCCAGAGCTGACAGCTTTAGAAAACGTCATTTTGCCTGCAATGATTAAAAATAATTCAAGAAAAACAAGCACGATTGAACATGAAGGGGTAAAATTACTTGAGCAAGTGGGTCTAGGCCAAAGGGTTACGCATCGTCCCAGTCAATTGTCTGGGGGCGAGCAGCAAAGAGTAGCCATTGCCCGTGCCCTTATGAATAAGCCTAAGATCGTATTTTGTGATGAACCAACTGGTAACTTAGATTCACAAAGTGGCCAAATGGTTATCGATCTTTTATTAAATCTTAATAAAACAAGCGGACAAACAGTTGTCATTGTCACGCATGATCAAACAATTGCGCAACGCGCACAAAGAGTGATTCAGATTAAAGATGGGATTCTCCAGAAAGGTACATATGAAGATATATCTTAACGGTAAATTTGTTAATAAAGAAGATGCTAGAATCTCAGTGTTCGACCATGGGTTTCTATATGGCGATGGAGGTTTTGAAGGTATACGTGCTTACAATGGCTTGGTGTTTCGTCTTAAAGAACACATTGATCGTCTTTATGAAACCTTGCATACGCTTTTGATTAATCCCAAAATGACCAAGGAAGAGATGATCAAGGCTGTTGTAGGAACGCTTAAGACTAATAAGATTAAAGATGGTTATATTCGTTTAATCGTCTCTCGAGGTGAGGGAGATTTAGGATTAGATCCACGCAAGTGTTTTGGCCGCCCCAATGTGATCATCATTGCTGATAAG
Organism: uncultured Planctomycetales bacterium; assembly: GCA_964583975.1. Taxonomy (GTDB): domain Bacteria; phylum Omnitrophota; class Gorgyraeia; order Zapsychrales; family Fredricksoniimonadaceae; genus JACQCF01. The sequence continues at coordinate 7,107 of CAZOXU010000012.1, forward strand.
ATCACCTTATACCCAGCTGAGCTTTACCATAAGGGCATGGAAATCATTACAGTTGCGACAGTGAAGAATCATCCTGATGCGCTAAATCCTCAACTAAAATCATTGAACTATTTGAATAATATTTTAGGTAAAATAGAGGCCGTGAATTCGGGTTACAATGAAGCTATTATGATGGATGGTAATGGCTACGTGGCTGAATGCACTGGAGATAATGTGTTTATGATTAAAAATGGAGTGCTTTCCACTCCAGATCGTGGACGTTTGGAAGGAATTACAGCCCAAGCTATCCTTGATGTCGCCCCTAAATTTAAACTCAAGACTTTTTCAGGAGCCATCACGCGTCATGAATTGTATAATGCACAGGAGTGTTTTTTAACAGGTACAGCCGCAGAATTGATTCCTGTTGTAAAGATCGATGGTCGCATCATTGGAACAGGTAAGCCAGGGCCAATGACATTAAAATTATTAAAAGCCTTTAAAGATTTAACCAAAAAGGACGGCGTTCGTTATGCAGTGTGATATTTGCGGAAAAAAGAAAGCCACCGTGCATTTGACTGAAATTGTCGATGAGCAAATGTCAGAAATGCATTTGTGTGAAGAATGTGCCCGACAAAAAAGTTCGCAGATGGAACAACAATTTGGTTTGGCAGACCTTTTAGCAGGTTTATCCCAAAGCGCACCAGCTACCAGCAAAGAAGCCAAAGAAGCAGCTGCGCTGGTATGTTCTAATTGCGGCCTTAATTATGATGATTTTCGTAAGTTTGGTCGTCTAGGTTGTGGCCAATGTTACGATTCATTTAAAGAGCACTTAAGTGGACTTCTCAAAAAGATCCATGGTTCGGGTGAGCATCTAGGCAAGATCCCTAATCCTTCTAAAGCAATACCGCCAGCGGCAGCCAAAGCCCTGACGCTCATTGAAGGGGTTGCTCCAAAGAGTTTAGAAGATTATAAAAAACAATTACACGACGCGATCGCTGCTGAGGATTTTGAAAAAGCAGCTATCTTGCGGGATAAGATTAAACATATGGATAAAGGTTAATATGAAAATAGAACAACTGCTTAATCATACAGGAGAGTGGTTGCGAGGTACGGGTCCATCAGCGAATATCGTGATGTCCTCACGCATTCGTTTGGCAAGAAACTTAGCTAGTTTGCCTTTTCCCAGCCGTTCGACTAAAAAAGATTTGGAAAATACGCTTGAGTCGATGGAGAAGGCGATCAAGCATGTGCCTTTCTTAAAGGGAGCGACGCTTTTTAGGATGCATGATTTAGACCAGGTCGACCGTCAGATGTTGGTGGAGCGTCACTTGATGAGTCATGAACATGCTTCTAATCCTGATGGTAAGGGATTGTTAGTTTCTTCGGAAGAAGTTGTTTCTATCATGATCAATGAAGAAGATCATTTGCGTATTCAGGTCATGCGTTCAGGATTAAATTTGACTGAAGGGTGGGATATTATCAACGCCATTGATGATGCATTTTCAAAAGAAGTTAAGTTTGCTTTTCTTGAAAATTGGGGTTATTTGACCTCATGCCCAACCAATACAGGGACTGCCATGCGTGGCTCGGTAATGATGCATCTGCCAGCTTTAGTGATGACCAAGCAGATCAATAAGGTGCTGGCAGCCATTTCTAAATTATCTTTTGCCAGTCGTGGATTTTATGGTGAGGGAACGCAAGCATCAGGAAACTTTTATCAGATTTCAAATCAGGTTTCTTTGGGACATAGTGAGTTGGATATTATCCAAAACATTAATGGTCTGATTCGTCAGGTCATCGAACAAGAAGAGCAAGCTCGTCAGGCTTTGTTATTGCAAAACCGCCCCATGCTCGAGGACAAGATTTGCCGTTGCTGGGGGTTATTAAAAACAGCTAGGATTATTTCCAGCCAGGAAGCCATTGAATTGTTCTCGATGGTGAGATTGGGTGTTGACATGGGAATATTAAAAGATGTTAATCATAAAGCTTTGAATGAATTGTTTATTGTAATTCAACCAGCACATTTACAAAAAATTGAAGGTAAAAAACTTAATGCCTTTGAACGCGATACAAAGCGAGCATCGGTGATTCGCCAAAAGTTAGGAGGGAAAGATGTTTAATCGATTTACTGAACGTGCCCGAAAAGTGATTGTCTATGCTAAGGAAGAAGCTCGAAGATTTAATCATGATTACATTGGGACCGAACACTTACTGTTAGGTTTGATCCGCGAGGGCGAAGGAGTGGCAGCGGCTGTTTTGCAAAAACTCGGACTTGATTTAGAAACCATTCGTCTTGAAGTGGAAAAATTGGTCCAGCCAGGTCCTCAAACTCAGGTTGTTGGAGACATTCCATTTACCCCTCGTTCTAAAAAAGCATTAGAACTTTCCGCCGAGGAAGCTAGAGCTTTAGGTCACAATTATATTGGAACCGAGCATCTGCTTTTAGGGTTGGTCAAAGAAGGTGAAGGCATGGCTTACCGTGTGCTTTTGAATTTAGGTTTAGATTTAGGCAAACTTCGTAACGAGGTTATGGAACTGCTGGGTTCAGGTGTTGCAGGTTATGGTCAACAGCAAGAAGCCGCCAAGACCGGCAAGACTCCTGCCATTGATGCCTATGGTCGTAATTTAAACAAGTTAGCTAAAGATGGTAAGTTAGATCCAGTTATTGGACGTAAGAATGAAATTGAACGTGTCGTGCAGATTCTTTCTCGCCGTACCAAAAATAATCCGGTACTTTTAGGTGAGGCTGGTATTGGTAAAACAGCCATTGTTGAAGGGTTAGCTCAACAGATTGTGGCTGGCGATGTGCCAGAAATCTTGCGTGAGAAGATTATCGTGGTCTTGGATTTAGCCATGATGATTGCGGGAACCAAATACCGAGGACAATTTGAAGAACGTATTAAGGCTGTGATGGATGAGCTCAAGCGTTCAGGGAAGATCGTTCTTTTTATCGATGAAATCCATACCTTGGTTGGAGCGGGTGCGGCTGAGGGGGCCATTGATGCCGCTAATATTTTAAAACCAGCTTTGGCTCGAGGAGAAATCCAATGCATCGGGGCAACCACCTTGGATGAATACCGTAAAAATATCGAAAAAGATGCGGCCTTAGAGCGTCGTTTTCAGACTATTGTGGTTGATCCTCCATCGGTCGAAGAGACCATTTTGATTCTTAAAGGTTTGCGTGATAAATACGAAGCTCATCATAGAGTAAAGTTTTCTGATGAAGCATTAGAAGCAGCAGCCAGACTATCAGATCGCTATATTTCTAATCGTTTCTTACCAGATAAGGCTGTGGATATTCTCGATGAAGCTGGTGCCAGGGCCCGTTTGCAAGCCATGGTTGTGCCTGATGGTATCAAGGAGCTCGAGGAGAAGATTGAGCAATTGCGTAAAGAAAAAGAAGCTTTCATCAAGAGTCAAGATTTTGAGCGTGCGGCCAAGATGCGCGATCAAGAAAGAGATGTGCGTGATCAACTTGAACGCAAACGTTTGGAATGGATGCAAAAACGTGATGATGTCTCATTGACCATTGGTGATGAAGATATTGCCAGGGTTGTTTCGCAGTGGACCAAGATTCCTTTGATCCGTTTAGAGCAAAAGGAAAGCGAACGCTTGCTCAAGATGGAAGAGCAAATGAAGCAACATGTGGTTGGCCAAGATGAAGCTGTGGTTGCTATTGCTCGGGCTGTTCGCCGTTCACGCGCAGGTATTAAAAATCCAAGACGCCCTATAGGTTCTTTTATCTTTTTAGGACCAACGGGGGTTGGTAAAACACTCTTAGCCAGAATCCTCGCTGAATTCATTTTTGGTGATGAAAAATCTTTAATCCAAATTGATATGTCTGAGTACATGGACAAATTTAATGTCTCACGTTTGATTGGAGCTCCTCCAGGATATGTGGGATATGAAGAAGGCGGGCAATTGACTGAAAAAGTCCGTCGTCGTCCATATTCTGTTATCTTGCTTGATGAAATCGAAAAGGCCCATCCAGATGTGTTTAACCTGTTGTTGCAAGTTTTTGAAGATGGTCGCCTGACAGATAGTTTGGGACGAGTGGTAGATTTTAGAAATACCATTATTCTGATGACTTCAAACGTAGGTGCAGAAGCCATGCGCAGTAGCGGGACCCTGGGCTTTGTGGCTCAGAAGGAAGATACTTCTTATAATGCCATGAGAGAACGCCTATTAGGCGAAGTCAAAAAAGTGTTTAAACCAGAGTTCTTAAATCGTATCGACGATATTATTGTGTTTAGACCTTTAACGAAAGAAAACTTGCAGGGTATCGTGGCTTTGGAAGTTGAGCACGTGATCGCAAGGCTTAAGGATAAGGGTATTGAAATTATTTTAACGCCTCCGGCCTTAGAGTTCTTGATTGAAAAAGGATATGATCCTTTGTATGGCGCAAGACCTTTGAAGCGTACCATTCAGCGTTACATAGAAGATACGCTTTCCGAGGATATTATTTCTGGCAAGATTAAACTGGGCAGCAAGGTGACAGTTACACGCAATGGGGATGGTTTGTCTTTTGAACAATAATTATGTCTAATTTAATTATTAAGACAGGAGAAACGACCAATAGTTCTATTCGTTATATTGGACAATTGGCTATTCTCTTTTCTCAGACGGTTATTCTTTCCCTAACCCTTCCATTTAAGGGGATGCGTTCTTTGGTGCAAGCCAATCGCATTGGCCCAGGCAGTTTTCTCATCTCCTCGATGGTTGCCTTTTTTGTGGGTATGATTATTGCTTTGCAAATGGCCTATCAAATGGTGCAACTATCTGCTGAGCTTTATATCCCCAATATCATCGCTGTAGCTTTAACCCGCGAATTGGTTCCTGTTTTAACGGCCTTGATTGTAGCAGGACGTATTGGGGCGGGTATTGCTGCTGAAATTGGTTCGATGACTGTTACCGAGCAGGTGGATGCGCTTAAAGCCTTTGCAGTTAATCCCGTGAAATATCTGGTTGTGCCTCGATTTCTCGCCTTAATCTTAATGTTGCCTGTATTAACCATACTGGCAGATATCATCGGTATTTGGGGTGGGTACTTAATTTGTGTTTATAAGTTACATATTAATCATGATATGTTCTGGAAATTGGTGTTCTCAGCCTTGTCGATGAAAGACATTATGACGGGTTTGATTAAAACCATTTTCTTTGGAGCTATTATTGCGATTGTCGGTTGTCATCAAGGTCTTCAGGTGCGAGGTGGAGCTGAGGGAGTGGGTAAGGCTACAACCACGGCCGTGGTACGATCATTCATTTTGATTATCATGACGGATTGTATGACGACATTTGTATTCTATTTCTTATTAAAGGTGTAGAGGGCTGGGAGACCCATCCCGTACTGTATGATTGAAATCCATAATCTCTATAAAGCATTTGGTTCACAGATGATTTTAAATAATCTTAGCCTGACTGTACGTCGAGGTGAGACCAAGGCTGTTATTGGGCGCTCAGGAGTTGGAAAAAGTGTATTACTAAAGAATATCGTAGGTCTGGTTAAACCTGACAGTGGTTCTATTAAGATCAATGGTATTGAGGTCACTGATTTAAATGAAAAAGAGTATGACAAGTTGCGTATGGAAATTGGAATGGTGTTTCAAGGCGGGGCGCTATTTGATTCGATGAATGTAGGAGAAAATGTAGCTTTTGTGCTCAATGAGTTTATGAATTTAAGCCGCTCCACGGTTGATGATCGGGTGGCAGATGCTCTTGCTCTCGTAGGCCTCAAAGATGTTCAGCATATGATGCCTTCGCAATTATCAGGCGGTATGAGAAAGCGAGTCAGTCTGGCCCGCGTTTTATGCATGGAGCCCCAGATTATTTTGTATGATGAGCCGACTAGTGAAGTTGATCCCATTACAGCTGCTGCGGTCAATCATTTGATCATTGAATTACGAGATAAGTTAAAGGTGACCTCTATTGTGGTCACCCACGATATGAATTCGGCGTTTCAGATTGCTGATTCGATAGCCATGTTCTATCGAGGACAAGTGATTGCCGATGGTGCACCTGATCAGATCAAAAATTCAAAACATCCCGTTGTTCAACAGTTCATCACAGGTCAAGCGCATGGGCCTATCACCGAAGATGAGAATTTAGTGTTTGGTCATATCAAATAATTAAAGGAGAAACATATGTCGAGAGAAAGTAATCTGCAACTTAAAGTAGGTATGTTTGTTCTGATTGCTTTATCTATTTTGACCTATTTTGTTGTTTCTGTGACCGACCTTTCTTTTACTAAAAAAGGTTATGGTTTAGACGTTGCTTTTAATTTTGTTAATGGTTTACGCGACTCTGCTCCGGTGCGTCTAGCCGGTGTTGAGATTGGTACAGTCAAGGATTTGCAGATTTTTGTCGATCAACAAGATAAAAAAACAAAGGTATTGACCAAGATATGGATTCAAGAAGGGATTCAAATTCCAGATGATTCAACCATGACCATCAATCAGCTTGGTCTTTTGGGTGAAAAGTATGTGGAGATTGTTCCAGGATTTTCGACTCAGCCATTTAAAGAAAATGCCAAGATCGTTGGGAAAAACCCAGTTTCCATGGAAACCGTGACGGAACAAGCAACAGTATTGATAGAGAAGGTCAAAACAACAGTAGATAGTGTCAACAACGGAATATTGACTGATCAAAATAAGAAATCTTTGGCAGATACTCTCCAAGCATTTGCTGATATAGCTAACAATGTTAAAAATGGACGTGGTACGGTAGGGCGCCTGTTTAGTGATGATTCTATTTATAGAAATCTCGAAGAACTCACCGTAGATTTAAAAGGCAATCCCTGGAAGCTTCTGTACCGTCCTAAGAAATAAGCAATGGTCAAAACTAAAAACGTATTTGTTTGTCAAAATTGTGGAGCCCAATCACCACGATGGTTAGGTAAGTGCCCTAGCTGTGAGAGTTGGAATTCCTATCAAGAAGAATCTACGATTGTTCATCCTGCCGGTGAAAAATTACGTACACAAATTTCTTCGATAGGTGATAGCGCTCCAGTCTTGTTGAAAGAGGTCGAGTCTCATTTAGAGAATCGATTTTTAACAGGGATTAGCGAGTTTGATCGTGTGGTGGGTGGCGGTTTGGTTCCTGCCTCGGTGACCCTGGTGGGCGGTGATCCAGGAATTGGTAAATCTACCATTGTTTTACAGGCTGGATGCGCCTTAAGTCGTGCAGGACTTAAAGTTTTGTACGTCAGCGGGGAAGAGTCAGTCAAGCAGGCTAAGATGCGTGCGGACCGTATTGCTAAAGCAGCCAACGATAACTTTTATATTGTTAATGACATTGATGTGCAATCGATCGTCAGTCACATCCATGAGCTTAAACCTCAAGTAGTGATCATTGATTCGATCCAGGTGGTTTTCGTGCCTGAAATTTCTTCAGCACCAGGCAGCGTGTCACAGGTCCGTGAAAGTGCGGCTGTCTTGACCCAATTAGCTAAACAGCGGGGCATTGTGCTTTTTATGGTAGGACATGTGACTAAGGAAGGAATGATTGCAGGACCTCGTGTTTTGGAACATATGGTTGATACAGTCTTGTATTTTGAAGGCGAGCGGTATTCGTCTTATAGAGTTTTACGTGCCAACAAGAATCGTTTTGGATCGACCAATGAAATTGGGGTCTTTGAGATGACAGCTGGTGGTTTGCAGGAGGTTTTGAATCCTTCCCAAATTTTTTTAGGAGAACGACCTACGGATACCAGTGGCTCGGTAGTGGTACCCATTTTGGAAGGAACCAGGCCTTTTCTGGTAGAAATTCAAGGCTTGGTGTCTCGCAGTGCTTTTGGGATGGTCCGCCAACGAGCGCAAGGGTTTGACCAGAACCGTTTGGCTCTGTTAGCCGCGGTTTTAGAGAAGAGGCTGGGGTTAAACCTCGTGGATAAAGATATCTTTTTAAATGTCGTTGGTGGTGTTAAGATTGAGGACCCTGCGGCCGACTTAGCGGTGTGTTTAAGCGTTGCTTCTGCTCTTTTGGATAAACCCATTGCAGCAGATACAGTTATTTTGGGGGAAGTTGGTTTAGCGGCAGAAGTCAGGTCTGTATCACAATTGGCCAGTCGAATTAATGAAGCAGAAAAATTAGGTTTTACCCGATGCATATTGCCAGGGAATAATATTAAGAATTATGCCCAAAAACCTAAGAATATTAAATTGGTTGCAGTTTCGACAGTCAGAGAAGCGCTTGATAAACTCTAATAATTCGGAGGGTTCATGACGACGTTACTATTTATACGAGGTTTTTTTGTATTCATCTCAGGGATTGTGGGTTATCAGATAGGAAGTATTGGGAATACTCCTACACTTGGACTAGCTATTGGCGTTGCCTCCGCACTTTTATTGGTGCTTTTAGAATCGAATTCTCGACAGGCTTCCACACGTGGTTTATCCTCCATGGTGTTTGGACTTTTGTTGGGTATGTTCATGGCTAAGTTGCTTTCTGATGTCTTAACCTTGCTTCCGTTGGGGAATGTCTTACAGCCTATTTTTAGAGTTATATTTACGTTAGTTTTTTCTTATGTGGGTGCAGTCATGGCCATGCGTGGTAAGGACGAATTTAACCTGATCATTCCTTATGTACGTTTTAAGCGCCAAGATGTTAAAGATGGAGTTGTATTGCTAGATACCAGCGCTATTATTGATGGACGTATTGGAGATATTTTCAAAACAGGGTTTCTAGGAGGACGTTTGGTCGTACCTCGTTTTGTGCTGCAAGAGCTTCAGAAATTGTCTGATTCGGATGATGAAGTCAAAAGACAAAGAGGTCGACGTGGACTAGAAATTCTCAAAAATTTGCAAAAAGATAGCGCGGCAGATATAAGGATTCATGAAGATGATTTAACAGGTCCTGAACCAGTGGATCTGAAATTGGCCAAGCTAGCAAGGGTCATGGAAGCTCGCATATGCACCTTAGATTTTAATTTGTCACGGATGGCTTCATTGCAGGGCATAGAGATGCTTAATATCAATGATTTGATCAATGCCGTTAAGCCAATGATTTTTAATGGCGAAGAATTGACGATTCGATTACTTAAAGAAGGTAAAGATCCCAATCAGGCTGTAGGATATTTGGAAGATGGAACCATGGTGGTTGTCATTGATGGTAAGAAAGTCATTGGTCAGGAAGTTAAGGTTTATGTCACCAGCGCCTTGCAGACTCAGGCTGGACGCATGGTGTTTGCAAAATTAGAGAGGTCTTGAAATACCAATTTTGACTGCTAGGTTGCAGTCAAAATCGGTATAAACCTGCCTGCCGGTTGGCAGGTTCACACCGGCTAAGTTGACGTGGTCCCAAGAGACTCCGTAACTTAGCTGCTCATTTATGAAAACACAGGTAGTCATAGTTGCGGCTGGTAGCGGTAGTCGATTAAAATCTAAAATTCCTAAAGCTTTGGTTCCTCTCAAGCGCCGACCAATGGTCAATTGGTCGCTTGAGATTTTTGAAAAATGCTCTCTTATTGATGGCATTGTAGTAGTGGGCCATAAGAATTATTTGTCGAGTTTTAAAAGAATCGCCAAAGGATATTCCAAAGTCAAGGCTGTGATTGCAGGTGGGGCTATGCGTGCTGATTCGGTTCGATTAGGATTGGCAGCTACTGATAGCGATACTCGCTTTGTCTTGGTGCATGATGCCGCCAGGCCTCTGATTGATGAGCTTAGTATCAGACGTTTATTGGAAACTCTTAAAACTTATAAAGCAGCTATATTGGCTGTACCTGTTAAACCCACTATAAAGAAGGTGAATAAAGATTTGTGTGTGGAAAACACCTTGCCTCGGTCTTTGTTATGGGAAGCTCAGACACCACAAGGTTTTGATCGAGCTATTTTAATCAAAGCGCATCAGCAAAAGATCAAGGAAGAAGTTACGGATGATGCCATGTTGGTTGAGAAAATGGGTATTAAGGTCAAGGTGGTTTTAGGACAAGTCAAAAATATTAAAGTGACCACGGCAGAAGATTTGCAGGTGGCAGGACGAATGCTATGAATTATCGAACAGGTATAGGTTATGATGTGCACCGATTGGTTAAGGGACGAAAACTCGTTTTAGGAGGAGTGAGAATTCCTTCAGCGTTGGGCTTAGAAGGTCATTCGGATGCCGATGTGGTATTGCATGCCTTGTGTGATGCGATCCTAGGGGCTGCAGGTTGCGGAGACATAGGAGAACATTTTCCTAATACCGATAAGAAATATAAAGGTATCTCTAGTTTGATTTTGTTAGAGAAGGTCAGAAAATTTGTTGAAGCTCGAGGTTTTTCTCTGGTTAATGTGGATGTGGCAATCTTAGCCCAAGCTCCCAAGTTATCAGCCTATAAGTTGAAGATGACAAGCTGTATTGCTCAGAAATTGGGCCTTGGCAAGGATTGTGTGAACATCAAAGCCACTACCAATGAAGGTTTAGGTTTTATAGGTAAAGGTGAAGGTATTGCCTGTTATGCCACAGCGTTATTGATTAAAAATTCCAAATGAGGTGATTTATGTTGTTTATTGTGACGGTCATTGTTGTTTTTTTAATTATTTATATCGTTTTTACTGAAGATATTGCTTCGGTGAAAGAACGTGATCCAGCTGCCAAAAGTCCTTTGGAGATTTTGCTTCTTTATCCGGGCTTACATGCCTTGGTGGCCTATCGTATCGCTCATAAATTATTAGAATGTGGCTTTCCTTTGCTGCCGCGCTGGATTTCACAGATGGCTAGATTTTTTACAGGTATTGAAATTCATCCTGGTGCTCAAATAGGTCGGAAACTTTTTATCGATCATGGCATGGGTGTGGTTATTGGTGAGACCGCCATCATAGGTGATAATGTGCTGCTCTACCAAGGGGTGACCTTAGGTGGTACAGGTAAGGAAACAGGCAAGCGACATCCAACCATTGGCAACAATGTGGTGGTTGGAACAGGAGCTAAAATCCTTGGAAATATTATCATCGGTGAGAATTCCTACATTGGGGCAAATGCAGTGGTGATCAAGAATGTTCCACCTAATTCGACCGTGGTGGGTATTCCTGGTAGGATTACCAAGCAAGAAGGCCAAAAGATTGACAGTCTCTTGGATCATACGCACGTCAATGATCCTGTTATGGATAGCATGAACAAATTGCTTAAACGCATTAAAGAGTTGGAGGATAAGACAGGCCATTGCCACCAAAATGGTGATGACTATATTATATAATTATGGCGATTAGTATTTATAATTCCTTAACCAAACGTAAAGAAGAATTTACTCCTATTAATCCTCCAGTAGTAAAAATGTACACTTGTGGTGTCACGGTGTATGATCGCTGCCACATCGGACATGCACGAAGCTTGTATGTCTTTGATGTGATTCGTCGTTACCTACAGTTTCGTGGGTTTAAAGTTGAGTTTGTCCGCAACATCACCGATGTGGATGACAAGATTATTGTGAAGGCCAATGAAACGAAAAAAGCAGCTAAGGATGTTAGTGAAGAACAGATTCGTCTTTACTACGAAGATATGCAGGCCCTAGGCGTTAATAAGGCGGATCTCGAACCCAAAGCGACCGATAATATTCCTGAAATGATTTCCCATATTCAAGGCTTGATTGCTAATGGTCATGCCTATGCTGTTAAAAGCGGGGATGTATATTTCAATGTACGCAGCTTCAAAGATTATGGTCAGCTTTCGGGGCAAAGTATCGATAAAATGATGGAGGCTGTACGAATTGAAAAAGATTCGGATAAGAAAGACCCACTCGACTTTGCTCTATGGAAAGCCTCAAAGCCAAGTGAGCCTTCGTGGGACAGTCCTTGGGGGCCAGGAAGACCTGGCTGGCACATCGAATGTTCGTGTATGAGTATGAAACATCTAAAGACCCAGACCCTTGATATTCATGCTGGCGGACGCGATTTGATCTTTCCTCATCATGAAAATGAATTGGCCCAATCCGAGGCTCTAACCAATAAAACTTTTGCTAAATACTGGATTCATCATGGACTTTTAACCATTAATGGACAGAAAATGTCTAAGTCTCTGGGGAATTTCATTACTATCCAGGATGCTTTGTCTAAATATACTTCTGATGAAGTAAAAATGTTCTTTTTGTTTTCCCATTATGCCAGTGCAATTGATTTTACTGATGAGAAAATCCAGGAAGCCCGTAAAGCGCTTAATAAGTTTGATGTGCTATTTTGGAAAGCTTCGCAATTATTAAATGGCCAGGATGTTGAAGCTTCCCAAGCAGATTTTATTCTTAAGGGTAAGCAAGAATTCATTGAGGCCCTTGACGATGATTTTAATACTCCTAAGGCCTTAGCTGCGTTATTTAACTTAATCAGCGATACCAATAAATATATTGATGATAAGAAAGATGATTCGCATTATTTAGGAGTGATTTATCATGCAGTCGATGTGTTAGAAAACCTTTCTAGGCAAATTTTTGGGTTATTTCTTAAAGAACAGGAAAAAGAATTGGATGAAGAATTAAAAGGTTTGCTTGAGCAGCGCATTGAAGCAAGAAGGCTTAAGAATTTTAAACGTTCGGATGAGCTGCGCGATTTGCTTAAATCCAAGGGTGTGGCGGTTGAAGATTCAAAAACAGGACAAACATGGCGATGGCTTTAAAGGGAAAATTTATTACATTGGAAGGTTCAGAAGGTTCTGGAAAAAGTACACAGTCAGCCCTGATTTTGGATTATTTAAAATCTAAGAATTTACCTGTGATGCTGCTGAGAGAACCAGGGGGAGTTAAGATAAGCGAGAAGATCCGCGAGATGCTCTTAGATGTTCATCATAAAGCCATGGGCGATGAATGTGAAACGTTGCTCTATATGGCAGCTCGGGCCCAGCTGGTCAAGGAGGTCCTTAAGCCAGCTTTAGATAAGGGGCAGATTGTTTTATGCGATCGATTTTTAGATTCAACAATTGCTTATCAAGGTTGGGGCAATGGAGTCGATGTTGATGCGATTGAAAGTATGGGAAAGTTTGCTGTAGGGAAAATAAAACCAGATTTAACTCTATTGTTTGATATTGATCCACAGCAGGGGCTTTCAAGGACTAATGCCAAGAAAGATCGTATCGAGCTTCGTTCTTTACAGTACCATGCCCGAGTTCGTCAGGGATATTTAGCGTTAGCCAAAAAAGAACCAGAACGTATTAAGGTGATTCGTGTGGATGCGCCTAAAGAAGAAATTTTTGAGCGTGTTAAAACATACATTGATAAGGTCCTTTAAATGATGACCGTTAACATAGAACCTCGAATTTTAGATCGTTTTAAAAGGCTTGAGCTCTTAGGTCGCATGGGTCATGCTTATCTTTTTGTGGGGCCGAAGGAAGTTGGTAAGACACAAACAGCCTTGGGCGTAGCCAAATTGGTTAACTGTGAATCATCTTCAACTAAACCTTGTGAATCGTGTGTTTCATGCCTAAAGATTACTAGTGGCAATCATCCAGATGTGATGATTATTAAACCACAACCAGATAGCATTAAAATTGATCAGATTCGTTTTTTGTTGAGTCGCTTGCAATTAAAGGCTTTTGAAGCCCGGGTCAAAGTTTTTATCATTTGTGAGGTTGATACGATGACGATCGAGGCAGCTAACAGTCTTTTAAAGACATTAGAAGAGCCAGCATCAAACACCTTGCTCATCTTGACTACAACCCATGAGCAAGGCAATCTAGATACCATTCGTTCAAGATGCCATGTGATTAAGTTTTTTCCAGCTTCTAAAGAAAGTATAGAGCGTACATTAGAGTGTTCCTCGAGCGAAGCTCAATTTTTGTCTGTTTATACCGATGGATGTTTGGGGCAAGCTAACCAATTGTTAGAGAATGATTTCATTATTCGTAAAAATCAAATCTTAGATGGTTTCTTGAAGACGCCTGCAGGGGATTCTAAGAAAGCGATGGAAAAAGAAGACGCCAGGGAAGCTTTGCAAGTTTTGTTAAGTTTCCTTCGCGATGCTACGCTTTTAAAAACAGGAGTACCAGCAGATGAGCTTATGTTTAGTGATCGATTGACCGATGTTAGACGTGTAGCAGATCGTTCGTTTGAAGAATTATCAGCCATTTATGGCCAGGTTGTCAGAACAAGAGAATTGCTTGATGAAAACCTGAATACCAAGATGGCCTTTAATATATTGAAGGAGAGAATATGGGGCAATTAGTCCAAGTAAAGTTAGGTGAATTCCGTTCGGTTGTTTTGTTTGATCAAAATGAGGTGCTTTGCAAAAGGCACGATTTTGTGATCGTTGATTATGATAAAGGTTTTGAATACGGCCAGGTGATCTCTGAGCCTAGTCGATGTTCAACCACTCCTTCAGAACAAAAGTCGGTGGGTAAGATCATCCGTTTAGCTACCGATGGAGACCTGCGACAAATTGTGAATAATCAAATAAAAGCCAAGGAAGCTTTTGAAACATGTCGCCGTAAGATTGCAGAATCAAGATTAGATATGCAATTGACTAAGGCTGAATATTCTTTTGATAATAGCAAAATATTATTCTTTTTTACTTCTGATGGTCGTGTAGATTTTCGTGGTTTAGTTAAAGATTTGGCCAAAATGTTTCGTGTGCGCATCGAGCTCAAACAAATAGGAGTGAGGGATAAAGCCAAAATCATCAGTGGCTATGGGATCTGCGGCCGTGAATTATGTTGTTCTTCATACATGAAGGATTTCCATCCGCTTTCGATCAAAATGGCCAAGGACCAGGGATTGCCATTGAATCCTTCGAAGATTTCAGGTGTTTGTGGGCGGGTGAAATGCTGCATGGCTTACGAATTTCAAGTGTATCGCGAGATGTCTAAGCTTTTACCTAAGGTGGGACAGAAAATTGCATCCGAGACCGGAGAAAAAGGTCGTGTCATTAACGTGGATATTTTAAAACGTAGTGTGGTTGTAGAATTTGCTGAAGGAAAGGTGCAAAGGATTAATTATCCAGCTGTCAATTCCAATTAGGAGGAGATATGCAAGAAAAGCGCGAATTTTCGAGGTTTGTTAAACAATACACGATTATGTTTTCCATCAAAGATGCCCCGCAAAAATCTTATGATATGTCGCGGTTAATGGATATCAGTAAGGGCGGGTTGATGTTTTTGTCTTACGATTTTTTTCCTATTGGGACTGTTTTTTCTTTTAATATCAAATTTCCGTTTTTGTATCCTAATGCGATCACGATTGACGGTAAGATCGTAGCTATTCAAGAAGTCATGAAGGGTAAAACTTATAAAATAGGTATTCATTTTATTAACCAATCTCCTGAGGCTAAAGACGCCTTAGCCAAAATGCAAGAGATCAATTCCAAGAAGCCATGAACCGGAAGTTTTTTGTTACCACCCCCATTTACTACGTTAATGATGCACCCCATATCGGTCATGCCTATACAACCATCTTGGCTGATGTATTAGCCCGTTTTCATCGTATCAATGCAGATCAAGTCTTTTTTTTAACAGGTTTAGATGAACATGGCCAAAAGGTCAAGCAAGCTGCTGAAAAAAGGGGACTGTCCCCTTTGGCTCATTGCAATGATCTGGCTCCAAGATTTCTGAATCTTTGGCGACGATTAGATATCAGCAACGATGATTTCATTCGTACCACCCAGGAGCGACATCAAAAAATAGTGCAATTGGTCTTGCAAAAGGTTTATGAGGCTGGCGATATTTATGTGGATGAATACGAGGGATGGTATTCGGTTGCGGAGGAACGTTTTATTACCGATACGGAATATGAATCTGGCCAGTTTCGCGATGTTAAGAAGCTAAAAGAGAAAAATTATTTCTTTAAGATGAGTAAGTATCAGAAGCGACTCGTTGATTATATTGAGCAGCATCCAGATTTTATTCGTCCTGAACATCGTAAGAATGAAATGCTAGGCTTTTTGCGCCAACCTTTGGGAGATTTATGTATTTCCCGTCCCAAGGCACGTATGGATTGGGGAATTGAAATTCCTTTTGATCGTGATTATGTAACCTATGTTTGGTTTGATGCCTTAGTGAATTATATTTCCGTGCCAGGTTATGGCAGTGATGAGGTTAAGTTTAAGAAGTGGTGGCCGGCTGATGTTCATTTGATTGGCAAAGATATCCTGACCACGCATTCCATTTATTGGACCACCATGTTGTTTTCTTTGAATCTCGATTTGCCTAAAACAATTTTTGCGCATGGCTGGTGGTTGATAGGGCAGACCAAGATGAGCAAATCTTTAGGTAATGTGGTCAATCCCTTGGATTTGATTGAACAATACGGGACCGATGCTGTCCGCTATTATTTAATGAGGGAAATGGTGTTGGGCTTGGATGCTAATTTTACCGAAGACTCATTTATTAAATGTTATAACAGTGATCTGGCTAATGATTTTGGAAACCTGCTTAATCGAGTCAGCGGTTTGATCGCCAAGAATCATCAAGGTCAAATTCCCCAGCCAGGAACACTGAGTGCGGCTGAAGAAACTATTAAATCTCAGGCCGAGGCCTTACCTGCCAAGGTGGCTCGACTTATTGGGGAATACCAGGTGCAGGAGGCTGTGGTAAGTATTGTGGAGATTGTTAGGACTCTTAATAAATATATGGAAACCCAGGCACCCTGGAAATTAGCCAAAACCGATCTAGATGGGGCAGGCAGAGTGCTTTACACAGCTGCTGAGGGCTTACGCATCGTGGCGATCATGCTTTCACCAATTATGCCTAATAAAACTAAGACGGTATTAGAGATCTTAGGGGCTGAAAATACAAAACCAGTATGGGGTCAGCTTAAAGCAGGTACTGTTCTAAAAACCCACGAACCACTGTTTCCAAGAATCGTTATTGAATAATGATTTTTAAGAAATCATCAAAATCTCCCGGCATTCCTACCTTATTAGTGATATCTGTTTTAATACTTTTGATCGTTGTTGTAAATGCGCTTCGATTCTATAGGCTTGATCAAGTGCCGCATGGGTATCATGTGGATGAGTATGCAGCGGCGGTGAGTTTGCAGTGTCTGGGCAAGGCAGGAGAAGGTCCTTTTGGTAATAAAAATGAGCTTTTCTTGCAACAGGGTTTTGGTACACCTAAGCCGCCTAATTATACCTATCCTGTATTATTGTGGACTAAGATATTTGGGTACAAGGTTGATGCTTTACGAATGTTTTCTGTTTTGGCTATTCTGGTGGGTATTGCAGGATTATTTTTGCTAGGTCGACTTCTGGGAGGGCCTTGGGTTGGATTATGGAGTGTGGTTGCAGCTACCATTTCTCCGTGGAGTTGGGTCCTCGGACGTTTGGGTTGGGAATCTTTCTTTGCACCGGTTGCTGTCATTTGGGGCTTATATTTCTTTTTTAAGAATTCCAATCGATGGAATGATGTGTGGGCCGCTGTGTGCTTTTGTATGGCAGCATATTTTTATCCACCCGCCAGGATTTTTTTACCATTCTTGATTGCATTTTTGTTGGGCTTTGAGCTTTTTGTCAGAAAGCAGAAGCATTATTGGGGCCTTTTCTTTTTGGTTTTAATAGTTCCTGCCATTCCTTTGATTTGTGCGCAGCTTCAGGGAAGATTGAGTTATCGCATCAACGAAGTAGCTATTTGGAATCATGACTATCTCACTTCCATGGCCACCGGAAATTCAGCGTTAGATTTCTTGAAAGCCTTTTTCATAAATTTTAGCAAACATCTGGATGTTAATTATCTGTTTTTATCAGGAGATCCAGATTTAAAACATGCCACTCAAAAGGTGGGGTTGTTAAGCGTTTTAGATATACTTGCTTGGTTAACGTTAGCAGTTGGATTTATTTTCTATCGGCTTAGATCGAATGGGAGTAATATTTGGAAGAGCGATGGTCATTGGTTGGTATTATTTGTTCTGTGTTTCTTGGCCAGTATTGTTCCTGCAGGGTTGACTTTTTTAGGAACGCCTAATTCACTACGGATGTGTTTGGGGTGGCCATTTCTTTGTCTAATCACAGGTTTTAGTATTGCCTGGCTCGGCCAACGTTATTTTTTAGCTGCCAGTATTATCACTGTTATTGTGGTTTTTTATGCTTCTTTTTATCTTAATGATTATTTCAATGGGTATATTAAACGTAGCGAGTGGATGTTTTCAGCCGCCATTGATGATGAAGCAAAATCATTGAGGGATCAGGAAGGTTGGTCAAAGTTTTTGATTGAGAATTATGATAAAGATTACAGAGAACGTTATTACCTGATGAATAACTTAGGTCAGAGTTGCCAGGATAGTTTTAAAGCTTGGAAGGCTATATTAACCTATGTGTGTCAGAAGGACTCGAGTCTGCCTCGATGTGAACAAAGTAATTTGTAAAGGAGTGTGATATGGCGATAGAAACGATTAAGTGGTCTGTAGGTAAGGCCCGTATCATTGACCAAACCCTATTACCGAGCCAGCTTAAATATATTAACTGTGCAGATGTAAAAACTATGTGGCATGCCATTAAATCCTTACAAGTGCGAGGTGCACCGGCCATTGGAGTGGCTGCAGCCTTTGGTGTCTTACTCGGCGTGCAGAAATTTAAGGGCAATGATAGGCTTAAATTTATTAAGCTGTTTGATAAGACCTGTAACTATCTAGCGACCGCAAGGCCCACGGCTGTTAATTTATTTAATATGCTCGATCAAATGCGAGCGGTTATTGGTGCAAATCCAAGGGCTGATGTGGCGACCTTGAAACGAATGCTCCAAGCGCGTGCCATGGCTATTTTTAGAGAAGATCAGCGTGTCTGCCGACAGATGGGGGATTATGGAGCTGTGTTAGTCAAAAATGGAATGCGCTGCCTAACAGTATGTAACGCTGGTGCGCTAGCTACCGTTGATTACGGAACAGCCTTGGGGGTGTTTTATAGCGCCAAGAAAAAGGCCAAGAAATTTAGTGTGTATTCTTGCGAAACCCGTCCGCTGTTGCAAGGAGCAAGGCTTACGTGTTGGGAGCTAACACGGTCTAAGATTGATACGACTTTAATTTGTGACAATATGGCGGCCACCTTGATGCAAAAAGGTAAGGTTGATATCATTTTTACCGGGGCAGATCGCATTGCAGCTAATGGCGATACAGCCAATAAGATTGGAACCTATATGTTGGCTGTGTTAGCTCGACATCATAACGTTCCTTTTTACATTGTAGCTCCCCAATCGACCTTTGATTTGAAAATTCAATCGGGGGCTCAGATTCCAATCGAAGAGCGCCACGCTCATGAAGTCACGCATTTTGCTGGGGTTGCTACAGCACCTGGCGCTGTGAAGGTATTTAACCCTGCCTTTGATGTTACCCCATCAGGCCTAATTAGTGGTATAGTGACCGAGCATGGGATTATCCGTGCTCCTTTTAAATTAAATATTGCAAAGACCTTCCATGTCTAAGACTGTTGCTTCTCTAGGTGAGTTTGGACTTATCGACATTTTAAAACAGTATAGTCCTGTTGCGAAGAATGTGATTAAAGGGATAGGTGATGATACGGCTGTCCTGCCTTACACCAAGGATAAGTATCTACTTTTGACGACTGATATGATGGCTGAGGGGGTACATTTTACTCGTCAGATATCTCCTCGAGCCATTGGCCATAAAGCCTTGGCTTGTAATATAAGTGATATTGCAGCCATGGGAGGTTTGCCAACCTATGCCGTGGTTTCTATAGGACTTCCTAAAGATCTTGATACTGTTTATGTTAAGGAGATTTATAAAGGAATGCAGAGTCTGGCTCGCAGATTTGGCGTTAGCCTTGTTGGTGGCGATACTATCAAATCAGATAAGATCATTATCAATGTTGCACTGATGGGGGAGGTTGAAAAGAAATATTTAGTCACCCGTGATGGAGCTAAAGCTAATGATTGGATATTTGTGACTGGCGCCTTAGGTGGCTCGTTAAAAAGCTGTAGACATCTGACTTTTATACCTCGCATAGAGCAGGCTAGATTCTTGGTCAAAAAGTTTAAGCCTAGTGCCATGATGGATCTCTCTGATGGCTTGGCAGGAGATTTGAATCATATTCTTAAAGCCAGTGGTGTAGGGGCGAAATTAGATGAAGCCTGTATCCCGAGGCACTCTGGAGTGAGCTTAAAACAAGCTTTGAGCGATGGGGAAGATTTTGAATTGCTGTTCACGCTTAATCCACATAAGGCCAAGAGTTTAATTCGCTGGCAGGAAAGCAGCAAGCAGTGGTTTTTCTATCCCATAGGCCGCATTATTAGAAATTCAAAACAACTTCTTTCCCATCGAAGTTTCACACATTTTTAAAATCCAGAAAAGTTCTTAAACATTTTTTCTTGACAAAATCAGGCTTCATTTTAATATACGTCATTAGATAACGTATATAAACAGAATGAATTTGGTATTATCCATCTTATTCGTCGACAGATAGAAATACTAGGCGTTACAAATCAACGTATTTAATATGAGTGATAATAAAAAACAGGTTGATCCGGTCATTATTCAGGAAATTGTTGAAGCGATAGGTAAGATGAAATATGGGGAAGTTGTCATTACGATTCATGATTCTAAAGTTGTTCAAATCGAAGAAAAAAAGAAAAAACGATTCAATTAAGCTACCATATCAGTGGAGCCATTTAATTATATTCTGATACCGACTGTTTAAAAGCAGAGGAACACAGGAAATAAAGGATCAAGTAATGAAGCATCATCAAAATAGGTCAGGTAGTAAACGTCGTTTGTTGCAGGCTGTTTTTTACAAATGGTATTTTAAACAATATGATCAAGAGCTAAGGATAAGACGTAGGACCCGCCAAAATCTTGCGATCAATGTAGGTGCTGCTATGTTGCTTGGCAGCGCTTCATTAGTTTGGGCCAAAGATGAAAACCCCAAAGCTAATGTCCTTCCCGAAGTGGTAGTCAGTGGTCGACAAGATAAACAAAAGAAGAATTATAAAGCCGAAGGTATTTCTTTGGGTAAGTTTACTGAGCCGTTATTAGATACTCCTCAATCTGTGAGTGTGGTGCCAAAAGACTTAATGAGTGATCAGGGTGTTACCACCTTGCGTGATGCGGTACGTAATGTGGCGGGTATTAGTATTGCGGCAGGTGAAGCTGGTGCTCAAGGAGATAATTTGACCTTACGAGGTTTCTCAGCCCGTAATGATATTTATTTAGATGGTATGAGAGATTTTGGTAGCTATTACCGTGATGCTTTTAATTACGATAGAGTTGAAGTCCTCAAAGGTCCTTCTTCGATTGCTTTTGGTCGAGGTTCTACTGGGGGTGTTGTTAATCAAGTTAGTAAAGCTCCAGAAAAATACCGTGAAATTTCCGGTGAGTTAACTTATGGGACTAACAACAAGAAGCGTGCCTCGATTGATATTAATGAACCATTGCCTAAGATTGAAAATGCAGCTCTTAGATTGAATGCGTTTAAAGAAAACTCCAATGTTTCTAATCGTGATGTTGCTGAGAATAATCATTCCGGTGTTGCAGCAGCCCTTTCTTTAGGTATGGGTACTGAAAACAGGGCTACTTTTAGCTATTTGCATGAAGAGCAAAATGATACTCCTGATTATGGTCTTCCTTGGCTCAATGATGCGCCTGCTCATGTGCGCAGAGAGAATTACTACGGTTTTAAAGGCGATAATTATTTAAAAACAAATGCTGATATAGTAACCGTGAAAGCGGAGCATGATTTTAGTGATGATTTTACACTACGTGATCAGGTTCGTTTTGGACATTACACACGTCATTTTAGGATCACCGAACCTCAAATCACTAACCCGAATGCAGCTTTTGAATCTATGATTGTTAATCGTAATCAGCTTTCTGGAGATAGTGCTGAAACCTTCCTACAAAATCAGCTTGATCTGACGAGTAAGTTTAAAACAGGATTTATCGACCATACCTTGGTGACTGGTGTGGAAAGTGGGCGTGAGACTTCTGAGCCTAATCGTTATACCTGGGCTGGCGTTCCTACCACGAGTTTGATAACGCCTAATTATGATCAACCTTTTTCAGGTACCCGAACTCAAACTTCCAAAGTGTATACAACGGGAGATACTCTTGCATTTTATACCGTAGATACTCTGAAATTAAATGAGCATTGGGAAGTTCAGGGTGGTCTTCGTTGGGATCGATTCAATTCTCGTTACAAACAATCCATAGCTCCTGCTACGGCATTTAGTCGAACAGATAAGATGACTAGTTGGCGGGGTGCGCTGATTTATAAGCCTGTAGACAATGGAAGCATCTATTTCGATTATGGAACTTCCTTTAATCCGTCCGCAGAATCCTTAGCTTTGAGTGTCGCAACAGCTAATATTGCTCCGGAAGAAAATGAAACCTATGAATTAGGCTCCAAGTGGGATCTTTTTAACAAAAAGATGTCTGTGCGAGGCGCTATCTATGAAACCGTCAAGAAAAACGCTCGTGAGACGGATCCTAATAATACTTTAGAGAACGTTTTAGCAGGTCAGCAAAATGTTCAAGGTTTAGAACTTGAATTTGTTGGTCATTTAACAGATCCGTGGCAAGTTTATTCTGGTTATACCTTTATGAAAAGTAGATTAGCTAAATCTAACTTTTTCCCATCGGCAGTGGGTAGCCAATTAGCTAATGTTCCAGAGAATATTTTTACGCTTTGGTCTACTTATGATTTGCCTGGCAACTTGAATAAGTTTCAAGTGGGAGCAGGGACCAATTTTGTCGATAGCCGAACGGCAAGTTCAACAGCACCGTATGCGGCTAATGGTGTGCTAAAACAACTGCCTTCGTATTGGCTGTTTAATTCTGCGGTGACGTATCATTTTAATAAAAACGTAGACTTTCAGATGAATTTTTATAACCTAGCTAACAAAGTGTATTACGATCAAATTCATCCATCGCATGTTGTGCCAGGTGAAGGTCGTACGGTAACACTTAGTAGCAAATTTAAATTCTAAAGGAGTCTTAAATGTTATTAACAATCCCTGATGTATTAACAGCCCAACAAGTTGCTGAGGCTAGAAAAATATTAGATGAAGCAGAGTGGGTAGATGGCAAGGTCACCGCAGGCCATCAAGCAGCTAAAACCAAGGATAATATGCAAATTCCTGAAGGTCATCCTGCTGCCCAGAAAGTAGGAGAAATGATTTTAGTGGGCTTAAGTAGAAGCCCACTATTTATTTCAGCTGCATTACCTTTAAAGGTATTTCCTCCCATGTTTAACCGTTATTCTGGCGGACAGTTTTTTGGTACACATGTAGATACAGCCATTCGTCAAATTGCAGGAACTGGGCATCGCATTCGTACAGACCTTTCGGCGACCCTATTTTTTACCGCCCCAGAAGAATATGATGGAGGAGAATTGTGCGTGGAAGATGCCTATGGTATCAAGAGCGTTAAATTACCTCCTGGGCATCTTGTGCTTTATCCTGCTACTAGCTTGCATCATGTTAAACCTGTCACTAGAGGAGTGCGCATGTGTTCGTTTTTTTGGATGCAAAGCATGATTCGAGATGATGGTCAACGTACCTTGCTATTTGATTTAGATACTGCTATTCAAGGAATTCATCGAGATCATAATAATAGTCCATATGGTGTGCAATTAACAGGTGTCTACCATAATCTTCTTAGACAATGGGCAGAAATGTAATGAAATTACGTAATAATATATTTTGGGCCCATTTGGTTGTTGGAATTATTGTAGGGGTTGTAGTTTTAATGATGTCAGTCACTGGAGCTCTGTTGGCTTTCAGGCCACAAATCCTTGATTTTACAGAAGCGAAGGTCAACAGAGTTGCTTTTAACGGTCAACAGCCGTTAGATTATAAAACTCTAGCTGATAAAATTCGCCAATCTTACCCAGACGCTAAAATCAGAAATATATTAGTTACCTTAGATCCTCAAAAGGCTGTAATGGCTAATCTTGGGGGCGATGGGATAATTTTTATTAATCCTTATACAGGTGATATTTTAGGTCATGGCTCACAAACCAGAGAATTCCTTGAAGAAGTTGAATCGTGGCATCGCTGGTTGGCTATGAAGGGAGATCTTAAAGTTATTGGCCATACTATTAAAGAGGCATGCAACGTTGCTTTCTTTTTTATGATTTGTACGGGTGTCTATTTATGGTGGCCGCGTAAAACTCTGAAGTTTCTTTCTCAAGCGCGCGGCAAAGCCCGTGATTGGAATTGGCATAATGTCATTGGATTTTGGTTTGCACCATTCTTAATTATTATTACTTTAACAGGAATTGTGATGTCATATTCCTGGGCTAATAATTTAGTTTAACGGATCACAGGTAATGAGCCGCCTGCCGCCATGCAAGAAAAAGGGAAATCAAAAGGAAATACTTTAAATATCATGATTGAGGAAAATGGTCCTATGGTGCGTTCTCAATTAACGATCGATAGCGCAACCGGTGAGATCATTAAGAGTCAGTCGTATGCTGAACAAAATACAGGACGAAAATTGAGGACCTTTATTCGTTATTTACATACCGGAGAAGCCGTAGGATTTATAGGCCAAATTTTTGCTTTTTTTGCCTGCTTAGCAGCAGTTCTGTTGATATGGACAGGATTTGCCATGTCATGGAATAGATTTTTTAAGATTAAGCGAACCTAATAAAAGGAGTTGTATGTTTACGATTTTTCATAAAGGTGGCCCAATCATGTGGCCACTGCTTTTGACCTCGGTAATTGCTTTAACAGTAGTTGTTGAGCGCATTATTTTTATTATCAAAGAACGTAAACGTCGACGTCCGCAAATTGTTGAAGAAATTTTAGGATATGTCGAGCGAGGAGATGTGGAGGCTGCTGTTAAATGTGGCCATAAAACTGAAGATTTTGTGGCTCGAACACTCATTTATGGCCTGACCCATCGACAACAATCATTTTCTAATGCGTTGTTGTTAGCGGCTAATCATGAATTAAAACGTTTTAGCCAAGGGCTTTCTACCTTGGATACAATCATTACCTTAGCGCCGTTATTAGGGTTACTTGGAACCGTGACAGGTATGATCCGAGCTTTCGGATTATTGGGGAATAAAGATTTAGAAGCGCCAACTGTCATCACGGGTGGCATTTCAGAAGCCTTGATTGCAACTGCTTTTGGTTTGTTAATCGCCATTATTGCCTTAATTCCTTTCAATTATCTTAATAGTCGTTTGGAAGATGCTCGTCGGGAAATTGAAAACGCATCAACCTATCTCGAATTGTTAATTGTAAAGTTGACTAATAAAATATGAAAATACCTTCGCCGGTTGTTAGACGCCGTGTGCGTATAGAAATTATCCCATTGATTGATATTGTGTTCTTTCTTTTGGCCACTTTTGTCATGGTTTCTTTATCGATGGTCAAGAATCAGGGTATTTCGGTGAACTTACCTACCGCAGCCACCAGCACCAAGCAGGAGATTGAGAAAATTGTGACAATTTCAGTCAATGAGCAGGGAGATATTTATCTAGATAAAGAGAAAGTTTCTTTTGAACAGATGAGTGCCCAATTAAAACGATTAAAAGCTTCTGAGGCTGATTTAAAGATCCTCATCAACGGTGATGAGAAAGCTCATTTTGGTAAGGCAATTAATATTTTAGATGAAGTCAGACAATTAGGCATTAGCAAGGTTGCTGTTCGTACCAAGGCCAGGAAATAATATGAATGCGCTTATGGATCCAATTAATTTAAAACATAAAGGCATCGCTTATGTGGATATCAATATCCCTAAAAAGGATAAGTCTTTAAGTTTCACTATTGCGGTTATCTTGCATGCTTTAATTTTTGTGGTTGTTGGGATTTCTTTTATTAAGCCTCCACAGTTTGGCATTGATAAGGGATTTGGCAGTATTGAGGTTAGCTTGGTCGCTGAATCGGCTGAGGTGACTCCGCAGGCCCCGGTTGATACGACCCCTGTGCAGGAAAAAGCTGATGTGGTTCAAGAAGCAATCGTCAAACCAGTGATTAAACAAGAAGCTTCTGTAAAAACCGAAGGTAAGGATCAAGTAACGGCTCAATCTAACGGGGGGGCTATTTCGGAAGCTAAACCTGACTATTTGAAAAATCCTCCACCTGCTTATCCTGAATCTGCACGCCGAAGGGGATATGAAGGAACGGTATTATTGCAGGTTTTGGTCGATAAACATGGTTTTCCAACTAAGGTCGAGATTGAACAAAGTTCAGGACATAAAACGTTAGATGATGCTGCTTTGAAGGCCGTTCAAAAATGGCAGTTTCAGGCAGCCAGGCTTGGAGATTTAACGGTTGAATCCACAGTTAGAGTGCCTATAAAATTTGATTTACGAGAATCTAGGTAGTTAAAAAGACATTTACTTCAAATTGCAGCAGCAGTATAATTAAGTTGTTTAAAGACTGATTTAAAGCGTTTTTAGGAGAGTTCACATTTTCAAGGTGTGGACATTTTTGTTTATGCAAAAACTCATCACCATCTTGATTATTGTAGTCAGTGTCAGCTATTTGATTTCTTTAGCTTTGAAATCGCTGCGTGCCAAGAAGCGTGGGTCTTGTTCTGGCTGCGGCAAGGATTAATATGCCCCATCGTTGGTTTAAAAACATATTTAAATTAAAGACCGATGAGTGTCTTTGTGAGGCTTCATCAATTAATCTTTCTGAGGCTTCCGTAGGATCTACCTTGCGTATTGAATGTCTTCATGGTGAAGAGGCTGCTTGTCAGCGTTTAAGAGAAATGGGATTTTGTGAAACAGCTCAAGTAGAAAAATTAGCTGATAGCGGGTCGTTGATTTGTAAGGTTTGTGACAGTAAGGTGGCTATCAGTCGTGATTTAGCTAAGAATATTATCGTCAAAGATATTTGTCAGTTGAAAGGTCATCAATCTATGGAAGAGCGATCAAGATTCTTAAGTCAATTATCTGCGGGGCAAAAAGGCATTATTCAAGATTTTGTTATTGATAGTGAAGATAGTGAACGTATTCAGGAGATGGGTTTGACCACCGGTGAAGAAGTTGAAATCATTCGCTATGCACCGTTGGGTGACCCTATTGAAATTAAAGTCCGTGGATATCTTCTTTCATTGCGCAAACAAGAAGCTGACCAGATCAAGGTTAAAATTTCCTCGTAATCTCTATGTCCGAACAATCCATTTCTCCCCAGGAAAAAACTATTAAAACGATTGCCTTGGCAGGTAATCCCAATTCTGGCAAAACCACACTCTTTAATGCTTTCACTAAACTTCGTCAGAAGGTGGGTAATTATCCTGGTGTGACTGTTGAAAAGAAAATGGGCACCTTGGTTTTAGCTAAAGACAGGGTGGTCAATGTCATTGATTTACCTGGGACCTATAGTTTAGCTGTACGTTCTCCTGATGAGCAGGTGGCTCGCGATGTCCTCTTAGGTCGCACACCTGATACGCCAAAACCAGATATTGTTATTTGTGTTGTCGATGCCGGTAATCTTGAACGCAATTTGTATTTGGTGAGCCAAATTCAGGATTTAGGTTTGCCTATGATTATTGCATTAAACATGGTTGATGAACTTGAAGCCAAGGGGCGTACGATTGATATCGAGAAATTATCAAACAAACTAGGTGTCCCTGTTGTTCCTACAATTGCTAATCAAAATAAGGGAATCGAAGAGATTAAGGATTTAATTGCTACAGGTGTAGAGGCTGATTATCAGCGTTCATGGCGTATGGCTCCTGATCTGGAAGAAGAGGTAGAACATTTGGTGAGACTTTTAATCTCTCACGAAAATATGGGGCCTCATGAAGCTTTTGCCGAAGCCTTGGTGTACTTATCAGCCTGGCCCAACCTTAAGAATGAAGAAAAAACAAACTCTATTGAACGTTTTTATAAACAAGAATTTAATTCTCAAATTAACGCGATCCAAAAGCGTCTACAGACCAAAGGATTACGCGCTAAGACAGCAGCTATTGAAGCCAGATACGATTGGATCAAGTTTGTCATTAAAGATTGTGTCCGAGATAAAACTAAAATTGGTTCGGATTTAACAGAACGCTTAGATGCCGTACTGACTCATAAATTATTTGGTTGGATTATTTTCTTTTCCATCATGTCATTGATGTTTTATATGATCTTTACCATTGCTAATTATCCAATGGATTGGATCAATGCTGGATTTAATGCTCTGGGACAATTCCTTTCTGCAAAACTGCCTGCTGGTGATTTAAAAGATCTTTTAATTGATGGTGTCATTGCTGGGGTAGGAGGAGTGGTTGTTTTCTTGCCGCAAATTTTGATTTTGTATTTTTTTATCGGTTTGATGCAAGACACCGGTTATATGGCCCGAGCTGCTTTTATTATGGATCGTGTGATGAATAAAATTGGTCTTCATGGTAAATCATTTATTCCTCTGTTAAGTTCTTTTGCCTGTGCTATTCCAGGAATTATGTCGGCCCGCACAATTGAAAACCCTAAAGATAGATTGGTTACGATTTTAGTGGCCCCTTTAATGAGCTGTTCGGCAAGACTTCCGGTTTATACGATTTTGATTGCGGTATTGTTGCCTGTTTCTAGCAGTTTACAAAAAGCAGGGATCATGCTTTTGATGTATGTTGTGGGTATAATAGGGGCATGTGTGATGGCTTGGTTTTTTAAGAAGACACTTTTACGTTCACAAAAGCCAGTATTTATTATGGAACTCCCGCCTTATCGAATGCCATCATTTAAAGCGGTAGCTATCCAAATGTGGGAACGTAGTGGACTTTTCTTAAAGCGAGCAGGGACGGTGATCGTAGCTATTTCGATTGTTCTTTGGGCTTTGATGACCTATCCGAAGCATCCTGATCTTAGTGCGGGTGAAGCATTAAAATCAAGTTATGCTGGTCAGGCTGGAAGTGCCTTGGAAACTGTTATCAAACCTTTGGGCTTTGATTGGCGTATTGGTATTGGACTGATTGGTTCTTTTGCCGCTCGTGAAGTATTTGTTTCAACCATGAGTATTATTTTTAATTTGGATAAAGAAGCCCCCGAAGATACTCTTCGCGAATCATTTCAAAAAGCTAGCTGGCCTGATGGCGCACCTTTATTTACACCCCTGGTGTGTTTAAGCCTGATGATCTTTTATGTATTTGCTATGCAATGTTTGAGTACGGTTGCAGTTGTATTTCGTGAGACAAACTCGTGGCAGTGGCCTTTATTTCAGCTTGTTTATATGACTGGACTTGCTTATTTGTGTTCATTAGCTGTTTATCAAATCGGAAAATTATTAGGATTTTAATGCATAAAGAATTTATAACCCAAAATCCTCAAGAAACCATCCAGGTTGCTGTTGATTTGAGTAAGAATCTAAAGCAGGGAGATGTTCTACTGCTTAAAGGTGATTTGGGTTCTGGCAAGACAACCTTTGTGAAAGGTCTGGCTAAAGGTCTGAAAGCCAAGCCTAAGGATGTTAATAGTCCGACCTTTGTACTCATGAATGTTTATAAAGGTAAATTTCCTATCTATCATTTTGATTTGTACCGTTTGGAAAAGCCTCAAGAAATACAATCGCTCAATATTGATGAATATTTACAAGCCGATGGTTTAGCGATCATTGAATGGCCTGAACGTTTAGGAATCGCTATGCCTGAGGCTTATGCAATAGAATTTAAACATAAAGGTGAAAACCAAAGACAGATATGTATATTCTCTCCCTCGAAACTTCAACCAAAAACTTCTCGTTAGCGCTTAGCAATGACGCGAAGGTTTTACGTTTTCGCAATATAACCACCGAACGTATTCTTGAATCATCGATGACGAAGGCAATCGATAAGCTGCTGGTTTCCTGCGATTTAAGTTTAAAAAAGATAGATGCAATTGCTGTTGGTTTAGGTCCAGGATCTTTTACGAGCCTGCGCGTAGGGATTTCAACGATCAAAGCCTTTGCTTTTGCTCTTAATAAGAAGGTGGTTGGTATAGGAAGTTTGGATGTAATTGCAAGTGCGGTGACAAAAACGCAGGCAGATGAAATTTGCGTTATTGTGGATGCTAGAAGAGGCAAGGTTTATGCAGCTATTTTTGATACGATGTTAAAACCTAAAACAGAATATTTGTTAACAACGATTGATGATGTTCTTGAGAAGGTTCAGGGGACGACATTATTTGTAGGTGACGGCTTAGAGTTATATAAGGACCGCATCCAAAAAGCTTATCGTGAGCATAATGCCAAAACGCAATCGTCTTGTCGAGCTATATTTACTTTGCCGAAATTTTGGTTTCCACAATCCCGACAATTAGCTAAACTAGCGTTCAGTAGACTGAAGAACGATTCGTATGATGATCCAGAGAAATTAACGCCAATTTATTTATACCCACAAGATTGTCAGGTAACTAAAAAATGAGTACAGTCATACAACAAAACCAAGAAACAGCAATTAAACCTTTAACTTGGGTTGAAATTGATTTAAAAGCTGTTGAACATAATTGGAAAGAGCTTGTTAAGCTTGCAGCATCCAACATGTCGCATAACGCGGGTATTATGCCGGTCATTAAGGCTGATGCTTATGGGCATGGAATGATTCCTATTGCTCAAAGATTGTCGGATTTAGGCTGTAAGTTCTTTGGTGTTTCTAATGTGCAGGAAGGTTTGGTGTTAAGAGAAGCAGGATTTAAGCAGAAAATTTTGATCTTCGAAAGCACGTTAGCTGAAGACACTAATGCTATTGTGACAGGACAACTGACACCTACGGTTTGTAATTTAAAAATAGCGAATAGACTTGATGATTTTGGTAAGGCCTTAAACCAAGAAATTCCTGTTCATATCAAGATTGATACAGGGATGGGCCGTTTAGGTGTTGCTGAAGAAGATGCTGTTGAATTTGTCGCTCAACTACGAAGTAAGTTTAAGTTTTTGAAACTTGAAGGTGTCTATACACATTTTCCTCTGGCTGAGTCTGATCGTGATTTTACTTTTGCTCAGATGCGAAGATTTCGAGATATTGTTTATGCCCTAGAGAATAATTTTATAACCTTTACCTATGTTCATTCCGCCAATAGTATGGGGTTAGGTGATTATAAAAGTGAATTATTTAACCTGGCTCGTCCTGGTCTAAAATTGTATGGTTTGTATCCGCATGAAGAATTGAAAACCAAGATTCATCTTAAAGCCGCTATGAGCGTTAAAAGCAGGATCATTTATGTTAAGACCATTAAAAAAGGGCAGGGGATTAGTTATGGACATACTTTTAAAGCACAAGAAGACATAACTATTGCGGTTTTACCTATAGGATATAGTAATGGTTATTTGCGTTCGTTATCAAATAAGGCTTTTGTATTAATTCATGGGGTTCGATGCCCAGTAGTAGGTCGAGTGACTATGGATCAGATCATTGTAGATATTTCTGCTGTAGCTTTTTCAGGGCAATTGCCTCATATTGGGGAAGAAGCTGTTCTTGTTGGTCGTCAAAAGGACCAATTTATCGCCTGTGATGAACTTGCACATTGGGCAGATACGATCAGTTATGAGATAGTTTGCTCCCTAGGTAGTCGCCTGCCACGAATTTATATTTAATATGAAGATTTCAAATAAGGCTTTTACAATTCTAGAATTGTTGGTCGTTATTTCTGTTTTAGGGGTCATTATTGGTATTTCCATTCCTAAGATGGTGGGGATGCGTCAAAATGCCAATCTTTTAAAAGCTCAAAAAGATATCCAAACTATCATATCTGCTCTTGAATCCTATAGGACTTTTGATTCCTCTCATGTTTTTCCACCAACTACCACTACATTACAGAGTACCTATTTATTATCGGCTCTTCCTAATATCATTAATTCAATCCTTTATGATCCTTTTGGAGCTACTTCAACAACAGAATACAATTATATGTGTTCGTCCAATAAGAAATACTATATAGTATGGTCAGTTGGACTAACGGGACAAAATCAACCCTTATCCATTTCAAATACGGGGGTAGTTACTTACTAGGAGATTTTTATGAGACATGTCATAGCCATAATCTTGATGGGAATTTTCTTAGTAACATTCACTGTAAAATCTGAAGCAGCGCCGCCTCCGACGAATCCTGCTTCAGTACCTGCGCCACCTACTAAACCTGTTCCGGTAGGAACCAATAGCCCTTATGGTAAGTATGGATATCCCAATGATTCGTGTGGTGGATGTACGAGTGGGTATACCTGTTGTTCAGGTTATTGTTATGATTTAGAAACGGATGAGAATAATTGTTCAGCTTGTGGCAGCGCATGTAACCCTGGGGAAACCTGCATTGCACATAGATGTACTTAATGATGGCTATTAGAATTTAAACTTGATGGCTGTTAGACCAATAATCAAAAAGATTGCTGGAGCTACGAAGGCAGAACTCCAGGGGGGAAGACCGCCGCCTTTACCTAAAGCAAGACCCACCGCATCTAAAACGTAATATAAAAATCCGATGGCTAGTGCGATTCCAATGGAAGTAAAGGTAGCTGCTTTTCTTTTACTCGCACCTGTCAGAACAAAAGGCAGGCCAGCTAAAACAATCACAATGGGTCTTAGAGGCATGGCGATCTTGGCAAAGAAATCTACTTGAAGATTGTTAAGCGTTTTAACAGCACCGCTTCCTGAAAACCGGCTGATATAGTCATACAGTTGTCTAATATTCATTGAAGATACATCCAAACGTTGCCTCAAGAAATCTTTGGGCGTTTCTTTAATATCCATCAATTTCTCTGAATAAACTTTGATTTCTCCAGGCACATTAGGTAGGGCTGTGTTATAAGAAGTAATTTGGCAATTATAAAATTTCCAAGCTAAGCCTGTCCACGTACCCTTTAAAGCTACGATTTTTTCTATGAGATTCTGGTTCTTATCATGACCAATGATAGAAATTCCTGTCAATGTTCCAGTATTGGGATCAAAGGTATCCACAAAAAACAAACGATTTTTAAGGCCATACAAAGTGAAGTTTTTGATCAGAGGTAGACCGCGATCTTTTTCAGAAACAGTGACCTTGATTTTGGCCTCTCGGATCTCTTGATTGATCAAGGAAGATTGCGGTACAAAACATTCATTGACTAGTAATACCGTAGCGCAAATTAAGAGAGTAAAGATAAGAGCAGGTCTGGTGACTTGCCAAAAATTCATCCCACTGGTTCGGATGGCCACAATTTCATTATGGGTACTGAGATTACTGTAGGTAAACAAAACAGCCATCAAGCAGGCCATGGTAGAGGTGTTAACAATAATCATGGGTAAAAAAGTAAGGTAATATTGCACAACTGTCTGCCACGGCACATTTTTTTCTATAAAATCTTGCAGATTGCCAAACACGTCGATAAGGATAAATAAAAAGGCAAAGGTGATGACCATGCCAAGAAAAATGGTGACAATCGATTTAAGGATATAACGGTCTATGATACGCATAATTTCCAGTTCAAAATAACAACAACAATGCCTCCAATAATATCAGGAATCCACATGGTTAAAGCTGGATCAAATACATGTTGAGTGGCTAAGCCCTGACAAGCCAAAGAAACAATATAGTAAGGGGCTGCAAAAAGCACGGCAAAAAGAATATTAGCTGATTTGGCTCTTTTATGGGTGATGACGGCAAAAGGAAATCCTAAGAGAATAAACATCAAGGGAGTAAGCGACCAGGCTAGACGTCGATGGTATTCGGTGATTAAAGGAGAAGCATCAATAGAAAGCTTTTTATATTCTTCAGTTTTCTCTTTCAGTTCTTTGAGGGTCATGGCCTTAGGCTTTTTTTCGGCCTTGGTTTGTTTCTTGGACATGTCCATGGTGATAAAAGATGTGTTGAAATTAAGTTTATAAAAATTATTAGGGTTCTTTAGATCAGGTTCATCCGAAGTGCCGTTGATAAGTTTGAGTTTAATCTGGTCTTGCCCCGGGACTTTTACAAATTCACCTTCTTGAGCAATGATGGTACGTGTTGTTTTGTTGGCTTGGGGTTGATAAATCCTTACCCCATACAGGTGATCATTTTCGATACGGTAAATAAAGACAATATATTTATCAAAAGCATTGATAAAGGTCCCTGGTTCTAAAAGTGCGGTAGGGTTTTGCGCTCCCGTTTCTTGTAAAATGCGTGTTTGGGCATCATAGGCATTTGGAATAACACGATCGTTGAGGATATGGACCAAAAGACTTAAGGTTATGCCAACTACAAACAGAGGGGTTAATAGCCTGCGTAGATAAACCCCACTGGCTCGCATAGCCAAGATTTCATTTTCTGCTGAAAGCCTACCAAATGTTAAAACAACCGTGACCAAACAGGCAATCGGAAGCGTATAGCCCAAAAGAATGGGAATGTAATAAAGAAAGATTTTGCTAATAGCTGTTAGCGAAACCCCTTTGTTAATGACTTTATTAGCTAGTTGCGGTAAATATCCTAAGAGAAATACTGAAGTCAGTACGCTAATGGCGATACTAAAAGGGAGGATGCATTCATTAAGAATATAGTTTCGAAGAATTCTCATGGGGTAATGGCTAAGGTTAATATTCCAACATAGGCTGCTCCGGCACCTTTGAGTGCCTTAGAGGCTGCATCAGCGGTTGCTGCTGTTGTTAATAAATCATCGACGATTAATATGTTTTTGTCGGCGATCTTTAATGAATCGTTTATTTTAAAAGCGTCATTTACGTTTGTCCAGCGTTGTTTTGCTTCCAGCATGGTTTGACTGGCCGTCAATTTACAACGTTTAAGGATGTCTATTTGGTGCGTAAGTCCATAATGATCAGATAATATTTGACTTAATAATTGGGCTTGGTTAAATCCGCGCTCTCGAAATCGGACTGCATGCAAGGGGATCGGAAGAACCATATCAAAATTCTGAATAGGAATTTGGTAGCTATCGATAAAATTGATCATGAGCTCGCCAAAGGTCTTTCTAAAATAAGTTTTACCGTGGTATTTGAAGGCGTAGATCAAATCCGCCAGGGGTTTTTCGTAAATACAGGCGGACCAAGCAGCATCAAAAGAATAGTGATTTTTTAAACAGGTCGGACAAAATCCCTGGTCATTGAATATGGTCAAATGTCTGGAACATTTAAGGCAAAATGGAGGGGTATTAAGTTCAATCGAAGACAGGCAATCAGAGCAGAGGTAGTGTTGATTACAATTGTGCGTGTATTTTTTACATAAAAAACAATTGTCTGGGAAGACGAGTTCTTTAAAGCCTTGCAATAAATCTTGAAGCATGCAATATCATACCATATAATAAATCACTCTATTAAATTTTATCCAGAGGAGGAATATGTTGAAATCCGTAATTCTTTCTGCTGTTCTCTTAATAGCACCTTTAACTGGGGCGTGGGCTGCCTATACCTCAAATTTTGTTATCTTAGAAAAGAAAGACATTGATAATCTTACTGATGAAAAATTGACCAGCGTTTATATGGACACCTTGGTGGAAGCCCAGGTGCGCAAAGATTTCTTTAATCATTTTGGATTTGTAGGTAAGGATTTAGAGGATTATAAAGCTGTATTAAAGTATCGCCTGGCACTTTTATTGGAAATCCATAGCCGCAATTTGGATATCCCTCAATTTGATCGTTATTAACAAATTTTCCAAAAGAAAGAATCGTATGAACACCAATACTGTAGAACAAGATAAGGCCGAACTTTTGCAAATTTTAAAGAAAGAAGCTTTTTTTAAGGGGAAGTTTATTCTTTCTTCTGGTAAGGAAAGCAGTTTTTATTTGGATGCTCGATTGGTCACTTTAAGTGCTCCAGGAGCATATTTAACGGGCCGCGTTATATTAGATATGGTTAAGAATGATGCCATTGATGCCATCGGAGGTCCGACGCTTGGAGCCGATCCTATGGTTGGAGCAGTCGCCTCTTTAAGCTATCAGGCCAAGAAACCTGTCCCAACATTTATCATCCGTAAGACTCCTAAGGCCCATGGTAAGAATCAACAAGTCGAAGGTCCTGCTTTAAAAGAAGGTTGTTCAGTAGTCATTATTGATGATGTGGCTACCACAGGAAAAGCCTTTGTCGAATCTATCGAAGTTCTTCAAAAGATGAACGTCAAAATTAAAAAAGCCATTTGTATCATTGATCGAGGTGAGGGAGCCCGTGAGGCCCTTGCTAAATATAATGTGCCTTTACAATCGATATTTACCATTGATCAGTTTCTCTCATGACTCGACTCATTTTAGCTTCTGCATCCCCTCAGCGAGCCAAGCTTATTAAAATCTTAGGTCTCCCTTTTACAATTATTCCCAGCAAGGCCAAAGAAGAAGACAAAATCCTTAAAGATATTGTCCATTTGGTTAAGCACAATGCGGTACTTAAGGCCAAGGAGGTCGCTACTCGCGTGAAGACCAAGCAAGCTTCGATTGTGATAGGGTGTGACACGGTTGTGTATTCTCATAAAAAAAGATTAATTCTTAAGCCCAAAGACCTTCGCGAAGCTAAGAAGAATTTGCAAGAACTGATGGATAAACCACACTGGGTGTATTCAGGTATAGCGGTGATTGAAACTCGAACAGGCAATATGCTAGTGGATTATGAAAAGACCAAGGTTTTTATGACCCCGTTAAGTTCGCAAGCCATTGATCGATATCATCAGCTGGTATCGCCATTGGATAAAGCAGGAGGTTTTGATATCGAAGGCCGAGGAGCATTATTTATCCATCGTATCGAAGGTTGTTATTTTAATGTGGTGGGTCTTCCCTTAGCCAAAGTAACTCGGATGTTAGAAAAGTTACGTGTGAAGGTCT
Source organism: uncultured Planctomycetales bacterium (assembly GCA_964583975.1). Lineage (GTDB taxonomy): Bacteria > Omnitrophota > Gorgyraeia > Zapsychrales > Fredricksoniimonadaceae > JACQCF01. The sequence continues at coordinate 43,600 of CAZOXU010000012.1, forward strand.
TATGAAATTTTATGGTTTTGTAATCTATAGTTTATTGTCTTTAAGTCTTTTAGGTTGTTCAACGGAATATAATTCAGCCCTTGGCCGACAAGAAACTTTATTGATTGGTGATGAGAAAGAAAAAAGCCTGGGTGCTTCGGTAGCCCTTTCGGTTGAAAAGACCATGAAGATCGATACCGAGGTTGATGTGAATGAAAGGGTGCAGAAGATCCTTAAGAAAATTGTGGATGTCTGTGACCGCCAAGAGTTGGTATATACTATTCGGGTTGTTGATGATGATGTGATGAATGCTTTTAGTTTGCCTGGTGGGTATGTTTATATTTATAAAGGATTAATTGATAAGATTGATAATGATGATCAATTGGCAGGTGTTATAGGTCATGAGGTGGCCCATATTGTAGCTAAACATGCACTTAAGCGTTTGCAAGGGGCCTACGGGGCTTCGGTCTTAGAAGTTGCTGCGGTTGCTTCGCGCCAGGGAGCGCTGGCTGCGGGGGTTAGTTTAACGGCTTCATCTCTATTCTTTCAAAATTCCAGAGAAGATGAATTTCAAGCTGATAAATTAGGTCTTAAATATATGACACTCGCTGGATACGATCCGAGTCAGATGAGAAAGATGCTAGGTAAATTGCTGGATTATCAGAATAAACAGCCACCACGTCCAATGAGTTATTGGCGCAGTCATCCGTATATTCCTCTTCGTATAGCCAAGGTTGATGAACAAGTAGGTGGCCAAAATCAGTTCCGCAGTTATTTAAATTTAACGGGTGAGAGTCGATGACACGTATCCTTGTAATTATTAGCGTGATTGTTATATCAATATCTCAGCAAGTATGGGCTGCTGCTGTATGTTTAAAGAATGACTGTGTTCAGGTGGAAGTTGTTACTGAAGAAAAGGATATGAGACGTGGCTTACAGGGAAGAGAAGGATTGGCTGATAAGCGTGGGATGCTGTTTGTTTTTCGGAATGATGCTATCTTAAGTTTCTGGATGAAAGACATGAAATTTGCCATTGATATGGTGTGGATCGATTCTAGTAGACGTATTGTTACTATTGCTCCTTCGCGACCTCCTTGCGTCAAAGAACCTTGTGAAGTCTACGCCTCTAAAACTAATGCGCGTTATGTTTTGGAGCTTCCTAGCGGGTATGCTTTAAAACATCATTTCCAAGAAGGAGACGGTTTACTTTTTAAGGATATTAACCTAGAATAAAAATTATGCTCCTTTATTTCTGCCTGATTACTATTTTCGTTTTTATTATCTTGCGCCTCACCAATGAAAATAAGCGACTGAAACGTGAAATTCTTCAAAAAACCCAAAAATTAGAAGCAACCATCAAAGAACTTAAAGCAGCTCAAATCAGACTCATGGAAAGTGGGAAAACCTCTGCCCTAGCCTCCTTAAGCGCAGGTATTTTGCATCAACTGAGTCAACCCATTACAGCGATTCATGGTTTTGTCCGTTTTATGAAAAAAGAAATGAAGCCTGAGGATATGTTTTATAAGCCTGTCATGGTGATGGATGAACAATCCACCTATATTCGTGACATGTTAGAAAATTTAATGGAATTGGTACGCCATCGTAAAATCCAAAAAGATGCGGTGGATGTAAACACTGTGCTTTCAAAAGCTCTTAATCTATTAAGTGATGAACTGCGTATTCGTAGGATTGGTTGGGATTTACAATTAGATACTAATATTCCTCAAGTGTTTGCTGATTCGATCCATTTACAGCAAGTTTTTATGAATTTAACCGTGAATGCTATGGAAGCTTTATCCGGACAACCAGCCGGACAAGTTAGGATCATAGAAATAAGCTCACAGTGGGATGCTCCCCACCAACAAGCGGTGATTCGTTTTAAAGACAATGGTCCAGGTATGGCGCCCGATGTACAAGTAAGAGTTTTTGATCCGTTTTTCTCGACTAAAGAAAAGGGTTCAGGAGTGGGTTTGGCCCTTTGCCATGATTTAGTGATTGAACATGGAGGTAAGATAACGGTTGATAGCAATAGTGAAGGGACTATTTTTACTATTTATTTGCCTTGTTTGAATAAAACTTCAGGAGGAAGCAATGACAACAGCTAACCCAATTAAGATATTAGTCGTTGATGATAAGAAAGTGATCCAAGACTTTTTTGATTTTACTCTTGGCTTTTACGGTCATCAAATTACGGTGGTCCAAGATCCTGGCTTGGTGATTGGCCTTGTTAAAGATAAGGCATTCGATATTGTTTTTTTAGACATGGTGATGCCTTTTAAAGATGGGGTGGAAGTTCTAAGGGAAATTAGAGCCGCTGCTCCCAACTTGCCTGTGGTTATGATGAGCGGGTATTCTGTGCAAGAACAGAAAGATGAAGCCCTGCGCTTAGGGGCCCACGGTTGTTTGAAGAAGCCATTCGAACTTGAAGATATCCGTAAGGTTATTAAATTGGTTATTAATAGAGATGTTTAAAAAATCCTTCGATAGTCTGCAATCTTTGATCTATCCGTTATGAAGAATAAGAAAAATATATTTATTTTAGCCATCATTGTCTTGGTATATGCCTTGTTTGAGGGGTCTTGCTTTGTGGCAGAACAATTGCTCGCCCGCTATAAACAAATCAAGTACTGTCCCTTAACTGAGAAATTAGTTCAAGATGTTTTAAGTAAAAAAGATGTGATTAAGGACTTAATATCGGATCGTATTGTTCCAAGGAAGGTCTATGATGCCGAATTAGGATGGAATGTCCTTGCTAACTTAGAGACTCCCTGGGAGATCATCAGAAACGGTATCCGGGATGAAAAGGTTTATTCATTTAAGAAGCCTAAAAATACTGTCCGCATGGTAGCTTTTGGCGATTCGTTCACCTACGGAGAGGAATGTTCGAATAAAAGTACCTGGGAAAAATTTCTTAACGATTCAGGTAATATTGAAGTATTAAATTTTGGTGTCCCAGGATATGGGCTTGATCAAGCTCATTTACGCTATTTAAAAGAAGGTCAAAAATATGAAACCGATTATGTTTTAATTGGGTTTATTGCCGAAGATGCCAATAGACAGGTGAATACTTTTCGTTATTTCTATACGCCCTATGAGTGGTATTGGAGTAAACCACGGTATTATTTAGACAGTGGCCAGCTAAAACTTTTAGAAAATTATTTTAAAAGAAAAGAAGATGTTATGAAGTTAGTAGAGCATCCAAGAGCGACAATTGCTGAATTGGGTAAGATGGATTATTTTTATCAAACCCGCTTTTATGATCGAGGATTTTTTGATTTTCTACCCTCCGTCAGGTTATTTAAGGTTTTATTCGCTATTTATCGAGAACAAGCAACGGGAATGTTGCGTAATGAGGTTTATAGACCTGATTCGGAGGCTTTTCAAGTGACAGCAAAGACTTTTGATGCTTTTGTGGCTGATGTAAAGAAAGCTGGTGCTGTTCCTATTATTTTGATGTTTCCCGAAAGAGAAGATTTTTATAGGCAAAGAAGTCATCGAAGTAAAAGGTACGCTGCATTTGTGAATCATTTTAAAGAACAAGGTTATCATTATTTCGATGTGATGGATGCTTTTGATCAGTATTGCCCTAAGTGCGATGTTGCTGAGCTCATTAACAATCATTATTCTCCAACAGGCAATATGATTGTGGCTAAAGGATTTACAGATTATTTCTTTAAGAATCTTTCGCATTAATTATGAAGAATATTTCTATTATTATTCCAGCTAAAGATGAAGAGCTACGTCTACCGATATTTCTAAAGACGATTTTAGATTACACTGGGAAAGATAAGCATTCCTATGAGATTATAGTCGTTGATGATGGAAGTCGAGATAATACAGCACAGGTGGCTCACAGTTTTCAGAAAGATTTCTCTGATATCAAGGTGCTTTCTTTAGACCGTAATCATGGCAAGGGCTATGCGGTCAAACAGGGGTTCTTAGCAGCTCGAGGAGAGATTATTCTATTTCTGGATGCAGATGGTTCAACCGGTCCTCAAGAAATAGGTCGTTATTTGTCCTTGCTTGAGAGCAACTACGATATTGTCATTGGATCCAGATCATTAGAAGAAGGAGCTGCGGATATCAAAGCCCGGTTTTATCGGAAATTTATGGGAGCTGTTTTTAATTTTTTTGTATCTACTTTTTTAATTAGAGGGATTAAAGATACCCAATGTGGATTTAAAATGTTTAAAGCTCCTGTTGCTAAGGATATATTCTCACGGATGCATCTGGAAGGCTTTGGTTTTGATTTGGAATTGCTTTATTTGGCCCAAAGAATGAATTACAGGGTTAAAGAAGTTCCTGTTCATTGGACGCATGTAGGAGGTAGCAAGGTACATCTGGTTAGAGATAGTGTTCGGATGTTTTATAATATTTTTCAAATTTTAAATTGGCACGGTTCTTCCATAAAAAAGTAAGGATTTGAAATGAAGTTTCAAGGCGTTAAATATGTCATTGTTGGTTCAGGTTTCTTTGGGTCAGTCATTGCTGAGCGTATCGCCAATGATTTGAATGAAAAAGTACTAGTTCTCGAGCAGCGCGATCATATCGGGGGAAATAGTTTTTCTAAAGTAGATAAAGAGACAGGCATTGAAGTTCATCAATACGGTAGCCATATCTTTCATACGTCGAGTTTAAAGGTCTGGAAATATATTAATCAATTTACCGAATTTAATAATTATCGTCATAAGGTCCTGGCTCTTTATAAGAATCGTATTTATGCCATGCCTATTAATTTGAAAACTATTAACGATTTCTACGGGATCAACCTTTCTCCGTCTGAAGCTAAAGAATTTCTAACTAAGGAAGCGACAAAAGAAAACATTCTCAATCCATCTAATTTAGAAGAAAAAGCAATTTCTTTGATTGGGCGACCGCTGTATGAAGCTTTCATCAAGGGTTATACGATCAAACAGTGGGGCAAGAATGTGCAAGACTTGCCAGCTAGCATTATTAATCGTCTTCCGGTTAATTTTAATTTTGATAATTGGTATTTCGATGATCCTTATCAAGGAATACCGCTACATGGATATGGGGCTACCTTTGAGAAGATATTAAAGAATCCCAATATCGAGGTATTGTTGAATACGGATTATTTTCAAATGAGAGATTTATTGCCCAAAGATGCCTTAGTAATATATAGCGGTCCTATTGATAAATTCTTTGATTATAAATATGGAGTTTTAGGATGGCGTACACTGAGCTTTGAACGGGAAGTAAGAAATCTGGAAGATTTTCAAGGAACATCAGTGATGAATTATTCAGAAGAGCAGATTCCTTTTACGCGTATTCATGAATTTAAACATTATCATCCGGAAAGAAGTGTGATGAAGTCCAATAAGACGGTTCTTTTTAAAGAATTTTCTCATTTGGCTGGAAAAAATGTGAATCCATTTTATCCTATCAATACCATTCAAGATCGAGAGAAGTATGCTTTATATGTTCAGGAAACGGCTAACTGTAAGAATGTGGTTTTTGGTGGCCGTTTAGGGGGATATAAGTATCTTAACATGGATCAGGTAATTGGCATGGCATTAGAAACTTACGAGAAAATTAAGGCAAGAACATGGAAAAACTAGCAGTCATCATACCTGTTTATAATGAACAAGGAGCTATTGGGGAGGTTTTGACCAATTGGGTTCTGGAATTGCGTCGCCTGAACATCTCTTTTTCCATATTCGCTTTCAATGATGGGTCTAAAGATAATACTCCTTCGATTATTCGTGAACATGCACAAAGATTTCCTGAGATTATTGCTCTAGATAAGGTCAATAAGGGGCATGGGCCGACTATTTTAGAAGGGTATCGAATGGCTGCCCAACAAGGTTTTGATTGGATATTTCAAATTGATGGGGATAAGGAAATGGGTGTGAAAGAGTTTTCCAAACTTTGGGTGAATAGAGATCAGTATGATTATTTAGTGGGAAACCGTATCAATCGAGCTTCTCCTTGGCCTAGGCGTATTATTAGCAAGGTTTCCTATTGGACTATAAAATTATTTTATAAGGGGTATTTAAAAGATGTGAATTGTCCTTATAGATTAATGCGTGCTAGTTTTTTTAAGCCGGTGTATTCTTCCATTCCTAGTGACACTTTTGCTCCAAATGTCATTCTGGCTGGAGTCGCTTGTTTTACCAAGGCCCGTACCTTTGAGACAACTGCTGAATTTTCTTCACGAAAAACAGGAACTGTATCGATTAAGAAATTAAAACTTCTTAAGGCTGTCACAAAATCATTCGGTCAGACAGCACGATATATCCAAGACCAACGATCCTATCTGAAAGAAACTTTTAATCTAAAGTAGATTAGACATGATCAAAGATTGGCTTCTTATATCCGTACAAACCTTGATGGTATTAGTCATGCTGGCCGCTGCAGCCGCGCATTTTTATAAAATAGATACTATCCCTTATGGTTATCATGTTGATGAGCTTTCTCAGGCTGTGACTGTTGAGTGCATTGCCAAGGAAGGAGTCGACGCCCAGAATAACCGTTATCCGCTTTTTTTTACGACTAAGTATGGTTCTCCTAGGCCTGCCACGTATATTTATCCAGCAGCTTTGTGGGGCAAGATTCAGGGGTTTTCAGTCCCGAGCTTGCGTAATTATGGAGTGATTGTTCATTTACTGGGAATTGTAGGGATTTATTTTCTTGGTCGTTTGTTTTTTGGTCATTTTTTTGGTTTGTGTGCGGCCTTTGCTGCTAGCATTTCTCCATGGCTTTGGCCAACATCACGGGTGGCTATTGAATCGTTGTTCTCACCAACCTTTTCCATTTGGGGGCTGTATTTCTTCTTCCATCGACAAAATTATCTTCATTGGGGAATCGCCGCCTTATTATTTTGTGCTTCGATGTATACCTATCCAGCTATGCGTTTGCAAGTTCCTATTATGCTTGTGACATTAGGACTTTATTCTCTCAGGACCATGAAAACTTCTATTTCATTATGGGCCGTGTTTATTGCTTCGCTTTGCCTGCCGCTTATTCCTTTAGTGATGCAAATTCTTCAAGGCGGAGCTGTGCATCAGCGCTTTAATCAAATTAGCATTGCCTCTGCTGAGTACTTAAGCAGGATTGGCAAAACACATAGCTTTAAAGATCTTTGGGAGATATTCTGGACAAATTATGGGCTGCATCTCACTCCTGATTTCTTATTGTTAAGAGGCGACCCTTCCTTGGTTCATTCGGTAGGCCATTTTGGAATTCTGAGTTGGCTAGATGTTGGAGCGCTCGTTGTTTGTGTTGTGACCCTAGGTTTCTTTATATTTAAACCTAAAACTAGCCCATGGTCTAAGGATGGGTTATTTCTAACATTCTTATTAGCTAATATTTTCTTAGGAATTATTCCTGCAGCTTTGACAAATTCTGAAATTCCACATGCTTTGCGTATTGATGGAGGCTGGCCTTTTCTTTGTCTTTTAACGGGTTATTTTATGTACCGTTGTTGGGAATGGTGTAAACCGTTGTTTATAGTAGCGTTTATAGCGGGAGTCGTATTCTTAGCGGCTTTTGTTAAAATTTACTTTGGGCCTTATCAAATGGAATCAAGAGGAATGTTTAGCTATTGGACGAAAGACCAGGCTGATGCCGCTAAAACCGAAGAAGACTGGTCTAAGTTTATGTTAATGTACAATAATCAAGACTATCATTTTCGTTATTTCTTGATGAATTACCGTGCCGACACTTGCACGTCGACACGTATCAAATGGGAGCGACAGAGAGATCTTCTGATCTCTCTTAATTTGTATCACCAATAATAATTAGGGAAGATGTTAACGTTTTGGCTTATAGATATGGGTACTGTGGCCAAAAAATCCTTCTGCCGTTTCCATGATGGTCTCAGAAAGTGTCGGATGAGGATGAATGGTCAATTTAAGATCATTAGCTACCGATCCCATTTCGATTGCCAATACGCCTTCTGCGATCATTTCTCCAGCACCAACACCAACAATACCAACACCTAAGATGCGGTCAGTTCCTGGCTCGATGATGAGCTTGGTTAAACCATCTTGCCGATCTAGAGTCAGAGCCCGGCCTGAGGCGCCCCAGGGGAATTTGATAACGCGGATTTCTTTACCGGCCTTGGCTGCTTCGCCTTCGGTAATACCGCACCAGGCAATCTCTGGGTCGGTAAATACGACAGCAGGAATGGCCTTGGGTTCAAAAGCTACCTTATGGCCAGCAATAGCTTCAACAGCTACTCGTCCCTCATGAGAGGCCTTGTGGGCTAACATGGGATCGCCAGCAACATCACCAATCGCATAAATATTTTCATCATCAGTACGTCGTTGATCATTGACTTCGACAAAACCACGTGGAGTCACAACCACCTGTGTATTGTCTAACCCAAGATTTTCATAATTGGGACGACGGCCAATAGAAATTAAAACCTTGTTATATTCTTTGGTGAATTCTTTGCCTTCTTTGTCAGAGAAAGTTACTGCAATGCCGTTGGATGTTTCTACCAATTTTAAAACCTTGGTTTCAAGCATGATAGCTTCAAACATACCTTTGACACGTTTACTTAACACATCAGCTAAATCTGGATCAGCACCAGGCAAGAGCCCGCCTAACATTTCTACCACAGAAACACGGCTGCCAAGTTCATGGTAGACGGTTCCAAGTTCCATGCCAATATACCCACCACCAATGACTAGAAGTGATTCAGGAATTGTTTCCATATCAAGGGCTGCTGTTGAGTCCCAGATATGAGGCGATTTGGGTGCAAAGGGAAGAGTGGTTGGTCTTGAACCTGTGGCCAAGATCGCTTTATCAAAGGTAACATCCTCGACAACGCCATCAGCTCTTCTAAATTTAACTGTATTGGAACTGGTGAAGAAAGCCTCACCTTGTAGATATCGAATCTTACGTGCCTTGGCTAACTGGCCTAAACCACCGGTCAGTTTTGAAACAATGCTTTTTTTCCATTCACGCAGCTTATTGATATCCATTTTAGGAGTGCCATAATCCACGCCGAAATTCTTGGCATGTTTGGCTTCTGAAATGATTTTAGCAACATGTAAATAGGCTTTAGAAGGAATGCAGCCACGATAAAGGCAGATGCCGCCAGGATTAGGTTCTTTTTCAATCATGGTTACATCCATGCCAAGATCAGCAGCTAAGAAAGCTGCAGCATAACCACCAGGACCAGCGCCAATGACAACGAGTTTAATTGGATTAGCCATTAGAGTAATCCTTCCACGCTAGCAGGTTGTTCAAGAGCTTGGGCAATCCAGCGAATAAAGCGTGCCCCATCAGCACCATCGACAATGCGATGATCATAGGATAAAGATAGGGGAAGCATCAATCGGGGCACAAACTGTCCATCCACATACACGGGTTCCATGACCCCGCGTGAAACACCTAAGATCGCAACCTCCGGCCAGTTGACAATAGGGGTAAAGAAACTACCGCCAATGCCGCCTAGATTAGAAATCGTAAAGGTTCCACCTTGTAAGTCTTCAATGCTTGTTTTGCGATTGCGAGCTTTTTCGGCAATAGCTGTTAATTGATCAGAAATCTCAGTCACACTTAAGCGATCCACATTCTTAAGAACTGGAACTAAGAGTCCGCGGTCAGTATCTACGGCCACACCGATATTAACGAAATCTTTATAGATGACTTCATGAGTCGTCATATCAACGGATGAATTAAATTGTGGAAATTTCTTTAAGCCCACAGCCAAGATCTTGATTAAATAAGAAGTGACTGAAAGTTTTCGAGCTTCAGTTGAGGCGGCTTTGCGTATTTTCTCGAGCTCGGTAATATTAACTTTCTCGCATTGGGTCACATGAGGAATCATGTTCCAGGCTGAGGAGAGATGCTCGGCTGTCTTACGACGAACATTGCTCATGGCTTCGCGTTTTGATGATCCCCATTTGGAAAAGTCAGGTAAATTGGGCTGAGCCACAGTGCCGCTCGGGGTTTGCGAGCGAGATAGATTCAAAGCTTTGGAGAATTTCTTAACATCATCGATCGAAATTCTTCCTGCAGGACCGCTACCAGTCACTTGACCAATATCAATACCGATTTCACGGGCAAATAAACGAACTGAAGGAGCAGCAGGCACATTCTTACGTACAGGCATATGGCCTGTGGCAGGAGCTACTGGCTCGGTCTTGACAGCGGCTTTGCTTGGAGCGGCTGAGCTTGTTGCAGCAGCACTAGGAGCTGCAGCTGCTTTAGGTGTGGCAGTGCCGCTCGGTTGAGCAGCTGCGCCAGCAAGTATTTTAAAAACAGCTTGGCCAACCTTGATCACATCGCCAGCTTTAATAAGAATTTCTTTGATGAGGCCTTCTTCAGGAGAAGGAACTTCTAAAACTGCTTTGTCAGTTTCAAGTTCAACGATATTCTGACCTTTTTTAATAGCATCGCCAGATTTGACCAAAACCTTGGTGACAGTTCCTTTTTCTAAGTTTTCGCCTAAAGCAGGTAGTAGGAGATCTTTAATAGTATTGCTTGTTGGAGCTGCGGCCTTGGCTGGCTCGGCTACAGGTGTTGAAGTTGTAGCAGTAGGAGCAGCTTTAGGTGTCGAAGCAGGAGCCGGTTGAGCAGCTGCAGCTGATGCTGTGCCTAACTTGAACACAGGTTGGCCAATTTTAATGACATCGCCTGCTTTAACAAGAATTTCGCTGATAGTACCTTCGCCATTCGAAGGGATTTCAACCACAGCTTTATCTGTTTCAAGTTCTAAGATGTTTTGGCCTTTTTTAAGGCTGTCTCCGACCTTGACTAAAACCTTGGTTACGGTTCCTTGGGTGATATTTTCCCCAATTTCGGGTAATGTTAATTCGTTAGCCATGTTAATTCCTTACGAAATCATCGGATTTAATTTATCCGGATTAATTTTCAATTCGGTTTTAGCTTTTGCTAATGAGTCAGCGGTGATTTTCTTTTGGTCCGCTAAGCTCACCAAGGTGGTCCAAACAATGTGTTTGGCATCGACTTCAAAGAAATCACGTAAAGCTTCACGACTTTCTGAGCGACCGAAACCATCGGTACCAAGTACGGTGTAAGAACTTGGCATCCATTGGCGGATTGAGTCAGGCAAAGCCTTCATATTATCCGAGGCAGCTACAAACACACCTTGTTCATTCTTGAGTAGGTTGGTGATGTAAGGAGCTTTGGCATTCTTAGTGCCTTTAAGGATATTTTCGCGCTCCACGTGCAAAGCTTCGCGACGAAGTTCATTATAGCTAGTGACAGACCAAACGTCAGTTGCGACATTATATTTTTCTTCCAAGATCTTTTGTGCTTCCAATACTTGATTCATGATTGCTCCAGAACCAAGCAGGTGGGCTCGTAAGTCAGATTTCTTGGTGCTTTGGTTGAAACGGTACATGCCTTTTAAGATACCTTCCTTGGCATTAGCAGGCATAGCTGGCATGGCATAGTTTTCATTACCAACGCTTAGATAATAAAATATGCTTTCTTGCTTTTCATACATACGATAAATACCATCTCGGATAATGATCGCAATTTCAAATGCGAATGAAGGGTCATAACTGATCACATTAGGCACAGAAGAAAGTAACAAATGTGAATGGCCGTCTTGATGTTGTAAACCTTCGCCGTTTAAGGTGGTGCGGCCAGCGGTTGCGCCAACTAAAAATCCTTTGCAGCGCAAATCAGCAGCAGCCCAAATTAAATCCCCAATACGTTGAGGTCCAAACATCGAGTAATAAGTATAGAACGGAATGGTGTTGATATTGTGATTAGCATAAGCCGTACCAGCTGCAATGAATGAAGAGATGGCGCCAGCTTCGTTAATACCTTCTTCTAAGATTTGCCCATCCTTAGCTTCCTTGTAATACATCAAACTTTCTGAATCTACAGGTTCATACAATTGTCCAACGTGAGAATAGATACCAATTTGGCGGAAAAGACCTTCCATACCAAAGGTGCGAGCTTCATCAGGGATAATAGGGACAATAAGTTTGCCGATCTTTTCATCACGCAATAATTTAGATAAGACGCGAACGTAGACCATGGTTGTTGAAACAGCGCGACCTTCGGTGCCTTTATAAAATTCTTCAAACAAGTCTTCAGCTGGTGTAGACAGAGGAGTTGTTTTGGTGCTTCGATTAGGTAAATATCCACCCAAGGCTTTACGACGCTCATGAAGATATTTCATTTCCGGAGAATCATCAGCAGGACGATAAAAAGGTGCTTTAGAGACCTCCGAGTCAGAGATAGGGATATTAAAACGTGTACGGAATTCTTTTAATTCTTGTTCATTGAGTTTCTTTTGTTGATGCGTAATGTTTTTTCCTTCACCGCTTTCACCTAAACCATATCCTTTGATTGTTTTAGCTAAGATAACCGTAGGTGCTCCTTTGTATTCAACAGCGGCTTTGTAAGCAGCATAAACTTTTTCTGGATCGTGTCCACCGCGACGCATTTTTTGGATCTGTTCATCGGAAAGATTCTTCACCATTTCTTGCAGATGTGGGCTATTGAAAAACTTTTCGCGTACATAGCTTCCAGATGAAACTGTATACTTTTGATATTCGCCATCAACTACTTCACCCATGCGCCTAGCTAAAAGACCTTCAGTGTCCTTCTCTAATAGGTCATCCCAATCATCGCCCCAAACAACCTTGATGACGTTCCAGCCAGCACCGCGGAACAGGGCTTCGAGTTCTTGGATAATTTTACCGTTACCGCGTACAGGACCATCAAGACGTTGAAGGTTGCAGTTAATAACAAAAATTAAGTTATCTAATTTTTCTCGGGAGGCCATGGTTAGGGCGCCTAAAGATTCGGGTTCATCAGATTCGCCGTCTCCCATGTAGACCCAAACTTTATGATCATCCTTAGCTTTTAAGCCTCGATCTTCCAAATAGCGAGTAAAACGAGCTTGATAAATACCCATAATAGGAGCCAGACCCATTGAAACTGTAGGGAATTGCCAAAAATTAGGCATTAACCAAGGATGTGGATAGGAAGATAAGCCTTGAACAGGTTGAAGCTCACGGCGAAAGTTTTTGAGGTTCTCTTCGCTTAAACGGCCTTCCACAAATGCGCGGGCATAGATGCCAGGGGAGGCATGTCCCTGAAAATATACTAAATCACCTGAAAAAGTGGTTGGACTTGCCCTGAAAAAGTGGTTAAAACCTACTTCGTATAGGGTTGCAGAGGAGGCAAATGTAGAGATGTGTCCACCCACACCATCAGCTACTTTATTGGCTCGAACAACCATAGCCATGGCATTCCAGCGGATAATACTCTTAATTCTACGTTCAAGTTCACGATTTCCTGGAAAAGCCGGCTGTTTTTCTTTGGTTATTGTATTGATATAAGGGGTGTTAAGGGTAAAGGGTAAGGTGACGCCGCTTTCTTGGGCTCGGATCTGTAATTGTTGCAAAAGGTGTTGAACTCGGTCTGGGGAACCATGGGATAGCACATAATCTAAGGAGGCTAGCCATTCTTTAAGTTCAATATCATCCATTAAGTTGGTCTTTTTAACATTGGCTTCGTCACTCATAAAATTACTCCTGAAATTAGTTATTTATTAGGAAGTCCGTATTCTAGTATGCCAAAAGAGGATTGGCAAGTAGAAAAGCTTATTTCAAACTGGTGCCCGGGGAGAGACTCGAACTCTCAAGGCTTTCGCCATACGCTTCTGAGACGTACGCGTAT
>CAZOXU010000013.1:0-55210 GCA_964583975.1 uncultured Planctomycetales bacterium
GTGGCAATCTTGCCATCCAAGGTCTGGGCCGTCTTGATTGTTACCAAAGGACTGCGCTGGGTAATATATTTGTTGAATGCTTCATTTAACCGGGGTAAATCGTCTTGCAAAAATCCAGTCTCAACTTGAATTCTCGCTCGCTTTAAAATCTTCAAAGACTTACCGTGAGTTAAAGGATTTGGATCCAAAATACCAATTACAACCTTGGCAAAGCCTGCCTCGATGATGGCATTTGTACACGGTGGTGTGCGGCCAAAATGAGAACAAGGTTCAAGAGTCACATACAATGTTGCGCCACGGGTCTTAGCCCCTGCCTTCTTAATTGCATCCACCTCGGCATGATCGCCGCCGCAGCGCTGATGCCAACCCTGGGCCACGATCTTGCCAGCTTTAACAATGACAGCTCCCACCATTGGATTAGGAGACGTTCGCCCCCAACCCTTTTGGGCTAACTCAAAAGCCAACTGCATATATTTATCGTGTTGATTCATAGAAAAATTAGGGACAGCGCCCTATTTTTATATTTGTATTAATGCGCCTTAAAATAGGGCGCTGTCCCTAATTTTTGTTTCATCTGCTCAACAAGTTCATAAGGAATCGATGCTTTGCCAACATAGGTATAAACCTTGGCCGCGCCATGAGCATCCGAACCACCTGTCATTAAAAGACCATTTTTCTTGGCAAGCTTCTCGTAAAATTGAATGACACTGGGCATACAATTAGGATAAAACACTTCTAATCCATCCATTCCATATTTAGCAAACCGGGCGATCAGCTCATCCTTCTGTGTGAGCATCGGATGGGCCATCACAGCCAAGCCACCGCTTTGATGAATCAAATCAATGGCCTCGAACGGTGATTGTTTGAATTTAGAAGCGTAACCTGGACGATCTTGTCCTAAATATTTCTCAAAGGCATCCTTGATATTCTTAACATGCCCTTTTTGAATCAATAGTTGAGCCAAATGCATTCGTCCGACTGCCCGGGATTTAGTCAAAGCTGCGGCTTCTTCAAATTCAATATCTTTAATACCTACGACTTGTAAATTGGAAATCATTTGCTTCATACGTTTCACACGCTCATCTAAGAATGCTTCAATTTTCTCGACCAATGGACCTTTTTGAATATCCATAAAATAGCCTAAAATATGAATATCCTTCCCCTCAAACTCAGAGGACAATTCAATTCCTGCAATCACTTCCAAATCTTTTCCTTGGGCAGCCTGTTGGGTTGGGATAACTCCGTCAACCACATCATGGTCTGTGATAGCAATACAAGATAAGCCATTTTTTACAGCTTCAAAGACCACCTCATCGGGAGACATGGTGCTGTCGGAATAATACGTATGGATGTGTAAATCAGCCAAAGGAGGCATGGGTTTAATTACGTGGTTCAACGATTTCTTTTTTGTGTATTTTATCCAAAATTCCGTTGACGAATTTACTGGATTCTAAATCACCATATTTTTTGGCAAGTTCAACAGCTTCATTGATCGCAACCTTAGGTGGAATGTCTTGAGCATACTGCAATTCAAAAAGGCCAAGACGCATGACATTTTTATCGATAATCGCCATGCGTTTAAGCTGCCAATTAGTAGCGTATTGAGAAATTTTCTCATCAATAATTTTAAGATTTTTTAATACCCCTTCCACTAATACTTTCGTATAAGCGATTACTTCTTCATCATCAATTTCTTCCATTTTCCAATAGTCTTGAAAAACTAAATCTAAATCCCGATGGGTAATATCCACTTGGTATAAAATTTTTAAGGCATGTTCTCTGGAAAGTGTTCTGCGACGCATTAAATTGTCCTAAATAAATGTATCATCTCTAAAGCCGTAATGGCCGCATCCTGCCCTTTATTAAATCCACTCTTGGCTTGCGCACGCTTTTGAGCTTGAGTCACTGTATCTGTTGTTAAAATACCCATGACCACGGGTTTGCCCGTTTGTAAACCAGCTTCCATGATTCCTCGAGCACATTCATTAGCTACTACTTCAAAATGGTATGTATCTCCACGGATAATAGCTCCCAAACAAATCACTGCCTCGATATTTTTCTTCTTGGCTAATCTTAGAGCTGTCAGAGGAACCTCAAAAGAACCTGGAACCCAAACCGTGATAATTTGTCGTTGGGCAACTCCCTGAAGCTTTAACTGATTAAGACAAGATTCTAACAATGGCTTAGTAATAAAATCATTAAAGCCAGAGGCCACAATGGCAATATGCCCTTTAAATGAAGAGATTGTTTGTGTTTTTGCAGACATCGAATCTAACCTAAGTCAAACGATTAAAGAATATGACCTAACTTATCTTTTTTGGTTTTGAGGTATTTCTCGTTCTTAGGATTGTGTGCCATTTTGATAGGAACACGTTCTACTACTGAAAGGCCATAACCTTCAAGTCCGACAATCTTACGAGGATTATTGGTAAGTAAACGTATTTGTTTGACACCCAAATCTACCAACATCTGGGCACCTAGACCGTAATCACGTAAATCAGCAGGAAATCCTAAGGCTTGATTAGCTTCTACCGTGTCCATACCGTTATCTTGCAGATTATAGGCTTTAATTTTATTGGCTAAACCAATACCGCGCCCCTCATGCTGACGGATGTACAAAAGAACACCACTACCTGCTTCTTGAATTGTCTTCATGGATGTTTTTAATTGGCTATTGCAATCACATCGCAAAGATCCAAACACATCGCCTGTTAAACATTCTGATTGTGCTCTAACCAAAACCGGAGTGCCAACATCTACTGCCCCTTTAACCAAGGCCACATGGACACCTTCATCAATCTTAGATTTATACACAACCATTTTAAAATCACCGAAGTCGGTTGGCAACTCTGCTTCAGCCACGCGCTCAATGAGTTTTTCAGTTTTACGTCGATATTCAATAAGACTATCAATGGTACAAATTTTTATTTTATGTTTTTGGGCAAAAGCGATTAAATCATTCGTGCGGGCCATGGTTCCATCTTCATTCATGATCTCACAGATAACCCCAGCGGGATAAAGGCCAGCTAATTTCATTAAATCAACCGAAGCCTCGGTATGCCCTGCACGCACAAGTACGCCCCCGCGGCGAGCTCTTAAAGGAAATAAATGTCCAGGAGTGACTAAATCGGATGGCTTAGATTTTGGATCAATGAGAACTTCCACTGTTTTAGCGCGGTCAGAAGCAGAAATGCCAGTCGTGACGCCAAAAGCGGCATCAACCGATACGGTCCAAGCGGTATTACATTTTTGGTGTTTAGAGTTTAAATCTTCCTTCATAGGGTGGAGATCCAAATCAGTCAATCTTGAATCTTCCATAGGAACACAGATAAGACCACGTGCATTTTTGGCCATAAAATTGATAACATCAGCGTTAATATGTTCGGCTGCAATAAGGACATCACCTTCATTCTCACGACCTTCATCATCCATGACAATGACCATGCGACCTTTTCTTAGTTCTTCTAAAACTTCTGGAATGGAATTAAACATGTGGGCTCCCAAAAAAAGTGTTAATGAATAAGGCAAAAGTATAGGTGAAAAAAAAGCCCTTGTCAACGCATTTTGCCCAACCTATAATGTCAAAAATTATCATAACCCTTTAAATATTAACAACATGCGAACAGACGAAAAAGTAGCTAAAAAATTATTATCTAAATCCCTAACAATTGCCGTGGCAGAAAGCTGCACAGGCGGTCTTTTAACCCACCGTTTAACTAATATTTCTGGATCCTCTTCCTTTCTTTGGTTGGGAATTGTAGCTTATGATAATCAAGCCAAGATTAAATTACTAAAAGTACCTCCTTCTATCATCAAACAACATGGCGCCGTCAGCCTGCCCGTAGCAAAATTAATGGCTAAAAACGTCCGTAGAATTCTCAATACTGATTTAGGTGTAGGCATTACAGGAATTGCTGGGCCTACAGGTGGCACAAAATCTAAACCTATTGGTCTTGTTTTTGTCGCAGTAGCTAATAAAGGTACGGTGGTAGGCCAGAAATTTCTTTTCAAAGGCTCAAGACTTAGTATCAAAACCCACGCAGCTGATAAAGCCCTTAGTATGTTATCTAACTTGCTTTAATCTCAAATCTTGCCAGATATCCCTTTATTTTAGATTTAAAAAAAGTATAATATCGATCTATGGATTTCAAACATCGACTTGAACGATCATTTAAGCCGCGTTTTGCCATCATCTACCCCTTTGGAGTATTTTTTCTCTTGTTCGGGTCTATCGATGCTATTTCCTTACGCTGCGGTATTGGATATGTCATCACCGGACTTCTCATCCGCCTATGGTCCAACGGTTATGCGATCAAAAATGATAAACTTACTACCTCTGGACCCTATGGTTTAGTCCGCAATCCTCTTTATCTTGGTACCTTTCTCATTGCGATTGGTTTTGCTTTCATGCTGAATCTAAATCTTCCTATCATGGTTAGCTTAATCATAAAAATCTTATTCCTCGCTAGTTTGGTTTACGTCTACACTAGCACAGTCAAAAACGAAGAAGGAATGCTTCTTAAACGATTTGGTAAGAATTTTCAAGACTATTGCAACAACGTGCCCGCCATTATTCCAAGACTCACTCCCTATACAGAAGGAGAAAAATGGCCGTTTGATATGGACAGGCTAATCTTCAGTAAGGAATATAAATCTCTTTTTTGGATTACCATTATCATCATCGGCTTTCACCTCAAAAGCAGAATTCTTGTTGAACAGAAAGCCATGACCTCAAACAGCTGGGGCCTTGTACTACTTGCCGCAATACTGATCATGCTTGATGTTTTCTACGAAATAAATAAGAAGAAGAAAAAATAGAATTATTGACTTTTAACGACTTTGACAGCCCCTAGGATGACTGCATCATCACCCAGGGTTGACTGCAAGATTCGGCAGGAATTAAATTTCTTAAAAAACGGATCAGCTTTAAGAGCTTTTTCAATGATAGGTAACATATAAAAACCGCAGGCCTTAATAACCCCTCCACCAAAAACAATGGCCTGAGGATTGAATATATGATTAATCGACACACTGGCTTGACCTAGAACATGAGAGATGTTTTTTAATACTTGAGTGACCACTTGGTCTTTCTTTTGCAAAGCTTCCTTCAATAACTTACTTTTGATAGTCGATAAATCTCCCTGTAACACACTTTTTTGACCACTTTTAATAATACCACGGATATCTCTTTCAATGGCCCAACGGCTGCTTAAGGCCTCCAAACATCCTTTATTACCACAGTGACATAATGGACCATTGACTTGGACAATCATATGTCCTAATTCTGTGGCTGCCCCCTGCGTTCCTAAAAGAATTTTTCCATCGCTCAATACAGCCCCTCCTACACCAGTCCCAGGAAATATTCCTACGACATGCTGTAAACCTTTAGCTGCTCCGAGCCAAGATTCACCTAGAAGCCCAGCATTAACATCATTTAACATCGTCACCTTCTTACGATATTTCTTCTTTAAAAGGGCGCTTAGAGGAAAACCTGTCAGATTAATATTAGGTGCAGCCAAAATATAATTGGTACGTGTATCCACTATTCCTGGCACACCTAATCCAATGCCTTGAATTTTAGACATGGAGACTTCGGAAGAAATAGTTAATTCTTCAATCAAATCAGCTAAACAAGTGAATATCCTTTTAGGATTAGCTTTCGCAGGTGACGTAATTTTGGCATAGGAAAGAATTCTTCCACGCGCCGTGACTACAGCTCCAGCAATCTTAGTTCCACCAATATCAATTCCAATATAATGTCTGTCCATAAATTAAAATTCTTTACCTTGTATAATGCTTAATAAAATATTCTTGAGCTCCAAAGGATGCGCGTTCGCGAGGCAGGCGCATATAAACTTTATCTTTTCTAAGTACCCGAGTTTTAATCGAATCTTTCAAATAATTATCCAAGATAAATTGCAAATGAGTTTTGATTTCCGTTTTAGTGATCTCAAAAAGAAGCTCAATGCGACGGTCAAAATTTCTTGTCATCCAGTCAGCCGAAGACAAAAATACTCTTGGGTTTCCTGCATTGTTAAAAACAAAGATTCTTGAGTGTTCCAAAAATTGCCCCACAATACTTTTGACATCGATATTCTCACTCAATCCCTCTACCCCAGGAATCAAACAGCAAATCCCACGCACAATAAGCTTGATCTTCACCCCTGCTTGAGAGGCCGCATAAAGTTTGTCTATCATCTGAACATCTTCTAGAGAGTTCATTTTGGCAATAATCAGACCATTCTTATGCTTAGATTGAAATTCAATCTCTCGATCGATCATATCAAAGAAATATTTTCGTAAATCATATGGAGAAGAAATAACTCTCTTCCAAGGACTTGGCTGGGAATAACCTGTAATTACATTAAATACGTCCGCGATATCCCTAGCAAAATCATCATTAGCCGTAAAATATCCTATATCTGTATAAATCCGAGAAGTCTTCTCATTGTAGTTACCTGTTGCTAAATGAACATAACGACGAATGCGCCCCTCTTCTCGTCTTACAATTAAGGTCATTTTAGAATGAATCTTTAAACCAGCGATCCCATAAATAACGTGACACCCTGCTTGCTCTAATTCACGTGCCCATTGGATATTCTTTTCTTCTTCGAAACGGGCCTTGATCTCAACAACCACGGTAACCTGCTTACGATTCTTAGCTGCTTGCATTAATGCTTTAATAATATTCGAATCTTCATTGGTCCTATAAAGCGTCATTTTAATAGCTAAAACATCTGGGTCCTTGGCTGCTGTTTGAATCAAATCTTCAGTTGGGAAAAACGATTGAAACGGCATGTGAACAATAAAATCTTCTTCTTTAATTTTATCAAAAATATTTTCATAAGGAATCTTGGCTGGCACATAACTACCAAAACGAACTCCTGGACTGTCGATACTATTAGCCATTTCATAAAAGAAAGCTAAATCTAGATCAGCAGCCACAAACACAATCTCTTCTTTATCAAAACCCAAACCCGCACATAAAACATCCACCAGAGCATCATTTGATCCCTGTTCCATCTGAACATAAACGGTTTTTGCGCTGGTTCGCTTTTTAAGCTCTTTCTCTAAGGCTTTCAACAGATTTGGCGCAAACTCCTCATCAAATTCAATCTCACTGTCACGCAACAAACGAAAAGCTGCTGCTGCTCCAATAGTGAATCCTTTAAAGAATTCTTTGAGATTATCCCTGATCAAATGATCAATCAAAATAAAATCAAATTCTTCTCCTTCGGTAGGAAGCCTTAAAAGACGTGGTACGGATTTAGGAATCGGAATAATAGCTAAATGGTTTTTATCCCCACGAGCAATAGAAACAGCGAAAGCAAGAGTTTTGGAAGGCAATACTGGAAACGGATGACCCTGATCAACCGCCATAGGAGTTATGATCGGATACAGTGTCGATTCGAAATAACGTTTAACGAATTTCTTCTGGGCTTCATTAAGTTCATCAATCGTTCTTAAATGAATTTTATTAGCTTCCAGACTGGCTTTAATAGCTCCCGTATAAATACCATAAAGATCTTTCACCAAATTATCGGCTTTAAGCTTGATCTCGGAGAACAGTTCAGCAGGAGTAAAACCAAATTGATCCTTACGATTAAAGCCTGAATCGACCAATTTCTTAGAAGCAGCCACGCGAACCATATAAAATTCATCTAAATTGCTGGTAAAAATACCCAAAAACTTCAGCCGCTCCAATAAAGGATTATGCTCATCGCCGGCTTCTTCCAAAACACGACGATTGAAATCCAACCAACTTAAATCCCGAGCTATATATTTATCTTTAATTTCCATACTATTCCTGACTCTTAACCGTTAAGGTTAATTTGTTTCCTGTAATTTCCTCAAACAATTCTTTTTTCTCTAAGAAATTCTCTTTTTCCAATAAAAAATTATCATGCGTGTAGACTACGATCGTCGCATCCCCTGCTGTACTGAATTTGACTTCTAATCGCTTGGCTTTTTGCTTATGTGAACGATCCAGTGAATTAGCGATACGTAAAAGAGCACATAATTTCTGTACCAAGATTTGCTGAACTGAAGAAAGTGAATTGTAAACTAAATGTGTTTTCACTGGTGCAGATCGCCGATGATACCGCGCAATACATGCAATGATATTGATCTCATCTTCGGTTAATCGAAACAGGTTAGATGAACTAATAATATATTCACTGTGTTTATGATGGGCTCGATTATTAATAAACATCCCTAAATCATGCAAATAAGCCGCTAAAATCAAATACAAATGGTCTCGCTGATCCAAACCTAATATATCTTTGAACGCTTCAAAAAGTCTTTCTGCTAAGAATGCAACATGTTTGAGATGGTTCAAATCCATTCCATATTTACGACAAAGAAAGTGTGCTACAGAAACCAGCTGACTTACCTTATCTGTTTTCTCAGATGACTCTAATCGGAATAATTGATTAGCTAAAATGGCTTCTGATAAGGAAGCCTCAAGAATATACAAATATTCCTTCTTATTGAGTAACAGCAACTTATTAAGAACAATAGCAAAGCCTATAATGGTACTGGCTACATCGGTGGGCAATTCATAACTACGAGCAATTTCTTCAGCATTCATCTGTTGAAGTTTAGATAGAAGTTCCTGAGCTTCGGTCGCTTTTAATTTATAAAAGTCTGAGTCTCGACGTCTATTAGGAAGGATATTCTGCAAAAAGACTGAATAATTTTCATCAATTAAAATCACATCATCTATGACAAGCCCTGGATTGTTTTTCTTTAAGAATAAAATCTCATTCTCGATATATTCTTCAGTCGCCTCATGGACTTCTTGCATAGATCCATCAAGGCTCTCCATAAACTGAGATAATCTTAAGGTTCCAATTGGAAAACCAATATTTGTCAGTGTAAGACCCTGCGACATGACAGAAATATCCAGACTTCCTGCTCCCAATTCTGCGATTAATAAATCTTTCTCAGCAACCGGATATGTTTTCTTTAACTTATGGGAAAGGAAATAATCAATGTAGTAAACAACATCCCCTACGTTGAGCACATCAATCTTAAAACCTGTCTTACGCAAAACCGTATCTAAGAAGATGTCCTGATTACGGGCCTCTCTAACGGCTGTCGTCGCAATAACAGTCACATCCGTAACATCATATTCTTTGAGAGTTTCTTTATATTTCTGTAAGACCTGAGCAGTTTGATTGATGATGGTCTGAGGGATACGACTTTTTAGAAATGCATGACGACCTAAAGGAATAGGGTTCTTTAGAGAATCAATAATCTTTATATCTTCTCCGTGGCGCTCACCGATCAATAACTTGGTGGATGACGAACCTATATCTATGACTCCCCAACGCATAACACCCTTTCCTTACCATACAAGTATAACATTTGATCTTAATGATTGCAGCCGCCTGCTCCATGGGCATGACCATGAGCAACTTCTTCAACCGTGGCCATACGTCTTTCAACGATTTCTACAGCAAAGGTTAAATCCTGCCCCGCTAAAGGATGGTTACCATCTAAAACCACTTCATCTTTATCTACGCTCACTACCGTAACTGGAAACTTATTCTGACCGTTACCAGCTTCAAAAACATCGCCCACCTTGGGCTCATCAACAGGCAATTTACTACGACTGACCTTATAGACCAAACTTTGGTTGTAAACTCCATAAGCTTCCTTGGCCGGCACAGTCACTGTTTTCTTATCACTGGGCTTCATTTGGATCAAAACGGACTCCAAACCAACAATAATCTGGCCAGATTCAGTCATAAAAATTAAAGGATGGCCTTCACTAGAGGAATCTAGGACCTTTTGATCTTTATCAGTTAACGTATAGTGAAATGAAATGATTTCTTTAGACACAATATTCCCTTTCTATAAAAATAACCATTATTGTTTCGTAATAGGACACATTTTGGTAGAACAAGAACTAAAAGGGCAATAACCCTTTCCTGTAACATAACCGCAAAAGAAAATAAAAAGAACTAATAGAACACCTAATACCAGCTTTTTTATTCCACAGCAACATCCGCAATTTTTTTTGGTTTCACCACCACAACATTCTTCTTTTTTAGCTTCTTCCTTCATAGACGCTCCTTAGTTTATATTGTTTTATTGTTTATCCGTTTGGTCCTCAGCAAAAGACACAATCCTCATTTTACCTGAGTCAACCATCAAAAGAGCAGGATCAGTTTTATTACTTAAAGCCTCACGAATGGTTTCTTCAACATCTTGTGCTTTAATAAGATCTAGTTGTGAATCCTTTCTATTTTTCTTAAAATTATCAACCGCATGATTAACGCCACCATCGTACCCCATCTTATCTAAAGCCTTTTGTTCTTCTTTTGAAATTAAAGTATCACTAATCGTAATCTTTTTTATTTCAAATTTTCCTATATCAACCTGATCTTGATTCTTTTGATAATCTTCGAATGATTTAAAGTATCTGCCGGCGGAATAAACTTCGATTTCTGCTCTACTGATAGGAGCGTTTAAAATAAACGATATTACCAACCAAAATAATCCAATCTCAATGCTCTTTCGCTTGCAATATACGCTTAATAAATTCGTCTTCATACAATTCTTCAATTCTTTTTAAATCTTGTTTTCCTAGAAAATGTTTAATCGCTCGTTCAATGGCTGATAAACGGTTCTTGTAATACAAATACTCTGAATGGAAAGATTGCTTTTTGGCATCTGCAAACTTCTGGATCAATTCATCTTTTCTTTTATTGAGAATATACTTCTGAAACTCTTCGATATATTTTTGATAACTCTTATCTGCGACCTTAGGTAATTGTTTTAAGATTTTCAACAGATATTCATCCACCTTCAACTGAGTTGTTTTACGTTCAATGCGCTCAAAAGACTCTCTGGTTGTTTTATAAGCCCAAATGAGGTACCGGCGCGTAAGATTTTTATGAAGATAGCTGCCCATTATGGAGGAAGAACAATTTCTTTAGTGGTGTTATCGATCATATCCACCGTCCTATTGAGAGTTGTTTCAATAGACTCTTTAACTTGTGTTTTTTTAAGTGGATTTAAAACGACTAAAAAGACCAAAATAACAGCTATTACTAATAAAATATACTCAACGATACTCTGGCCTTTAAAGTTAACTCTCATGTCAATAATATAACATACATTCTATTTATAGACAATATCACCGACTGTGGCAGGTTTATCTATTTTAAGGCCAATTACCTGCCCCTTTTTAGCCACCTTAACATCTTCACTTTCAATTTGCATAGACCATACTTTTTGCACAAGCTTACTCTTTGGCCCCACAATCGTCAATTTATCCCCGATCAATACAGATCCGTGGTTAATTTTAACCACACAGACCTTAATACGGTCAAAATAATGGGTAATTTCTCCTACCTTCATTAAATTAGGGTCTAATTCTAATACCTTTGGCTTCTTAACCACTGGCATTTTGACGGGTTTGGGTCTAGAAGCTGATTTTATTGAAGATTTGATTTTCGGTTTTACTGTTTTGGGAGCAGGTTTAGGCTTACGAACAGGAGCTCGGGCAGCCTTTTTGACCGTCGTCTTGACCTTCTTCTTAGATAGTCTCTTTCTAGAAGGTTTAATCCAAAAAACTTCTTTCATTACATCAGATAATTTTCTTAGGATAGACATAGCTCAAGCCTTACAAAGAGATCTTATCAGCCCATACTGCAACTACAGGCAATCTTGTAAACTCACCTTTAAGCACAATGATTAATCCCCAAAATGACAATGCTCCTAGGATAAACAGCAAAGGAGCCAATACGCTTGGAAGGATAATGCTTAAAATCCAAACAGCGACCTGTGCTATAAATAGGACCAACCCCTGTTTACCATGGGCCAGCACAAAAGGATTATTTTTCTTTAATATGAGAGGAATGATGCAAAGAATTGATAAGTAAGCTAAGAGGGCGTAAATCTTACCGTCGATAATCTCTTCCCTAGAAAAACCCTGCAGTGTCAAGCTTTGACCTCAACGAGAGAGTTGATATCACCAAAAGAGTTGCGTTCTGTATTCTGATTCTCTGGATCTCTCTGCCACTTGCCATCGACGATAAATTGATATTTGTAAACACCAGGCTTTAGAGGAACACTTAATTTCCACTCACCATTAGTATTGGTCATGCGGCATTTTTCATCTAAAGACCAGTCATTGAATGAACCTGTGACATATACAGAAACAGCGTCCGGAGCTTTTAAAGCAAATCTGGCTAATCCTGCGAATTCTGTAGTTTGAGCACTTACTAATTCTTGCATACGCTCAGAAGGCTCATAGTTTGTCGTCTCAATTTGTTTTGAGGCTTCAGGCTGTTTTTGAAATTCAGATTGTTTTTGAAATGTAGTCCCTTGAACTTCAGGTTCAATCTTTCTATCTAACATAAGAATTTCGCGAGCCAGACTTAAATAATCCTTAGATCCTCGACAATATTTATCAAATTTGATAACAGCCTCTCCCATGACAGCTGATTCCTTTAACTTCACGTTAACATGAACGATCGTATCGTATATAAGTTTGCCAAATTTCTCTTTCATTTTTGCTAGCATGGTAAAAGAGTGGCGCAAACGTGAATCAAACATGGTGATAAGGATTCTTTCTTGCACTTGATGATTAAGCCTGTCACGGATTAAATTAATAATATCTGTTAAATGATCAACACCCTGAACGGAGAAACGGCTTGTTTCTACAGGAATAATGACTTGATGCGAGGCGCGGATAGAATTAACCGTTAAAAAGCCTAAGCTTGGTGGGCAATCTATAAGAATGTATTCATAGAGCCCTTTAATATCTTCAAGAACTTCAACCAGCTTTAATTCGCGTCCAATTTCATCGGTCAATTCTTGTTCGAGAGTTCCAACTAAAACATTGGAAGGAACAATATCAAAATTATTATCAACACGTTTGATGATTTCTTTAATTTTTAATTTTCGTGGGGTCAACTTAGAGATAACATTATATAAACTATAGCTATCGTCGATATTAAGCCCTAAAGTGGCATGTGCTTGAGGATCTAAATCAATCAAAAGAGTTTTTTTACCGTTAAATCCGAGTGTGGCAGCCAGGTTAATAGACGTCGTTGTTTTTCCGCATCCACCTTTTTGATTAGCTATTGAAATAATTTTCATAAGACTCGATCCTTTTAAGATCCTTCGCTCTTAGGCTCAGGATGATTCCAACATTTTGTTGAAATCAGTTAGAAAATGCTACATCATCGATAAGAACAGCACCTTTTTTAAAATCTACATTCCAAGCTTCAAGCACAAATGACACGTCCGTTACTGAACTCCAATCCGTCAAATTTAATTTATCCAAGGGAATATTAATTTTCTGCCAAGCTGACTGCACATTCTTAATGTAGTATGTTGCTTTTTCATTGCGCTGATTCCCCAACACCATTTTTACAACCCCCGGATAAGCATCATTCATACCCCGAATCGAAAAATTCAAATGGGTATATTTTGAAACATCCTTATTTGGGATTGTAATTGCAAAAACTTTTGTCGACGGAAACGGATCATTAAGGTTATAACCAATTCGAATTGGATTATTATTTAAAGAATAAAAAACTTCATTTTTTAATGTAACACGGCGTGTTAAAAAAGCCGTAAACCCATACACAGTTGAAACTAAGATCACGGCTGTAATAACAATATTAATAATAAGCCATGATTGGTTTAGTGTCTTTTTTTTCTTTTGCTGAACAACATTCTCACGCTTACCTAAATAAACCTTGGCAAGGTGATCATACATTTCATCGCGTGTCATACTACTTTTTACTCAATTCTATTTTCAGCCAAAGGCTTCAACCCAAGACTGATCCGCCTTTGGCGGAAAAAATTTAAATTTTATAACTGATTTGTTTATAGATACTTAAGTGTTATAAAAATATATTAACAAAGAAAAATAAAATGCAAAATATTATCTAAAATATTTTCGGCTAGGGAGGAAATCTTCTCGACGGAAGAAATTAAAAACCCCGCCCCACACTAAAGTGGGACGGGGTTTTTATACTTCAAGTTAAATTCTAATCAATTAGAAGTTAACTCCAACTGAAGCGATGGCCTGTTTAGCAGTACCATGGTTTGCAGCTGTGAATGCACGACCTGGAACAAACCAGCCTAAGTTTAAACCAAAAGTAACATCTTCGGTATAAGCATAGCTGATTTTAGCATCATACTCATGACCAAGGTGTTTATTTGATGAAACTTGATGGCTGAGTGATGTTACGCCATCTGGCTGTACTGGAGTAAAGGTTCCGAATGGATCTGATCCAGCAGCAGCTGTTAATTTTTGAGCAGCCCAAAGACCGTTCCAGCTTAAGCTGGTTGTAACGTCAGCGATTGGACTAGCTGAAAGAGTAGCATTTACAATCTGTAAGTTTGACAGATTGAAAATGGTGTTGTAGATAGTACCACCACCTTGGTTTTCAAAAAACGGATTCCAAGCAGTGATGTCTTTGTTTTCAGCAGAAAGTCTCTTATCACCAGAAACATAGGTATAAGAACCGCTGACAACTGGCTTATATTTTTCAAGTTCAGCCACTGGTAAAGCATAGCTAGCCATACCTTGAAACGCATAAGCTCTAATTTGTTGATTAACACTAGATGCTGCAGTTGTAATACCATTACCACGTTGTAAGGCAGCTTCTGCTTGCACGTTTAACCCTTTGACAGGATTGGTGCTAGCACGTAAGCCTGGAACATACAACTTTTGTGATCTACCTAAAGCACCGATAGTAGCACCTTCTCCAGTATTCATACCGAATAAGTATGCTTCAACTACGGTATTCATAGCATCACCTAATTGATAATTAGCATTGATACCATAAACATCTGAATCATCTTTCTTTGTACCAACACCTGTAACAACACCAGAATTGGTCTTACCAAAGAACACATCGACGGTTAAAGGCTTATAATCAAAAGTAGCCCTAACAGCATCAAGTGAAGTTCTCATGGTTAAGTCTCCAGCAATACCGCCCAAAGGACCGGATGCTGAGTTGTTTGTACCTGTGGCATCAAAAATGAAGCTGTTGCCAAAGGCAAATACTTGACGACCAACAGTCACTGTCAAAGGTGAATATAAGAATTCACGCAAGGTAACATAAGCCAAATAAAGATCAACTTCGGTATTAGATGCAGATGTAAAACCGTTAGCTGATGGCTCAGAACCCCAAGCGCGTTCATTAATTAAACCAACAGTTGTAGAAACATTGTCGCTTAAATCAGCATCAACACGAAGTGTTGTTTGAGTTAAGAACAAGCTTTGTTTCCAACGATCTTGACCATTTGCTGTGGTGTTGAAGTCAAAATCTTGACGATTTAAATAACTGCTGGTGATATTACCACTGACCTTAACATTCTGGACAGCAGCAAAAGCTGGAGCAGCCATAAGGACAGCAACAGCTAAAGATAAAAAGATTTTTTTATTCATTGTTTTCTCCCAAAAAATTAAACTACAGGGTTTGAACTCTATATATACTAGGTGTCTATGGCCTAGGAAATAACATTGATAGACCCCATTTGATGATTCAGACCGTTTCTATGTCCTCCCTCCTTTCTCAGTCAAAATTAAATCACCAGGGTGTAAAAGTGAAATCATTCTGCCATTGCAAAAAGGAGGTGTCAAGGATTTTTAGAAAAATTTTATTAGGTGGGAAATTTTTTAACAAGATTCAATAAAACAACTGTAAGGTGAAGTTGCAAAATTACTTAAACATTCTTAAGACTTATACTTAAGCCATAAACATATGTATTTCAATGGTTTATGATTTAAAAACAATTATAAATCTTAATTGTTATGTTTAATATCTCTGCCTTCCACTATATATATGACTTCCTCAGCTATATTAGTAGAAAGATCTGCGATGCGTTCTAGGTTATGTGCAATACGCATAATATGTAAACAACGCGGTATTGCTTCCTTTTTACTACGCATAAGGTCTGTCAAATCTTTAAGGATCTTATCCCCCGCATCATCTACTATATTGTCCATATCACAAACCGATTGAGCCTGAAGAACATCTTCCTTTACAAAGGCATCAATACTACTTTTGAGCATCCGAATGGCATTTTCAGCCATCATTTTAAGGTCTTCGGTAGACCCAGCAACCGGGTTTTTAAGCAAAAACTGGCCACTTTCACATATATTGACCGTATGATCAGCCATTCGCTCCAAATCCTTGTTCATTTTAATGATCATAATAACCAAACGCAGGTCCCGAGCCACAGGCTCATATTGAGCGATAAGCTCCACACACATCTTCTCTATAGAACGGTCATAATCATTGACTTTAGGTTCATTGGTATTGACCACTTCCTCTAATAAGGCAAAATCCTTGTCCAATATGCCCTTAACGCTCTTATTGATCATATCTTCTACAAGGGCCGCATCTTCCAAAAGCTGCTGTTTTACTTCAGTTATTTTCTCTCTTAACATAGGTTTCCTTTAACCAAAACGTCCAGTAATATAGTCTTCTGTTAGTTTGTTTTTAGGGTTAGTAAAGATATTCTTGGTTTTATCGTATTCGACAAGATCTCCGTGCAATAAGAAAGCTGTCATATCTGAGACTCTTCCAGCCTGCTGCATATTATGAGTAACAACCACTATAGTATATTCATTTTTCAAATCTGTCATTAATTCCTCAATCTTTGAAGTTGCAATCGGATCAAGAGCAGAACACGGTTCATCCATAAGTATAATTTCTGGCCCTACAGCCAGTGCGCGCGCAATACACAAACGCTGTTGTTGACCACCAGAAAGTGCTAGCGCACTTTTATCCAGGCGGTCTTTAACCTCGTTCCAGAGAGCTGCCCGGCGAAGAGATTTTTCCACAACTTCATTTAAAGCACCCTTATCATTAACCCCAATAATCTTTAATCCATAAGATACATTTTCAAAAATAGACTTTGGAAACGGGGTGGATTTCTGAAACACCATCCCAACCTTACGACGTAAAGCCACCACATCAGTGTTGCGCTCATAAATATCCTTACCATCTATAAAAACATCGCCTTCGACGCGCGTATTGGCAATCAAATCATTCATACGGTTAAAAATACGAATCAAGGTTGATTTTCCGCAGCCTGAAGGACCGATCATAGCCGTCACCTGCTTTGGCTGAATCGTCAGCGAAATATTCTTAAGAGCCTTGTTTGACCCATAATAAAAATTTAAATCTTTAACCGTGATTGTTCCTTTACTCATAACTTTATTTTCCTGAATTTATTTTTGTTTGTCTAGCAACAAAATATTGGGCCAATAGATTAATCATAAACACTAACATAATTAAAACAATGGCTCCGGCCCAAGACTGACGATGCCAATCATCGTAAGGAGAAATCGCATAAGCAAATATCTGCAAAGGCAAAGCTGCAATTGGTTCCATCAAATCATGATTCCAGAATCTATTTCCAAAAGCAGTAAATAAAAGGGGCGCCGTCTCTCCAGCTACACGGGCCAAGGCCACCATAATACCGGTTACAATCCCTCCAACAGATGAAGGCAATACAACATCAACGATCACCCGCCACTGAGGAGCACCAATGGCTAACCCTGCCTCTCTTAATTGCATAGGGACCATTTTAATAAAACTTTCACTGGTACGCGTGATCATAGGAATCATCATGATTCCTAAAGCAAAACCACCGGAAAGCACGGAAAAGGTCTTGAAAGGCAAAACACAAACAATATAGGCAAAAATACCAAAAACGATCGAAGGAATCCCGTTCATAACATCTACAAAGAAACGAACAATATAGGCAAAACGATGATGAGCATATTCACTTAAATAGATCCCAGCTCCCAATCCAATAGGCACACCAATTATGATCGCTATGACCAATAGAGTTAAAGTACCCATAATCGCATTAGCCATACCACCACCTTTTTCTCCTACAGGCTTAGGTAAATGGGTAAAGAAATCCAAGTTAACCGATGATAACCCATGAGTGACAAGATGCGCTAAAATCTGAAAAAGAGCAAGCAATACACAAAAAGCACAAAGGGATAAAACATAGACCATGGCCTTATCCCATAATTTTCTACGAAAACGGGTGGCTTCAAAAACCTTTTGCCAGCGCTCTTGCGAAGCTATTTCCTGACTGCTTGAGGCGATTGACTTGTGACTGACCATATTAAAAACCTTGCTAAAATATTGACGATGATTGAAAACAAGAATAACACAAGGCCTATTTCAATTAAAGCTGATAAATAGGTTTTAGATGTTGCCTCGGAAAATTCATTAGCAATAACACTGGCCATGGTATATCCAGGAGAAAATAATGAAGAAGATATTGTTACATTATTACCAATAATCATGGTGACCGCCATCGTCTCTCCAATAGCGCGACCTAACGCTAAAATGACCGATCCTAGAATTCCGACCTTTCCATAACTTAAAACAATATTCCGGATAGCTTCCCAACGTGTAGAGCCCAAGGCATAAGCCGACTCTTTATAAACTAAAGGCACAGCTAAAATAACCTCACGCGATACAGAAATAATGAACGGGATAATAATGATTGCCAGGATAATACTCGCTGATAAAAAACCAACCCCATAATTAGCCCCTTGAAAAAATGGCAGAAATCCCAGATATTTGCCTAAAAATGGCTGAACCGTTGAACGCATAAAAGGAACCAAAACAAAAATACCCCATAAACCATAAATAACCGTAGGGATAGCAGCTAGAAGATCGACAAGGATAGAAATTATTTTAGCTATTTTAGGTGGAGCGTATTCGGCAAGAAAAATAGCTGCCCCTACACCAATTGGCACAGCTAAAAGAAGCGCTAATATCGAAGTCACACAGGTCCCAAATATAAACGGCAGAGCTCCATACTCTTCTTGGACAGGATCCCAGGTACTGCTAACAAAAAAATTCCAACCGAATTTATAAATGGTAGGTAAAGATGATGAGAGCAGCTGTAGAAAAATACCAGCGACAATAATTAAAATCAATACTGGAAAACAAACCAGTACTCTTCTAAAAATAATATCGCTGGTATCTTGACGTGTCATAAATTATTGGGGCGGGTTATACGCCCGCCCCTACCCTCAATTATATTGTACGGGCGGGGTTACTCCGCCCCTACATCAATACTTAACCTGCTTTAACTTCTCTTCAATCATGGTTACTACATTGTTTGGAAGAGGAGCATAATCTAATGTTTCAGCGTATTTCTGACCATCAGTGATTGCCCATTTAATAAAATTCACAATGGCTTCACCCTTAACATGATCATCCATTTCTTTATAAATTAAAAGCCATGTAAAACTAGAAATAGGATAAGCTTGGGCATTAGCGCTGTTGACAATCGAAACTCTAAAATCTGGAGCAATAGATACACCTTCAGCAGCTTTTGAAACACTTTCTAAGCTTGGATCAATGTAATTGCCGCTACTATTTTTAACTGAAGCATAGCTTAAATTATTTTGTTTGGCATAAGCTAGTTCCACATAAGCAATGGAACCCGGAGTTTGTTTAACTAAACCAGAAACACCCTCATTACCTTTGCCACCTAACCCTATAGGCCAGTTAACAGAAGTTCCCTTACCAACCTTGGCCTTCCATTGAGGACTAACTGAACTTAAGTAATCCACAAAGATATAGGTTGTACCGCTACCATCAGAACGGTGCACCACCACAATACTTTCATTAGGTAAATTAACACCTGGATTTTCTGCTGCAATACGAGCATCATTCCAGTTGGTAATCTTTCCTAAGAAAATATCAGCAATAATATCACCCGTCAACTTCAATCCTGAATTTATACCCTTTAAATTGTATACAACAGCATCCGCCCCCATAACCGTTGGGATATGGTAAATACGTCCAGGAGCTTCATTAAGT
Source organism: uncultured Planctomycetales bacterium (assembly GCA_964583975.1). Taxonomy (GTDB): domain Bacteria; phylum Omnitrophota; class Gorgyraeia; order Zapsychrales; family Fredricksoniimonadaceae; genus JACQCF01. The sequence continues at coordinate 19,845 of CAZOXU010000013.1, forward strand.
TGATCTTGAGACATAGGACCATCAGTAGCACCAAAATCTACAGTTCTGGCTGTAATTTGTTTAATTCCGCCACCGGAACCTATGGACTGATAATTGAATGTCATGCCGGGATTAATTTTGGCATATTCATCGAACCATTTGGAATAAATGGGATAAGGAAAAGTGGCCCCTGCCCCATTAATAAGGACAGAATCAGCCCAAGCAACCGAGGCAATAACTAGACCTACTATTAACGCTATTACTTTCTTCATATAGAATTCCTTTCTTTAAATTTAAATTAGAATTTCCAATTAAAATCGTATTGAATTAAATGTTCCGGAGCTTTAGCTGCTATAGAAGTGGTACGATGCGCACGATAATAATCAACCACAAAGGTCATATTTTTAGCTAAACCAAGCTCTAAAATACCTTCTGTTCCCTGAATACCTGTTTGACCACTATAAAAATCAGAATCAGGAAAAATATCAAGCCAAGCATCTCTGGCTATTGTTTTATAAGCAAATGTGGCTTTCCAAGTTCCAAAACCGCTGACTTTAGAATTCCCTATATAAGCACCAGCCATCCAAGCTACATTTTTATTCTCTGGACTTGGATTCATTGTATATTCACCAAATAAACCGATTCTGGGAATATAGATAGGAGCTGGCAACATTTCACCAAAAGGATCATTTAAACCAAACTCGAGAGCTCCCATAGGAGCACTGTAATCATACATTAACCCGTTGGTACCGTTAGCAGTGTTAAGGGTATTATTTGTACCAGAAGAACTGCCACTGGTAGGACCAGTAAATCCTGTTTTAATATTATTGTAGCCAGTGTATGTAATAGCAGCTTTCACATCCATTTTATCAGATGGTTTTGCTAATGCACCAAATTGTCCTACAAACATAAATGGATCACTTGTGCTTGGATTAAATTCATTTAACATAAAGAAAATACCTGTAGAAAACAGGCTTACTTTATCATTTAATTTATAATTATATTGTACCGCACCACCTTCTGGAGTGATGTCAGAATCCCACAAGAATTCCATAGGTTCCCAGATAGGATTATCCATTTTACCAGCTGTAAGAGTCAATTTATCATTAAACATGTATTGTCCATAAGCTTTATTAAGAACGACATATGGTTTTGAAAACGGATTTGCAGCAGATGTACCACTATAAGAACTATAAGTATAATTACCAGAACGAGGATTGTTGAAGTTGTTGTTTTGATTACCCCCATCGGTTGCAATACCAACAACTACCTTGGCCTTATCATTAACCTTAGTTTCAAAATTCAAACGCGCTCTCATACGAGCACGAACTCTATCACCCTGGGATACTCCTGACCCGCTTTCTCTACGCTCATCTTGAACACGGGCACGGAAATCTCCTCCAATTTTGAAATTTTGCACCCAGTCAGGAGCTTGTTTCTTATAACCCTCTTCTGTGGCCGCCTTTTCTTCATAAGCAATCTGACCTTTTAATTGGGTTGCATCTTGATTAGTCAAAATACCCTTATCAACTAGCTTCTCTATAAGAGAGTCTACAGTGCTGGCTGCTTGTCCCACAGTTTGCCAAGACAAAAATATGCCTAACACCAATATCCATAACGCTTTTTTCATGCTTCCTCCTTGATATATAGGGGTTAAATCAATTGAAATTCAATGGTTTATGGAACAGAAGTAATATAAAACCTAATTGTTAAGATTGGATTAAGGCATAATAAAGTGTTTATAAAGCCTAAACGATCTCAACATCAAAAGGGAATAATAAATCGATGATGTATTGGAAAGTACTTGGGGTCATAACAACCTCCTAACTGGTTAAATACATCACTAGTTTAGAGATTGCGTGTTAAGAAAATATAAATACGGAGTGATTATTTAATTAAGAGGTACCTGAGAATATCGTCACGAGTGATGATACCTTGAACAAATTTGTAATCATCTACGATAGGAATACAACCAAATCTCTGCTTTACCATATATTCCGTAGCGTCATAGAGCAAACTATCGGGTTTTAAAGTAAAAACATCTTTAAACATAACATTTTTGAGTATAAAACCATTTAAAAGCTCTTTATCGTAATACCAACTTCCATCATCTAGCTTATGGGGAGAATGTATTTTAAACAATTGTCTTTGAGTAATCAGCCCTACCAATCCACCATTATCGTTAACTACAGGAAGATGACGAATCCCATAAAATTCAAATTTCTCATGAACCTTACTAAAATCATCATTCTCATTAACCGTAATGGCTGGCGTAGCCATAACTTCTTTAATTTTTGTTTTCTTTAGAAAGTCCATTGGCAACCTCATTAGTGATGTTTAGAATTTTGATCTTAAAAACCAACTGTTTACCAGCCAAAGGGTGATTGAAATCTAAAACAACACTATCTCCCTTAACTTCTGAAATGACCGCTGGAAAAGTCTCTCCATCCGGAGACTGAGCTTCTAAAACCATTCCCACCTTTAAAGCAGGCGCATTAGCTGGCATTTTACTCTTAGGAAATTCCTTAAGCCCCTTAGGATCAACCTCCCCATAACCATCCTTAGGCTCTACTGTCACGGTCTTTTCTTCACCCACCTTCATGCCTTCTATGGCCTTTTCCAATCCAGGGATAATGGAATGATCGCCAAATACAAATTCCAAAGGTTCTTTTCCAACTGAAGTCTCCATCACTTCATCATTAACCGTTAATGTATAGTCCATTTTAATTTGCTTACCTTGCGCAACAACATTCTCAACAGCCAAAGCTAAATTGAACCATCCACTAAAAATAATTGTAAAAATAAACATGCGAAAACAACTCATATGATCCTTTCATTCTGTAAAGGCTGGGTTACCTGCCGGCAGGCAGTCCCAGCCCCTACTTGCAAACCCCTTTAACACAACTCTCTCCTGAAGAACAGACCCGACCACAACGACCACAATTGTTAGAATCTGTCAGAAGATTCATACAAGTACCGTTACAATTAGCATTATATCCGTATCCTGCAGCGCAGCAAACACCTCCAACGCAAGTACCAGTCTCACAGACATTACCACAAGCACCACAATTTTTATTATCTATTTGGGTATCAATACAACCATCATCGCAAATGGTGTAAGGACAAACACAATTTCCATCAGAACATTTTGAATTCGTTGTACAAACATTCTCACAATCTCCACAATTGTTATTATCTGTCTTAGGATTAACACATTGATCTCTACAAATAATATCATCTTTGGTATCACACACACACTGACCAGCAGAACATTTTGAATAATCAGGGCAAACGTGGCCGCAACCACCGCAATTATTATCATCAATTTGAAAATTAAAACATTTGCCATCACATTTTGAAAATGGACAAGAACAAGCTCCATTATAACAAATCGTATTAGAGGGACACACCGTATCGCATCCACCACAATTATTACTGTCCGTCAGAGTATTAACACACTCTCCATAACAATTAGCATTAAAACTCCCCTCCGCAGGACAACAAAGCCCCTCAACACAACTTTCTTCGACAGAACATTTTGCACAACCTTTACAATCTACAAGATCTTTGGCTGGAGCACAGACACCATTACAGCAGGAATATTCATCACACCCCTGCCCATTGGTAACACACATGTCATCATAATCTAGACCTGTAACCTTACCCTTATTATCAATTTTAATGTCATCACCTTCAATCCCATTAAGCCCCTTAGAATAGATCAAATAATATTTTTGATTGGCTGATCGTTGATATCCATACTCTGTCTTCATGGACATGGCCATGGGATCATACATAGGTTTATTAATCTTTTTATAAAAAGTTTTTGTAAGGAAATTTTCTGTAACAGCTTTGCTGCTGGGAGGAAAAGTATTAGGGTGAGAGAATATATAATATGATCTTAAAGCTACTTCCATTGTCTTTAGATCTCTGATGACCTGCGTTTGCTTAATGGAATGGTACATCCAAATAATACCCATGGAGACGATCACAATAAGCACACTTAAAAGCACAATAAAAGCGATCAACTGGAATACAGAAAAACTTTTAGGGGATTGCTTCATGAATTTTATTCTAACAAGCTTATTTTTTGTTTCAAAGGGTAAATCAATATTCTAAAATCTTAAAAACGCTGCTTATATTGAAGAAAAAAATCAGTTTCATCATCCTTTTCTGCTTGCTGAGAGGTTCTCACCGATGGCGAGGCCGCACCATCGGTCGGAAGATACTTTCTCGCAACGTTAAAAGAGAATTTATCAGTCAAATTCATCTGCCCTTGAATTGTTTTAGAATAACCTAATTTCCTCGTCTGTCCTAATTGTTCTGGTTTTTCTTCAAATTTCATTCCAACATTAAAAGAATCGGTTAATTTCTTACGCAAGCCAAAACCTTGTGATCGTTCAGTACCTATTCCTGACCATCCCCTGCTTATTAAAGTAGCAATAATTTCCTCTTCTGACATAGGCGGATCAGAACTTAAAAGCAATTGAGGTTTAAGTAAGGTGCCTTTAATGGCCATATCAATGAGAGCATCTCCCACCTTGGATGAACCATGAATATCTAAAGTAGGATTAGTGACCAGTCCTTTAAAATCTGCCTTACTTGTTGATAAATCAATATTAATTTGTTCTGTTTTAACTAAGGCTGATTCTAAAACAATAGGCCCTTGCATTAAAGGAACTTCTCCCAAGGAAAGGATAGCTAAATCTAAATGTCCAAATCCATCCTTAATATGCGTACTATTCTTGTAAGTAAATCGATCAATAATAAAGTGTCCACTAAATTTAGGAGATTGAACAAGACCAGAAACATAAAAATCTATATGCGAAATAAATCCATAAATATCTCGAGCTAAAGCATCGTACCCAAACGCTTTTACCACTTCTTTAACATCAATGCTACTAGCATAACAATTCCCTCGAATTTGATCGTCTGAGATCTCCCCATCAAAAACTATAGAATCAGAAGATAAAAACTTAAGTTTAGCGTTAGAAATTCTGGCAAAGAACTTCTTCCTGTAAACTAGAGGCACTTGGACATCAAGTTCTTGAATATGTAATGTTGCTCCCTTAACAGCCGATATATTAGTAATAATGACATCTTTAAGAACCAGTCCTTTTTCAATGGTTCCAGCAAAAGATCCTATTTTAAAATCACAATAAGGCGCATACGATTGCAGCAATCCATGGACAATGATCCTAGCTCCTACATTGGTAGTTAAGAAACTATAAGCACCAATACAAATAATAATGATCATCCAACAAAAAACGATAAGTGAGGAAAGAGAAATATGCCGAAAGAGATTTTTTTTCATGAAAGATTATTTTAAAGAAGCGACGATTTCAACAATCCCTTTGCGCATCATCATAACGCCAATGGCTGCCAATAAAAGAGCCATGACTTTAGACAATGCTCTTGAGCCATTAGTTCCTAAAATACGAATAAGTCGATCGGAAGAGAAAAATACGATAGCTACAATAGCAATATTAGAAAGCACCGCTATCAACGCCACCCCCAGGCCTGACTGATTCATAATCATCAATGCCATTGTAAGCACCGCGGGACCTACAATCAAAGGTGTGCCAATAGGCACAGCTCCCAATTCAACAGATTTAGGCTTACGAGTCGATGAATCGCCTTGAGAGAGCATATCGACCATAGATAAACAAAAAAGAATGGCTCCCCCGGCAATCATAAAATCCCCCATACTAATACCTAAAAAATTAAAAATGGCTTGGCCTAGAAAAATAAATACCACAGCCAAAAGAGTGGCTGTAAAAAGTGATTCTATAATAATTTTATTTTTTTGTTCAGAGGACAACCCTTGCGTTAAACCAGCAAAGATTGCAAGAATCCCCAAAGGATCCATGGCAAAAAACATAGGAATAAAGGCCAGCATCAATTGATCTAACATACAACAAACCTTTCTGATAATAAGTATAACACACAGAAAGAAATTAGGGACAGCGCCCTATTTTTATTATCATTGTCATCCTGAAGCGTAGCCGAAGGATCTAGTTTTCTTAAAGATTCTTCGCTTCGCTCAGAATGACAACTAAAAATAGGGCGCTGTCCCTAATTTATTACTTCGATGCTTCGGCAGCTTCTTTAGCAGCCTGTTCATCTAACATTTTGGAATACTTCTCTGGATCACTCTTAAAATCCTTATCACACATGGAACAACAAAGTAAATAAACCTTGCCATTATAAACTTCTTTAAAAGGAACCATACCCTCCTTACCCACTTCTTCATGACTAATAGGACAAAACTTATTGTGAACTTCTACCAACTTAGAAGTATCAGCCATTTGAGCTGACGGTGCCATTGGCATATCGGCAGCATAAGCTTTAAAAGTTAAACCAACCATGATAGCCATCAAGAAAATCTTATTCATAAGTCCTCCGATAATAAAAATTGATATTTAACTAAGATAACTATTATAAATTAATTTTGATCCCTTGCAATAATCACCTCCTTTTAATAAGATGAGTCCAATTAAATCTATGAACATTTTTGAACGTATAAAACAAAATCAAATCTTAAAAAGAATTGCCCTTTTCTTGGCCATTTTTGGTCCAGGCGTTGTTACAGGCAGTGTAGATAATGATGCTGGCGGTATTACCACCTATTCTGTTGCTGGCGCAGCCTATGGTTACGGTCTTATTTGGACCCTTATTCCCTCCTTTATCGCTCTTTCCGTAGTCCAGGAGATGAACCTACGCATGGGCGTCTTTACCGGCAAAGGTCTTGCTGATTTAATCCGAGAAAACTTTGGCGTTAAAATCACATTCTGGATTTTCCTAGGTCTCCTCATTGCTGATCTAGGTAATACAGCCACAGAATTTGCCGGTATCGCTGGTAGTATGGACATTTTTGGTGTTAGCAAATACATCTCTGTTCCTTTAACAGCCATTGCTGTCTGGGTTTTAGTCACTAAAGGCAACTATAAATTAACGGAACGTATCTTCTTGCTGTTTAGCGTCTGCCTTCTGTCGTACGTTATTTCTGCCCTGCAAGCAAAACCTGATTGGCATCAAGTAGCCACTTCGATCGTCAAACCCGATATTGAATGGAACAAAGAATATTTCACTATGGTTCTAGGCATCATCGGAACCACCATTGCCCCTTGGATGCAATTTTATATGCAATCAGCTGTCATTGAAAAAGGCACCCACGAAGACAATTATAAAATGGCCACCTTAGATGTCATTATTGGTTGTGTGGCTACTGTTGTAATAGCCTTTTTTATCATTGTTGCCTGCGCTGCCACCCTGCATAAAAATGGTATTGTGATCCATGAAGCCAAGGATGCAGCCCTGGCCCTTAAACCTTTTGCTGGCGCCTTTGCTTCTCATGTTTTTGCCTTTGGACTTTTCATTGCCTCAGTCTTTTCTGCCACCATCTTACCTTTAGCTACGTCCTTTTATATTTGTGAAGCCTTTGGCTTTGAAGCTGGCGTTGATAAACGCGTCCATGAAGCCCCGCAATTCTATGCTTTATTTGCGTTCATTCTTATTGTGGGTGTGGCTGTCATCCTTATTCCTAACGCACCCCTTATTCAAATCACCTTAGGGACTCAGGTGATTAACGCGCTCCTTTTACCCGTGGTCCTAGTTTCCATGATCCTTATGGTTAATAATCCTGAGATTATGGGTGATAAAGTTAACACTCGTTTTCAAAACATCGTCGGATGGTCAACCACCATTATCCTCATTGCACTTACCACCATGCTTTTAATTACCACCTTTCTGCCTGGCAAGTCTGGTTGATTGCCATAGAAAATAGATCGCTGGATACACGAGAAGCTCTAAGATAAAAGAAGTGCCTAAGCCCCCCACCATCGGGGCCGCAATGCGTTTCATGACATCAGAACCAGAAGCCGCCGACCACATAATGGGTAATAACCCAACAAATGCCGCCATAACTGTCATCATCTTAGGTCGAATGCGCCTCACAGCACCAGCAACAATCGCTTCTTTTAAATCTTCTCGATTTTGCATACGCCCCTTGGATACAGCATCCTTATAAGCTAAATCCAAAAATAAAAGCATCAACACTCCAGTCTCGGCATCTAATCCCATAAGAGCAATCATGCCAACCCACACAGCAATAGACACGTTATAACCTAAGGCCCACAAAAACCATACAGCCCCCACAAGAGAGAACGGTACAGCTAATAACACAATCATCGTCCGAGCCACTGACTTGGTATTAAAGTACAACAGCAAGGCAATCAAAATGATTGTCAACGGCAGAACAATTTTTAATCGCTCTTTAACTCGCAGCATACTCTCATATTGTCCGCTCCAAATCAGACTGTAACCTTCAGGAAGCTTTAGTTGTGACTCGACCATCTTTTTAGCTTCATTCACATACGAACCAATATCACGTACGCTAACATCCACATAAACATAGCCTGCCAACATTCCATTTTCATTGCGAAGCATGGCAGGCCCTGAACGTAAAACAATATTGGCAATCTGCTTCAAGGGAACCTGCCTGCCGGCAGGCAGGTTTGAGCTTTCTGGAACAGCAATCAACACATGTTCTAATTGAGAAATATCTTCACGTAATTCTCTAGGGTAACGAATACTCACGCCAAAACGGGCCCTACCTTCCACAGTGGTCGTTATGTTTTCTCCCCCTATGGCTGAAAGAATGGTCATCTGCGCATCAGCTACTGATAATCCATACCGAGCCAGAGCCTCTCTATTAAGATCAAAATCGACAAAATAACCTCCTGCGGTGCGTTCGGCATACACACTGCGCGTGCCTGGAATATTCTTCAAAGCATGCTCTAATTTGATGCCAATATTTTCTATCTGATTAATGTCTGCCCCTAATACCTTGATACCAAGGGGTGTGCGCACTCCCGTAGAAAGCATATCAATCCTATTTTTAATAGGCATAGTCCAGGCATTGGTCGTTCCAGGAATCTTAAGTGCCTTATCCATCTCCTCAATAAGAGCTTCATTCGTAATGGTTTTTCCATCAACCTTTCTCCATTGCGATTGAGGCTTTAAAAGTACAGCTGTTTCCACCATAGAAAATGGGGCTGGATCGGTAGAACTCTCCATTCTCCCTGCCTTACCCCAGACACGTTCAACCTCTGGGAAACTTTTTAAGATACGATCCTGAGTTTGCAATAACTTAGCTGCCTCGCTCACAGAGATCCCAGGCATCGTTGTTGGCATATATAGGATATCTCCCTCCCATAGCGGAGGCATAAATTCACTGCCTAGTTTTAGATAGACAGGAATGGTGGATACTACTAGCAGAAAGGCTGAGATAACAACAGCTTTAGCGTGCCGCAAAACAAACCGGCAAATAGGCTCATAACACTTAAAAAGCACCTTACTAATCGGATGTTTTTCCTCAGAAAAATACTTCCCAATCAAAACCGTATTAGCGATCTTTGATTTGTAAGGCTCCACCCTTAAGAACAACATACGAATGGCCGGGTTAAAAGTCACCGCCAAGAGAGCCGCAAAAGCCATTACAAAAGTTTTTGACCACGCTAATGGCTTAAAGAGTCTTCCTTCCTGGTCAATCAAGACAAATATGGGTAGAAACGAAACAGCGATTACTAATAAAGAAAAGAATACCGAAGGCCCCACCTCCTTAAGAGCTTTAATACAAACAGCCTGGTAATCTTCTTTTCGACCAGAAGCATTCCATTCTTCTAGACGTTTGTAGACGTTTTCCATCTGCACAATGGCTCCATCCACCAGGACTCCTATGGAAATAGCGATCCCAGCCAAAGACATAATATTAGATGTCAGCTTCATTCCTAACAGAGGAATAAATGACAAAATAACAGCTATGGGAATGGTAATAATGGGAATAAACGCTGATGGAAAATGCCACAGGAAAAGCATGATGACGATCGAAACAACAATAATCTCTTCGAGCAACTGTTGCTTAAGATGATCGATTGATTTATGAATCAATTGCGAGCGATCATAGGTTGTGACAATCTCCACACCTTCAGGTAACGAAGACTTAATTTCCTGAAATCTTTGCTTAACACGATCGATCACTTGTAGGGCATTCTCACCAAAACGCATGACAACGGTTCCACCGACCGCATCGCCTTGCCCATCAAGATCAGACAAACCACGCCGGATATCTGGACCAATACTAATATTGGCTACAGATTTCAACAGCAACGGTGTTCCATTAACATTTCCTACGACGATCTGCTCTAAATCTTCAATCGACTTAAGATACCCATGGCTGCGGACCATATACTCTGCCCCGCTAAACTCTAACAAGCGCCCCCCTGCCTCGGCATTACTATTTCTCACCGCTTCAATGACCTTATTGATAGGAATTTTAAAGGCCAAAAGCTTATTAGGATCAATCGTAATCTGGTATTGCTTAACAAATCCACCTATAGAAGCCACTTCTGCGACACCAGGCACACTTTGCAACTGGTACTTTAAATTCCAATCTTGAAATGTTCGCAACTTTTCAAGACTATGTTTACCGCTGTGATCCACCAAGGCATACTGATAGACCCAACCCACCCCTGTTGCATCAGGGCCAATCTCCGTCTTAACTCCCTCAGGCAATTGAGTTGTGATCTTACTTAAATACTCAAGCACCCGACTTCTTGCCCAATAGATATCAGTGCCATCTTTGAAAATGACATATACGTAAGAAAATCCAAAATCAGAGAAGCCACGGATAGCCTTAACGCCAGGCGCACCTAAAAGTGATGAGACAATCGGGTAGGTCACCTGATCTTCAATCACATCTGGACTTCTGTCCCATCGAGAATAGATGATCACCTGAGTATCTGATAGATCAGGAATAGCATCCAAAGGAATATTTTTCATAGACCAGATAGCCCATACCAAAGAACAAGCTACCAAAAGAACAACTAAGAACTTATTGGCCACGGAGAAACCAATCAGCTTCTCAATCCAAGTTTCTTTAATTGTGTTGTTCATGACCTACCCCTTCCATTTGAACTACAGCAGCCTGTAGACGACTTTCTGAATCTACAAGGAAATTTGCCCCACTAACAAGTTTCTGCCCTTCTTGAAGTCCTTCTTTCACCTGAATCAAACCTTCTGATTCAAGCCCTGTCTTAACTTCCTGCGGATGGAAGCTGTCATTCTTACCAACAACAAAAACAACCGACCTTGTCCCTGTCATCATAACGCTATCGCGAGGGATCAGAAGACCTTCAGAAGATTCAACAGGAATCATCACATTGACAAACATATTTCCTCTTAATTTAAAATCAACTCCTCTGACATCAATACGCACATTGACAGTGCGAGTTGTTGAATCCACCTTCCAATCGATATAACGAACAGTTCCTTGAATCGTTTGGCCAAAGCTTGGAATTTCAATAACAGCCTTCTGCCCCAATTGAATCAAAGGAATATCCATTTCAGAAACCTGCGCATATATAGGAAAGGTTCTTGCTGATTTGGACGCTTGAAAATTTGGATCAACGATACCTGGCGCACGAATTGTTTTAACCAGAGATTTTTTTTCAACCACAACAGTTTTTAATCCCATCAAGTTCTGCATTGGTTGCTTGATTGTCACTGACGCATACCCTTGAACCTGCCCTACAGGAATGACTGATTGAACACCCTCTTCTTTAGCCCGCCTCTTGACCAAGGTCATCCCACAAATAGGACAATTGCCAGGCTTATCGCTGGTATAATGCGGATGCATAGGGCAATACCAAATTTCTTTGGCAAAGACACTTGTAGTTGTAAAAATAGCAGCTAAGAGAATTAAAATTATTTTTTTCATATTTATTCCTTTAATAAATAAATTGTGTACGGGCTTGGTTTATCCAGCCCTCCACCCTATAAAATTATTTATCAAAGGATTAAATACGTATGGAACGGGATTGAATGTAAAGCGGAACTGTCCTAACAAACCCAGGCGGGCCATTAAGATAAATGCTTGATAACAATGAAGCAGAACGACGTCTAATACTTAAGAAAACAAACGATACTAAAATAAATAGGAGAAGTAAAGGCGGAGGCAAATAAATATTTTTAGCTAATTCCATTGGGCTGACCTTAAGCAAACAACATCCACTAGATGCCCCATGGGAAGCCTTAGTTGAGCAATGCGAACAATTGGCTTTCTTGAAAGCTGCCAAAGATTCTTTGACCAGACAGCAGCACAAAACCTTTGTGACCACAAAGATCAAAAGCAATGACATCAATATTGTAATTTTTGCACCTTTGTTCATAGCTATTCAGAATATAACATGTTTTAAAAGCTTGGTCAAATTAACCTTCAGATTGAATTATCTTTCTTTGCTTGTGTTTTTGGATGTACATTTTTATAATTACATCACTTTATGTTACATGAAAATGATCCCCACCATTTTTCTAAGTCCTCCGAAAGCACTGGCCATGGGCTAGCTAATGTCATTGCCCCTAAACATCTAAGCACGTCGAATTCTTTGGAAGAAATCTTTGCCTTTTCCCGTAAAGAAGGCGCTAGCGATGTCCATTTATTACCTCAACATCCTATTATTTTCAGGAAATTTGGTCAGTTAATTAATATGACCGCAGAACTCTTAAGTGATTCCCAAATCCGCCAACTGCTTGTCCATTGTCTTCCTGCTAAAATTATTGAAACCTTTGATACCCAAGGCGACATGGAATATGTTCATACAATCACAGGCTATGGACGATTCCGAATCACTCTTATGAAGGGTCGGACAGGATGGGAATTAACAGCACGTTTAATTATTAAAGAAATCCCTAGGTTTGCAGCCTCTGGCATGCCTACTCCCTGCACAAGTTTAATAAAATGGACTCAAGGCATTGTTTTAATCACTGGCCCTGCAGGAGCTGGAAAAACAACAACGATGGCAACCTTAATAGAAATGATCAATCAACGACGTTACGAACATATTATTACCCTTGAGCAACCGATTGAAATCCTCTATGAATCTGAACTATGCCAAATCTCCCAAAGAGAAATTTTTACACATACGCTCTCTCAAGAGACCGCCCTTCGCGCAGCTCTCAGAGAAGACCCCGATGTCATTGTGGTGGGTGAGCTCAGAGATTTAGCATCCACCAAATTAGCCATTATGGCTGCTGAAACAGGACATTTGGTCTTTGCAACCATGAATACAGTCAATGCCATACAAACTCTTTCTCATCTAATAGAATCTTTTCCTTCGGAAGAACAACCTGTTATACGTAATCTGGTTTCAGAATCACTGCGAGGAGTTATTTGTCAGCAACTCATTCCTAAAAAAGACGGAACAGGAATGGTTCCTGCTTATGAAATTGTTTTTAATACACCCTCTATAGCGAATCATATCCGCAAAGGCACCATTGGCCAGATTGAAAATGTTATTGTGACATCCAAAAATACGGGCATGACATTACTGAGTCATTCTCTACAAAATCTTGTGATCAATGGATTAATCTCCAAAGAACAAGCTAGCGAACGTACCGAACAATTAGAATCCGTGATTTAAAAAATTATGCCTGAAATTGATCAATATTTTAATTTTCTCATCAATAAAAATGGATCTGACCTTCATCTAGAAGAAGGTCAAAAAGCCAAAATTCGAGTCAATGGACAACTAACTGAGATTGATAACCAAATCTTGACTAGACAAAATCTCATTAAATTAATGTCTAATATTGTTTCCAAAAAAGACTGGTATAAATTTGAAACAACCCATGATCTTGATTTTGCTTATTCTCATGGCAACATAGCGCGTTTCAGAGGCAATTACTATCGTCATGTCAAAGGCATTGGAGCAATTTTCCGGCTTATTCCTTCTAAAATATACTCCAAGGAAGAGTTAAATCTTCCTGATTGTGTCAACGATATTACCAAATGGCGTTCAGGCTTAGTTTTAGTCACTGGATCAACAGGAAGCGGTAAATCAACAACCCTCGCTACAATTATTGACCACATCAACACCAATTATGCCTATAAAATCATCACCATTGAAGACCCTGTTGAGTTTACCCACTCTCGAAAGAAATCTGCTATCTTCCATCGTGAAGTTGGCAATGATACAGTCTCCTTTGCAAGTGGTCTGCGCCATGCCATTAAAAGTGATGCGAATATTATCCTTGTAGGTGAAATGCGTGATATGGAAACCATCGAATTGGCTTTAACGGCCAGCGAAATGGGAATCTTAGTCTTTAGCACTCTCCATACGAGTTCAGCCACTAAAACAATTGACCGTATCTTAGATAGTTTTCCTAATAATCGTAAGAATCAAATACGCACCATATTAGCCAACAATCTCAAAGCTATTATTACTCAACAACTTGTTCCCAGCCAAGAGATGACCCGACGGCATGCTGCGTTCGAAGTTTTACTTCGCACTCCAGGCCTGTCATACATTATCCAAACCGGTGAAACCTATCGTTTAAATAGTGAAATACAGACTAACCGCTATCAAGGCATGATGCTGATGGATGATTCGTTAATGGAATTAGTTAAAGCTGGAAAGATTAGTAAAGAAGTAGCTCATTTACGGGCCACTGAAAAACAAAGATTCTCTTAGTCAAATATCACTGTTTTATTACCATAACAGAGAATTTTCTTCTGCAGATGCCAAAGCAAGGCACGACTTAAAACAACACGTTCTAAATCCTCTCCCTTTCGTATCAAATCTTGCAAAGCATCTCGATGACTAATATGAACGGTATCTTGCTCTATGATCGGCCCCTCATCTAAGAGATCCGTTACATAATGACTTGTTGCTCCAATCACTTTAACGCCTTTTTGATAAGCCTGATTATAAGGATTTTTACCTGCAAAGGCTGGCAAGAAAGAATGATGAATGTTGATGATTCTATTTTTATATTCACCAACAAAATGAGGCGTTAGGATTTGGTGATATTGAGCTAAAACAATTAAATCGATATTCTGTTCTTTTAGAATTTCCAACTGTCGCCTTTCTTGCTCAATTTTATTATCTTTGGTAACAACAAATTCATGGAAGTTAATTTTAAAATCATTAGCTAAACTATGAGCATCCGGATGATTACTAATTATCAAGGGTATTTCACAAACTAATTGTTGGGATTTATAACGATATAAAAGATCGTTGAGACAATGCAAATGTTTGCTGACAAAAATGGCCACCCGTTCTTTATGGTCAGCAAAATGTAATTGCCAAACCATTTTGAACTTCACAGAGATAGGTTGAAAAGCCGCTTCAATATGTTCACGTTTAAGATCAAACGCTTCCAAAGACCATTCCAAACGCATAAAGAATGTATTGCTCTGTCCATCAATATGTTGATCAGCATGGATAATATTACCACCATGAGTAGAAACAAATCCCGTGACAGCAGCAGTAATTCCTTTGCTGTCATGACAAGAAATCAACAAAATGGCATGGTTCATAATATTATTGGGTGGTTACAGTTTCTAATTGTGGTCCAGCTGCAATTAAATCTTTGCCATGCGCTGTGTCTGTAAAAAGCTTAAAATTCTCAATAAACATAGAGGCTAATTTACGGGCTGTTTGATCATAAGCATTTTTATCAGCCCATAGATTGCGGGGATTAAGAATCTTAGAATCCATTCCTCGAACAGTCTTAGGGATTTGTAAATTAAAAATAGGTAAGGTTTCAAATTCTCCCCTTTCAAGACTTCCATCTAAGATAGCATCGATACTTAAACGATTATCATTTAAAGCAATCCGATGTCCTACTCCATATGGACCAGCAATCCATCCTGTATTGAGTAAATACGCTGAGGCGTGATGGGTCTGCATCTTCTCGGCTAGAATTTGTGCATATTTAGTCGGATGCACCATCAAAAAAGCCTTACCAAAACAGGCTGAGAAAGTTGCCGTTGGCTCGTGAACACCCAATTCAGTCCCCGCCACCTTGGCCGTGTAACCACTTAAAAAATGATACATGGCTTGCGCGCTGGTTAATTTGGCTACGGGTGGCAATATCCCATAGGCATCACAGGCTAGAAAAATAATTTTGGAAGGATGCGTTCCCTTAGAAACAGGTTTTACAATATTCTCAATGTGGTTTAAGGGATACGACACACGCGTATTTTCAGTCTTTCTTTTAGAAAAGAAATCTACCTGCCCCTTAGCATCAATATCGCAATTCTCTAAGAGAGCATCGCGACGGATAGCTCTATAGATTTCAGGCTCACGTTCAGGAGTTAATCCAATGCACTTAGCATAGCACCCTCCCTCAAAGTTAAAAACCCCCTCATGGTCCCAACCATGTTCATCATCCCCAATAAGGGCTCGATGAGGATCAGTAGACAAGGTTGTTTTTCCAGTTCCCGACAAACCAAAAAATAAAGCCGTATCACCATCTCGTCCTTGATTGGCTGAACAATGAAATGCCCCCATACCTTTAAGCGGCAGAAAATAATTCATGATGGAGAAAATCCCCTTCTTCATTTCTCCACCATACCAAGTACCCCCAATGACCGTCATACGCTCTGTCATATTAAAAGCAATAAAGACTTCTGAACGAAGCCCCCACTTTTTAAAATCCTGGCAAGTGGTCTTGCAAGC
Organism: uncultured Planctomycetales bacterium; assembly: GCA_964583975.1. Classification (GTDB taxonomy): domain Bacteria; phylum Omnitrophota; class Gorgyraeia; order Zapsychrales; family Fredricksoniimonadaceae; genus JACQCF01. The sequence goes on from CAZOXU010000013.1 coordinate 36,347, forward strand.
ATTAAGGATTGTCCAATCAGGTTTGAAATTCTTTAATTCCTCTTGAGTCGGACGGATGAACATATTCTTAAAGAAATGCGCCATCCAAGCTACTTCCGTGACCAAACGAACACAGATACGCGTATCTTTATTAGCTCCGCAAAAACCATCAATCACATAAAGTTTCTTATTGTTTAACTGCTGGATGGAAATTTCTTTTAAATGAGCCCATGTTTCGCCAGAAATAGCCTTGTTATCTGAACCGCCAGGAAGCCCAGTGGCCCACCAGACATGGTCTTTAGTCTGCTCATCTTGAACAACGTATTTATCCTTTGGAGAACGGCCAGTAAATCTACCTGTATCAACAGCCACTGCTCCTAAGGTTGTTACCGTTGCTCTTTCATAACCTTCTAAGTGTGGATCGGTTTCGTGGGTAAAAAGATCATCAAAAGAGAGATTGTAAAATAATTGTGCTGCCTTAATTCCCAAATAATCTAAATTTATAATACTCATTTCTATCCAATTATTTAAGGAATCCTAAGGTTTAAGATATTTATTAATTGCCGTTAAAAGCACTTCGGGTTTAAAAGGTTTAAGGATATATTCTTTAACTCCCTCAATCTTAAAAATTTCGGCCATTCCCTCTTTAGCTGTTAAAACAATAATAGGGATATTTTTCATATTAGGGATAGCTTTTAGCTCAAAGACAAAGGTGTAGCCATTCATTTTTGGCATTTGTACGTCTAAAACAATTAAATCAGGTGTTTGCTTTTTAACTTCTTTAATCCCCATCTCACCATCCATGGCCACCTGCACAGCATAATCTTGAGATTCTAAAAAAGGCTTAACAACTTTAACTAAGGTTGGATCATCATCAATAACTAAAACTTTTTTTAGCATAACGACTCCTCATTAAAATTTTATTCTTCTTCCGTTATTTTAGGCAATGGATCCATGACTAGCTCAACTACCATTCTTTTCTTATCATCAATCTCAAAACTCACCTTAAATTTCTCTGTCTGATTTTTGCAATATTCCACACCATCTAAAACTGTATTGATAGCACTTTGAAAATGAGACATTTCTAAATCAATATATCCTATGCGAGCCAGTTCTTTCTTAAAATAACCAGCGATTAAATTAGTAATCGCTCCAATGCCGTCTAAAACCTCATCATCATTATCATAATCAATATAAGGATACTTAAAAAGTCTCAACATTTCAGGAACAAAGGTTCTTTCAATATAAACTATGATCAGACCGATAGACTCATCTTTTTGCATGGCTGCATTATCTTTATAATAGTGAATGACGGAAAGAAAGGTGGTCTTATTAAAATTCTCCATCCCATCAATACGCATGCGATTGACAAATTGGACAATAGGCTTCTTTTCTATGGCGGGTTCAGAAGAAAATTTTTGTTCGGATTTCTCAAAAAAGACTTTTTTAACAGCGGCTGACAAAGCAAGAGTCATAGTAAAAAGTTCTTCACTATAATCTCTTTTGATCTTAAGTTTATCACCTAAGTTTTCTTGGGCGAGTTTTTTAAATGTAGGTAGATCAGGTACAGGATTAGCCATTTTAAATGAATTATTTCAAATAAGGCTTAACTGCTTGAAGCAGTTCATCTGATTTATAAGGCTTCACAATATACCCTGCTAAGGAGGGGTTGACTTCTTTAGCTAGTTTCTTATTATCTTCTGAGCCCGAAGCTGTAACCATGATGATAGGAATCGATGCCAATGCTGGAACCTTCATCATGCCAGCCATCAATTCGATACCATTCATCTTAGGCATTTGCCAGTCTAACAAAACTAAACAAATATCTTGATAATTACTCGCTAATAACTCCAGCCCCTGCTCCCCATCTTCGGCCTGAAGGATTTCTTGGGTAATTTCTGCCTTTACAAGAAGTCGAATGAGAAGCTTTCGATCCAACATCGAATCATCAACAATTAAGATTTTCATAACGTGCCTATTCTAACTAAATTGACAAAAGGTTCAACAAAAAACACCTGTTATTTCACTGGTTTTACAATAAAACCACCCTGGAAATTCTTTCGGATAGATTCCATTAAAGCTTTAGCTTGATCTTCATTCTTTAATCCACCGATACGGACTCTATACCATGTTCCTCTTGTGCCTAAATCACTAATTTCAATATAGGAATCCTTATAACCATTTTTTTTAAGATTAGCTAAGGCTGCATCTGCTCTTTTTTGGTCTTTAAATGAATATACCTGTACTGCAAAACCAGCTTCTTTTCCATGCTCTGGGCTTGTTACAATCGCTGGAGATGGAACAGGATCTTTAGCAGTATCTACAGTAGCACTGGGAGAAACCGCTGTAGTAGCTTGATTAAAAACATTTTGCATATCTACCTTCTCAGAAGTCGTCTTTTTAGGCTCCTTACTTAACACTAGAAATGCAATTCCAATAACCACCAAGACTGAAACGATCAAAACATTTTTATTTGGTTTCGCCATTTTTCTCTCCTGTAGATAGTTTTATGTATTTTAATGTGAACTATTAATAATCTCAAGCAGGTTCTTGTTTTGGATATTGTCCATTCAAGACCCCCTGCACCATTACTTTGACTTCCTCAGGAAAATCTTTCTCCAGAATCCATTGCAAATAATAAGGATCTTTCTTGGCAATGACTTTCAAAGGTTCTTTACGCGCATATTTCCCAAAGGTCATATACAGATCACCATTCCACCAACGAAATTTACGATCATTATCAAAGAATTCTTTATTAGGTTCATAATCAAAATCTTTCAACGACTCTATTTGCTCTTGTCCTTCCCCATAACGTTTGACTTGTTCTTCGATAATATCTAACGAAGCTTGAGCATCGGCCAAGGCTGCATGAGCATCTTTAAGCTCTTTCTTACAATAAAAAGCAACTGCGGCAGACAAATCTCTTTTCTCATGTAAGTGGAAAATCTTTTGAGCATCGTAGATTGTACGTTGAGAATAATCAAATGTGAGGCCAGCATCAGCAAATTCGCGGGCTAATAATGGTAAGTCAAAACGCTCGACATTAAAACCGCCCAAATCAGCATCCCCTAAAAACTGTAAGACCTTTCCAGCGATATTACCAAAAGCTGGGGCGTCTTTAACATCTGCATCTGTTATACCTGTAATTTCACTGGCCCGGACAGGAATCGGCATGGCCGGATTAACCCTAGAAGTAAATTCTTCTTTTTGACCATTAGGGTGAACTTTAATAAGGGCAATCTCAATAATGCGGTCTTTTTCAATCCATGTCCCTGTTGTCTCTAAATCAAACACAATCAACGGCCTCGTCAATTTCATTTCTTAACCTTCTTCTTCAATCTAGCTTGGCTATTTAAAGTAATGGCCTGGTCTAGGACATGTTGTATAAGCTCTTCATATTCCATGCCACCCATCTTGGCAGCCTGCGCCATTTCATCAATACGCGCAATACAAGGATTAGCATTGGGTTCAATGATATAGACTTCACCGTCCTGGGTCAAGCGCATATCAAAACGCAAATAGCTTCTGGCATCCAAAGCCTTGTAAGCCCGTCGACAAATATCATTGATTTTCTTGAGGATGTCTTTATCTAGATCTTTGGCAGGAACACTGTCTATACCCCAACGCTTACGATATTTATCATCCCATTTAGCCTTATAGGTGGCGATATGTGGCTGCTCCTGGGACATTTTCTTAAACACCATTTCTCTTGGCGGCAATATCATCATGGACCTAAATCCAGTGACTGTTACATATAATTCTCGCCCATTAATATATTCTTCCGCTATAGCATCTAATGACATATTTTGATGAATAAATTTAACACGTTCGATAAAAGCTTCGGGAGTATCAACAATCGAAGCTTGGGAAATACCGCGTGAAGCTTCTTCACATAAGGGTTTAATGACGGCAGGAAGTTTAAATACTGCTGGCACAAAAACCCTACTACCCTTTGGAAAATCATGAAAATGTGGAACTTTAACGCGGTGATAATTAAATATCTTCTTGTGTAAGGCTTTATTATTGCAAAGATAAAGAACGCCTGAGGAAGAACCTGTAAACGGAAGACCAATAACTTCAAGCAGGGCTGCCAGATTCTTCTCTAAGTGCGTCTGGTCATTAAACACTTCCATCATGTTAAAGATGACATCGGGAGGGTTTTCTTTAATTTCTTCAAATAATGGACTTATATCGTTATAGATACCTAAAAGACTCACTTCATGCCCCAAATGTTTCAGAGCATTTAAAACATCTTTTTCGGTATACATATTGTCGGGATCAGCAAATTCCTCTTTGTAATCATACCCTCGAGGATTTTGGTAAGGACTATAAAAAAGCATGAGGACTTTTAACTTTTTTCTCATGTTCGTTTAGGGCTTCCTTTGTACCAACCTGTATGAATGTAATTTAGAACTAAACTAGTAACATAAACCGATAACTGCATCAAACTAGTCGAAGGATCATTCACGACAACCATATTAAGCTGCTTGGTGCGAAGACTAATGTTTTTTAACAAATCACTGATCATATATTTGCGTTCACCAGTACATCGGTCAACACTATTTAGAAGATTCTTACTGTGCTTGCGTATAAGACCTTCAGCCGTCATCAAATTTTTATTTCGACGTTTTTCTTTATTAAATGCAAGCCATTCTTGAAGATCTAAACTTTTAAAGATTTTATTGAGCTGCACATCATGAAAATCAGGAAACTCTTCCTGCTCACTCGCCTTCTTTCGTCGATAATACTTCTCTAAAGTGATCGTTAGTTTCTTCTGGCTCCAAAGTGTCTTGCCTTTTTTCTTTACTGGCGGCTTACCTTTAATTTCATTCATCAGTTTATCAACAAAATTTAATTTCTCTAGCGCTTTCCAACCTTTGTATTTATTCGACCAATCGGAATTAGGAGTCAACCAGACTGCAAACGTTTCAACAAAGTCTTCATCAGGATGATACTGAGCATAAAAACCATCAAGATGTCGCACAAAACTCTTACTGTAAGGCTTAAATTTATAAGTTTCCCCGTAGGATTCTTTAGATGAGCCAAAAACCTTTTTCCAATCTCTGCGTTTATGCAAATCATAGGCATAGGAAAACGCATGTCCAGCCTCGTGACGCAATAATTGCATACACCAGGCCTTACCTTCACCTTCAGCTTCGAGCATCATTTTATGTTCAAGTTTAATTAAAGCAGGATGGGCTAAATAAAAAGGAATTCCTATAACATTCTCCCCCTCGGGAGTCAACCACTCATCGGCAAGGTAACATTCAGGATGAAAAGCTAAGCCTTTAGAATCTAATTCTCGATACAACTCATCAACACAATCCTTTAGCCATGTGTTTTCTATGGTTAAAGGTAAATCACACAGACGCTTCTTTAAAAGATCTTCTTCACTGATACTATTAAGATCGATCATAAATATTTATCTTCAATTTTCTGCAATAACTCTTCTGCCTCTTGAGCGATATCAGCCTCAATTAACTTTAAAGTATCCATGTCTTTCTTAAAATTCTTTAACGCCGATAGAAATCTTTTCACGCTTGCTTGATGCCTATTTTCTCGCTCTTGTTCAGGGTCAACCTGTTTGCGTTCTTTAATGATAGCTGAAAGATCTTTCTTAACCAACGATGCTTCTTTCCCTTTATCAAAAATATCTTTACGTAATTTAACATAATCTTCCCGGCTAAGCTCATTATGTCGACGAGCCATGCGAAGCACATCTAATCCTTCGTAACCTGGCACAGCAATAGCACTTTTTTCTTCACTAAATTCCTTCTTTAAATACCCTGGTTCTTCTTGTTCCACAAAGAAATACGTTTTAACCAATTTCAAAGCCAAGGCCTTCTTCAATCCCAACTCTCGGATGACATAATCTTCAAATTTCTCAAAACCCCAGGCGTGAAAAGTTTTGTCTCTCCAGACACTATATAGACCTTGACCCAAACTTACCCAAGAGACCTTAAAATCCTTAGAATAACCCATCAGTTCTATGCGCAAGGCATCGGCATTAATGTTATTTTTCTTTCGTTCAACAGTTTGTTGAGAGAAGTTCATAAAATTCCTTCCTTAAAAATAAATATAAATTAGAAACACCTTACCAAAGCTGTTTTTGTGGTATGAAAATCAGGGGTAGTGTAATGCAGATTACTTATTCTTTCAAGTAGGACTTTAGGAGCTTCCAGGTTCTTTTACCTAAAATACCATCTGCGGTTAGGTGGTGCTGCTGTTGGAAATCCATGATAGCAGCTTTCGTTCCTGCGCCAGCTTTTCCATCGATTTTACCAGTATAGGAACCGGCATTTTTAAGAGCTCTTTGGATATCGCTCACGCTTGCATTAACGCGGATAATCTCATCAGATCCTCTGGATGATGATTTTACAGCTTCTTCAACTTGCTGGGCAACAGAACTATCGGAAGAATCTTTAGTGTTGACCTTACTGGAAAGATCTTTAACTTGATATTGAAGATCAACCACTTCAGAATCTTTTTCTTCTAATTTCTTTTCAAGATCGGTAATTCTCGTCTGAAGTTGTTCTTGTTGATTTTTGGCACCGGTTGTAGCACATCCAGTGATTGCTGCTAAAAATATCATTCCAAATAAGATTCTGAAAACCATAAAGTTTTTCCTCCCTACCTACCGAAGACAAGTTGATATAATTTAATTTTGAAGTAATTGTAACATAAAGCATTCATAAAACTAGTTTAAGTATAAAAATCTTTGTTACTAAAATTCAATTAATCTTTGGATAAAATCGGGCTGCCAATACCCCTACGACTAAACCAATAATAAAACCATAGGGCAAAGCACAGGCTGCCATAGCCACCATAAATGCTATCCATAATTGACGACGGTCAGATGAAATATCCCGAACTAAAACCATCAAACCCAATGCTTCTACAAGAAGAATCACCCCTAAAATAGGCATTGGAAAAATATTAATTATCTGGCTAAAACCTTGGCTAAAAAATAATCCGAAAATTAAATACATCAACCCATAAATCACAATGGAACCTCCCGTGCGCGCTCCAAATGTATAGTGACCTATCATTCCTCCAGATCCATGACAAACTGGCACTCCACCCAAAAATGGATTAATTAAATTCATAAAGCTATACGTGCAACCAATTTTTCGAAGAGTTAAAGGTTTTTCCGGGAAAAGATCTTCATTAACCTGACGCGTAGCTACAATAGAATTACCTAATGATAAAGGGATTTGAGGCAAAGCCAATAAAACAAAACCCGCGGCAATATCCGACCAAGTTGGAACATTGAATGAAGGCAACGAAAAACCAAAAGCATTATTAAAATCCATCCACTTTAATTTAAACGTAAAAGCATAGACTATCCCAAGAGTAATCACAACCAAGGCTGCCGGAAATCGCTTATTCGGCAGGAGCCAAAAAATTAAAACCAAAGCGATCCCACCCAAAACATAGCCCATAGACCCATCTTTGGGTAAATAATCTTTCAAGGCTAAAAGCCCTAAACTCATTCCTAAACCTAATTGTATGCCACGCACCACCATTTTTGGAATATGCCTGGTGATTACCTCTAAAAGACCGCTAAGAGTTAAAAAAAACATAATAATACCAATAGCTAATCCTCCTCCAAAAAGAGTCCCCGCTGCTACTTTTTGACTAATGACTAAAGCAGCTACAGCTTTAAGGGGTTGCACAGGCATCGGTCTTTGATAAACAAATCCTGTCATGATTTGCATCAAACCATACATCACCAACACACTACAAGCATCCAAATGTGCAGCCAATATCATGCCAACAAGCAGTGGGAAATCTGTACCAATATCTCCAAAAGCTCCTGCCAATTCTTGACGGTTAATACGCATAAATTTTATATTTTTCATTTTAAAAACTATTTTTCAAACACTGTTAACGTAAATTCTAGAGGAACATATCCCATACTGCTTTGGGCTGGATGCGGCTGCCCTATGCTCAGACGTTTGATATCAAAATTAGAACTTTGGAAGAAGTCATAAACCAATTGGGCGCGAGCCTGGGCTAGCACGCCCAAAGCTCCCACATCAGGTGGAGCATTCTCAATCAACTGACGTTTAATTTCTTGATCGAGTTTTTCATCTTGATAAACTCCTACTCCTTGCTTATATTTCTTGGCCAAAGTCCATAAAGCACGAATTCCAAAACGACGCTGATACAATTGTTGATAGACCTTACTCTCTGAACGAGAAGATTGTTTGCGTAATTCTTCATAATCCTTACTAAATACATCCGCTTGGATGGCCTTCCAATCGACTTGAGGATCATAGCTACCGTTAATGGCAAGATTAAGTTTGGGACGCTCTTGCAGGCCTTTGATAAGAATAGCTAACTTACCTTTTTCCTCTATAGATAAATCAGCCTTACCAGGCACAAAGCGAACGTAACCTAACTCCTCAGTCCCACCGCCATCTGAACCTATCATAGAAGCCAAAAATGAAAACGGCTTAGTAACTAGCTTAAGAAAGAAATTGCGAGCCACCTGGCCTATTAAATGGAAATACTCAAATTTAGGATCACTTAAATCGCCTGTAACAGGTAAAGAGATACTGATTTTTCCTTGAGGATCTTCCAGCAAAGCAACAGCTAACCCAAAAGGCAGAGGTAACGCATCCTTACTTTCAACCTTAGAACCAAACTCAAATTTTTGAATAAGTATCTTATGGCCTGCCGTTAGCTTATTAGCACTAATTTTATAATCCATTCTAAAATCTAACTTACCATTGCTTAAACCATGCCCCGTATACTTTCCAATATAGGGACTTAAAATGGTCATGGCATAATCATTAATATTGACACTAACTTCTAACTCCAACGGCGTAGCTAAAGGCTTCACAATTGCCTCAACAGTTATCTTACCCTTCTCATCTAATAGAGTCTGAAAACGCACATGCGTCTGATCCTGCGGATTGGTTGAGAAATGATCAATGTGAAGTTCCATTTGGTTTAAAGTGGTCGAAAAATTAGGCTGAATGGTGGTGTCTACGAAATGGATAGCACCCCTCTGCAAATCCACCTTATTAACGACAATCAAAGGCAAGGCATTATCTGTTGAAGTAGCTTCCTTTGTCTTCGCAGCCTCTTCTTTTTTGACTTGAGGCGCTGCTTTCGAAGCAGGCGTTGTTTCTTTAGGAAGCAAATTCAAAAGATTAATATGCCCCTTATCTAACAATTCCACATTGAGCTTTAATCCATCTAACTGAAATGTCTCTACCATGTAGGCTTTCTTAAAAAATTGAATAAAACTCACATCTACAAAAAGACTGTCAAAACCTACCACCACCTGTTTTTTAGCATCTAAAATCTCAAAACCTTTAATTTTTAGCTGAAATAAAAAAGGATTCAAGCTAACTGAACGTACATGCACAGGAGTTTTCAAAAACTTGGCTCCTTGACTGGAAATAGCCCATGTTAGCACCAGAGGAATGACGATAAATCCGGCAATGAGATAAAATAGAAATATTCCAATCACAATTTTTGTAAGAATTTGAATAATTTTTCTAAACATATTTATTACGCTTTCCTTATGAGTTTTTAATAAAAAATACTTTCACCTTAGGACGGCTGAAGTATATGATCGCTGCCAATGAAAAAGTGCCATCGATAACCCATCGAATGATAACGGTAATCCAGGTAAATGTCTCCAAAGAAAATGTCGATCCATTATGATGATAAATGGGTTCTGAAAAGAAAAGCATGGCTGAATAGGTATGCCTTAAAGGCAACGTTACAATGGAATAACAAGAAAGCCATAGGAGCATCTTTCGAAAAGAATTGTTCAAGCAAAAAATCCCAATACCACAAGCCAAACCAATCAGCCTAAAAATATAAGAACCCACAAAACGAATTTTAATAATACTCTCTGGCCATTCATGATTAACCTGCCTATAAAAATCATACCCTGGCATATAATAAAGCAGCTGCAGTGATGTCACAATAAGAATGACTGCAAATACGTATACGCCCAAGGGGCGTCTTTTCTCATTGATTAAGATAGGCATAGGAAGGTGAAAACTTAGGATCTAAAGCAATAGCTTTCCTAAAATAATCTTGGGCTCTCTCAGGTTTATTTCGTTTGTAAAAATAAAGACCAATATAATGGTATGTCAAGGCATAGTTGGGATCCATTTTTAAAGCTGTATTTAAATAATCAGATGCTTTTTGATCGTCCCCTAAAACATCCATACAATGCCCCATATCCGCCGTTAATTCAAGACTTAACATATGAAGGCGATTATACCCAACGTCAAAAATCTTCGCCGCACTGACATAATCACCCTGGTCCATCAAGGAGCGACCCAAACCATAATAAGGAGTTAAATTGCCTGGATTCAACGATAGCCAATAACTGCAATAAGTTTCTTGTTTAAACCATTTAGAATTCAAATCCCAATTAAGTCCTACAAAACATACAACAACAAAACCTGTCAGAACAACACCTACCTTGGAATTTTTACTGATAATAAAGTTTAGGAATAAAGCTAACAAGACAAAAAACCCTATGGAAGAAAAATAAAACCAGTGAGGCTCAATCATTGGCCACACCAAAGGAAAATATATAAACGAAGAATATAAACTTGGTAATAAACCCACCACAAACATTACCAACATCAAAGGCTTGTACCCTTTATTCCATCTAACAAGGGTATGAATAAAAGCAATGGATAACGATAAAAATACCAGTCCTTGAAGCAAAAAATTCTTGACCCCATATTGGGAACTCCACAAAAAAAGAATATCTTTAGGAAATACTAACTTAGATACATACCAACCCACCAAATCTAACCAGGTTGAAAGATAGGCTTGTATATTAACCAATGCTAAACTGGGATTACTGATATGATGAACAGTCGCCATACATGATCGAACCACAAACCATATCACCAAGAAAATAATGAACGGCCAGACCCATTGAGACAATCTCCCTAACCTATCTCTCTTCATAAAGAAAAGATAAACAATCAAAAACGCAGGAAGCATGATTGACATTTCATGTGATAGACAAGCGTAAACAAAAAAGAAGAAACTTAAGACGTAATCCTTATAATTTTCTTGGTCAGAAAATCGTATAAAAAACAAGAAACTTAACTGCATAGATAACACAAAAATTGAAATATAGCTGGCTGTCATATAATTGACCAAAAACCCATTAATCGGATGCGTAGCATATAAAAGTGCAGTCAAACAAGCAAGTCGACGATCTGAGGTAAGATTTTTTATAATCAGATATAGAAGATAAACAATGAAAAACAAAAGAATCACATTGATTATGTGATACCCCAGTTGATTATGACCTAAAAAATGCGTGAATAGCCACAAAGGAAGATAGCCGCCAGGACGATAAAAACCACCTTGATCTTGTAAAAGAATCTCCCATATTGATCTATTAATAACACCTCTTTGTCCAAATAAAACCAGATGATCATCTAATAAAAAATTGTTATTAAAACTATTGAGGTAGCTCAGAAGGCAAATAAACGCTAAACCCACAGGAATAACCCAGGGCAAAGTTAACAACGATTCAATAGTGTGGTCTTTTTTGTTAAATATCATGGAGACTTTAATCGCTGATCAATCTTTCTGCGGAATAAAAAGATAACCACTCCACCTATTAAAAATACTAAAGAAGCCATCTCCCCTATAGTTCGAACCAATGTGCTTCTAAAAACCACTTGAACCGACTGCTCTCCTTGGGGAATAGTAAAAGAAATAAGTCCAAATGGATTTTCTATTAATTTTTCTACTCTTTTTTGATTAATATAAACTTCCCAACCTGGAAAATAATAAGTATGAAAAAGCACAGTCAAAGGCGCTTTAACTTGAACCTTATATGTAAAGTTTAAGTCCCTGTCATTCTTAAAACTCAAAACTTCTCCTTGGCCACTTGTTATTTCCAGCCTATTTTCTGGAGAAGTAAAATTAATCAATTTAACGCCTTTAGGTAAGTATTCCATATTATCCATCGGATACGAATCATATAAATATTGTCTTGGATTCTTGATAGACAAATCTTCATAAGCCAATGCCCGACAATAACCAATATTGATAATAATAATCAAAAACGAAGCTCCCAAAACAATCGCCAATTTTAAATTATTTGAAAAACTACAAACAATACCTCCCACCAAGAAAGAAACCGCAAAAGCTACCAGCAATAAAAATCTCCAGGGAAATTGTAAAAAAGCAAGAGTAGGTATAACCTTCCATATAAAATTAGAGAATTCCAGAGTCATAAAAATAGAAAACAATAAAACAACCAACCAAAAACCAACTATTCCTACTACTTTAGATCGTTGCGAACCCAAATGCTTAAGACGGATTATAAAGATACTTAGAAGAATCAAATGTAATGGGCCAATTTGAAAAGACATCGAATCATTGCGCCCTGGCACAGACCCTTCAAATCCCCAGGGTGGATACAACAACTGATCCCAGTACACAAAATGATTGGTATAAGTAAATGCCCCGACTACATCGCGTTCAATTTGAATATATCCCTTCTCCATAACTACAGGCAACCAAAAATAGGCAGCCAACCCAAAAGCAAAAACAAAAATTCCTCCCAAAAGAACAATCCAGCGCCAATGAAATGACTTTTGAAACAAAATAAAAACAAAATAAATAAATGCCAAAGGTAAAACAAACAACATCATGACATTATGTGCAGTTAACAGTGCCCCCAGACAAACTGCACTAATAAGAAAATAAATAATCTTAGTTTCACGAGTTAATCGATATACAGCCCAGAAAAACAACGGTAATAGAGCAAAAACAACTAATTCTCCTGTGGAGCCACGAACATAAAGATCCAAGATATGGTAAGGAATCAATAAGTAGGCAACAGCTGATAAGAATGCTCCTTCTATCCCCCAAAATTCTTTTGTGTATACATACATGGTGCAGGCTGATACGAACAAAAAGAAAAAAAGACTTAAATTAAAACCTAAAATAATATTTTGCAGAACCATAGATAATCCAGAAGATACATAAAAAAAGAACGGCGCATAATAATTAAACGAGGGATAACCATAGCCATGGATAATCGATGGAGTCCAACGACCCAAGAGATCCCCACTGATCCAGGATTGATACATGCTGGCCACCTTGATAATGGCAAAATCTCCATTATGTATTTTGATACTCTTAAGCTGAAATAAAGGTAAGGAAATAAGGATGGAGATAAGCAATAGACCTAGAATAAAAGAATATTCACGCTTATAACTCAAAAAATTCTTCATGATTACCAGATTCCACTACTTTTGATTTTATGCGTGGTGTTTGATTCAAGAACACCATCACGTTCCTTAGGCATTGCGGGTGTCGAACTTTCTGGTTTTTGTGGCCCAGATTCCAACTTAACATCATTCTGCCAATTATCATTTGGAAACTGTTGTTTCCATAAATCCATCTGTTGGGCTGTTAAATAGTGCTTCAAATTAGCATCTAGGTCATCGCGTAAATATTTAATTTTGGTTTGAGAAACACCGCTGGTTCCAGAACTTATATCGGATTTTAATTCATGGATATGCTTAAAGTATTCCCTGAAAACGGGAATGATGGAATTGACTTGCGCATCTTTCAAATTAAACATCTTTTTCATGGTTGCAACCACAGCAATGGTCTCAAAATCCGACTCTTCTATGGCTAAACTACATTCTGCAGACATAAACCCCAGCACTGCCCACAGAACCAAAACAAAAGCAATTTTCTTTCCAAAATGAACCATGCTTTTAATTTATCACAAAAAGAAAAACCGTAAGCATTTTTTATAACAATACTTACGGTCCAAATATATTTCTTAAACTATGATTTTAAGAATTTAAACCCAAAAACTGCTGCAGATCACTCACTCCCGATTGACCTACGGGCAATGTCTTTATATTAATAATTGTTGGTTCAAAACCAGGAGCATTTTGTAGCTGCTGAAGTAAAGCTGGATCAGCCTTCCAGTCAAAGGCTGGTCCGCCTTTGGCGAAAGATTTATTACCACCTTGAATCTGTAAATTAATTTTATCTGTATTAAAATCGATACCACCGTATTTTTTCTGTTGAACCATGGCAGCATCTTTAATTGTCTGGAATGCTGCTAATGTTGTTGGAGATGCTACTAAGGAATTCATCACAGAAACCCTACTGCCAAAATACTCCCGAGCCTCAACTGTATGGACTCCTAATCCACTCGCTAGTTTTAGTCTAGCCTGATAAAACACGCTGCTTCGTCTTTTCACGGGATCAAGCTGTAACGCTTCATACACCTGTCGGTATAGTAAATATTGTTTAACAATAGCCTGCGTCAAATCTGGTCTTTGTTTTGATTGTAAAATCTTAATAATCTCAGCTTCCTTCTCTTGTATTTGGAGAACACTCCAATTTTCTTGCTCCATGAGTTTAATTTGTTCAACTATAGCAATGATTAATCTAGCTTGTTCATCTGTAAACTGAGCTAAAGCATTGGTTACTACTTCTGACACTTCAACTTGTCGAGTGCGCCCCGCATTGTCCTCTTCTAAAGCAATTTGATTCACTCTTTCTATTGAGGCTTGTAATTTCTTTTTAGCAATGTCTGGAGCCGGAAAAGAATTTGCATCAAACTGTTCTATGTTTCTCCTACCTATCGGGGAACTCACAACACCTACGGAAAATTTGAATAATTTTCCATCGCTCAAGAGCTGTTTTACGACCCCATCGCTGTCCCAATTATTTCCCTTATTAGAAACATCATATATTCGCCCATTAGCATCCATAACACCATACATAACCCAGTGCGTTCCTTTATCATCTACAGAAACTGCTGCCATTAAACCAAGTTGAGCAAATCTGTCTGATGAAAAAAGCGCAACATTATCTACTAAATCTCTATCTGAAGAATCAAAAAGACTCAATTGTTTATCAGCTACTGGCACTTGGATTGGCGCTACCCACTCGACTGTTGTGCCATTGAATGATTTCAAATCTTTTACTTCAATAACACTTTGACCATTTGCCTCTACCGTTACCTTTACAGAAAAATGTTTGGACGATAACTGAGGGTCACTATTTACATAATCACCCTCAACTCTGCCAACGGTAAACTCGGTGTCCATAGGCATTTCTTTATCTGCTGCACCCCGAGCTTCCCCATCCTTTTGACTATATCGCCTAAACTTGGCTACATTCTTATCATCAATCCAAACGCGATAAGTATTTTTACCTGCTGTAATCCATACATTTCCCATAAAAGCTTCTTTCATTTCGCCACCCTTGCGTTCTTCGCCTTCTAAGCCACCAAGCACTATCGTTCTAGAACCTTTAACAAATTCTTGCGTCCGATCACTGTCAGACGCACTGAGCCCTACAACAGACATAGCCGCATCCACAACAATCAAACCTTTTTGAGGTAGAGCATTCGATGAAATTGAATTTACGGTTTGTATAGCTAAATCAAAACGACCAACCCATCCCCCAGAAAAATATTTTCTTGGGATCATTTCCTGGGTTAAAGGATCTGGCTCTTCTTTAATGTAGTTATAAACACCTTTCTTAAAGGCCTTTAAATATTGCTGATAAATCTTTTCTTTTTCTTGAGGGTCATCAATAGAAACACCGGCTACCTTATTTTGATCGGCATAGACGCTTGAAAGAATACTGTCTTTAATCTTTTTCTTATACCAAGCGGCCAAAATCAATGAATGATAGACCTGTCGAAGTTTTACGAAATTCATTCCTTCATTGATTTCCTTGGTGAGTTCAGGAATGATGATTTCACGGACGATTTGGGAGCCCAATTGATTGATATTTTTTTCATCCGAATGTAGGGGCACAGCATGCTGTGCTCCTACGGTATTTTTCTCCATCGATAAATAATCTTGTTCTAACATCACCTTTAAACTTGATTCAACCACATAAACTGTCCCGACAGTAGCATTCTCATAGACAACGGCTTTATCTGGCATAATCCAAACCTTGTTAAAGGTGTTCACTGGAATATGAGTTGTTCCATATTTCTTGGCTGCCTCTTCATAAACTTTCTTCCAAAATTTCTTACCTATTTGGTCTTCAGGATAAATCAAGGAAGCGGTGATTTGTTTAAGCAAGTAATCTTGGGCCAGCATATCCCTTCCCATTTCAGTGACACCAAATGATTCAGGCACAATACGATTCTTTTCATAAGGAGATAGGTTTACCCAGAGGTCTTTTTCTGGAATAGTTAATGTAGTGAGGAAATACTTAATCAGCTTCTTGGATTCTTCTTTAATGGCTTCTTCTGTTAAATCAGCATCGCCTTTATCTAGGATAAAATCAAATCTAAATGGATTATCAGCATGAACCTTTAGGCCTTTAAGAGCTGCTGGAGTATATTGGGGACTTAAATGGACCATAACCCCAGGAGTAGGCAAACGTAGAGACGCAAAATTTTGCGTTTCTAGAGCATACACAGGCAAAGGTCCAAAAGCATTTATTAAAAAAATAATAGCCATCAGCCAGTGGCTGATCCGCCTTTGACGGAAAAAGGCCACAAGAATAACAACTATCAGCCAGAGGCTGATCCGCCTTTGGCGGATGTGGGCAAATGGGGTCATTTTTCTCATATCTACATAAAGTAAAGCATATATATACGAGAAATCAAGGGCTGGAATAGCATTCTAGGAAAACGCTATCTGGAGAGACTTTTATTACTTAAATAATCCACCTAAGTCTTTAACAACAGACGTAACGCTACCACCTACATCCTTACCTAAATCCTTTAAAACCTTACCTGAATTCGCTATGACATAAGAAACTTCTTTGGCTGTAAGAGTAGTAATCTTACTTAAAATGATATGCACAATTTCAGCAGGAGTAATACCATCTTTTTCTTTACCCAAATCAGTCATATGAATATCAGGCAAAGATATAGTTAATTCCTTATTTGAAACGCCTTTAAGAAAGACATGGACCCTGGCCCCTGTGATAAGAAAATCATCAATTTGAATTTTGGGAGCAGGCTTATTCGAGGTTTCCTTCGAGCCAGCCTCTCCTTTAGCAGACGCCGAATCACCTGATTTTGCAGAAGAATTTACATTCTCTAAGATCTTACTTAAATTATTCCCTCCCAAACCGCCATCAAAAGTTATTTCGGGAGATTCGACACGGATAGAACGAATAACAATCTTATCAGAAAAAACAGAAAAAGGATTCAAACCAACCGAAGCCACTCCCAATTTAATAGCTTGTGGTGTTTTAAAACCTTCGGGATTCTCTACAATTAAACCCTGTATTAAGGCAGATCCTGTCAATAAAGAGACATCGACAGCATCCAGTTTAATGTCAACCTTTGTTATTTTAGGCCCAAGCGTTTCAATACCCATCTTAATAATCGGACCAATAAAAATCCCTATTCCTATTACAATGGCAATAATTAAAACAGTTAATCCGCCACCTATAAATAACAAATTCTTTTTCATATCTCTTCCCTTATAAACCTATTTCTTTTTTAATAAATCACGAATTTCTGTCAAAAGAATTTCTTCTTTGCTTGGTGAAGGAGGAACCGTGGGCGCTGCTGCTTCTTTCTTTTTTAAAGAATTGATCGCACGCAACAACATAAAAACAGCAAAGGCTACGATCGTAAAACTGACCATGGCATTTAAAAACAAACCATATTTGATAGAAACTTCTGCAGAGGAACCTTCGGCTTGTTTCAACACCAACTGAAGATTACTAAAATCAATTCCGCCAATCATGTATCCTAAAGGAGGCATTAAAACATCCTTAACAACCGAATCAATAATCTTACCAAAACCAGCACCAATAATAATACCCACTGCCATATCAATGATGTTTCCACGCAAAGCAAAAGTTTTGAATTCTTGAATAATCTTCATCCATTAGCTCCTTTAATTGATTTAGTTATTGATGTGTTCCTTCTCTTAAAATCATAGGCATTATACAAGCAGACTTCACTCTGTTCTAGCCTAATATTTTTGATAATACCTCATGGCTTCAGGAATTTGAGATTTAATATCTTGGATACGTCTTTGGTCAGAAGGGTGAGTACTTAAAAACTCAAGATTTACTTTTCCTTCTTTTAATTTTGCCATTTGCTGCCACATACCTACTGCCTCATTGGGATTATATCCTGCCATAGCCATAAATATCAACCCTAAATGATCAGCTTCGCTTTCCTGAAGACGGTTGTATGGTAATAAGACCCCATACTGAGTCCCAGCGCTAAAAGCCGTCATCCATATTTTCTTGGTTGTCTCTGGCTGAGTTTGTAATGCACTGGATAAAGCAACCTCACCTAAATTAGCCATAAGGCCATGGCTCATTCTTTCATTACCATGTTGGGCAATGGCATGAGCAATTTCATGAGACAGGACCACAGCTAATCCACCCTCATCTTTAACCACATTAAATATTCCCGTGTAAACAACCACCCTTCCACCCGGCATGCACCAGGCATTAACCGCCTTGTCGTCGACTAAATTAAATTGCCATTCATAATTCTTTAATCGGCCTGATAAATTATGGTCAGTCATATACTTTTCAACAGCTCGTTGAACCCTAACCCCAACCCTTTTGACCATCTGAACCTGAGCTTGGTTAGTGCTGAGCTTATTAGATTTTAAAAAATCATTATATTGCTGATAACTTAAAGAAAGCATCGTGTCAGCTGGAATAAAATCAAGCTGCGTTCTTCCTGTTAGGGGAACTGTCGAACAAGACGAACAAAACAAACAAAAGATAATAACTATAAAAATCGATTCTTTTCTCATAGTCTTAATCTCATTTAAATAAAAGTTTCAACAAAATACCGCCTACAACAATAATAACGCCGAGCACAACCAATCTTAGAGCTTCAAAATAATTTCTTTTTAAAACTCCTTCCTTGCATGTGGAATATGGTTCGGG
>CAZOXU010000014.1:0-38292 GCA_964583975.1 uncultured Planctomycetales bacterium
TCTTGAATGTTCATTCATGGTTTGTAACATAGAAATAAAGCATTGTCAATTTAGCCACCAGAAAGAAAATATGCGAGCAGTCATTCAAAGAGTTAAATCAGCCCAAGTTATTGTAGAATCTGAAATGGTAGGTAAGATTAAAGGTGGGATGCTGGTGTTTTTAGGTGTTGGACAGCAGGATTCTAAAAGCCAAGCGGATTGGCTGGTTAAAAAGATTTTAGAATTAAGGATTTTTGACGATGCCAATGGCAAGATGAATTTAGCAGCGCCTGAGGTAGGAGCAGAATTCTTAGTAGTCTCTCAGTTTACGCTATATGGCAACTGTGATAAAGGCCGACGCCCATCGTTTGATGGGGCTGCCGATCCTCAAAAAGCCCAAGAACTTTACGAGTATTTTGTAGAAATTCTTAAGAAAAATAAGGTTGTAGTAGCGACAGGTCGTTTTCGCGCTATGATGGAAGTGTCATTAGTCAATGATGGACCTGTGACGTTTATTTTAGAATCCGATGCCAATCATTGATACACATGCACATATTGACCAGGTTGAAGATTGGTCAGGAGCTTTAAAGAGAGCCGAAGCGGCGCAGGTGAGTGATGTCATAGCGGTCAGTGTTGATTTAGCTTCGATGCAGAAAGTCTTGGATTTAGCTAAGGCTCCATCAAAAGTTAAAATCCATCCAGCTTTAGGTGTTCATCCAGGAATGGTCAAAGATGGCGTATCTGAAGAAACCTATAAATTTATCCGTGCACATATCAAAGAGGCGATTGCAGTTGGAGAAACAGGCTTAGATTATTGGTATAAGTGGGTCCGAGATAATCAAGAAGAGCGAGCCAAGCAGAAAGATTCGTTTAGCAAGCATTTGCAGATAGCCAAAGAATTTGATCGGCCGATTATTATTCACAGCCGTGGGGCGTTTAGAGATTGTCTGCAGATGACCAAGGACTCGGGAGTTAAAAGGGCATTGTTTCATTGGTATAGTGGTCCGGTAGATATTTTAAAGAGTATTTTGGAGGCAGGATTCTATGTTTCGACGAGCCCCAGCGTTGCCTCTAGCCCGCAGTCCCAGGAAGCGATGCTGGCAGCCGATTTAGATAGGATTCTTATCGAAACAGATTCACCAGTGACTTACAGGGATGGGGCGACAAGTTTTGTCAGCGAACCCAAGGATGTAGTCAGAACGTTGAAAGCTTTAAGTCGATTAAGAAATGTTGATGAAGAGAAGCTTCTCGATATTGTGAATCAAAATGCCAAAGATTTTTTTAGGATTTGAAAGTTTATGAATAAGAAAATCATTATTTTTTCATTTCTTGGTTTAACTATCCTTGTTGGTGGCGCTGTGTTTCTTTTGACTCGCCCCTTAGGTTTGAGTTTGGAACAAATCTTTCCTTCACGAGCACTGATGTTCTCGAAGGTATCCCATGTAGCTACTAATCTCGACAATTTGACCCAGAATGGATTTTGGAAATCCGTTGCTGGAATCGATTTACCCAAGGTTTTAGAACACAATAAGGTTCCGGAAGCTGACGTTAAGCAGATCCTCAAGGCGCAAAAGGAAATGGATTTGTTTTTTAGAAATCCTTTAACTAAGAAGTTTCTTGGAAAAGAGATAGCTATTGGGGTTTATCCCCGATTAGACCAAGCAGGCGTTAAGGACCCATTTAATTCTTATGATGTTCTATTTGCAACTCGTTTGGAAGCATCGTTTCAAATGACAGATTTCTTTGTTTTTATGGCTAAACAATTTTCTGAAGATGTGGTAGCAACCACGGAGAATTACGGTGGCGTTAAAATAACACATGTGCACTTCAAACAACGTAAATTGGATATTGAATATTTCCATATTAAAGATGTTTTACTGGTAGCTTTGTCACCTTCTAGGAATTTGCATGCCGTGATTGATGTATACCATAAGCGAAGACCATCTCTGGCTCAGGATTCAGACTTTTCTAAAGCTATCTCTAAGGCCTATTCTCAGGGCCACGGATTTTTCTACTTTAACATTGAGAAATTTCGTAATTTCTTAGAAGATCAATTGCCTGGAGCTAAGAAAGAAGGTCTTATTCAGTTATCGCAGGCTATCGCTGGTTTTAAGTCGTATATTATATCTTTTATGCCAGGTGAGATTTTGCGGATGAAGATGATTGCTTATTTTACGCCAGAGCAATTAAATTCTTATTGGCACTCTTCCTTGTCCTGTACTGCTTTAACTAATTCTTCACTTAAATTTGTCCCACATAATGTTATGGCCTATCAGTGGGGAGGATGTTATGACTTTAAGAACATTCTTTCGCAACTGGAAGACTCCAAGCAAATTCCTCCCAAAGCAGAAGAAACCATAAAAGCAGTTACAAAAATTATTCAAAAGAAATTTAAAATCGACTTCAAAGAGGATTTTCTTGGGATTCTGGATTCACAAATAGGAGGGTATCTTAATGAAATAGATACTCAAGGAGCTTTTCCATTTCCACGGATGGTTTTTTTCTTAAAATTTAAAGACCAAGCAGCTGCCCAGACGCTCATGAATAAGCTCACAGGAAAATCCCTGCTAATGTTCCAGCAAGAGGACTATTTACAGACCCCTATTCATTATATGACCCTTCCTTTAGGGGCTAATATGGATTTGGGTTACGCTTTTCTAGATGATTTTTTATTATTAGGAACTTCCAAACAATTGTTAAAGACGTCCATTGATGCTTTTCATAACCCAGAGCAATCTTTTCAATCCACTGAAATTTCTAAACAATTTGAAATTGGATCTACTCATTTAAACCAAGGAATGGCCTTTGTTAAAACTGATGAGGTGGCTCAACGATTACAGCAACTTTTGGATTGGTATAATAAGATTGTTTCTTCTCAAATCACATCCGCTTTAACCTTTCAACAAGAGACTCAAGAACAGCAAAGAGAATTGAAACAAGACACGGTTTCTAAGAAAGAAGAATTGGTTTTGGCCCAGAAGAAATTAAAAGAACTTCAAAGTCAATCCATAGATTCCGAAATGACTCCGGAAGAGCAGGTTAATCGAACCGACAATCTTGAACATTTAATCTCCGATATTAAACAACTGAAAGATGATTTGGTGTCTAATCAAAAGCAACAGACCCAGATGGCTCAGGATTTGATTAAAATCCAAAGACAATCCGAAGATTCAAAGTTATGGCTATTTAATTCGGATGAAGTTTTTGTTCCTGTTTTAAGAGGATTAGGAGCCTTGCATGCTTTCGGGTTGCAGTTTCGGATGAATGATCAATTGAGCGAAACGGAGATATTGATTAAATGATCTGCTTTAAGAAAATGATCTTTATTGTTTGCTTGTTACTCTTGTGTTTTACCCAAAGTGGGTGTGCTTTATTTGCTTTACCTGGCCAAATTATCGGTGGTGTTTTCAATATGGTTGGTCAGGCTCTGCAGGTTGCTAATGGTCTTCCTAAACCGCCTCCGTGGGTGTTTTTTTAGAATAATTGGGGTTATAAATTTTGATTGACAGTTTAGGGTATTAATTATTAACTAGTACCTAAATTAAAGCCCTTTTATCATGAAATTTCAAATTATTCATAAACAAATTCTAGCCAAAGATATCAAACGTATTGATATTCACGCTCCCCAAATAGCTTCCTCAGCAGCCCCTGGTCAATTTGTATTTGTTACCGTTAAGAAAGAAATGCACGCCATTCAAATGTGTATTACCGATTCCGACTCAAAACGCGGGGTAATTTCTTTAATTGTCCATGAAGTTGGTCGTGTGACTAAGGCTTTAGGAGCTATGACGATCGGACAGCCCTTGGTGAATGTGGTTGGCCCTCTGGGTAAGCCATCGGTCATTGAGAAATTTGGTTTAGTTGTTTGTATTGCTACTGGTATTGGAGCGGCGCAAATTCTTCCAATATGCCGGGCATTAAAGAAAAAAGGAAATAAGGTTATTGGTATTGTGGGGGCTAAATCAAAGAATGTCTTGATGTTAGAATCACAGATGAGAGTTGTTTGTGATGAAATATTTATTGCCACTAATGATGGCTCTTATGAACGTAAAGGTCTTGCGACTCAATTGCTCCAAGAGTTTTTGGGTAAATATAAGGTCGATTGTGTTTATGCCATTGGTTCCGTAGATATGATGGAAGCAGCTACAGCGATGACAAAATCAAAAGCGATTCCCATTTACGTCACGTTAAATCCTTATATGACCAATGGTCTTGGGATCTGCGGTTCTTGTCGAGTCAAGGTAGCAGGCGCTTTTCAATTAGCCTGTGTGGATGGTCCGCAATTTAATGGGTATGAAGTCAATTACGCTGATTTACATTTAAGAATGCTGGGCTTAAAGGAGACAGGATGGGACAACCAAAACCTGCTTGTCAAAGCCCCAAAGAGAGAATTAGTAACATTCGTGAAGTCTCTTTGGGCTTCAACAAGAAAATAAGTTCTGATGAAGCGCGTCGATGTCCTCAATGTGCGCAGCCAACATGTAACAATGGCTGTCCTTTAGGTATTGATATTCCCGGATTTATCCGTCTTTTACGAGAATCGGACGCAGCCGCTGCTTTAGAGAGAATTAAAAATGAGAATCCTTTTCCTGCTATTTGCGGTCGCATTTGTCCTGCTCCTTGTGAAGACACCTGCGTTTTTAATGATGAAGGAGCTCCCATTGCTATTCGTGCCCTTGAGCGATACGCATCAGACCATGGTTCTAAAAGTGCCCGTACCAAACTAACTCCCTCATTGAATGGAAAGAAAGTAGCCATTGTAGGTTCTGGTCCTTCCGCGATGATGGCAGCCTATGTTTTACTTAAAGAAAGATTTCAGGTAGTGATGTTTGAAGCTGCTTCTGAGCCGGGCGGAGTATTGCGCTTTGGGATTCCTGAGTACCGTCTGCCTCGAGAGATTTTGAATGAGCAGTTCGAACTATTAGCGTCCTTAGGTCTTGAGTTGCATACGGATGTTTTTATTGGAAGGACTAAACCTTTGCAAGAATTAATCAAGGGTTTTGATGCTGTTTTATTGGCCGTAGGCGCATCCTTACCTAATTTTTCTAGTATTAAAGGAGAAAATTTAGCCGGAGTTTATTACGCTGAGGAATTCCTCTATCGTTTACAGATGATTTCTAAGCAAGACGTTTCAGGGGCAGTCAATTTATTAAGAGGCCAACAAATGGTTGTGCTTGGTAAAGGTTTCGCGGCGTTAGATGCAGCGCGTTTGGGTTTGCGCTTAGGACAAAAGGTCGATCTGGTTTTTCAAGGTTTGGAAGAAGAAATGGGGGTTGCGCATGATGATCTTAAAGAAGCCGTTGAAGAAGGTCTTACGATCCATGCCCCTTATGAGACCTTATGTATTGAGGGAGATGCTAAAGATTTTGTGCAGGGATTAAGAATACGTAGATTAGAAATTGCAGAAAATAAAGGGTCTTTGTCCTTAGTTCCTGTCCAGGAAGAATCAGAGGTTTTACCAGCCCAAACCATCGTGTTGGCCAATGGACAAAAGAGCAATTCGTTTTTAGCCAAATCCACGGATCAATTAAAGGTTAAAGATGATGGAACCTTATGGGTGGAACATCAAGGCTATTTAACATCATTACCAAAGGTCTTTGCAGTGGGCAGTGTTTTGGATGAAACCCTCAGCGTAGTCGATGCTTTTGCTCACGGAAAAGCTGCCGCACGACAGATATTAGAGTATTTAAAATAATGACTGCCCAAGATATCCTCAATAAAAAAAAGAAACGACAGAAGATTGTTGTACTCACGGCTTACGACTATCCTATTGCCTCCATGGCTGATGAAGCTGGTGTTGATATTATTCTAGTAGGCGACTCGCTAGCCAATGTGGTGCTTGGTTTAAATTCAACGCGTGAAGTTGGCATGAAAGAGATGCTTCATCATACCAAGGCTGTTGTTCGTGCAGTTAAGAATGCTTTGGTGGTTGGTGATATGCCATATGAAGCTTATCAAAAAGATTCTAAAATAGCTCTTAGCAATGCCAGAAAATTTATGGATGCTGGCTGTGGAGCTGTCAAATTAGAATGGTTCGATGGTTGCTTGAAAGTTGCTCAACAAATTGTCAAAGCAGGCATTCCTGTGATGGGACATGTAGGGCTTACACCTCAGACGGCAAAAGCTATGAAAGTACAAGGTAAGGATGCGCGGTCAGCTAAGGATATTTTTGAATCAGCTTACGCGCTTCAGAAAATAGGGGTATTCAGTATTGTTTTGGAATGTATTCCCCAAGAGTTAGCAGCAAAGATTTCTAGAAGTCTGAAAATTCCAACCATCGGTATCGGGGCAGGAAAGCATTGTGATGGACAGGTGCTTGTTAGTTATGATCTGCTTGGATTATTTAATCGCTACCAACCCAAATTCTCTAAAAAATATTTAGATTTATCTTCTCTGATCATTAATGCTTTTAAGAAATATAAGAAAGATGTCGAATTAAGCCGTTTTCCGGATGATGCACATTCTTTTCATATGCCATCTGAAGAGTTAAAGAATATATGAATTTGATCGTGTTAGCTCGGAAAGATTTTATTGCCCCCCATAGAGCAAAATTAACAGGTCGTCATTTTGAGCATGTTAAGACTATTCTTCGATCCAAGGTTGGAGATATTGTATCTGTAGGCAAGCTTGGTGGGTCGATGGGGCAGGGTAAGATTGCCAGCATCAATCAAGATTCTATAGAACTTGATGTGGCTTTAAGTCAAAAATCTCCTGAGCCTCTGAATTTAACGGTTATTATGGCCTTGCCGCGACCACCCATGCTTAAACGTACCTTACAGGCCTTAAGTTCTTTGGGCGTTAAGAAGATCATTATTCTTAATTTTGCTAAGGTTGAGAAAAGTCTTTGGCAATCATCAGCCTTAAAGTCTGAGGCGATCAAAGAAGATCTGATTCTGGGCCTCGAACAAGCTAAAGATACCATTCTGCCTGAAGTAATTCTTAAAAAACAATTTAAACCTTTTGTGGAAGATGAATTGCCCAAGATCATTAAGGGCAAGCGAGCCTATTTGGCTCATCCAGGTACGCGAAAGCTTTTACCTAAAGCTTCACCTAAAGGTAATGTTTTAATCATTGGTCCTGAAGGCGGTTTAAATGATTTTGAAGTTGATTTGTTAAAATCTAAAGATGTCGAAGTTGTCAGTTTAGGAAAGCGTATTTTGCGTTTTGAAAATGCTGTGGTGTACTCAATAGGGAAGATGTTTTAGTTAAAAAGTTAATCAAGGAGGACTCATGAATTTTGTCTTAATTATTTGTTTCATGGTATTGATTAGCACTCAAGGAGCGTGGTCCAGAGAAACCCAGATGGTAGACAGCATACCTGTTCATGTCATCAGTACAGAAGAAATACAGAAATCCTCCGTAAGTAATTTGGATGACTTGATAAAAGATTTGCCTTTGGTGGGAGAGAGCAATTTAAATAATGAAGATATTAACCAGGCGCAATTTACTTTGCGAGGCTTGGGGCAAACCAATGTTTCACCCTCTCGCCATGTGGATATTCAACTGACGGAATATATGACGAATTCTAACAGTGATCTGCAATCCATGATTGATGCTTTGGAAGTGATTAAGTCTAATGCTAAACCCTTATATGGATCTGATGCGCTGGCGGGATTGATCTCATCACGTATTTTTAATATGTATCCTAATGAATTGCCCCAACCTTCATCTTTTCTTTCTCAGGAAATCAAATGGCAGGAACAAAATATTCCTTTTGGTCGTATTGGCTTAACCCAGAATAAGGATAGGTTTGAGTGGGGTTTATCGACCTATAACAAAAAAGATTGGCAGTGGCAATCGAGTTATGGTCTAGGTGAATCTTATGGGATTAACGGGCCGCTCGTTGTATTGGGGAAAACTCCCCAAGGTCCAGCTTTTTCTTTTTATAGTCCTGAGGGGGATTTTGTAGGAGATGTAAATAAAATAAAATTGTCTTACGATCCTTCAGCAACGCATCGTTGTTTATTAAGAGGCAGTTGCAGACATCATTTTGAAGCAGCTCACAGCTATGATCGCCTTGTTCCTGTGACTGACTTTAATCCATACGGAGTAATTATTCTGCCTTACGGTCGCACTTTAGGAGATACTTTTCAAACTGCCAATATTTTGAATAATCGTCTGAATAATTTTGATAATTACGATGCTTCTATGAGCTCTCTGGATGGAGGTTGTGTTGCTCCTCATGGCCGTGAGCTTGTTTTTCCAAGAACGGTGTTAAGAGCTAAGACACCAGCAGTTCTTCTTAATCCAAATGATCCGTTATATCCTACTCCCAATGTAAAGAAGAAATTAAAAGGAGGTATAACAGGATTGATTGGAAATGTACTTACGATAGGCGGTGAAGCGCCTATGACTACGACTTCTAATAAACCCAATGTTAAAGACCAATATAGTCTGCCGCAAATTGGTTTTACTCCTAAATCTGATCCTCATTCAGCTTGGAATTTGGTTGATACTAAGGGTCCTAATGTGTTGGTAGCAGTGATTGATTCTGGTTTAGATTTGGCACATCCAGATGGTCCAGAATTTATTTGGCAGAATACCAAGGAAGTTCCAAATAATAATATTGATGATGATCAAAACGGTTATGTCGATGATGTGCATGGTTGGAATTTTTTGGATGAAAACGCTGATGTTAAAGATCTACGTGGCCATGGATCGATTGTGTCAGGTATTATTGCTGCCAAAATGAATAATGGTCAGGGAATAGCTGGTATTAATCCAGGGGCTGTCATTATGCCTTTGAAAGTGGCAGACAGCCATGGCAATACCAATAGCCTTAATATCTACCGAGCTATTCATTATGCTGTCCGAGCGGGTGCCAAGATTATTAATATTAGTTTGGGAGCAAGAGGCGTCTCACACTTGGAAGAGCTAGCTATCAATTATGCAAGGGCTCGCAATGTCTTAGTTGTGATCGCCAGTGGCAATAATAATGATGATTTGGCTATCTTTGGACCGTCTTCTTTGGGAGGAGCCTTAGCCGTAGGTGCGCTTAACTTTGATGGCTCTCGCAGTACAGTTTCCAATTGGGGGGCTAATAACTCCTTGATGGCTCCGGGCGAAGAGATTCTTTCTTTACATTCTAAAGATGCGCCATGGGATGGGCCATCCGGCCAAAGAGATCGATCTTATACAAAAGAATCAGGTACATCTTTTTCAGCACCTATGGTGGCAGCCACCGCTTCATTATTATTGGTGAAGAATCCCCAGTTAAGTGCGAATCAGTTGGAAGATATTCTTATTTCCAGTGCAAAACCTTTGGATGAAAATCGTTGGAATGGCAGAACTGGTGCAGGACTTTTGGATGCAGCCCGCGCCCTTAGCATGAATCCGCAGGATAGTTTTAACATCAAAATCACCAAATTAAAGAAAGTTTATGCTGATAAGAAATTAGATTATGTGGATGTCTATGCTACTGTTCGAGGAGCTGTAGATTATTTCACTGTAGAAGTAGGCAAAGGCAAGAATGCTCGTAGTTTTAAACCTGTTATTGGTATTGCCGCGCAGCAGGCCAGTGATGATTTAGTCGCCCATATTACTAATGATCATTTGCGTGGCAGCGATGAGTGGGTTGTGTTGGTGCATGCATTTGATAAATCAGGTAAAGAATATAGAGCTCAAACTGTCTTAAAATTAAAGTGAGGACCGTTATGTTGAATAAAATAATTCTTTTAGTATGTTTGGTGTTGAGTTTTAACCAAGTATCCTTAGCAGCCACGCTCAATGCTGATCCAAAAAATTCCAGCATTCTGTTTAATATCAATCACAATGCAGGATACACGATCGGTTATTTTGAGAGTTTTACGGCCTCTGTTGAACAAGACGCAGATCGAATTATCTCTGCCAAGGCTACGATCAATATCGATAGTCTTAATACCCATAGTACGATTCGTGATGAAGGTTTACGTTCAGCGATGTTTTTTGATGCAGCTAAATTTCCCCAAGCGAGTTTTGAAAGCAGTAAGGTTGAAGGCGATCAAATGGTAGGGACATTAACTATCAAGGGCGTCTCGAAGCCAATCACCTTAACCGTGGCTTTGAAAGATGGGGTTTTTACAGCCAAGGGCAGCTTTGATCGCAATGATTTCGGTATTAATTATAATCGTGACTTAAAAGGTCACGAAAAAGCCATTGGTAACAAGGTAGATTTGATGGTGGAATTAAAAGGATAATACAACCATTTTTCTATTAGCTAGTATTTAAAAAGATTACTGTTAAGCTTGAGGTAGTATTTAAAGAGAGGAGACCTGCTATGGGAGATAAAAGTCCTAAGAATAAAGAAAAGAAGAAGCCTAAAAAGGGCAAATAACATTTGAACAATCAAGCCCCTTGCAATGTAATAGTTGCAGGGGGTTTTTATTTAATAGACCTATGATAGAACAAACACAACCTGATCCAGAGTATCTTCTGAAACTTTTGCAAACCCGCATGCCGTTTGGGAAATATAAGAATAGATTGCTCATCGATTTGCCTGACACGTATATTGATTGGTTTAATCGAAAGGGGTATCCGCAAGGATCCTTAGGGATCATGCTTAAAAGTGTTTATGAAATCAAGCTCAATGGCCTACAAGGCATGCTCGAGCCAATACGAAAACAAATAAGATAAGGAAGGATTATGCCTACTCCTCAAAAACTGGTTGAATGGGATTATTTAGGTTCACATTATAGTGTCTATATTAAGCATTTTATCGATGATGATGGTAAACGTGGTATGACCATGATATTTGAAGATGTCATCGCTGAAAAAGTAACGGAAATGACCATTCCTTCGCGTAAGTTTCCTGAATTCCTCAGGGCCGTTAATGGTGGTTCGGAAGCCTACCGAGGTTTATTTTAGATTTAGAGAAGCGGTATCCCACGATTGACGGATATTAGGGCCGATGCTAGAATATCGACGATTTCGAAGGATTTATTAACCCCGCAGATTTTAAGCGGGGTACTTATTTTTATTAACTTGTGCGGGGCTTAGCGCAGTTGGCTAGCGCGCAACGTTCGGGACGTTGAGGTCGACGGTTCAAATCCGTCAGCCCCGACCATTTGTCCGCCCCGTTTTTGAAAGTATCTACTGCAAATATGGTTCGAGCCCATGTTATCTTTTCTGGCAGTGTCCAAGGTGTTGGATTCCGCTATACCACACAAAATTTCGCCAATAATCTGAAAATTACCGGTTGGGTTAAGAATCTCTCTGATGGTCGTGTCGAGATGATGGCCGAAGGCACGCGCGAGCAGATCGACAATCTTTTGTATAAGTTAGATAAACAGTTTGATCGAAAGATTACCCATAAAGACATTGATTGGCTCGATGCCAGAAAATCGTTCACCAGTTTTGATGTTGCTTATTAAGACCATATGAATGCTTCCCAAGCCAAACTAGAAATTGAAAAACTCTCTAAACAAATCGAAGAGCATAATCATCGTTACTATGTGTTAAATCAACCGTCTATTGGTGATGAAGAGTATGATCGACTTTTGAAGGAGCTCATTGCTTTAGAAGAAAAGTTTCCCAAGTTGAAAAAAGCTGCTTCTCCGAGCAAGAGGGTTGGTATCAAGGTTGAATCGAGTTTGCCTGTTGTAACGCATCGAGTCAAAATGCTTTCTTTAGACAATACTTATTCAGTTGATGAGCTTCGAGCTTGGTATGAACGTGTTATCAAAGGGTTAGCTGGCCGAAGTCCTGCGTTGACGGTTGAGCCCAAGATCGATGGAGTTAGCTGTGCCTTGAGCTATAAACAGGGCCAGCTTGTTATTGGGGCGACTCGTGGTGATGGTATTGTAGGTGAAGATGTCACCCATAATGTACGAACGATCAGGACAATTCCTTTAGAGCTTAAAGGTAAAGCTCCTCGGCTACTGGAAGTTCGCGGAGAAGTGTATATGAACAAGGAAGATTTTGCACTCACCAATCGTCAGCGTAAAGCGAATGAGGAAGAAATATTTGTGAATCCTCGCAATTCAGCGAGTGGGGCTTTAAAACTTTTAGATAGTCGCCAGACAGCTCAGCGCCATTTGAAATTTTTTGTCCATTCCTTTGGAGTTTTAGAGGGTGGTAAAACCCCTGCGGGACAATGGGAATTTTTACAGCAGTGCAAAGATTACGGCTTTGTTGTTAATCCTCATATTCGACGTTGCCAGAATTTACAGGAGGTTATTGCCTTCTGTCAGAGCTTGCAAGAGATGCGAGCACAGCTCAGTTATGATGTTGACGGGGTTGTGATCAAGGTGGATGATCTTAAGAGTCAGGAGCGGTTAGGCAGTACTTTAAAAAGTCCACGCTGGGCAGTTGCTTTTAAGTTTCCAGCCTACCAGGCCAGCACCATCGTTCATGAAATTAGCGTTCAGGTGGGTAGAACTGGAGTTATTACTCCTGTAGCTGAGCTCGAGCCGGTGTTTTGTGGAGGTGTGACCATATCCCGAGCCACTCTTCATAATTTTGATGAGATCAAACGGCTCGGTGTGAACGTGGGAGATAAGGTTTTGATTGAGCGGGCGGGAGATGTAATTCCTAAGATCGTCAAGGTCACTCATAAGCTTTCTAAAGGGGATTTTAGTCTGCCTCGAGTTTGCCCTTCTTGTGGCGCCAAGATTGTTAAAGAAGATGATCAGCAAGTAGCCTATCGCTGTGTCAATCCATCATGTCCTAAACAATTAGAAAGAAGCTTATTACATTTTGCCTCTCGCGGAGCCATGGATATCCAGGGATTAGGAGAAGCTGTAGTAATGCAGCTTTTAGAAAAGGGCCTGATTAAGAATTTTGCTGATATCTATAGGCTTAAAAAGGAAGAATTGCTTAAACTCGAACTGTTTGCTGATAAAAAGGCAGAGAAGCTTTTAGAAGCCATAGAGGTTAGTAAACGACAATCCTTGGCTCGGTTGATCTATGGTCTGGGTATTACTAACATCGGAGAAAAAGCCGCGGCTATTTTAGCTGCTCGTTTTGGATCAATGCAAGCGCTTATGAAGGCTAGGGAAGAAGATCTTATGAATATTCATGAAGTTGGGCCTGTGATGGCTGGTTGCATTGCTCGTTTCTTTGCTCAGCGACATGTGCATGTTTTAATTGAGGATTTGGCGAGTCTGGGGTTGAATCTCAACGAAGTTAGTACTCAGAAATCTAATAAGCTTTCAGGTAAAAAGTTTGTATTTACTGGTGAGATGGAAGGCTTGAGTCGTGAGCGAGCCAGCCAAATGGTTAAAGACTTAGGAGCTGATGTTATTGGCTCGGTAAGCTCTAAAACAGATTTTGTAGTTGTTGGTGCTAATCCTGGCTCTAAGTATCAAAAAGCTTTACAATTGGGCGTCCGCGTCTTAAATGAAAAACAATTACAGGAGATGATTAATGGGTAAATATGTGTTTAATCAAAGAATGCTAGTGAGTACAGTGGTCATGCTGATTGCGTGTATCAGCTTGTCTTCTTGTGAGAGTTTACGTAAGAAATTTACGCGTCAGAAAAAACAAGATCAATCTCAAAGTGCAGAGTTTCAACCTGTTCTTGAGCCTCAAGAGTATCCTGCTCCAGAGAACAGTCCAGAATATAATTATAAACAACATTACACCTTGATTAAGGCCTGGTACAGGGACCTTTGGAGAGGGGTCGATGAGAAAAACACGGATGGGGCTATTAAGTATTGTCTCAAACAGATTTCCGATCATATTGAACAAATGAAATCATTACTTAAAACGGAAAAGGCTGCTGAGCTTGGTCAGTTAGAAGCGTTGTTGAAATATTACAAAGAATCGTTAGAACAACCAAAGGCTCAACGTAATTATTCTCGAATACAAAGTGATCTGCGTGCTTTTGATCGATTGTTAAGGGGTCGATTCCGCGCAGAGCTTCTTCAAAAGGATTTTGTTAGTCCATGAAAGAATTAATAGGCGAATTTCTTAACTACATGTCGGTTGAGCGTGGACTAGCTAAGAATACGCTATTGGCCTATACCAGAGATCTTAATAAATATACGGAATATTTATCGTTGACCAAGAAAAGCTCTCCAGACAGCGTCAAACGAGAACATATTACGAGTTTCATGATGGATTTAAAAAAGCATGGTATGTCAACGACCTCAATTTGCAGGCATTTAGCTGCCATCAAAATGTTCCATCGTTTTTTAGTGAGAGAGAGTTTTGCTAAGGAAGATCCTACGACACTTATCGAGACGCCTAAACTTTTTAAACGAGTGCCTGAAGTTTTAACTCAAAAAGAAATTGAATCTATTCTGGAAGCTGCCCAAAAAGTCAAAAGCAAGGATAAAAGAGATTACGTAATGATCGAACTGTTTTACGCCTCAGGGATGCGCGTGTCGGAATTAGTTGACCTGAAACTAACAAGTATTAACTTAGAAGTGGGTTTTGTTCGAGCCATGGGAAAGGGAAGCAAGGAAAGGATTATTCCCATTGGTAAGAAATCTAGAGAAGCTCTTGCGTTTTATTGTGATAAGGTGCGTCCAGGATTGTTAAAGAATCATCAGACCGATGCTCTTTTTTTGAGTCGCTTAGGAAAAAAGTTAAGCCGCCAAAGTGTGTGGAGTGTTATTAAATCATATGCTCGATTAGCCGGCATTAAGAAGAATATTAAGCCACATACCTTGCGGCATACCTTTGCTACCCATCTTTTAGAACATGGGGCGGATTTGCGTTCGGTGCAGGAAATGTTGGGACATTCGGACATATCAACCACCCAGATTTATACGCATGTGGATCGTGAACGATTGAAAAGTGTGCATAAAGAATTTCATCCCAGAGGATAAGATGCCGATTTTACTTTATAAATTAGATAAGAAAATATTAAAAATTGTTTGTGATGCTGGTCAATTAGCTAGTGGTTTGGGTTTTCATGCCTATTTGGTAGGAGGACCGCTGAGAGATTTAATTTTAGGTCGAGCAAATCTTGATTTAGATATTACAGTTGAAGGACAAGGAATTCGTTTGGCAGAAATATTTGCAGACTTATATCAGACTAAAAACATCACACGATATCAGGCGTTTAAAACTGCCACTGTCGAATTATCTAAGAGTTTAATAATTGATTTTGCAACAGCACGATGTGAGACCTATGCTCGAGGGGGTGCATTTCCTAAGGTGATGGCTTCAGATATTAAAGATGATTTATTTCGAAGAGATTTTACGATTAATGCAGTGGCTATCTCAATTAATCCTGAGAATTGGGGAAAAATCGTTGATCCTTTCGGAGGATTGAATGATTTAAGTGCCATGCGTATTCGTGTTTTGCATCCTCGAAGTTTTATTGACGATCCTACACGAATTCTTAGGGCCGCTCGTTTTAAGGCAAGATTAGGTTTTAGTATGGAAAAAAAGACGTTACAGTATCTGCAAAAAGCCGTCTCAGAGGGCGCGTTGGAGACTATCAAACCACAAAGGTATAAAAAGGAATTTGATAAAATTCTTAAGGAGAGACGATCAAAAGAAGCGATCCAGTGTTTAAAAAAGTGGGGAGCTTATAGAGAAATGGTAAAATAAGAACCAAAGGAGAACAAATGCGTATCGAAAGAGTCAATGAGCTTATTAAACGAGAAATCAGCAATATGATTCTCATGGGTGATATTTCTGATCCTAGGGTCAAGCTGGTGACGATTGTGAATGTGGATGTTAGTAAGGATTTGCACCATGCACGTGTGAGATTTAGCGTTTTAAGTGATGATCCTATTGTTATCAAAAATGCTACAAAGGGAATGGATTCTGCTCGAGGATTCGTCCGTAAAACCATTGCTTCCAAAGTTGTTTTACGTTACACTCCTGAATTCCAATTTATCTTTGATAAGGGGATTCAGCATGCTGCACATGTGGATGCCACATTAGAGGAAATTAAAAAAACATTAAAGTAAGGGACAACACATGAGCTCATTAAAACAAGTTTGGAGTGAAATAAAGCGGCATAAAAGTTTTTTGATTGTTTCTCATCATAATCCAGATGCCGATGCAGCCTGTTCTACCTTGGCGATGGCCGCTGTCTTAAAGAAGATGGGAAAAAAGACCGTGGTGGTTAATGATGATGATTTGCCAAATTGGTTAGGTTTTTTACCGGGAGCTAAGAGTTTTAAGAGAAGATCGACTATTAAGCAACCAAGTTTTGATGCTGTAATTATTTTAGATGCGGGGCAAATAGATCGTATTGGTGGGGTTTGTAAATGGATTGATGGCCACAGAGTGATTAATATTGATCATCACATTACCAATAATAATTTTGGTTCTGTGAATTTGGTATGGCCTAAAGTTTCTTCAACCTGTGAAATGCTTTTTGATTTATTTAAAGAAGGTAAGGTAAAGCTCAATAAGGATTTGGCCATACTTTTGTATTCTGGGATCATGACCGATACAGGTTCTTTCCGTTTTGAAAACACAAGTTTTCGGACCCATGCCATAGCTGCTGAGCTTATCAAATTTGGTCTTTCGGCCTCAGAATTGTATCAACGTCACTATGTAGGTATTCCAGTCAAAGAGATTCGCAATTTTGTGGAAGTTATTCATGAGGCCCAATTGCTTTTGAATAATAAAGTTTATTGTGTGATGTTGCCTAAGGCTATCACCGAGAGGTTTTCAAAGAATTTTGATTTAAAAGAGAAGCTTTTTACTTTCTTGCGTTCAGTCGAAGGGATTGAAGTGGTTGTTATTTTGCATGAATTAGGTTCTCGCCTCACGCGAATTAATTTACGTAGTCAAAATAGTTTTGATGTGGCCAAATTAGCTAGCCAATTCCAGGGCGGAGGGCATAGAAAAGCGGCTGGTGCCAAGGTAGAAGCAGGTTTAACAGAAGCTAAAAAGAAAATATTGGCTGCTATTAGAAAGGCATTATGAGAGAAGGAATTTTAATTGTTAATAAACCCCAAGGAATCACTTCGCATGATGTGGTCGCTCGGGTTCGCCGTAGATTCAATATGAAGCAAGTAGGACATGCGGGGACCTTAGATCCTCTGGCTACAGGGGTGTTGATTATTTTGCTTGGTAAATCCACAAAATTATTCGACCGATTTGTTGCTTTTGATAAATCTTATCGAGCTACCTTAAAGCTTGGACTTAAAACCACGAGCGCCGATATTATGGGAAAGACGATTCAAGAAAAATCTGCCGATGGTATTGATGAAAACAAGGTCAAAGAAGTTTTTAAGCAGTTTGTAGGGGATATTGAACAGCTGCCTCCGATGGTTTCAGCCGTGAAGCATAAAGGTGAGCGTTTGTATAAAATTGCTAGGGCTGGCCAAGAAGTAGAACGTGTAGCACGTAAAGTGCGCATTGATGAATTAAAGATCCTAAATTTTAATAAACCTGCGGTTGAATTCTTTATGTCGTGTTCTAAAGGGACCTATGTCCGTCAGTTGGCTGAAGATGTCGGCGAAGTTTTGGGGTGTGGGGCTTGCATTTCCCAAATTGAACGAACACGTGTGGGGCATTTTGATATTAAAGACTCAGTAAGCCTTGAGGATCTTAATGAAAGTCATATACGAGCTTGGAACAACTAAGCTTTCTAAGACAGCTATTGCGATCGGTGTGTTTGATGGAGTTCATCGAGGACATCAGCTTTTAATCCATAAAGCAGTGGCCCAGGCTAAGCGACTTAAGGTCAAGTCGATGGTCATTACTTTTTTTCCTCATCCTGCCCATGTCTTATCAGGAAAACCTCCGTTGCCTTATTTAATGTCGTTAGAGCATCGTTTGGAAATTTTTAAAGCTGAAGGGGTAGATTTCGTTTGGGTAGTTCGGTTTAATAAGCAATTTGCCCAAATTGATCCTCGATATTTTATTAAAAATATTTTGGTTAAGAAACTGGGCGTAAAATCAATATTTGTAGGTGAGAATTTTCGTTTTGGGAAAGATAGAAGTGGAGATATCCATTTATTTAAGACCTTGTCTAAAGATTTTGGGTATCAGATTTATCCTTTGAAACCTGTTCAATATGCTCATCAGATTATCAGCAGTGGACGTTTACGTGCTTTAATACCTGAAGGGAAATTAAAAGATGCTCAGAAATTGCTGGGTCGACCGGTAGCTATTTTAGGTCAGGTTGTGCCAGGTGCATCAAGAGGTAAAGTTTTAGGATATCCAACGGCCAATGTCCACTATCAATGTGATGTTTTACCTCCTCATGGGGTTTATGCCGTAAGAGTAGTTTGGAATGAAATAACCTTCTATGGCATGGCTAATTTAGGTGTGCGGCCTTCATTCAAAGAAAAGAATGTTAAACCTCTCTTAGAAGTTCATATTTTTAATTTTAACAAGAATCTTTATGGTCAATCGATTCGAGTCGAATTTCTCAAGAAGATTCGTGATGAGGGATCTTTTTCCTCTAAAGAGAAGCTTATTGCTCAGATTCAAAAAGATGAAAAGACCGTCCGCGCCTTTTTACATTCCTCATAGAAATTAATCCAATCTTAACCAAATCTTTTCGTTCATCGGAACGATGCTTTTTAGTCCCAACTAACGATCGTTTACATCCGTAATCTCCATAAATTTTTGTTGGTTTTCTCTGTTGACATAAAACCGCTGTTTGTTATACTGCCATCAAGTGGAGTATGGTGGAGCAGAGTGGTGTAATCCTACTTTTGGGGAAATCGTATGTTTTATGGTGAGTACAACCATGGAATTGACAATAAAGGACGTCTGATTTTGCCTTCTCGTTTTCGAGAAGTGGCTAAAGAAAATGGCGTTGAGAAGTATTTTGTGACTCGAGGATTGGATCGTTGCATCTTTATGTTCAGCGATCAGCAATGGCGCACCGAGGAGCAAAAATTTAAAGGTTTATCTTTTACTAAACAAGAAGCCAGGCATTTTAATCGTCTGTTTTTCTCAGGCGCTGTGGAAGTTGTTCCTGACCGACAGGGACGATTTGTTCTTCCTCAATACTTAAAAGACTTTGCTGGCATCAAAAAAGATGCTGTTGTCATAGGTGTCGCTAATCGTATTGAAATTTGGCAAACTCAAGCCTGGCAGGAATTTTATTCAAGAACTAGCGTAGATTTTGAAAAGACCGCCGAGAATATGATGAATTTGTCTTAAAAGAGGTACCCAATGCATATTTCGGTCATGCCTCAGGAAGTAATAGACTTGCTGAACGTCAAGCCAGGGATGGTCGTGGTAGACGGAACAGTGGGGATGGGGGGGCATTCAGCTTTGATCGCCCAAAAGTTGGGGCCTCAGGGTCATCTGATTGGTGTCGATAAGGATAAAACTTCATTAACCGAAGCTAAGAGCCGTCTGGGAAACTTTGCATTAAGGATTGATTTGTTGCAGGGCTCTTTTAGTGATGTCAGTCGTCTCTTAGCTGAGGTTAAAGAAAAGAAAGTTGATCGAGTTTTATTAGATTTAGGGATATCAAGTTTTCAGCTTAATGAACCAAGTAGAGGTTTTAGTTTTCAGAAAGATGGTCCTTTAGATATGCGCATGGACCAATCTCAAGGGCCATCAGCAGCAGATTTGGTCAATGATCTTAAAGAAGAAGAGTTAGCCAAGATTATTTTTGAATTTGGCGAAGATCGCCTGGCTCGGCGTATTGCGAAGGCCATTGTGTGGCGTCGTTCACAAGAAAAGATTTTGACGACTAGTCAATTAGCTAAGGTGGTTTTGGGAGCATTACCGGCAAGTTATGGCCGAGGTCGGATTCATCCGGCAACCCGTACATTTCAGGCATTACGTATTGTCGTGAATAAGGAATTAGAGTTTTTATCAGGCGCGCTGCGAGAGTGGTTTGAAGTCTTAAAACCTTCAGGTCGAATAGTTGTCATCGCATTTCATTCACTGGAAGATCGTATTGTGAAACATACATTCAAAGATTTAGCTATCCAAGGGCAAGCAATGGTTTTAACCAAAAAACCGATTGAACCTTCGGAGGCAGAGTGTCAGGACAACGCTCGAGCTCGAAGTGCAAAGTTAAGAGGTATAGAGAGGATCGCATGAGTTTAAAATTTTGGGTCAAATTAATGTTTTTTGTGACCAGTATGGCTTTGATTTATACCCATATGCAAATGCAAATCTTTGATTTGGCCTATAAGGGTAAGGATAGGCAAAAATACATCCATGATCTTAAAGACAAGAATGGAGTTCTAACCCACCAGATTCTCACCTTGAAATCCGCTAATCATTTGGGCAATCAACTATTAGAAAAGGACAGCAACTTACAGTTTATGAGTTATGAGCATGTGTTGACCATGACAGGACCAATCAAAACTCGTCAGAATCCTACAGCTCAAATGAAAGGTAAAGCAGAGAATTCCATGTGGAGTTTTTTATCTTTTTTAGCGCCTCAGGAAGCCAAGGCCTGGGATCGAGAATAATAGATAGAGGTAAAATTGTTTCTTAGAAAATATCCTTCCCGTATAGCGATTATCTTTGTTGTTTTATTGGCAGGTTTTGTATATTCCATTATATTTCTTTTCACGATTCAGATTTTTCATTCCACTTTCTTGGCTCACCTGGCCCAAAAACAACATGAACATTTAATTACCATAGATCCTAAGCGAGGGACTATTTATGACCGTAATCTTAGGCCTATGGCCATTAACCTGCCGGTTTATTCGGTCTATGTTAATGCTAGGTCCATAAACATTCATCATAATAAAGAAGAGATTGTCTCAAATTTATCTAGAATTTTAAGTATCCCTCCTTCAGAAATATCCAAAAAGCTTGAGAAAAATAAATATTTCATTTGGATCAAGAGAAAGGTTCCACAAGAGATATATGTTAAATTAAAAGCTTTAAAATTGCCTGGAGTTGGATTCATTAAAGAAAGTAAGAGATTTTATCCTAATCAGAGTCTGGCTGCTCATTTAATTGGTTTTGCTGGCATTGATAATAATGGGCTTGATGGGCTTGAGAGAGATTATGATAAATTTTTAAAGGGCAAGGAAGGTCGTTCAGTTATTTTAAGGGATGCGCGTCAGCGAGAGTTATTGTTAGAAAAGGACTATATTGCACCAGTCGATGGGCTTGATGTTGTTTTAACCATTGATGAAACAATTCAATTTATTGCTGAGCGAGCCTTAGATAAGATGTATCAGAAATATAATGCCAAAGGTGCTAGTATCATTGTGATGGATCCTACGACAGGGGAGATTCTAGCTTTTGCCAATCGTCCAACTTATAATCTAGAACAAGCATCTAAAAGTACGCCTGAATCCAGAACAAATCGTGCCATTGTCTTTACTTATGAACCAGGTTCAGTATTTAAGATTGTGACAACTGCTGCTGCTTTGCAAGAAGGTGTTATTAAAGAAAATGATTTAATCAATTGTGAACACGGGGCGTATCGAGTAGGTAATCACATATTGCACGATCATGATCCGCTTGGGACCATTACTTTTAAAGAAGTCATTGAACAATCGAGTAATATTGGAACAACCAAGGTTGCTCAACGTTTAGGGGCCCAAAGGGTCTATAATTATGCGCATCATTTTCGTTTTGGCATGCGTACAGGCATTGATCTTCCTGGTGAAGCTAAGGGTAATCTAAAACCTACTCGTTTATGGTCTAAGACATCGATTGGTGCTATTCCTATTGGACAGGAAGTAACAGTTACAGCGATCCAGTTAGTAGGTGCTATCTCAGCTATTGCTAATAATGGTGTTTATATGCGTCCTTTTGTTGTGAAATATGTGAAGGATATTCATGATCAAGTGATTAAAGAAACTAAACCTGAAATTTCAGATAAAATTATTTCTTTGTCGACAGCTTTGCGCGTTAAAGCTATCTTACAAGGTGTTGTTGAAAAAGGAACTGGCGTGAAAGCACAAATTAAAGGCGTGACAGTGGCTGGAAAGACAGGAACAGCCCAGAAAGTCGTTGGAGGAACATATTCCCATGGACATTTTTATGCAACATTTGTTGGATTTGCTCCTGTAGACAAGCCACGTTTAGCAGCTGTTGTTGTCTATGATGAGCCTCATCCGGCTTATTACGGAGGAACAGTAGCAGCTCCTGTTTTTAGTGAAGTGATTGGAAACTCTTTAAAATATCTCGATGCCAGACAGATGAATGGGATTACTTCCGAAGACAATAATTAAATGATTTTGAAAAGTTTGTTAAAAGATATTTATTTAAAACCTTTATCCAAAAAGGATGAAGAGATTGTTGTTGGAACAATTAGTTGTGATTCTAGAGAACCGCAGCCTCAAGGATTATTCGTAGCCCTTAGTGGTTTTAAAGTCACAGGCGAAGATTTTATTAAAGATGCCATTGCTCAAGGGGCGCTAATCATCGCGAAGAAGGGTGCCGGTCGCATATTAAATAAGTATACGATCCCTGAGAATATTTGTTTGTTGGATGTTGAAAATCCAAAAGAATTCTTACAGCAAATCGCGTTACGTTTTCTTGATCATCCTTCCAGGAAGGTTAGAACTATAGGGGTGACTGGAACCAATGGTAAAACGACCATTACTTATTTACTGGAAAGTATTCTTAAAGCAAGTAAGCAAGATTCAGCTGTTATAGGGACAATTAATTATCGTATAGCAGGTAAGGTTTATCCTTCCAAGAACACCACTCCTGGATTCTTAGATAATCAAAGCTATTTAGCTTCTTTAGCTGCGTCAAAGATTCCATATTCTGTTATGGAAGTTTCTTCTCACGCACTCGAACAGGGGCGAGTTGAGGGGATTGAATTTGTGGGGGCCGTATTTACCAATTTGACTCAAGACCATCTGGATTATCATAAGAACATGGAAGATTATTTTAAAGCCAAGGCGATTTTGTTTGAGAATTTACATGCAGGGGCTTGGGCTATTATCAATGCCGATGATTCTTATGGTCAAAGACTTATCAAACAATCCAAAGGTAAGATTATGACCTATGCTATAGATCAACCTGCCGATATCAAAGCGCATAATATTGAGTTTTTATTAGAAGAAACTCGATTTAAGATGAGTTTTCCCACAGGAGAAATTTTTATTCAAACAAGTTTTATTGGGCGACATAATGTTTATAATATTCTTGCTGCCGCAGCTGCTGCTTTCAAAGAGAACATCGATTTAGAAGTTATTCGTGAAGGTATAGAACAATTATCTTGTGTTCCGGGCAGGCTTGAAAGGGTCAACGGCGGGCAGAATTTCTTCGTCTTTATTGACTATGCACATACGGAAGACGGATTAGTCAACGTGCTTAGTTCTTTGAAGCGTGTCAGCTCAAATAGGATCATTTTAGTTTTTGGATGTGGAGGCGATCGTGATAAGGGCAAAAGGCCTAAAATGGGGGCTGCTGCATGTGAATTAGCTGATCATTCGGTTATTACCAGTGATAACCCCAGGAGTGAGGATCCAACA
Source organism: uncultured Planctomycetales bacterium (assembly GCA_964583975.1). Taxonomy (GTDB): domain Bacteria; phylum Omnitrophota; class Gorgyraeia; order Zapsychrales; family Fredricksoniimonadaceae; genus JACQCF01. The sequence continues at coordinate 23,244 of CAZOXU010000014.1, forward strand.
GCCATTATTAATGAAATTAAAACAGGTTTTAAGAAATCAAATTATGAAGTTATAGTAGATCGTAAAGCAGCTATAGCTCACGCTTTAAAATTAGCTAATCCGTCAGAAATAGTCCTTATTGCTGGTAAAGGGCATGAAAATTATCAGATAATCAAAGATCGAACGATCGCTTTTAATGAAGTTGAAATTGTTAAAGAGTATTTAAGTGGCAAATTTTAAATATGTTTACTATTAATGATATTGTTGAAGCTGTCGGTGGACAATTAATACAGGGGCCAGAGAAGGTCTCTGTTAAATCCGTTTGTATCGATTCTCGAAATGTACAAAAAGATGAAGTTTTTATAGCCATCAAAGGGGATATTTTTGATGGCCATGATTTCATTACGGAAGTTGTGGCTCGTGGTGTACGTGTGATTGTGTTACATAAGCTGGTAGCTGTTAAGAACTCTCATGTTAGTGTTATCCAAGTCAAAGATACAACAGCCGCTTTAGGGCATTTAGCTCGTTTCCATCGTCTTCGCTCAAAAGCTGCAGTGATTGCTTTAACTGGTTCCACGGGAAAGACAACCACCAAGGAAATGATTACTTGTGTTTTAGAGAAACGATATCGTGTATTAAAAAGTGAGGGGACGCAGAATAACCATATTGGCGTTCCACTGACATTATTAAAAATAAAACCAAACCATCAGATGGTGGTTGTTGAATGTGGAACTAATCAACCAGGAGATATTCCCTGGTTAGCTGATATCGTCCGTCCTAATGTGGCGGTGTTTACAAATATCGGTTCCTCACATTTACAAAAACTTAAAACACCTCAAGGTGTCTTAAAGGAAAAATGGAAGCTCACATCTTATTTGGGGCCTAAAGGAGCTGTGGTTGTCAATGCGGATGATCCTTTGTTAGCAACACAGGTGAAAACTATTAAGAATTTGAGTGTTTTGACCTATGGAATTCATAAGAATTGTCGCTATCGAGCCACTGAAGTTAATGTTAAAGATGGTCTTAGTGTTAATTTCAAGATTCAGAAAAAAAGCTTTTCGTTAAATACTTGTTCGACCAATAGTATATATAATGCTTTGGCTGCCTATGCTTGCGGATGTTTCTTCTCGGTGAGTATTGATAAAATAGCAGCAGCATTGAACTCTTTTGCGTTTCCCAAAGGCCGTGGACAAATTGTAAAACTAGGGTCAGGATGGATGATTAATGACTCTTATAATGCTAATCCAGTATCAATGCTAAATGCTATTCAAATGTTAAATGTCCTTAAGACGCAAGGTAAAAGAATCATGATAGCAGCAGATATGTTGGAGTTGGGAACCAAGGCCAAAGACTTGCATGGTGATATTGGGGGATCTATTGCGCGCTCTAGGATTGATGTTTTGATTACCATTGGCGCTTTATCGCGTCATATGGCTGCTCGGGCTCGAAAAGACAATAAGCAAATGTCAGTTTTTGCTTGTGCGGATGTGGAATCTGCACAAAAACACCTTATTAAGGTATTAACAAATGGGGATAGTATCTTGATCAAGGGGTCCAGGCGAATGGCGACCGAAAGAATTGTCAATTTCTTATTAATGTCTCCCAAAGAGAACGCTTAATATAAAGGCAGGGTATGTTTTATTTTCTTTCTGATTTTTCTTACATTCACCCATTTTTTAATATCTTTCGTTACATCACTTTTCGCGCAGGGATGGCTGGATTTACCGCATTTATTCTTTGTGTTATTTTTGGTCCTATTTTTATTCGCATTTTTAAAGAAAATCGTATTCGTGAAATTGCCAAACGCGAGGATGCTCCAGGGTTAGATAAATTTCAAGTTAAAAAAGAAGGCACTCCAACCATGGGAGGAGTGTTTATTATTGGTAGCATTCTTACTTCTGTCCTTTTATGGGGGAATTTGACCAATTCTTTTGTTTTGATGACATTTTTTATTTGTTTGTGTTTGGCAATTTTAGGTGGGGTCGATGATTATGTGAAGCTCAAAGGCATCGGAAAACATCGAGGAATTAGAGGAAGAGTCAAATTTCTTTGGCAAATCCTCATTGCGCTTTTAGTGGGCGTGTTTGTCTATTTACATCCAGATATTACAACTGATTTAGATGTTCCTTTTTTAAAGGATGTATTTATTGATTTGGGAGCTTTTTTTGTTTTTTGGGTTACCTTGGTCATTGTTGGATCTTCCAACGCGGTTAATCTGACCGATGGTTTAGATGGCTTAGCTATAGGTTGTGTTTTGATGGTTGCATTTACCCTGGGAGCCTTAAGTTACATTACAGGAAATACAACCATGAGCGATTACTTATTTATTCCTTATATTTCTGGTGCTGGAGAATTGAGCGTTTTTTGTGCTGCAATTGTAGGAGCCAGTCTTGGATTTTTGTGGTTTAACTGTCATCCAGCGACAGTATTTATGGGTGATGTGGGATCATTGGCTTTAGGTGGATGTTTGGGAATGATTGCTGTGATCATTAAAAAAGAGCTTTGGTTGGTTGTTTTAGGAGGCGTATTCGTTGTAGAAGCAGGTTCTGTGATTTTGCAGGTGCTTTCGTTCAAGTTGACGGGAAAACGTATTTTTAAAATGTCTCCGTTTCATCATCATTTGCAACTCTCAGGATGGAATGAAAATAAAATTATCGTACGTTTTTGGATTGTAGCCATTATCTTGGCCATGCTCACGCTGACGACACTTAAGATCAGATAATATGATTCAAGTAAAGAATAAGAAAGTTACGATTATCGGTGCTGCTCGCAGTGGTCTAGCAGCTGCTGATTTAGTTATGCGCTTAGGCGGTAAGCCTAAGATTTCTGAATCAAATCAAGATTTTAAGGCTCCCCAAGGCATAATTTGTGAAACAGGGGGCCATACCAAAGAATTTATTCAAGACAGTGATTATGTAGTGCTAAGTCCCGGAGTACGCATTGATAGTGAAGTTGTTAGTTGGGCCAAAGATAATAAAATTGAGGTAATGGGTGAGGTTGAATTTTCCTATAGGCTTTGTCCTTGTCCTATTATTGCAGTGACTGGTAGTAATGGTAAAACAACCACTTCTACCTTGATTGCTGAGATTCTTAAAGCTGCAGGCAAGAATGTTTTTTTGTGTGGCAATATCGGCAGTCCGTTGGCTAGTCATATTTTAAGTTTAAAGGCTACAGATATTGTAGTTTTAGAAATCAGCTCTTTTCAGTTGGAATCAACGGTGAATTTTAAACCCCATGTGGCGGTATGGCTTAACTTTTCTCAGAACCATTTAGATCGTCACAAAGATTTGGCCGAATATTTTGAAGCTAAAAAAATGATTTTTAAGAATCAAGATGCTAATGATTTTGCCATCCTTAATTATGAGCAGAAGGAATTTCAGTCTTTAGTCAAGAGTTTGAAGGCCAAGGTTTTATTTTTTAATGATCCTCAAAAGCCCAAAGATATCACTAACCCTAATTATTTAGCCGCTATGCGTGCCGCTGATGCTTTGGGGGTGCCTGTGAATATTAGTCAGAAAGTCTTTAAGGAATTTAAAGGAGTAGAGCATCGTTTAGAGTTGGTCAGGTCTTTGCATGGAGTTGATTTTATTAATGATTCTAAATCAACCACCGATAAGGCTGGACACTGGGCCCTTGAACGTATTAATAAGCCTATGGTCGTGATTTGTGGGGGATCGAATAAAAATATCGATTACACAGGTTTAAAGCCTCTAGTTGCCCAGAAAGTGAAATATATGATTGCCATTGGTCAAATCAGCCAACAAATCAGGGATACTTTTGCAGACGTAGTAGCGGTTGAGATCTCAGATTCTTTAGTGAATGCCGTTGAAATTGCACAACGAAAAGCAGCTTCGGGTGATTGTGTGCTTCTTTCGCCAATGACAGCAAGTTTTGACATGTTTAAGGACTATGAACATCGAGGCAAGGTGTTCAAAGAAATCGTGGCTCAATTAAAATGAAAGAAACCAGAATTAATTTAACAGTGCTTGTGCTGATCCTTATTTGTATTGGCATTGTAATGATTTACAGCGCTAGTTGCGTGAATGCTCTTGAGAATTTCCACGATAGTATGTATTACCTCAAGCGGCATTTGTTTTTCTTGGTGTTAGGTTTAGGTGCTTGTTTTTTAGTTATGAATATGGATTATCGACAAATTCAACCTTATTCAAGGGCTATTATGGCTGTAAGTTTTCTTTTGCTAGTGCTGGTCCTTATTCCTCATATTGGTAAGGAGAGTTATGGGGCACGGCGATGGTTTAAAATTGGTATATTTCATTTTCAACCTTCAGAATTAGCCAAATTAGCTGTCATTCTTTACACGGCCGATTTCTTAAGTCGAAAACAAGAATTCATTCGAGATTTTAAAAAAGGATTTCTACCGCCTATTTTAGTAATGGGATTGGCTTGTTTGTTAACGGTCAAACAACCAGACTTAGGAACTACGGTTGAAATGGCCATCATTGTTTTTGGTCTTTTGTTTATTGCAGGAGCAAGACTTTCTCATTTAGCAATGATTGCAGGGGCAGCTATTCCTGTGGTGGTGTATCTTATTGTTAAAGAGCCTTACCGTATGGCGCGTATTATTGCATTTCTTGATCCGTGGCAAGATGCGCAGGGTATAGGGTTCCAGTTAACTCAATCACAGATTGCTTTAGGTTCAGGAGGAGTTTTTGGTGTAGGCTTGGGCCATAGTCAGCAAAAATTGTTTTATTTACCTGCAGCGCATACAGATTTTATTCTTTCGATTATTGGGGAAGAACTTGGTTTAGTAGGGACTATTACTGTGATTGTACTTTTTGTGCTTTTTATTTGGACGGGTATTCGGATGATTCGTCAAACGCACGAAGGTTTTGGATATTTCTTAAGTATTGGGATTATTTTGATGCTTGGCCTTCAAGCCATGGTCAATGTAGGAGTTAGTATCGGTGCTTTTCCAACCAAAGGATTGCCTTTACCATTTATTAGTTATGGTGGGTCTGCTTTGATTTTTCATTTAATAGCCATTGGTCTCATTTTAAATGTTTCCAAAACACAAGATCAGAAGTTCTAAAGGTCATTTATGAAAATTGCTGTAGCTACAGGTGGAACAGGGGGGCATATTTTTCCTGCCTTACAAACAGCCAAGGTTTTAAAAGAACGTGGCCATGAAGTAATTTTCGTAGGTTCGCTTGGTTTAGGAGAAGAGAAAATTCTGTCACAGGGTTTTAAAGCTTTCAATGTAAAAGCCCAAGGATTAAAAAATCGATCATTGGGCGGTGTGGTTAATTTTGGTTTAGTCATGATGCGAGCTATGAGTCAGACTAAGAAAATATTAAAAGATTATGCTCCTGATAAAGTAGTGGGATTTGGCGGATATGGTTCATTTGCAGCTGTTATGGGGGCTAAGCAATTAGGTTTGCCAACAATGATTCATGAACAAAATGTAGTGCCAGGAAAAGCTAATCGTTTCTTAGCTCGTCTTGTCAAAAAGATAGCTGTTAGTTTTCCTCAGACCGATCAATATTTTGGAAAAACTAAAACTATTTGGACAGGTTGTCCATGCCAGCAGTTTGATGGGCTAGAAAAACGAGAAAGAATATTCCAAAAATTTTCTTTAGATCCCCATAAGAAAACAATTTTGGTCTTAGGTGGTAGTCAGGGAAGCCAGAAGCTCAATGAGGTTTTTTTTGAGATGATCTCTTCTTTAAGCAAAAAAGTGAATGTCCAGGCCATTCATATGACGGGAAAGAAAGATTTTGTGGAGTATTCTTCAAAGTATAAAGATCAAAATTTGCCTGTTATGGCTACTGAGTTTATCAGTCCGGTAGGCGAAGCTTATACTATAGCTGATGTGGTGATTGCGCGATCAGGAGCAGCCACTGTTAATGAGTTAGGTTTTTTTGTCATTCCTTCGATCTTGATTCCGTATCCTTTAGCCGATGGTCATCAGCGGTATAACGCTGAGATTCTTTCTCAAATTGGATTGGCAAAGATCATTGAACAAAAAGATTTAACGAGCGATGTATTGCAACAAGAGATTCAATCGATATTAGCGATGCCATTTCATAAAGACAGTTTTCAAGACAAAATCCGAGATGTTTTTAAACCAGATCCAGCTAAGGAGTTGGCCTTAGCTATCGAAAGTTTATGAGAACACTGCTGATTTTTCTAGGGATGATTGTATTTTTACTAGGAGGATCTCAGGAGTTCGTACAGGCGAGGGAGTGGGAGACCAGTAAAGGATCGCATTTTATTGTTTATTATCGTTGGGATATTCCCGAAGATTTTGTAAACACTATACAAGATTCAGCGGAAGATAATTATAGGTCAGTATTGGAAAATTTAGGCGTCTCGTCATATCAAGGGTGGGCATGGGAGAAGCCTGTTTTGATTTATGTTTACCGAGACCAAGAGGATTATATTAAAAATGGAGGACAAGCAGGTTGGTCGCATGGGGCAGCCGTAGTTTCAACAAAGACAATAAGGACATTTCCTTCGGATGAAGGATTCTTTGATTCGCTGCTCCCGCATGAACTCGGCCATATCGTGCTTCATGAATATTTAGGAGATTATGTAGATATTCCTTCATGGTTTGATGAGGGGGTTGCTATGTATCAAGAGAAAGCCAAGCGTGTTGGGGCTAATAAGCTTGTTCGGGAAGCCCTATCAAATGGTCAATTTATTACTTTATCACAGCTTTCAGATATGCGATTATATGTAAATTCTGATCGTAAAACCGTAGAGCTGTTTTATGCTGAATCAGCCAGCATTGTTAATTTTATGATCAGCGAGTTGGGTAAGAATAACTTTTATAGACTCTGTCGAAGTTTAAAGCAACGCACTCGACTATCAGAAGCTTTGTCTGAAATTTATATTAATATCAAAGACTTAAATGATTTAAACAAAAAATGGGTTAATTATTTAAAGGATCATTAATGAAAACGAGTTGCTATCATTTTATTGGTATCGGTGGAATAGGTATGGGGGCTGTGGCTTCTTTGCTTTTAGCTAAAGGCCATAAGGTTAGCGGGTCAGATCTAAAGGACAATGAATTGACCGAACAGTTGCGAAAAAATGGTGCAAATATATATATTGGGCACCATGCCAGTAATGTACAAAATCCAGACTATGTGGTTTATTCATCAGCCATTCGCATTACCAATCCTGAGATGATTGAATCAGTCAGTCGCAACCTACCTTTGCTTAAACGTGCAGAAGTTTTAGCTCAGCTAGTTAACGAAGAAATTGGCATAACCGTTGCCGGTGCTCACGGGAAGACAACCACCACTTCGATGGTTTCATGCATGCTAGTTAATGCGCAATTAAAACCTACCACTGCTGTTGGCGGTATTATTAATGGAAACACATATAATGCTCATCTAGGTGAGGGGAGATATTTTGTTGCCGAAGTTGATGAAAGTGATGGAACATTCTTATATTTTCGTCCTATGTTTTCTATCATTACAAATATTGATTTTGAGCATGTGGATTTTTATAAAGATTGGAATGGTATTCTTGGCGCCTACAGTAAGTTTATTGAGCTTACTAATGCTAAGGGCTGTGTAATTGCCTGCGGTCAAGATGAAAAGCTTAAGAGTTTAATCAAAGCATCCAATAAGAAGGCCATTTTATATGGTTTGAATGATACATGTGATGTTTGGGCAAAGAATATAGTCACTAAAGGGTTTTCTTCACACTTCGAGTGCCATACTAAATTTGGTAAGTTAGCTGATTTTGAACTGATCGTTCCTGGCCAACATAATATTTTAAATGCTTTAGCATGTATAACATTAGGACTGCAAATAGGTATCTCTGTTGAGGTGATGCAAAAAACTTTAAAAGAATTTAATGGAGTAAAGAGACGTTTTCAATTGAAAGGTCAAGTTGATGATGTCATGGTGGTTGATGATTATGGACATCATCCGACCGAAATAGTTGCTACTCTTAATGCAGCTAAACTTTTTAACAGAAAGCGTCTGGTGACCATTTTTCAACCCCACCGATATTCTCGGACTAAATTTTTGTTAAATGAGTTTGTTGAAAGTCTCAAGTTAGCGGATCAATTGATCATTACAGATATTTATGCGGCAAGTGAAAAGCCCACTGAAGGGGCGAGCATTAAAGATTTGCTTGAGCCGTTGCAGAAAATCTTAGGTGATCGTGTTACTTATTTAAAGAAAGAAGATATTTTAAAGCATTTAACAGATTATGTTAAAAGTGGAGATTTAGTTTTATTTTTAGGGGCAGGAGATATCTATCATTATTCTGATGAACTTGTCGGTGTCCTTTCTAAGAAAAAGGTCATGGTATGAGTTCATTACATTTTGGTAATATTGGTGTTTTGATGGGGGGATATTCTTCTGAGAGGAATATTTCGTTGCGTTCGGGCTCAGCAGTTTATGAATCATTGGCAGCAGCAGGGTATGCTGTAAAAGCTATTGATATCAACACGAGTGATCGCCAGAAAATCCTCGATCTTATTAAAGAATCAAAAATTGAGGTTGCCTTTATTGCGCTTCATGGTCGCTTGGGAGAAGATGGCCAAATTCAATCCATATTAGAAGAGGCTGATATTCCTTATACAGGTTCAGGCCCTAAGGCCAGTCAAAAAGCTTTTAATAAAATAAGCTCGCAAGAAATTTTTAAAGAGGCAGGTCTTTCTGTTCCAGAGCATTTTTTTATTACTAAGGGAGATCTGGTCCATTTTAAAGAAGTATTTACAGTTCTTAAGAAATTGCCATTTGTTGTTAAAGCTGCTTGTGAGGGCTCTAGTATTGGTATAAGCATGGTTCGTCATCCTTCTCAATGGGAAGCAGCCCTGCGAGATGCGCTATCGTATGGTCCCTATGTGATAGTTGAGAAATTTATTAAAGGACGAGAAGTAACAGCAGGTGTTTTTAATGGTGAGGCCTTACCCTTAGTGGAAATTGTCGCTCGCAATCCTTTGTTTGATTATAATTCGAAATATCAAAAAGGTTTGACGGATTATGTGGTTCCTGCAGATTTACCAGAAAAATTGACAAAAAAGATTCAAGAAATGTCTGTGGCTGCTTACACTGCCATTGGTTGTGAAGGATTTGCTCGCGTGGATGTCCGTATTGACGAATCCCAGACGCCATATATCCTAGAAATTAATACTATTCCAGGTTTTACGGAAACGAGCCTGTTTCCAAAAGCAGCAGCCAAGGCGGGTCATAATTTCTTACAAGTATGCGAAAAGTTACTAGAGTTAGCTTATGGTAAAAAAGTCCAACATTAAAATTCCAACTATTGCCGTTATTCGTTTAATTGTTTTTCTTTTTATCGGGATTGTTTTATTTTGGGCGTATAGTTCTACGGTCGATTTTATATCCAAATCAGATATGTTTGATGTAAAAACTGTTTTGGTAGACCAATCGATTAGTTTTATTGATTCACAGTTTTTAGTTGGCTTAAAAGGTCAAAATATCTTCAGTGTGGATCTAAATAGAATTCACAAAAGAATTTCTTCACAATATCCTCAAATTTCCCAATTAAGAATTATGAAACAACTTCCTGATACCATTAAGGTGCTGGCTAAGAAACGGGATATTTTGTTGCAAATACCGATGAATAATAAATTCTTGATAGTAGATACGGAAGGCGTCACGATGTTTTATACAGCTACAGCGTTGCCTTTTCCAATAGTTCGTGGTATTCCTTTGCAGCGAATAAAAATTGTTTTAGGTCAGGGGTCATCTAGCAAAGAACTTAATTTAGTTGTAGACCTTTTAGGGCTATTAAAATCTCATCCGCATACGAGTCGATTGAAGGTGGTTTCTATTGAGGCAGGGAATTTATCCAAAATTGAATTGACAGTCCTTCCTAATATTAAGATTATTATTGATCAGGAGGATCTTGCTCAGAAGGTGGATATATTAGAAATTCTCCTACAAAATACCAAGATTAATTGGGCTCATGTTAAATACATGGATATTCGTTTTAAAGAACCTATTATTAACGAAAGTGTTCCAACGGAAGAAAAATAAGAAAGTTAGTTATGTTAAGGAATATTAAACAAGGTCGATATTTTTTGGGTTTAGATTTGGGTTCCTATAGCATTAAAGCTGCATTGGTCAGAGCTCAGGATGAAAAGAATTTAGAATTATTAGGTGTTTTTGAAACACCTTCGGCAGGTTTAAGAGAAGCATCAGTTAGTGATTTGTCAGAGCTGTCCAGCACAATCAAAAAGGTGGTCGAAGGTGTTTCTCAGAGAACAGCTATCAAGCCTCAAGCGGTTCGTTTGGGGATTAGTGCTGATTTACTCACTGTACGTAGATCTTCTGCCATTGTTCCTTTGGTTGATGCAGGGACCAAGGTTGTTGCTCCGTCCGATATCTCAAAAGTCAATCATCAAGCGCGTCTTTTAGGGGTTGCGATCGATGAAGAAATCGTCCATGATTTTGAACAATACTATAAAGTAGATGATGCCAATGTGGCTCTAAATCCATTGGGTCTTTATGGGCGTAAGATAGAATCCAACCTTTTGCTTTTAACTGCTAATTCTGCTCGCTTACGTAATTTAACTAAATCTGTCCATCAGGCTGGCTTTGACGTTCAGAAAGTTTCTCTTTCAACTTTTGCAGCTTCTCAGGTAGCCATGGAGGATTCGTTTAAAAAAGAAGGATGTGCTCTTATTGATATTGGTGCACATATGACAACTGTATTATTTTTTAAAGATGGGATTATTGCGGACGCGCAATTTATTAAATGGGGTGGACATTTTATAACTCAGAGTATTTCTGATAGATTAAGTTTGACCTTGGATTTAGCGGAAGAAATTAAAAAAACACATGCGGTGGCGTCTAAATTAACTACCCAGGAAATTTCAGGAGATATTTTGGTTAAACGTGAAAAGGGCTATGTTCCTATTCGCCGTGAAAATGTATGCGAAGCTGTTCAATGGGAAGTTGAAAATTTGTTAACCCATTTAGAAACGGTCTTAAAGGGAAGTGGTTATTTTCATCAACTAAACAAGGGGGCTGTCGTGGTTGGTGGAACAGCTCTTTTGCCAGGACTTATTGAACGTATTGAACAAATGACAGGTTTAAGTGTAAGTTTAGGTATTGCCACTAAAGGATTACAAAATCCATCCATTTTTGCAGGTGCTATAGGTTTAGCTCAAATGAATTATACGCAGAAGCGAAGCGAAGCGGTCAATTTAGTGACAACTAAAAGTTGGGTTAAGAAGGTGATGAATAAGTTCGAAGAAGTTTGTCAGGAATATTTTTAGTTATCTTTATTCCGTTGGTCCCCGCGGCGATGGCTTAAATTAAAGTCTATATTTTTCAATAAACTTCGTAATCTCAAGAGACTGTTAAAGATATAAAGAATCCAAAAAGAATTAAATAGTAAAAGCACCACAATGAGTAGGGTGTTGACCGTTTGGGCCATCAATAATCTTTCTAGGATATTACTCTTTTGGACATCCATACTGGCATCAAAGATTTTTAAAGAATTGATAAAGGTTGCAACAAAAATGATAACGAGGATAAATTCAAAGAAAAGAATATAAAAATGGCGAACAATCCATTGAGCCGAACGATTGTCCCATTGACGAACCTTATTCATGAAGTCATTTAATCCCATATCTTCTCCTTTTTGATCTATTCTAATGTGGGAGTCGCAAAAAAATAAGAACTATTTTATGAAATTTACTTATCTTATATTGATTTTCATTGTGCTTGTCTGTGGATGTGCTAAACCTCCTCAGACAACAGGTAGTTTGGGGTATGAGGATTCGCGTAGGATTATTATAGTTGGAGAAAATGCTGATCCTAATGTTGCGGGTTATTATCAAAAGAAATACGAAGCCTTAGTTTGGTTTACTCCTTTCGAAGGAAGGTTTGTTAATAAGGCGAATAATTTCTTCCAAAGTGGTCTGGGGCCTAGTGTGGCTATGCGAAGTCTCATGAATGAGTTGAAGAGTATTAATTATAGTGTAGGGCAATGGGAAATTTTTGTTCCTGGGATGGCAGAAAGCTATGTTTTAAATACATTTAAGAATATGGAAGACCATAGTTTATCCAAGGCTCGGGGAGTAGTTATTTTGCTAGATTCTAAGTCAAATCGAGATATAGAAGATCAGGTAAAACGATTAGCTGATGGTAATTTTTTTGTGAGATATGAGTTGGAAAATAAAACGCGCCTGGAAGGACTTGAACCCTCAACACCTAGTTCCGAAGACTAGTGCTCTATCCAGTTGAGCTACAGGCGCATCGAAGGTGTATAATCTACCATGCCCTTTACTTGCTTAAAAGAAAAAATTTTGTTATAGTTCTGCACTATGCAAACACAAGACACATTGCACAATACTCCTTTAGTTGATGAACATATTGCCCTTGGTGCCAAGATGGTTGGTTTTGGTGGATGGAATATGCCTTTACAATTCCTTATCACGGGAGATTTTAAGGAAAGTGGATTAGATAAAATCGTCACTCAACGACTTAGTGATATGCCTTTAAAAACTTGTCGTTATGGCGCCATGCTTAATCTCCAAGGTGGGGTGATTGATGATCTCATTGTATACCGCAAAGGTCCCCAAGAATGGATGATTGTTGTTAATGCTTCTAATATAGAGAAGAACGCTCGTCATTTCAAAGCTAACCTAACTTCCAAAGCAACCTTTAAAGATGTTTCTTTGCAAACAGCTAAGCTGGATCTTCAAGGTCCTCTCTCACGTGAAATTTTAAAAGAATTCGTTTCCGATATTTCTAAACTAGAGTATTACACATTTGATGAATTTATTTTATTGGGTGAACGATGTTTGATTAGTCGAACTGGTTATACCGGCGAGTTGGGGTATGAAATTTATTATCCTTGGGAAAAGTCAAAAGAATTGTGGCGCGCAATTTTAAAAAATGATAAAGTCAAACCCACTGGCTTAGGAGTGCGTGATGTGTTGCGCATTGAGATGTGTTATAGTCTCTATGGCCATGAATTAGAAGAACATATTTCTCCTTTGCAAGCAGGTTTAAATAAGTTTATTGATTTTGAAAAAGATTTTATTGGGAAAGATGTTCTTTTAAAAGAAAAAGCCCAAGGCGTTAAAAGAAGTATAGGATGTTTTACTTCCGATTCTCGTCGTTCTCCCCGTGCAGGGCATAAAATATTTAATGAAAAATTAGATGTGATAGGGGAAGTAACCAGTGGGTCATTTTCTCCCGGGTTACAATTAGGCATAGGTTTAGGATTCATTGATATTGCTAGCAATATGTCAGAAAAGAGAATTCTTTTTGGAGACGAGAAGACGCAGTCTCAGGCAACTATTATCAAAAGACCTTTTTATAAAAACGGAACTTTAAAGCATTAGAGGGGAAGGTTATGGAAATCATTGATCATTATTTATACACTAAGGAACATGAATGGATTAGTATCGACGATAAGATTGGTACTATTGGTATTACCGATTATGCTCAAAATGCTTTAGGTGATATTACCTATGTTGAATTACCTCAAGAAGACCAAGAAGTAGATCAGTTTGAGCAATTTGTTTCTCTTGAATCAGTGAAAGCTGCTTCTGATATATTTGCTCCCATGTCTGGAAGGGTGATTGAAGTTAATACCAAGCTCGAGGATAATCCTGCACTTATCAATAAGAGTTGTTTTGAAAAAGGCTGGATTGCTAAGATCGAAATCAAAGATATGGATGAATCGGCTAATTTAATGACCGCTGAGGATTACCGCAGTTATTTAGAGTCCCTCGAATAACAAGTTTTAGGAATTTAAGTGAATCCTTACATAACGAATACAGACTCTGAAGTCCAACAGATGCTTTCAACGATTGGTGTTAAGTCCATTGATGGGCTTTTTGCTGACATTAAACCAGAGCATCGCCCCAAATCTTTTAATCTTCCAGAAGGTCGATCTGAATTTGAAGTTGTAAGTGCTTTAAGAGATTTGTCCTTAAAGAACAATGTTTATTTAACTCCTTTTATTGGTGGTGGTTATTATGACCACTATGTGCCAACCGCTGTAGGATCGCTCATTTCTAGAGGAGAATTCTATACCGCCTATACTCCTTATCAGCCTGAGTGTGCGCAAGGAACCTTGCAGGCTTTATTTGAATATCAAAGCCAAATGTGCGCCTTAACAGGAATGGAAGTTTCGAATGCTTCGCTTTATGATGGCGGAACAGCTTTGTATGAAGCTATGATGATGGCCATTCGCATTACTGGTCGAGATAAAGTCATTATGGATGGAGGAGTAAGTCCTATTTATCGAAAAATTCTTAAGACCTACACACATCATCTACATTTTCAATTTGAAGAAACACCGGTGGTGCATGGTCAAAGCTCCAGAGTTGAGATTGAAAAACTTTTAGATAAGAAAACAGCTGTGGTAATTCTTCAGAATCCAAACTTTTTCGGTGCCATCGATGATTTTACCGATATTATTGAGAAGGCGCATGCACAAGGGGCTTTGGTTATTGTTAGTGTTTATCCAATTTCTTTAGGGCTTTTGAAAACACCAGCGGATATGGGGGCGGATATTGTGACCGGTGAAGGTCAGTCTTTAGGTTTGTCTTTGAATTTCGGTGGACCTTATTTAGGTTTTATCTGTGCTAAGAAACAATATGTACGTAAGATGCCAGGGCGTATCGTTGGTCAGACTGTAGACTCTCAGGGCCGACGTTGTTTTGTTAATACTTTACAAGCCCGTGAACAACATATTCGAAGAGAAAAAGCTACGTCGAATATTTGTACAAATGTGTCGTTATGCGCACTTCAAGCAGCCATATTTATGTCTATGATAGGTCGTGATGGCCTAAAAGAAATGGCGCAATTAAATTTAGATAAGGCTGAATATGCCAAACAATGCTTGGAGAAGATCAAGGGTGTGCAAGTCAAACGCTCTTCACCAACGTTCAATGAATTTACAATTTGTTTACCTAAGGATGCTTCTGAAGTTGTTGGTCGGATGATTGCTAAAGGTTTTGCGGCCGGATTTCCTTTAGGAAGATATTACTCTGGTATGGAAAAATATTTACTCATTGCTGTTACCGAGAAGCGAACAAAGCATCGAAGAGAAACGTGAAGGCTGAGCGAACCATTAGATTCGAGAGTAAAGCGAA
>CAZOXU010000014.1:38302-53192 GCA_964583975.1 uncultured Planctomycetales bacterium
GAGATTGATAATTACGCAAAAGCATTAGGGGAAGTATTATGCAGTTAATTTTCGAAAAATCAGTGGAAGGGCGCAGAGGATTTCGTTTTGGCAGTTCAGATGTTCCTGTATCTGTCAAGGTGGCCGCTAAGTATGCCCGTAAAGAGGATGCACCATTGGCTCAGGTTTCTGAGTTAGACGCGGTTCGTCATTACACTCTACTTTCTCAACGTAATTTCTCTATTGATACACATTTTTATCCTTTGGGTTCGTGTACGATGAAGTATAACCCTAAGTTTACCGAAGCTGTTGCCCGATTAGCAGGGTTTGCTGATTTGCATCCTTTGTTGCCTCAACTTTCAGGTGGCGAAAAATTAACACAAGGAGCTTTAGAGGTCCTTTATGAGACCGAACGTTGGATGTGTGAGATGACAGGTTTTTCTGCATTCACTCTTCAGCCTTTGGCTGGTGCTCACGGCGAACTCACGGGGATTATGCTCATGGCCGCCTATCATAAGTCTAAGGGCAATACCAAAAAGAAGTATGTGATTATTCCTGACTCGGCGCATGGAACTAATCCTGCCAGTGCTGCTGTAGCAGGATATGAGACAATCTCTATTCCTTCGAATAAAAACGGTGGAATGGATATCGAAGCGCTTAAAAAAGCGATTAATGATGAGGTGGCAGGCTTGATGATGACTGTTCCATCAACCTATGGCGTTTTTGAGTCTGATGTCAGTGAAATTGCCAAGCTTATCCATTCCGTGGATGGCATTATGTATTACGATGGGGCTAATTTAAACGCTGTTTTGGGGCGTTGTCGGCCGGGTGATTTGGGTTTTGATGTGATGCATATTAATACTCATAAAACTTTTACCACGCCTCATGGTGGTGGTGGGCCAGGTGCTGGACCTGTGGGAGTAAATGCCAAACTTGAGAAATTTTTGCCTGTTTCTAGAATTATTAAGAAATCTGATGGTTCGTTTGCTTTAAACTATGATTATCCTGATTCTATTGGTTATGTGTCTTCATTCTACGGGAACTTTGCCCTGTTACTTAGAGCCTACGCATACATGATGATGCTGGGCAAGGAAGGCTTAAAACAGACCACGGATCATGCTGTTTTAAATGCTAATTATATTATGGCTAGGCTTAAAGGGCATTATAAGTTGTGTTTTGATCGTTTATGTATGCATGAAAGTGTATTTTCCGCAACTCTGCAGGCCCAAAGGGACGTGCATGCCATTGATATTGCCAAATTCTTGATTGATCAGAAGATTCACCCACCAACAGTTTATTTTCCGATCAGCGTTCCAGAGGCTATCATGATTGAGCCTACAGAAACTGAATCTAAACAAACTATGGATTTCTTTATCGATAAAATGATTGAGGCGGATGAATTATCTAAAACTAACCCTGAAATCTTCCATGATTTTCCAAAAACCATGCCTATTTCAAGGCCTGATGAAGTAAAAGCTGCTCGTGATGTAAAAACATCTTTTTTTCTTCCAGATGCTGCTTAAAGATTTTTCTTTTCCGACCCCACAAGAAAACATTCTCTTTGATGAACTTTTATTAAAAATGGCTGATCGACAATCAGCTGGTGAAGTTTTACGTTTTTGGGAGTCCGCAGAGCTGTGTGTGGTTTTAGGGCTTATTGGGCGAGAAAAAGATGATATTGATCTAGAAGCAACTCGACAGGACAAAATAAAGGTTTTTAGACGTACTTCAGGAGGCGGAACAGTCCTTCAAGGGCCAGGATGTTTGAATTATACGCTTGTTTTGGATAAAAACCGTCATTCGGACTTAGCAGATTTACGTAAATCTTACCATTGGATAAGCCTAAAAGTCATTGAAGCCCTAGGGGTTTGTGGCGTAAAGGCTGTTTTTAGGCCAATTTCGGATATGGCCTTGGAGCACAATGAGAAAAAGTTTTCAGGCAATGCCCAACATCGAGGCCGACAGTATCTTTTACATCACGGAACCATTCTTTATGATTTTGATTTGGATTTAGTCCCTCGGTATTTGAGAATGCCTAAGGACATTCCGGATTACCGTAAGAACCGTTCCCATGGTGATTTCATTACAAATATAGATATTGAGCCACAGGTATTTAAAAAAGCTTTAGCAGAAGTGTTTGGTTTAAAAGACACAGCTATGTTGCAAATCCCTTCCCATCAAGAGGTTTTAGCTCTTCAAGAAATGATTCAAAAGCGTTCGATCATTGTGGATTGTTGAAAAAGTAAGTGAATATTTCAACAGTTGTGTTATTATTTGCACATGTCGTTTCGGATTATTTCTATATTTATATATATATTTGTACTTCTAATGACACCTTCCTCTGAAATTTTTGCTCGACAAAAATCCTCTAAAGATTATAAAGACTATATTTCTTTTTTTGAAAAGGTCTATAAGACCTTTGAAGATAACTATTACCTAAAACCAGACCGAAAGGTTTATGAAGATTTTTTAGTCAAATTTAAGACAAAGATTTACTCTCAATTGGCTGGTGAAGGTAAAAGTGATGATTATGTCAAATGGCGTAGCGCTTGGTTCCTGGTAGACTCTTTAAAATCTAAAGAAGACCATTTTTCTCAGTTTTATCCTCCCAAACCTGCCCAGAAGTTTCAAAAAGAAGCATTAGGTCAAAATGTTGACCTTGGTATCATCGGTAAAAAAGTCGATGCAGGGTATATGGTTACGCGTATGGAACCTCGATCAGATGCCTATGAGAAGGGGTTAAGGGAGAATGATCTATTAATTAGTGTTGATGGGGAGGATCTTAAATCCTTAGGTCAAGATGAGATTGAAAAGCGTCTCAATCCGCTTATTAATACAAAGGTCAAGTTGTCCTATTTAGAACATGACACTCAGGCATCTAAGACCCTTGAGGCCACAAGTAAGGAATATTTTAAGCAGGAAGTATTTTTGAAGCCTGTAGATGTGCCAGGAGTGTTTGCATTAGAAATTTTACATTTTAACCGTACAACAGCAGAAGATTTGTTTCGTTATTTGCAATTTATTGAGCATCAAAATCCCCGAGGGCTAGTTTTAGACCTTCGAGATAATCCTGGTGGGCCACCGCTTGCAGCTAGGGAAGTAGCTTCTTTTTTTCTCAAAGGTGGAGATGAGTTGGTTTATTTTCAAAAACGTGATCAACCTAAAACCGATTTAGATATTCCCAGCATTCCAGAGCAGTATAAATTTAATGCACCTATTGTTATTTTAGTCAATGATCAAAGCGGTAGTTGCTCTGAGCTTTTTGCAGGAATTATGCAATTTTATAAAAGAGCTTACGTTTTTGGAACAAATACAGCTGGGCAAATGTTATTAAAATCCATGTTTACAATGGATGATGGTTCTATGGTCGCCTTGGTTGTAGGGCGTGGACATTATCCTGATGGAACTCCCTATAGTTTTGACGGTGTAACCCCAGATCAAATTATTACAAATGCACCTAAAGAAGGGTTGATTAATCTAGCAGCAGCCTTTCTTGCAATGAATGCTGCTCAAAAACAATGATGATTTTATGTGCAATAGTTATTTTGCAGTTTCTAATTGCAGCGGTGGTTGTCTTTGTGCTTAAAAATCTTTTAGATAAAGAATTGAAACAAGCAGCCATCGAGAAATTTATGGCTTTAAGAATTGATGGTAGTATTGAAGATATTAAGATTTATCATGTGGGTCTTTTGTCAGCGCCTGTCAAACAGCAACTGTTGAATGAAGTAAAGCGGAAATTTGAAAACAATAAAGTTATCTTTGAGGAGAATTCGATCCTTAAAGGTGGTTTAGTGATTGTTATAGGCGAGCAAGTGCTTGATTTTAGTTTGACTAATCGTTTGGAAAATTTCTGGTCATGAATCCTTCTTCAGCCAAAATTCTTATTATTGTTCCTGCCTTTAATGAAAGCGGCAATATTTCCCGCACAATTCATGATATTAAAAAACAAAACACACTTGTAGATATTGTTGTGATTGATGATGGTTCATCAGATACAACAGCTCAAGAAGCTTCAGCTACGGGTGTCAGAGTTGTTACCTTGCCGTTTAATTTAGGGATAGGGGGGGCTGTTCAGACAGGATTTAAGTATGCCTTGCAGCATGGTTATCATATTGCGATCCAAATGGATGGTGATGGGCAGCATGACGCGAGTTTTTTGACGAAGTTGATAACTCCTATTTTAGATGATCAAGCTGATTTGGTTGTGGGAAGTCGCTTTATCGAGGATCATGGAGGATTTAAGTCTTCATTCTCTCGTCGCATTGGCATACGTTTTTTTGTATATTTGATTAATATGCTAACAGGGTTAAAGATTACTGATCCCACCTCTGGCTTTCGTGCGCATAATCGAAAGATTATTGAAGAGTTTGCTCAGTATTATCCACATGATTTTCCTGAACCCGAAGCAATTGTTGTAGCGAAACGAGTGGGTGCGCGCATTTCTGAGGCTTCTGTTTTAATGCGCAAACGTGAAGAGGGGCAAAGTTCGATCGGTCATTTAAAAAGTTTGTATTATATGGTAAAGGTGACCTTTGCTATTTGTTTGGATATGGTAAGAACCAAACAAAGGAGATAGTTTATGAATATTCATATTTTGGCTATTGTATTGTCTTTGCTTGTTTTTCTTTTTGTAGTGGATTTGGTTCGTCGCCATAAGTTGACATTTAAATATGCATTAGCTTGGCTTGTTGTTTCTGGGGCTGGAGTGTTTTTTGCGTTTTTTTATAATCTTCTTTTTAAAATTGCCAGTTTCTTAGGATTTGAGTTACCTAGTAATTTTATATTTTTTACTTTGTTTTGTGTGTTTGTGTTCTTAAGTCTTGTGTTGACTGTATTTTTGTGTCAGCAAAATAATCGCAATGACACAATGGCGCAAAAGATAGCCCTGTTAGAGTTTGATATTAAAGAATTGAAACAAAAATTATCCAAATAGAAAGTTTTGCATGACTGTTAGTGTTATTGTTCCTGCTTACAATGCTCAAGCTACAATTGATCAAACTCTAAAAGCATTAACTGAGCAAGATTATTCTGGTATTTACGAAATCATTGCGGTTGACGACGGCTCTACTGATCAAACCTCTCAAATAATCCGTTCCTATTCTAAAGTTAAATACATCCACCAAGCTAATGCGGGGCCTGCCGCTGCGCGTAATCGTGGCGCAAAAGAGGCCCAAGGGCAAGTACTTGCATTCACTGATTCGGATTGCGTGCCGCACAAGGATTGGCTTTCTAAATTAACGCAGGGTTTTGGGGAAAATAATATTGCTGTTGTTATGGGAAGCTATGGAATTGCAAACAGCCATAATCCTTTGGCGGTCTGTGTATATAAAGAAATTCTTTTCCGACATGAGAATTTGTTGTCGAGTTTCCCTAAAGTTTTTGGAAGCTACAATTTTTGTATAAGAAAAGAAGTTTTTGACCAGGTTGGAGGGTTTAATGCTTCATATCGGCAGGCTAGTGGGGAAGATAATGACCTTAGTTATAAGGTTATTTCAGCAGGTTGGCGCATTTACTTTGAACGTAAAGCCCTTGTAAATCACTATCATCCAACTCAAATACGCAAATACCTTAAGGAGCAGTATCGACATGGCTTTTGGCGGGTGGGAATGTATTTTAGGCACCCTTCCATGGCTAAAGGGGATGGGTATACGTTTTGGAAAGACCTGTTAGAAGTGCCTTGGAGTTTATTGTGCACAATTGGTTTGTTCTTAACCCCTTGGGATTTTTTGAGTTTCAAAGATTTAATTTATTTTTTAATCCTTCCGTTTTTAGCTTTTGAAATAATTTTTGCTAATAGGATATTGCATAATATAAAAGATGATTTTTTTTGGGGATTTATTATGTTTTTAAGAAGCTTTAGTAGAACATTTGGTTTCTCGACGGGTATTTTGTTTTTTTTTATTAAAAAAATTTTAAATAAATGTTGAAACACTACTCTGCTATGTTAAGATGATTTCATATTGAGGGATAATATTTTAAATTTAATTTCAAGATTTTTTGCATAAAACTATTTTTACGTCGACATTAATTTATAAAAGGTGTCTATGGCTAAAGAAACAGCCGAACAAAAATTGTTGAAAGCTCTTCAGAAAAAAACGGGAAATCCGTCATCCGTTAATAAACAAGAAAAGAAAAATTTTCAAATCTCTTTTTCTATTTTTGATCTTAATAAAATTCTTTTGCTGGTGATTGTTGGTTGCGTTTTAATTTTGATTTATCAAATCCAATCGGGATCTGTTTTGCTAAAGAAAGATGTGAATTTTGCAGATCAGACCAATTCAGTTCAGAAGCAAGAAGAAGTTCGTTTGCCTCAAGTTAAAGATGTTAAGTTTTATATTGATAGCTTTGGCAATCGAAATATTTTCAAACCTTACGACATATCCCTTGGTAAGGCTGCAGCAAGTCAACCTAATCTTGGAAAACGCTTATCAAAATACAAACTTGTTGGTGTGGCATGGTTTGATGCCCCTAACTCTGTTTCAATTATGGTTGAGGATTCAACGACAAAAACAACATATTTTCTTAAAACTGGAGAAAAATTAGAAGGCGTAACAGTTAAGACTATCTATACGGATAGAGTGGTCTTCAGTTACGAAAATGAGGAGACGACAATCAAGCTATGATAAAACACATCCTTAAACCTAAATTGACTTTGCTGCTTATAATTTTATTTGCAGTGCCAATGATATTTGCTATGGCTCGTGCCCAAGCTCAAGATGCGAGCGCACCTGCTGCTAATGAAAATGCAGGGGCGGAGCTGCCTCAGTCGATTATCTTGACTGAGCCTAAAGAGCCTTTGGAAGATCGGATGATGCGTAAGATCACTTTGGATGTCCGCGATATGAACGTTGTCGATGTGATTAAGTTTTTAGCTCAAAAGGGCGAATTTAATGTGGTGATTTCACCTAATGTTGATGGTCGCACAACTGTTCTCTTGCATGCGGTTGGTATCAAAGATGCTTTAGATATTGTCGCTGTATCTAACAAATTGGCTTATCATATTCAAGAAGATATTGTTCAAGTGATGTCAGCTGCAGAGTATGAAGCGCTTTATGGTAAACAATTTGGTGATAAAACACAAGTCAGCATCATCCATTTACAATATTCTAAACCTAGTTACATTTTAGCTGCTTTGGATAATATGAAGAGCAATATTGGTAAGATTATTATTGATGAAGATACCGGTACAGTTGTACTTGTAGATACTGCTCAATCTATTGCTATTATGAAGAAGGCCATTGATCAAATGGAAAAACCTTTGGATATTTTTGTTTATGATTTGAAGTATGCTAAAGCTGATGTGGTGGCAGAGAAATTGCGTTCACGTATTGATGCTAAAGCCGTTGGTTCTATCACAGCTGATGAACGATCCAATCAACTCTTAGTAAGGGTTTTCCCTGGTCGACATGATGAAGTCGAGAAAATAATCAAGAGTTTAGATGAGCCTACCAAAGAAGTTTTGATCGAAGCTCGTGTTTTAGAAGTGATTTTGAAACCTAATTATGACATGGGAATTGATTGGAAAAGCCAGATATTTGACAATGGTAAACAAAAGTTTTCTTTAAGTGGTAACTATCTTAATGATGCTTCTCCTACAAATACTAATCTAAGTTCTGTGTTTAGTAGAATTGCAGTGGGCGATGTGACTACTAAAGACTTTACTTTGGCCTTACGTTCTTTACAACAGGTCAGCGATACAAAAATACTTTCAACTCCTCAAATTTTAGTCACTAATAATGAAGAAGCTAAGATTCATATTGGTGATACTGTTCCTTATATTGTGTCTACTACTAATGGAACAGGTGACAATGCTGTTAGAAGCGAGGATGTTCGTTTTATAGACGTAGGTCTTAAATTGGATGTTATTCCTACCATTAATGATGATGGTATGGTGACCATGAGACTTCGCCCTGAAATTTCTTCAGTTGTAGCAAAGATTAGTTCTCAAGGTGGTGGTATTCCACAAGTTAATAAAACTGAAGTTGAAACAGCTGTTATGGTCCAAGATGGACAGACGATCATATTGGCTGGTTTACGTAAAGAAGATAAAACTCACACCAAAGCTGGGGTGCCTGTTCTGATGAATATTCCTTACTTAGGAAACATGTTTTCAAATACTTCAGATGCTATTACTTCAACTGAAATTGTGATTTTGATTACCCCCCATATCATTAAAGGTACTGAGGATTACACAACAGTTCAGGGAACAGTAAAGCCTTCTAAGAAGTATGATGAGAATTTCAAAGTGAAGGAACCGGTAAAAAGCACCATTCAACCACCGGCAAAACAATAATTGAGGCGGAGAAACCTTATGGGCAAACATGGCTTGTCTAAAATTATTAAAAAAGTTACATCGATGGTTATTTTATTATTTTGTTGCATAGTCGGACAAACGTTCGTTTATGCTCAAGATGCTGGTGATCTACCACCTGCTGATCCAACTCAACAAACACCTGATGAGCGTGAACAATTTATAAAAGAAATTCGTCGGGTAGAGAACCTCAATAAGAAATACACCAAAGAAATTGAAGAAATTAAATCTCTTTTAGCTGAAAAAGATGGAGATTTTCAAAAGCGCATGAAGCAATTAGAAGAAAAACTTGTCCAACAACAAGGCGAACAAAATAAAAAAGCGATTGTTGAAGAACAAAATAAGCAAACTTCTAAAGAATTAGAAGTCAAAACTAACGAAATGCTTTCTAAAGGTACTGATTTAGATCCAGATGATCAACAGTTCAAAGAAGAATTAGCTAAAGCTCATTACAACATGGGTAATATTTATTTTGAACGCGGCGAATACCAAAGAGCTGTGGTGGAATATTATCAAGCTGTTGATTTAACTCCCAACGATGCAGACACTCATTATAATTTAGCTTTTGTTAGCGCTGAATATTTGAGTGACCAGGAAACAGCTCTTAAACATTATCAATGGTACCTATACTTAAGACCAAATGCTCCAGATGCTAATGTAGTTAAAGAAAAAATGATTGAGGCCAAGCTCCATTTACGTTCGAAAATAGATTCTGTTCTTGATAAAGATAACGGTCACTATAACCTCGTTCGTTAAAAATTTTTAAAGATTATTAAAATTTATGATCTCGAAGTTGCATAAAATTGTCTTGGCTCTTGGTATCGCCTGTGTTTTAACAACAGCCGCACAAGCTAATAATTTATCTATTTCTAATATCTCATTGGGTTCTCGTAATCCGAGTACTAAAACCCTTATTATTCAATTTGATATTAACTGGAACAACTCTTGGCATAACAAAATTAATCATGATGCTATTTGGTTAACTATACGCTTGAATAATACCCAAGATACAATTACTAACAAAAAACTTTGTCAAATTACAGCTTCTGGAATTAATCCCGTAGGTTCTACGGTTGGTAACGGATCTAATTTAGAATTTTATGTGCCAGCCGATAAAAAAGGTGCATTTTTAAGGCGATCTTCCAATGGTAATGTATCTAATGTTACAACCCAGGGAGCTCAATTGACTGTTGATTATAATAGCTGCGGATTTACCGATAATGATCAAGTTTATGCGAGTATATTTGGTTTAGAAATGGTCTTTATTCCTCAAGGCGATTTTTATGCAGGAGATTATGATGGCAGCACAGCTTCCTTAGATCAAGGATCAGCAGACGCAAATCCATGGCATGTGGCTAGTGAAAATGCTATTCCTGTCACCAATGCAGCATCGGGTGGTTTTAGATATGTTTCTAATAGTAACTCGGGTGAGTATGCCACAGGTGCTTCATTTAATATACCGGCTGCATTTCCTAAAGGTTATGCCTCTTTTTATGCAATGAAATATGAAATTACTGAAGGTCAATGGGTTGAATTCTTTAATTCTTTAGGAACTAGCGCAGCTCGTGTTAATCACGATTTAACAGATAATAATCATAAAGCATCGGATGCGGTCATTGCTCGCAATACAATCAGTTGTTCAGGAACTCCAGTTACTTGTTCTACGCTTCGTTCATCTAGGCCAGTTAGTTTCTTAACATGGATGGATTTAGCGGCCTTTTTAGATTGGGCTGCTTTAAGACCTATGTCAGAGTTAGAGTTTGAAAAGATTTCTAGAGGACCTATTCTATCACTTCAGGGAGAATATGTTTGGGGTTCAACCGATATTGTTCCTGCTGTTAATATTAGTGGAAATGAAGATGGTAGTGAAGTTATTACAGATAGTAATGCTAATGCTAATTTTAATAATACAACCTTAGTTGGCGGGGATGCATCACAGGGAGCTCAGTATGAAGTAGGGCCACTGCGCGCAGGTATTTTTGCTGCAAGTTCTACGAATCGTACGACCTCAGGTTCTAGTTATTATGGAGTCTTAGATCTATCTGGCAATCTTAAAGAAAGAGTTGTTACGATTGGCAATTCAAATGGTTTAGCTTTTGATGGTCTTCAAGGTGATGGAGTGCTTGCAACAGTAGGTGGTTTTGAAGGTAATGCTAACACAGCTAATTGGCCAGGAACAGATGCTGTCCCTGCCAATGGAGTTACAGGTGCCAATGGTTCTGGTTTTCGTGGAGGAGCTTTCTCGGATGCTAACGTTTTATTAAGAGCATCCGATCGTACAGAAGCTGCTTTGACATTAACAACGGCAACCAGCAGTTTTGGTGGTCGAGGAGTTCGTAGTTATGATGGTAATTAATCGTTTTATTTTTACAATTTTGGCCTTCCTGTCTTTAACTTCTTTAAGTTATGCCAATAATTTGGAGTTGAAGAATTTTGATGTTGTCACTACCAATACAGCTGCTCAAACTATGACTTTAACATTCGATTTAACTCAAGATAACAGCTGGCGCACAACAAGCAACTTCGATGCTGTTTGGATTTTTATGAAATTTTCAACTGATGGTGGAATAACCTGGAATCATGCCAGCATGGCAGGAAGTGGAATTAATCCAGCGGGCTATACGATCCCTACTAATTTCCAGATTGATGTTCCCGCTGATCAAAAAGGTTTCTTTTTACATCGCTCCGATTTTGGTACAGGAAATATTTCTCCAAGCAACATTCAATTTGTTTGGAACTATGCTCAAGATGGAATTAGTACAGCAACGGCCCAGGCAGCTAATACAATCCATAAATTATATGGAATCGAAATGGTTTATATTCCTTCTGGAGCTTTTTATGCTGGAGATGGTAATAGTTCAGCCGATTTCCACTTAAAGGCTGGATCAGCTGATAACAGTCCTTGGTATATACAAAGTGAAAATGGTTTTAATACCACTAACAGTGCTTCAGGTGGATATTATTATGTAGGTACTGGAGCTAACAGTGAGAATAACTCAGGAGATGTTTTCTTGATTCAGGCTTCCTTTCCAAAAGGTTATCATGATTTTTATTTGATGAAATACGAACTGACAGAAGGTCAATGG
This sequence comes from uncultured Planctomycetales bacterium, assembly GCA_964583975.1. Lineage (GTDB taxonomy): Bacteria > Omnitrophota > Gorgyraeia > Zapsychrales > Fredricksoniimonadaceae > JACQCF01. Next base: position 49,679 of record CAZOXU010000014.1, read on the forward strand.
GTCAGTTTCTTTAATACTTTGCCCAGTGCAGCAAAATTAAACCATGATATAACTTCTTCAAACTTAGGTGGAAAGAATTCGCAAGCCGTAGTTAATCGTAATACGATTTCTTGGAATGCTGCGAATCCTACTTCTAAAGCAACAACACTTAGACCTTCTCGTCCTGTGAGTTATGTATCTTGGCCAGATGTGGCTGCTTATTCAGCCTGGGCAGGTCTTCGTCCTATTACTGAATTAGAATATGAAAAGGCAGCTCGAGGTAAAGATATTGCGGCTGTTGCTGATGAATTTGCATGGGGTTCTACCTCAAATACAGCAGTTACATCTTCAGATATAAATCCTACTAACGGCGATGAAGACGGAACTGAAACAATTGGAAATAGTGGTGCAAATCTTAGTCGTAATTCTTTAGGATTCACAACAGGAGATGGTAGGGTTGGTGGATCTGCTGAAAATCAAGCTGGACCTTTGCGCGCAGGCATTTTTGCTGCTACATCCAATAACAGAATTAGCAGTGGAGCTGGATATTATGGAAATATGGAACTATCTGGAAACTTAGCAGAACCAGTCGTTACTATTGGCCGTGCACAAGGGCGTCAATTTTTAGGAACACATGGCAATGGTCAATTAACAACCTTAGCTGGATATGAAGGTTTTGCTACAAATACAGATTGGCCAGGTATTGATGGAGCTAATGCGAATCGAGGCGTTAGATATACAGCTGGTATTGGATATCGGGGAGGAGATTTCTCAACCGCTAATATCCGTGCTTTTGAGACGTCAGCAAGAACCTATGCTGCTAAAGATCCAGATAGCCAAAGTTGTTTTCAACGCTATGACGCAAGTTGTGGAGTTTTTTACGGTGGTCGCCTTGGTAGAACAGCGCCTTAAATTAATTTTTAGTAATATTTTTATATTGAAAAAACTGCATGTCTGAAAAAGGTTCAAAATTGAGAAAAACAAACCGTCTATGGGTATTTATTACTCTGTTAGCGTTTTCCATAGTTGGTCTTGTTGTCTCTAAAGCATTTGCTCAATACACCGGTGGTAGTCAAGGCTCCTCAGGAGAAACTACTATTGGTGGAAACATCTATTCTGGTGGATCTCAGACAGGTTCTTCCTATGGAACTTCTGGTGGCACAGGATCATTATCTTTTGGAGCACCTGCCAAATTAGTTTTCACAGTAATTCCTTCTGCAACAAAGCACTTTAAAGCATTTGATCGTCAGCCCATAATCGCTATTCAAGATACTAATGGCAATGTGGTGGCCGATGATAACAGCACTCAAGTAACCGTTAGAATATTGAATAATCCTGGTGCAGGAGATTTGCTAGGAACTAAGACTGTTACAGCGGTTAATGGTTTTGCCGTATTTACTAATTTACAAATTAATAAAGCTGGCAATTTATATACTCTTGAAGCAAGTTCTGCCGGTCTGACAAGTGGAATATCAGGTGCATTTGACATCTTCTCTGGTACAGGTGCCAAATCTACTGCTGTTTGGGATCAAACCGGTGGTTCAGCAGGTAATGGTGCTTATAACATTTATGCTTGGGTTGAATCAGATAATCAAAGAGTTGATTTATCCGGAGCCGGTGAAGCAGCCACTGTTACAATTTATAAGAAAGATGGTAGTACGGAATTGGCAGCAACCACCTTAACTGAGGGAACAACCGGTGCTGGAAACCAAAACTATTTCTATATCAATAATGCTTTAAATTATTGGAGACCTTCAAGTTTCTCCGATACCTATTTCATTAATATCAAAATCCACAGTACTGCTTGTAACGGCTCTGGATCTTCTGAAGCAAATACTTGCGAAACCTACTCATCCTTACCTATTCAAGCTGCCTTAGTTCACGATAGTTACGGCAACAATATTAACTGGCAGGATATTGCTCTTATTAAAGCTAAAACAGATACGATCAACTGGCAAGATGTGGGCGTAATTAAAAGTGCTACTAATGGTGTAAATTGGCAAGATGTTGGAGTGATCTTATCAAATACCAATTCTATCAAGTCTGTTACAAGCACCATTTCAACGAATGTGAACTGGCAAGATATTGATCGAATGACTCAATCAGGAGTTAATTGGAGCGATATTGCTAGAGAATCTTTAGTTGGAATCAATTGGCAAGATTTCTCAGCACTAACAACTCTTGGAATTAATTGGAATGATTTTAGTGTTTTAGCAAAATCTGGTATTAATTGGCAAGATTTAGGTGTGATTGGCCGAACAGGAATTAACTGGTTAGATTTTGGAGTTTTAAGCAAGATCGGTGTCAATTGGTCAGACATGAATAAGTTGTTTAAGGCTGGAATTAATTGGCAAGATTTTTCAGTTGCCCACTCAGCTGGTATTAACTGGTATGACATGGCCATTATGTCAGGAGCGAGAGTTAATTGGTCCAATACGATCAATTGGTATAGCTTGGCTTCTCTTACAACCTCAGGAGTTAACTGGCAAGATTTAACCGTTTTATCGATTAACCACATTAATTGGAACGATATTGTTGTATTAACCACGACCGGTATTAATTGGAATGATATTAATGTCTTGGGTAGAACTGGAATTAACTGGCAAGATTTCGGAGTCCTAGGTAAGGCAGGAATCAATTGGAATGATTTTGGTGTGATGAGTAAAACAGGAGTTAATTGGCAAGATTTTGGAGTGTTAAGTAAAACAGGAATTAATTGGAACGATATTGGCGTTTTAGCCAGGACAGGAATTAATTGGCAAGATATTGGAGTATTAGGTAAGGCAGGAATTAATTGGAACGATATTGGCGTTTTAGCTAAAACAGGAATTAACTGGCAAGACATGGCTGTGTTGGGTAAGACAGGAATTAACTGGAATGATATTGGAGTCTTAGCTAAGAGTGGAATCAACTGGCAAGATATTGGAGTTTTAGGTAAGACAGGAATTAACTGGAATGATATTGGAGTCTTAGCTAAGAGTGGAATCAATTGGCAAGATATTGGAGTCTTAGGTAAGGCTGGAGTTAATTGGAATGATTTAAATGTCTTAAGCCGAACAGGTATTAATTGGCAGGATATGGGTGTCTTGGGTAAGGCGGGCATTAATTGGAATGATTTAGGAGTGTTAGCTAAGAGCGGAATCAACTGGCAAGATATTGGAGTTTTAGGTAAGAGTGGAATCAATTGGAATGATATTGGAGTCTTAGGTAAGGCTGGAGTTAATTGGAATGACATTGGAGTGTTAGCTAAGACCGGAATCAACTGGCAAGACATGGCTGTATTAGGTAAGAGTGGAATTAATTGGAATGATTTAGGTGTCTTAGCTAAGTCAGGAGTTAATTGGCAAGATGTTGGAGTCTTAGCCAAGGCTGGAGTTAATTGGAATGATATTGGGGTGTTAGCAAAAACTGGAATCAACTGGCAAGACATCGCAGTATTAGGTAAGACTGGAATTAACTGGAACGATATTGGTGTCTTAGCTAGAACCGGAATCAATTGGCAAGACATTGGAGTATTTACCAAGGTCGGAGTGAA
>CAZOXU010000015.1:0-7047 GCA_964583975.1 uncultured Planctomycetales bacterium
CCAATCACAGAAGCCTTACGAGCTCCCGTATTATCAGCCACATCTAAAATAGTTTTTAGTTGAATCATATATACCCCGTTTTTAAGCCTTTGAACCAACAACTTCCTGAATAATCCAACGTTTATCTTTTGATAAAGGACGTGTTTCCATAATACGAACAACATCGCCTACTTTAGTGCTGTTTTTTTCATCATGCGCTTTGTACCTAGCAAAAGATCTTACAGGTTTTAAATATTTAGCATGTTTAGCAACCATTTGGATTTGGACGACGCGAGTCTTATCCATTTTATCACTGACAACAGTAGCTGTTAGTAAACGACGACGATTAACTCTTTTTTCCATGATTTTTTCTTTCACTTAAAACCGTTAAAATACGAGCAATATCTCTTTTGATAGTGCGGAAACTTGCTGGTTTTTCTACTCTTCCTAATTGGCGTTGGCCATTAAGATCAAAAAGTTCTTTCTTAAGTTGTTTTTCTTTATCAGACAATTCTTGATCTGTGAATTCTTTCAAATCTTTATGTTTCATATCAATGCTCCCCACGTGTAACGAATTTGGTCTTAACTGATAATTTAAAAGCAACCAAACGTAAAATTTGCTTTGCAAAATCTTCTGGAACACCGCCTAATTCAAATACAATTTTCCCACGTCTGACGACAGCTACCCAATGATCTAAATCCCCCTTACCTTTACCCATACGAGTTTCAGCAGGTTTCTTGGTAATTGATTTATGAGGAAAAGCATTAATCCAAAGTTTTCCTGTACCACGTAATTTACGAGCAACAACGACGCGAGAAGCTTCTAATTGACGAGAAGGGATAAAACCATTTTCTAAGGCTTTAAGTCCAAACTCGCCAAAATGCATCTGACTTCCCTTAACAGCAATCCCACGGGATTTTCCTTTTTGGCTTTTACGATATTTCACTCTTTTAGGCATTAACAACATACAATCAAATCTCCTCTATCAATTTAGCCTTGAACGTCCGTGGTTGCTTCGACTGCGGTAGTAACTGCTGTCTGTGGCTGAGCTTGCGCGGCTAATGCTTCAATTTCTTGTTGATCTTTAATCACATCACCTTTATAAATCCAAACTTTAACTCCTAAAAGTCCATAGGTAGTTAATGCTTCTGAAAAACCATAATCAATATCTGCTCTTAATGTCTGTAAAGGAATCTTGCCTTCATAATACTTCTCAGTACGGGCCATTTCTGCGCCACCTAAACGACCCGAACAACGAATCTTGATTCCTTTGGCTCCTGCTGCACGAGCTTGTTCCATAGCGCGTTTCATGGCTCTACGAAATGCCACGCGTTTTTCTAATTGAAACGCAATATTCTGAGAAACTAATTGAGCATCAATTGATGGATTCTTAATTTCTTGAATATCGATCTGAATTTCTTTTTTCGTAATCCCGCCCAAATCTCCTCGCAAACGATCGATATCAGCACCACGACGACCAATAATGACACCAGGACGAGCAGAATGTATACGAATTTTAATTTGTTCAGCCAGACGTTCAACCACAATCATAGAGACAGCAGCTTGCTTAAATTTCTCATTAATATATTTTCGAATCTTATAGTCTTCTTTAATATTAGTTGCAAATTCTTTGCGTTCGGCAAACCAAAGACTGCGCCAATTTTTTGTATAGCCAATTCTTAACGCTAATGGATGAACTTTTTGTCCCACGCTGAGATTCTCCTATTTTGTTTTAATGTCTAATTCTACAATTAAATGAGTGGTTCTACGTAATATGGGTGTTGCTCGACCGAATGAAGCTGCTCTAAATCTCTTCCATGCTCCACCATGATTAGCTGTTATTTTTGAAACAAACAATTGCTCTTCGTTTAAGCCTTTTTGCTTAGCATTACTAACAGCAGAATCTAAAACTTTCTTAACAACTGAACAAGAACCTTTATGAATTTGCTGTAAAAGGACCTGTGAAGTTGCTACATCCTTACCTCGAATGGCATCAATTACTTGACGCATTTTCATAGATGATACTCTTAAAAATTTTCCTCTAGCTTGTGCAATCATATGTCATTCCTTACTTCTTCTGCATGGCTTTTTTAGCTTTGACACCGCCATGTGCTCTAAATGTACGTGTTCCCACAAAATCGCCTAATTTCATACCGACCATGTTTTCTGTAACGAATACAGGCACATGTTTTCTTCCATCATGAATCGCAAATGTAAATCCAACAAAATCTGGAACTATGGTTGAACGACGAGACCATGTTTTAATAGGCTGTCGCTGACCGCTAGCAACCGTCTTATCAAAACGACGTCTTAAAGATTCTTCAACATATGCACCTTTTTTAATCGAACGTGACATAGCTTATTTAGTCCTTCTTCTAACAATTAAATGATTGGAATATTTATTTGGTTTACGAGTCTTATAACCCTTGGTTGGTTTACCCCATGGAGTTACAGGATGTGGATTACCTTGTGGAGCCTTACCTTCACCACCACCATGTGGATGGTCTACTGGGTTCATAACCACACCACGAGATTGTCCACGACGACCTAACCAACGACTACGACCTGCCTTACCAATAGAAACGGTTTCATTTTCTACATTGCTTAATTGACCAATGGTTGCTCTACATTCAACAGCAATCTTGCGAACTTCACTTGAAGGAAGACGCACATGTGCAAATGCTCCTTCACGAGCAATCAATTGAGCGGTCGCGCCGGCAGATCGAACGATTTGTCCGCCACGCCCAGCTTTAAGTTCAATGTTATGAATACCTGTACCTAATGGAATTTTTGAAAGAGGCAAGCAATTACCTGGATTAACCTCAACATCTGCAGAATTGGTACTAATAACCTTATTTCCTACTTCTAAATCTAAAGGAGCAAGGATGTAAGACTTAGTCTTATCACTATCGTATTGAATCAAAGCTATGCGGGCTGTACGATTAGGATCATATTCAATAGCTAAAACGGTTGCGACATCATCTAAACGAGTACGTTTAAAATCAATAACACGATACATGCGTTTATGGCCACCACCACGATGACGTGATGTAATACGGCCATAAGAGTTACGACCACCCGAACTCTTTAAAGGACGTAATAAAGATTTCTCTGGCTTGCCTTTAGTAATTTCAGCAAAATCTGGCAATGCTGCATGGCGAAGACCATTTGTTGTAGGTTTAAATCGACGAATACCCATTATGCAACCTCAATTTTTTGTCCCTCTTGTAAAGAGACAATGGCTTTTTTCCAGGAAGAGCTATATCCAGCCTTAAATCGAACACGCTTCAATTTACCAATGACATGAACTGTGTTGACATCCTGAACTTTCACTTTATAAATATCTTGAACAGCGCGTTTAATATCGATCTTGGTGGCTGTATTAGCTACACGGAAAAGATATTTACGTTGCTTTTCTTGATCAGTACCTTTTTCGGTACGTACTAAACCTTTGATAATATCGTAAGAAGTAATCATTATTGAATTCTCTTAAGTAATGTTTCTAAAGCTGTTTTAGTTACTAATAAGTTTTTATTGCTTAAAATATCACGAGCGTTAACGTCGCTAGCACGATTCAACATCAAGCGAGCGATATTACGTGAAGCTAATAATACTTTAGCATCGCAGCCATCTAATAAAGCCAAAACCCGACCGTTGATCTTTAAATTCTCCAAGATTTTTGCAAAATCCTTGGTCTTTCCAGTTGCATCAATACTATCGATACAGATAAGTTCATTGCTTAAAAATTTAGCATTCAAAGATTCACGCAAGGCAGCTACACGAACTTTTTTGGGAACCTCAACAGAGAAATCTCTTGGTTTTGGTCCAAATGTAATACCACCTTTTTTCCATAGAGGAGAACGGCTTGAACCAGCTCTAGCACGACCAGTTCCCTTTTGACGCCAAGGTTTTTTCCCACCACCAGAAACTTCCGCACGACCCTTGGTCGAAACTGTTCCTTGACGGGTATTTGCATGATACATGACAACAGCTTGATGAATAACCGCATCATTGACATGAACACCAAATTGTTCCTTTGGCAAATCAATGCTTTTTGACTTCTTACCTTTACTATCGAGTACGTTTAATTCTGGCATATTCTTATCCTAAATATTACTTTTTAGCAGTCTTACCTGCAGCTGCTTTACTTTGCTTCATTGGATTACGTTTAATAGCTACCGTTTCTCTCTTATCATCTAAAGCACGGAAAGCTCGTTTTTTAGATATATTAATTACTAAAAGCCCGTTCTTGGAACCTGGAACAGCACCTTTAACTAATATTAAATTTTGTTCGGTCTCTACCCTCATAACACGCAAACCTTGTACAGTCACTTGGTCCATACCCATATGACCAGGCATATGTTTGCCCTTATAAGTACGTGAAGGATCTGATGAAGGAGCGTTAGAACCTATACGTCTGTGATGCATAGAACCGTGAGCTGCTGGACCACCACTCCAATTCCAGCGCACCATACCACCTTGAAAACCTTTACCGATGGAGGTTCCTGTTACATCGACGAAATCTCCAGCCTTAAAAAGATCGGCTTTAATTTCTTGACCGATTTTATAATCTTTATTATCCGTGCTAGTAAATTCACGAACACGTTTTAAAGGAGAAATGCCATTTTTCTTAAAAAATCCAGCCTTAGGTTTATTCAACCTGTTTTCTTTAACTGGCTCAAATCCCAAAACCACCTTGTTGGGATTCTCTTTTAATCCTAAGACAGTACATGGACCAGCTTCGACAACGGTAACAGGAGTAATGTTCCCCTCGTTATCAAAAATCTGAGTCATGCCAATGTTTTTACCTAATAACCCTCTAATCATAAAAAACCTCTTCGTACGGGTACGGCGAAGCGTACCCCTACCTTATTGTTTTATCTCGACATCAACACCAGCTGGAAGATTTAACTTACGTAAGGCTTCAACAGTTTTTGATGTGGGATTAACTAAATCAATTAAACGTTTATGAGTTGCTAACTGAAATTGTTCACGACTTTTCTTATCAATGACCGGAGAACGAAGAACAGTATAAAGTTCTTTTCGTGTCGGTAAAGGTACTGGACCTAAAACTTGGGCTCCTGTACGAATAGCCGTATCAACAATTTCTTGTGTTGATTGGTCAATCAACCGATGATCAAACGCTTTAAGTTTTATACGTATTTTTTGCATTACTTAATAACCTCAGAAATAACGCCTGCACCTACTGTACGGCCACCTTCGCGGATAGCGAAACGCAACTCTTTATCCATAGCCACAGGTGAAATCAATTCAATTTCCAAAACTACGTTGTCACCAGGCATACACATTTCAACACCAGCTGGCAATTCAGCAGTTCCAGTCACGTCTGTAGTTCTGAAATAGAACTGAGGACGGTAACCTTTAAAGAATGGGGTATGACGTCCACCTTCTTCTTTGGTTAAGATATAAACAGAAGCCTTGAATTTGGTATGTGGTTTGATGGTGCCTTTAGCAGCCAAAACTTGACCACGTTCGACATCTTCTTTGGTAACACCACGTAATAAAAGACCAAGGTTATCTCCAGCTTGACCTTCTTCCAATTCTTTGCGGAACATTTCAACACCGGTGATAACAACGTTCTTGATATCAGGACGTAAACCGATGAGTTCAACTTCTTCGCCAACCTTGCAACGACCGCGTTCTACACGACCGGTTGCAACAGTACCGCGACCTGAGATGGAGAAAACGTCTTCAACAGCCATGATGAAAGGTTTGTCCAATTCACGTACTGGAGCTGGAACATATTCATCAACGGCCTTCATAAGGTCGACGATTGGTTTTGCTTTACCTTCAAAATCTTTAGGATTATTTAATGCTTCGAGTGCGGAACCACGGATGATTGGAGTATTATCGCCATCGAATTTATATTTGGTGAGAAGATCACGAACTTCTAGTTCAACCAAGTCTAACAATTCTTTATCTGCAACTTGATCACATTTATTCATAAAAACAACGATACGAGGAACGTTTACCTGGCGAGCTAAAAGAATGTGCTCACGGGTTTGAGGCATTGGACCGTCGGTCGCGGAAACGACTAGAATTGCGCCGTCCATTTGAGCTGCCCCTGTGATCATGTTCTTAATATAGTCAGCGTGACCTGGACAGTCAATATGTGCGTAATGACGACCTTCGGTTTCATATTCCAAGTGTGAAATATTGATGGTAACACCACGCTCTTTTTCTTCAGGCGCATTATCAATAGAATCATAGGCACGAGCTTGGGCCAAACCTTTATTACTCAAAACGGTCGTAATGGCCGCAGACAATGTTGTCTTACCATGATCAACGTGACCAATAGTACCGATATTTAAATGCGGTTTATTACGTTCGAATTTTTCTTTTGCCATTGCCTAATCCTCCTAATGTATTTGTTATCTTCGTTCTAATTTATTAATATCAGATATTTTAGTTGCTTCTTGCGGCGAACTCTTGACGAGCGCCTATGATCTTCTCAGCGAGTTGATTTGGAACCTGAGCGTAAAATGAAGGTTCCATTGAGAATGATGCGCGTCCCTGCGTGAGAGACCGCAGCGCATTCGCGTAGCCAAACATTTCTGATAAAGGAGCGTCAACCAAAGCAGTTTTATTTTTACCGCGGTTGCCTGTCTCCTTAATTTGTGCCCGGCGTTTCATTAAGTCCCCGGCCACATTGCCCCAATGATCATCAGAGCATTCTACTTCTAGTTTCATAACTGGTTCCATAAATACAGAGCCAGCCTTACGAAAAGCTTCTTTGATAGCCTGCTTACCAGCTAACTGAAAAGACATTTCATCAGAGTCCACATCGTGATAAGAACCATCAATCAAAGTTACTATAAAGTCTGTAACTGGATAGCCAGCAAGTATACCATTTTGCGCGCCAATTTCAATACCTTCTTTTATAGGCTTGATAAATTCGCGAGGAATTGCCCCACCCTTAATTTTGTCGACGAAGACAAAACCTTTGCCAGCCTCACCTGGTTCAACGTTAATAACACAATGCCCATATTTACCACGACCGCCAGACTGTTGAACATATTTTCCAACAATATTTTCAACCTTTTTAG
>CAZOXU010000015.1:7057-44989 GCA_964583975.1 uncultured Planctomycetales bacterium
ATATGCAACTTCAGGGCGACCAACGTTAGCCTCAAGGTTATTTTCACGTTTCATACGATCAACAATAATTTCCAAGTGCAACTCACCCATACCAGAAATAATGGTTTGAGAAGTTTCATGATCGAACTTAACACGCAATGAAGGATCTTCATCCAAGAATTTGCGAAGAACCATACCCATCTTATCTTGGTCAGCTTTTGTTTTTGGTTCAATAGCCAAAGATACGACTGCTTCTGGAGGGGTTAGGCCTTCCAATAAAATAGGAGTTTCTTCAGAACAAAGAGTATCACCAGATTTAGTTTCTTTGAGACCTACAAAAGCAACAATTTCTCCTGCAGAAGCAGAAGAAATGATTTCTTGTTTATTGGAGTGCATCAAAACGATCTTAGCAATCTTTTCTTTTTTACCATTTGAAGAGTTTAAGTAGTTTTGACCAGGGACGAAGGTGCCTTGATAAACACGTGTAAAGAAAATCTTTCCTACATAAGGGTCGGATGCAATTTTAAATACAAGCCCTACCGGAGGCAGATTAGGAGTCGCTTTTAATTCAATTACTTTTTCTTTATTATCAGGATCATGCCCCTTCATCGCAGTTTTTTCAATAGGATTGGGTAAATAATCCACGATTGCGTCCAGAACCATCTGAACCCCTCTATTTCTTAAAGCTGTACCTACCAATACTGGAATAAACTTACAAGCAATGACACTACGGCGAATGGACGCCATAATTTGCTCTTTGGTTGGTTCTTTACCGTTTAAGAAGATGTCGGCCATTTCATCATCAACATCAGCTAAACGTTCAATTAATTCATTCTTATATTTTTTTGCTTTTTCTTGAAGTTCCGGAGTTAAAGGAAGACGATTATACTCCATACCATCATCATCTGTATACTGAATATACTGTTCATTAATAACATCAATAATCCCTTTGAAACTATCTTCTGTTCCATCAGGAAATTCAATACCGGCAGCGTTGGCCCCAAAGCGTTCACGCATTTCACCAAGAACACGGTCAAAATCAGCGCCCAAACGATCGATTTTGTTAATAAAACCGATGCGAGGCACACCGTATTTATCTGCTTGGCGATATACTGTTTCTGTTTGTGGCTGAACACCAGAGCATCCGCATAAAACGATAACGCATCCATCGAGAACCTTTAAAGAACGCTCGACTTCAATAGTGAAATCAACGTGTCCAGGAGTATCGATGATGTTTAAACGGTGCTCACGCCAAAATGTAGTAATAGCAGCTGCAGTAATGGTAATACCGCGTTCCTGCTCCTGAGCCATGGTATCCATGGTGGTATTTCCATCATCAATATTACCCATACGATGAATTGCGCCAGAATAATAAAGAATACGCTCTGTCGTTGTGGTTTTACCCGCATCAATGTGAGCGATAATTCCAAAATTACGAAACTTATTTAAAGGTATAGTATTAGAAGCCATATTATTTAATTTTTACCAACGTAGGTGACTAAAGGCTCTGTTAGCTTCAGCCATTTTGTGGGTTTCATCTCGTTTTTTAATTGCGGGACCTTCAGATTTATAAGCTGCCACTAATTCTTCAGCTAACTTAACATCCATAGGTTTACCTTTTTTATTTCTAGCAAAATCACGAATCCAACGCATGGCTAAAGCCATTCCGCGAGCAGGAACCACATCGGTTGGAACTTGATAGGTTGCCCCACCGACACGACGAGCTTTGACTTCCAAGCGTGGACGAACATTATCAATAGCTTTATTTAAAGCTTTAATTGGGCTTTCTTCTTGCGTCTTTTCTTTTAAAATATCTATGGCTCGATAGACAATGCCTTCGGCTATTGTTTTCTTACCTTCGGTCATAATAATCGAAACTAAACGGGTCACCAAATCGCTATTATATTTGGGATCCCCTAAAACTACTCTTTTTTCTGCACGACGTCTTCTCATTTTAGTTATTTACCTTTAGCTCTTTTAGCGCCGTATTTAGAACGACTCTTTTTACGATCTGCCACTCCTGAGGTATCGAGCGTACCGCGAACAATGTGATATCGAACCCCTGGCAAATCCTTAACACGCCCGCCACGTACTAATACAATTGAGTGCTCTTGCAAATTATGTCCCTCACCAGGAATATAAGATGTGACCTCAACTTTATTAGAAAGACGTACACGAGCAATTTTACGTAACGCCGAATTTGGTTTTTTCGGTGTCATTGTTTTAACTTGCAAACACACACCGCGGCGTTGAGGACAACTTGTTAGCGCAGGAGATTTACTGCGCTTGATTTTCAACTGTCTGCGATGTCTGATTAACTGTGATATCGTTGGCATATTTCACCATTTCAACATGATTATATTCGCTAATTCCAGTCCCTGCTGGAATTAAATGTCCTACAATTACGTTCTCTTTTAATCCACGTAAAAGATCAACTTTACCTGATGCAGCGGCTTCTGTCAAGACTCTTGTTGTTTCTTGGAAACTCGCAGCAGAAATAAAACTTTCTGTCGTCAGAGAAACCTTTGTAATTCCCAACAATAATGGAGTTGCTTGAGCAGGTTTTCCTTTTTTCTTCAGCACTGCTTCATTAGCTCTCTTGAATAAAATACGATCAACCTGGTCTCCTACTAAAAATTCTGTATCACCAGAATTATCGATACGTACTTTTTTCAACATTTGTGAAATAATAATTTCAATATGTTTATCATTGATACGTACACCTTGAAGACGATAAACTTCTTGAACTTCATTTAACAAATATTCTTGCAATGCTTTGTCTCCACTAACACGAAGAATATCATGAGGAACAACAGGTCCATCTGTTAATTGCTGACCAGCAAAGACATGGTCCCCTTTATAAACGTTTGGATGCTTACCATGAGGAATAGTATATTCCTTAGTCATACCTGTGGAACTCTTAACAACAATAGTCCGAAGACCCTTTTTGTCTTCACCAAATTCAGTGGTACCATCAATTTCCGAGATAACCGCTGGATCTTTAGGACGACGGGCTTCGAATAATTCAGCAACGCGAGGTAGACCTCCAGTAATATCACGAGTCTTACTTGCGCCACGAGGAATTTTAGCAATTAACTCACCAGCAGAAACACTGCTCTTGTCATTAACAAGGATGTGTGCTCCCACAGGTATAGAATAAATACCTACAACTTCACCCTTATCATCATTGATGATGATTTGTGGATGAAATTCTTGTTTATGTTCGACCACAACTCGTTCCACAATACCAGTTACAGGATTTTCTTCTCTTTGGAAGGTGGAATCTTCGATCAAATCTTCGAAAGAAACCTTACCTTTGGCTTCAGTAATGATTGGAATAGTATATGGATCCCAAGTAGCAACAATTTCACCCTTGGAGATATTTTGACCATCAGCAAAAGCAATCGATGAACCTTGTGGTAGCGGATGACGTTCGAATTCACGTCCATATTCGTTATTGATGCTGATAGCACCGTTACGATTCAAGACGATAAATTCTTTACCACGCTGAACAACGCGCAACTGGTGGTATTTAACAGCACCATCTTGTTTAACCTTAATAAAGGATTGTTCAATAGTACGAGATGCTGTACCACCGATGTGGAAGGTTCTCATGGTTAACTGGGTTCCTGGCTCACCAATACTTTGAGCAGCAATGGTACCTACAGCTTCCCCGATTTCGACCAAACGATGGGTCGCTAAATTACGACCGTAACATTTTACGCACAATCCAGTATCAGCCTCACAGGTTAATACTGAACGGATACGAACTTTTTCAATACCTAATTGTTCAATCATATCAGCTTTTTCTTCAGAAATGACTTCAGCTGATCCCACAATTTGAGTATCGGTAACAATATCCACAATATTATCTAGAGCAACACGTCCAACAATACGCTCTTTTAAAGATACAACAACTTCATCACCTTCAGTGATCGCTGCAACAGTAATACCATTGACAGTACCGCAATCTGGCTCGGTAATAACCACTTCTTGGGCCACGTCAACCAAACGACGGGTCAAGTAACCTGCGTCAGCAGTTTTCAAAGCGGTATCCGCCAAACCTTTACGAGCACCGTGAGTAGAGATGAAGTACTCCAAAACAGTTAACCCTTCACGGAAAGAAGCCGTAATGGGGTTCTCGATAATTTCACCGGAAGGTTTAGCCATAAGCCCGCGCATACCAGAAAGCTGACGAATCTGTAATTTAGATCCACGAGCTCCCGAGTCAGCCATGATGTAGACAGGATTAAAAGAATCCATCTTCTTAAACACCATGTCTGAAAGTGTTTCTGTAGTGTGGGTCCAAACGTCAATAACTTTATTGTAACGTTCACGGCCAGTGATGATACCTTTACGATATTGATCATCAACTTTAGCTACTTCTTGCTTAGCAGATGAAATGATCTTGGGTTTATCTTCTGGGATAGTCAAATCAGACATAGCAATCGAAATACCTGCCTCGGTTGCTTTCAAAAATCCCAATTGTTTCGCATCATCCAACAACTTAACCGTACGATGCTGACCAAAACGTTTATAACAATCGGCAATTACAGCTCCGATGCGTTTTTTATCTAAAAGATCATTAACATAACCATACTCTGTTGGAAGAATTTCATTAAAGAAAACTCTACCAACGGTAGTTTCGATAATATTAATTTTCACTTTCTCTTCTGGCTCAACACTAGTCTTAATCTTAGCATTGGGCTGAATGATTAAAGAAGGCTTCTCTTGTCCCCAGATTGGAGAATCCAGACGAAGCTTGATACGCGCATGAAGATCCAAATAGCTATCATTGTAGGCAATTTTGACTTCATTACGGCTGGCGAATAAATGACCTTCACCTCGAGCTCCTGGACGTTCCTTGGTCAAATAGTATAGTCCCAAAACAATATCTTGGGTCGGAGACATAACTGGACGACCATCAGCAGGAGAAAATAAATTATTGATAGACAACAACTGAAGACGACATTCGATCTGTGCTTCCAAACTTAAAGGAATATGCACAGCCATTTGATCCCCATCGAAGTCAGCGTTAAATGCAGTACAAACTAACGGATGCAATTTAATAGCCTTACCTTCAATCAAGACAGGCTGAAAAGCTTGAATAGAAAGTCTGTGCAAAGTAGGCGCACGGTTAAGCATAACCGGATGGTCTTGGATAACCTCATCAAGAATATCCCACACCTCGATCTTGGCACGCTCGACCATACGCTTAGCACCCTTGATGGTATGCACAAAACCTTTTTCACGAAGTTTACGAATGATGAAAGGCTCAAAAAGCTCCAAAGCCATTTTCTTAGGCAAACCGCATTGGTGAAGTTGTAATTCTGGACCAACCACGATAACAGAACGACCAGAATAATCCACGCGCTTACCCAACAAGTTCATACGGAAACGTCCCTGCTTACCTTTCAACATATCTGAAAGAGATTTCAAAGGACGATTACCACTGCCTAATACCGGACGACCATGACGACCATTATCCAAAAGCGCATCTACTGATTCTTGAAGCATACGCTTTTCGTTACGAATAATGATTTCTGGAGCGTTTAAATCAATCAACTTCTTTAAACGGTTATTACGGTTAATAACACGACGATATAAATCATTCAAATCTGATGTTGCAAAACGACCACCTTCCAAAGGAACCAACGGACGTAAATCTGGAGGGATAACTGGCAATACATCCAAAACCATCCACTCAGATTTATTACCTGACGCTTTAAAATCTTCAACAATTTTCAAAGTCTTAGCAAATTTCTTAAAGTTAGTTCCAGTAGGATTAGCATCAGCTAAATCTTTTCGTAATTTCTTGCATAAGGTATTTAAATCAATTTCCTTAAGCAAATCACGAACAGCTTCAGCACCTATTTTAGCCTTGAAAGCTCCACCATGTTTGACCAAAGCTTCTTGATATTCATCTTCTGATAAGAATTGTTTCTTCTTCAAAGGAGATGTGCCTGGATCAATAACAACGTATTCTTCATAATAAATCAATTTCTCTAAATCACGCAAACCGACTTGCAATAGTGCCGCTAAACGTGAAGGCACTGCCTTATAAAACCAAATATGAGTGACAGGACAAGCTAAATCAATATGCCCCATACGTTCACGTCGGACCGATGAACGAGTAACCAAAACACCGCAGCGATCACAAGTAATACCCTTAAACTTAATACCCTTGTATTTGCCGCAGTTACATTCCCAGTCACGTATAGGTCCAAAAATCTTCTCACAGAAAAGACCATCCTTTTCTGGTTTTAAGGTACGGTAATTGAGTGTTTCAGCCTTCTTAACAGCTCCCGTTGACCATGAAGAAATAATTTCTGGTGAAGCAATTCTAATCGTTATACGATCTTGTTTTGTGATATCAATTTTGTTCATTGTTTGGCTTCTTCCTTTTCTGGTTGTTCGGATTCAGCTTTCTCCATACGGATATCTAGGCAAAGCCCTTGTAATTCTTTAACAAGAACATTGAAAGACTCAGGAACACCTGGTGCTAACGCCTGTTCGCCTTTAACAATGGCTTCATAGATACGACTACGACCGTTAACATCATCAGACTTTACAGTCAACATTTCCTGTAAGGTATACGCTGCCCCATAAGCTTCAAGGGCCCAAACTTCCATTTCCCCAAAACGCTGACCACCAAAATGCGCTTTACCACCTAATGGTTGCTGGGTGACCAGAGAATATGGACCAATAGAACGAGCGTGGATCTTTTCATCAACTAAGTGGTTTAACTTCAGCATATAGATATAACCTACTGTTACCTTTTGCTGGAAAGCAACCCCTGTATGACCATCATAAACAACAGCCTTGCCACCTTCTGGTAAGCCAGCTGTTTTAAGATTGGTACGAATCTCTTCTTCAGTAGCACCATTGAAAACTGGTGTTTCACAATGAAAACCTAAAACCTTGGCAGCCCAACCCAAATGGGTTTCAAGAAGCTGTCCAACGTTCATACGAGATGGAACGCCTAGAGGATTTAATACTATATCTACTGAACGGCCATCTTCTAAGAATGGCATATCTTCTTCAGGAAGGATACGAGAAACAATACCTTTGTTTCCGTGACGACCTGCCATTTTATCTCCAACAGAAACCTTTCGTTTAGTAGCTACATACACTACTACACGCTTTAGCACGCCTGCTGGAAGTTCATCTCCACGACGAATTAAATCAAGCTCTCTTTCTTCTTCTTCCATCAATTGAGCGATTTTATCCATAAAGAAACTCATCACTTCACGAGCTTCAGAACCTTCATCAATATCATCAAGAGTAAGCTTACCAACGCGCTTTTTATCGATACCCAAAATCTTACTCAACTTAGCATCTTTTTCGGAGTTGATAAACTCAATTTCTTGTCTGTAGTATTCCTTGATTTTGTTAATTGCGGCATTCTCTTTAACTTTATCTTGTTTGGATTTACGTCCACGTTCATTACGAGCAAACATTTCAACGTTGACAACAACCCCTTCGATTCCAGGAGACAAAGTTAATGAAGTATCACGAACATCAGCTGCTTTTTCGCCAAAAATCGCTCTTAAAAGACGCTCTTCCGGAGAAAGTTCTTTTTCGCTTTTAGGAGTAACCTTACCGACTAAAATATCACCGGCTTTAACTTCAGCTCCCACACGAATAATACCCTCTTCGGTCAAGTCCTTAAGCGCTTCATCACCAACATTTGGAATATCACGTGTTACTTCTTCATTTCCCAAGCGGGTTTCACGACATTCACATTCAAAACGTTCAACGTGAATAGAAGTAAACACATCTTCACGGACGATTTTTTCATTAAGTAAAATAGCATCTTCGAAGTTATATCCACGCCATGGCATGAAAGCTACTAAGACGTTTCGTCCCAAAGCCAAACGACCATGACTGGTACCAATACCATCAGCAATAACATCACCGGCCTCAACCTTTTGACCAAGCTTAACAATAGGACGTTGATGAACACAGGTATTAGCATTAGAACGTTGGAAATTCTTCAAAGTGTAGGTAGTCTTACCAACAACGATTTCACGACCATCAACCTTAGTTACAGTACCGCTATCGTTAGCAAGAACCATAACGCCTGAATCACGAGCGACCTTACCTTCCATACCTGTTCCAACTAATGGAACTTCGGGAACCATTAAAGGTACAGATTGACGCTGCATGTTCGAACCCATGAGCGCACGGTTTGCATCGTCATGTTCAAGGAAAGGAATTAATGCTGCAGCTACAGAAACCAACTGTTTAGGTGACACATCCATGTATTCAACCTTTTGAGGTTTTACACGTGGGAAATCTCCCTTATAACGGCAAGCTACCAGAGCTTCCGTAAGATTTCCATCTTCATCCATGATGGAGTTGGCCTGAGCGATATATTTATTTTGGTCAACGTCAGCAGTTAAAAATTCATACTTTTTACTGACTTTACCATCTACAACCTTACGATATGGTGTTTCAATAAAACCTAACTCATTGACACGAGCACAGGTTGTTAAAGAAGCAATAAGACCAATGTTTGGACCTTCAGGAGTTTCAATAGGACAAACACGGCCATAATGGGTTGGGTGTACGTCGCGAACTTCGAAACCAGCACGTTCACGAGAAAGACCACCAGGCCCCAAAGCAGACATACGACGTTTATGGGTCATCTCAGAGAGAGGATTAACTTGATCCATAAACTGTGATAATTGGCTTCGAGAAAAGAAGTCCTGAATTTGATTCGAGAATAAACGAGAATTGATCAAATGATGAACAGTTAGATTTTCAAAAGAGCTCATAACAACTAAACGTTCTTTGATCGATCTTTCAAGTCTGGATAAACCAATACGAACTTGATTTTGAACTAATTCACCAACAGATTTAATACGACGATTACCTAAGTGGTCGATATCATCACATTCACCAACACCTTCACGTAAGCCCATAAGATATTTGATAACAGACGCCACGGTATCAATATCTAATACGCGATTATCCATTGACACGGTAGTACCTAACTTACGGTTTACAATGTGACGACCAACTTTACTTAAGTCGTAACGTTTTGGATCAAAAAATAAACGAAAGAATAACGTCTCAGCCACTTCAACCGTTGCTGGTTCTGTGGGACGCATTTTTCGGTAAAAATCTAATAAAGCTTCTTCCTTAGTTGTGGTGTGATCTTTTTCTAAAGTGTTCTTTAACTTTTCAGCATGCTCACCAAGCAACTTTTTCATTTCATCAACACCAGTCAATCCCATGATACGAAGAATCTGTGTAGCTGGGAAATTACGACGGCGATCGACATACGCAATAAGAACGTCATTTAGGTCATATTTGATTTCAAACCATGCGCCACGGGAAGGAATAATACGTCCATGATAAATGCTTTTACCAGTTGGATGGGTTTCTTCTTCAAAAGAAACGCCTGGTGGACGCTGAATTTGGGAAACAACGACTCTTTCATCACCGTTAATAATGAAAGTACCTGTGTCCGTCATCAAAGGGAAATCACCAAAATAAACTTCTTGCTCTTTAATATCAACGGGAGATATTAGGCGCAATTTAACTTTTAAGGGAGCAGCATAGGTCATACCTCGACGCTGACACTCATATCGAGAGTACTTCTCTTTGCCTATAGAATAGCCAATATATTCCAAACGAATTTGGGCATCATAGCTTTCTAATGGGAACACTTCTCTAAAAACTTCTTCTAAGCCTTGATCCTTGCGCTTATCAGAAGAAATTTCTCTTTGAAGAAATGCTTCATAGGAAATTGTTTGTATATCTAATAAATCTGGTAATTCAAAATTATCTCGGAACTTACTAAAATCTTTGATTTTTAGTTTGTCCATATTTATCCGCCGATTTATGGTTAGCATCACCCGAATGGGGCGCGTAAACCAGATAACCAGGAAATAAAAATATCATTTCCTGGTATTTTTGGTTAATGAAAGATACGCTAATTACTTCAATTCTACTTTAGCGCCAGCAGCTTCAATCTTTTTCTTGAGTTCTTCAGCTTCTGCCTTAGGAACAGCTTCCTTGATTGTCTTAGGAGCTGATTCGACCAAGGTTTTAGCTTCAGCTAAACCGAGGTTGGTCACTGCACGAACTTCTTTGATAACACCGATTTTCTTAGCTGGATCAACTTCTTTCAAGATAACATCAAAGGATGTTTTCTCTTCTACAGGAGCAGCAGCAGCGCCACCACCACCTGCAACGGCAACAGCTACAGGAGCTGCAGCTTGAATACCTAATCTATCCTCCATGGCTTTCACTAATTCGGCCAATTCTAGGACAGTTAAAGCAGTAACTTCCTTGTAGATCCCCTCTAATTTTGGGGCTAATTCTTTAACGGCTGTGTCAGACATCTTAATTTCCTCCCTTTTCACTTTTCTGTTTTAAAATCGAGACAAAATCTCGTGATTTAGCGTTTAAGGCACCTGCAAAACGTGTAACAGGAGCTTGCAAGGTACCGATAAATTTAGACAAAAGAACTTCACGGGAAGGTAGGTCGGAAAGTGTCTGAACTTGTTGGGCAGACAGTGTGGCTCCGTCAAGAATCCCACCTTGTAAAACAAAACCTTCGCAATCTTTTGCGAACTTAACTAAAACTTTAGATATCTCACTAGCATCAGAATCACTTAAAATCAAAGCCATTTGACCATTAAGACGCTTGGCTAATTCTTCTTGTTTTGACTCTGCTAAAGCAATACGTGCAATGGAAGTTTTAGAAACTAAAACACTTGCTTTTTTACGTTTTAAATCTTTACGTAAAGTACTCATCTTAGAAGAAGAAATCCCAGCCCAGGTAACAACGAAAGCATTACTTTTTTTGCTCACGCCTTCTTTCACTGAATCTGAGATGCTTTTACGATATAATTGTCCGACTTTCATATGACCACCTTCACTCCCGGGCCCATAGTGGTAGCCACGGATAAACTTTTAATCAAATTACCTTTAACTGCTGATGGCTTAGCATGATTAATAGCCTCAATAACTTGCTGAGCGTTTTCAATAAGTTTGTTTTCTTCGAAAGATCTTTTACCAATTCCTAAATGAATACCGCCTTGTTTGTCAGACTTAAATTCAACACGGCCAGCTTTGACTTCTTTAATAGTTCTTTCAACATCGGTGGTTACTGTACCAGCCTTAGGTGTTGGCATAAGCCCACGAGGACCTAAGACCTTACCTAATTTACTGATATCACGCATCATATCTGGAGTGGCTACAACAACATCAAAATCCATAAAGCCACCATTGACCTTTTCGATCAAATCATTGCTACCCACATAATCAGCACCCGCGGCTTGAGCTTTAGCAACAGCATCACCTTTACAAAAAACAGCTACTTTCACTTTTCTACCACTACCATGTGGCAATACAACCGTTCCTCGAACACCTTGCTCTGAAGACTTCAAATCCAAATTTAGATTAAAATGCATTTCTACGGTCTCATCAAATTTGACTTTGGGAGACTTAGATAAATAAGAAATAGCTTCATTCAAAGGAATAGGATTTTTAACTCCTTCGACGATACGATTAACTTCTTTCATGCGTTTACTTAGTCTTGACATATGCTTATCCCTTTACTTCAATACCCATACTGCGGGCTGTACCAGCAATAGTAATAACCGCTTCACTCATTTCTGCCGTATTTAAATCATCCATTTTCATTTTGGCAATCTCTTCAACTTGTTTCATTGTCAAAGATCCAATAACTTCTTTCCCTGCAGTACCAGAAGCCTTAGCTAATTTAGCTGCCTTCTTAATTAAAGCTGAAGAAGGTGGTGTTTTAATAATAAAATCAAATGATTTATCTTTATAAACTGAAATAACAACAGGTAGAGGTAAAGCTTCTTTACCTTTTGTTTTATCATTAAACGCCTTACAGAACATCATGATATTAACACCATGCTGACCCAATGCAGGACCAACAGGTGGTGCTGGATTAGCTTGACCAGCAGCTACATAAAGCTTAATTTGTGCGACAACTTCTTTTGCCATATTACATCCTTATATTTTTTCTACTTGCCAATATTCAAGCTCAACTAAGGTTGAACGTCCAAATATAGATACACTTACCTTCAATTTTCCACGATCCGGATATACTTCCATAACAGAACCATTGAAATTTGCAAATGGTCCTTGCGCAATACGAACTGCTTCACTAACTTCAAAAACAATCTTAGGACTTGGTTTAGAACCAGTTTCTTCTGTTCTCTTTAATATATTATCAACCTCTGTTTCAGTTAAAGGCTGAGGTTGATTTCCTGGTCCAATAAAACCCGTAATTCCTGGGGTTGTTTTAACCAAGTACCAGCTTTCCTTATTCATTTCCATCTTAATGAGCAAATAACCAGGAAAAAATTTACGACTTGTGATACGTTTTTTTCCACCACGAACCTCAGAAACCTGTTCTGTAGGTACTACAACCTCGCCTATATACTGCTTAAGCGTTGTAGTGCTCATGCGACTTTCTAAACCAGCTCTAGCTCTTTCTTCTGCACCCGTTTGGGTATGGACAACGTACCATTTCATAAAATTTCTCACCTAAATAGGCGCTCTACTCCTTTTGAAAGAAAAAAATCTATAGTTGCAACATATACCCCTAAAAACAAAGAACTCGCTAAAACAATCAAGGTTGAATCCCAAAGTTCCTGACGAGTAACCCAGGAAACCTTTTTCATCTCTGCCATAACTTCACTTATAAAATTTCGAACTTTAACTATCATTTTTAATACAACCCATGTTATTGGCAGCGTTCAGCAAATTAAACAGGCCAGACAGGATTTGAACCTGCAACGCACGGTTTTGGAGACCGTCGCTCTACCAATTGGAGCTACTGGCCTATAATTAAGTACGTTACAGCTTAACTTTTATTTCTTAGTTTCTTTATGCACAACGTGCTTACGACAAAAAGAACAGAACTTCTTAAGCTCTATTCTTTCGGGCTTCTTTTTTTTGTCTTTAGTACTGTTATAAGTGATACGGTTGCACTCTGTGCATTGAAAATGAATTGTCTCGCGCATATATGTTCCAAACTTTTTTTCGCGCTCCCTGGTCGAATTATCGTTGCCAGGTCACATGAAGATTTAAGATATAATTCAAAGCCCCCGAGCGGTATTGAACCGCTGACCTCGTCCTTACCAAGGACGTGCTCTACCAACTGAGCTACAGGGGCAGCATGTTTCTATTTCGCTGTACTCCAGATATACGGCCGCCTGCAGCGTGAAACAAATGAGCGAAAAGTATATCTGTTGATAATTTTTTTGTCAAGAATAAATTTTAAGTATTTTCAATAAGTTACGATAATCGCAAGAAACGTCGCTTGCCTATCTTTAATACGCCCTGCTTTAATGACCAATTCTCGTCGGAAACAACCACCCCATCATAAGTAATGGCCCCTTCACTCAAAAGCCTTCGCCCTTCATTTTTAGAAGCAACTATTTTCTCTAACATCAATACATCCAACAATTTTTGCTCTTTCGAAAACTTTATTTCAGGAATATCGGAAGGCGTTTGATGTTGACTAAAGGTCTTTTCAAAATACTCGCGAGCCTTCAAACCTTCACCAGGATAAAACATTTCAACAATTGTCTGACCCAACTGTAACTTTGCTTCCTTAGGATGCATGGAAGTAACGGTAGATAAATCAACATCAGTTAAAAGTTCATAATAACGACGCATTAGCTCATCGCTAATTGACATCACCTTCCCTAAAATATCCTGTGGCGCTTCATTAATGCCAATATAATTCTTGAGTGATTTACTCATCTTCTGCACCCCATCTGTTCCCTCTAATAAAGGCGTCATCATCACCACCTGAGGAGACTGACCATAGCTTTCTTGCAATTGGCGCCCCATCAGTAAATTGAACTTTTGATCGTTGCCACCTAATTCCACATCCGCTTTTAAATGAACGGAATCATACCCTTGCAACAAAGGATAAATAAATTCCAGAAGACTGATTTCACGCCCTGATTCAAAACGTTTTTTAAAATCGGCACGAGCCAGCATTTGAGCCACTGTTGAGCGTGCTGAAAGCTCCAGAAGATCTTGAGGAGTTAATTTACCGAGCCACTGACTATTAAAAACAATCTCGGTTTTCTTAGGATCCAAAACCTTAAACACTTGAGATCTATACGTTTTAGCGTTCTCTTCAATTTCAGACAAAGACATTTTCTTACGCAGTTCATTGCGCCCCGTAGGATCCCCCACCTGAGCCGTAAAATCACCTATCAAAAAGACAACCCTATGACCCAAATCTTGAAATTGTCTCATTTTCTTTAATAAGACAACATGGCCTAGATGAATATCTGGCGCAGTGGGATCAAAACCTGCTTTAATGATAAGTGGACGATTGAGAGCTAATTTTTTGGCAAAATCATCTTGAGAGATAATTTCAGTAGTACCACGGGAGATTTTCTGAAGAATGTCTTGAAGTGACATAAATAGTAGGGGCGGACTAATGTGTCCGCCCTTAAAATATAAGGGGCCGACATTGAGGTCGACCCCCATGAATTACAATTTAGCAGATACGCCGATTTTCATACCTTCGACGTCTACTTTAATAATTTTAACTTGAAGCTTATCACCAGGTTTCAAAGAAGAAGCCTGTTGTTTATCAATTTCGGAAGAATACACCAAAGCTTCAATATCGCCTTCCAACTTAACAAACACACCAAAGTTAGAATTCATGACAACCTCAGAAGCAACTACGCTTCCAACAGGAAACTTGTCAGCAATTTCATTCCAAGGACTACTCTGTAATTGCTTCAAACCTAAGGTGATTTTACGGTTTTCAGCATCAACAGCTTGAACAACCACATCCAAAACCTGTCCTTTTTGAAGAACTTCTTGAGGATGGTTAACTTTCTTTGTCCAAGACATATCTGAAACGTGAATCATACCTTCTAATCCACTTTCAAGCTCAATAAAAGCACCATAATCTGTAAAGCCACGCACAACACCTTTGATTTTATCGCCGACGTTGAACTTTTGCGCAGCATTGCCCCAAGGGTTTTCTTCAAGTTGTTTCATACTTAAAGAAATACGTTTAGCATCTTTATCAACATTGATAATTTGAACTTCTAAGACATCGCCCAATTTAAACATCTCTTGGGGATTAATAACTTTCTTTTGCCAGGAAATTTCAGAGGCATGCAACAAACCTTCAATACCTCTATCAATTTCAACGAAGATACCGTAAGGCATAATATTGACGATCTTTCCTTTAATACGGCTACCGGCAGGATATTTAGCAGTCGCTTCATCCCAAGGATTAGCTACGATTTGTTTTAATCCTAAAGAAACCTTGGCATTAGCTTGATCGAAATCAAGGATCAAAACTTCAATCTTTTGGCCCACAGAAACAATTTCAGAAGGATGGTTGATACGGCTCCAGCTCATATCAGTGATATGAAGAAGACCATCTACCCCTCCTAAATCAATAAACGCACCAAAATCTGTGATACCTTTAACCACACCTTTACGTTTTTGGCCTTTTTTAAGTTCGCTCCAAAGTTTTTCACGGACTTCTTCACGTTCTTTCTGGACCATTTCACGACGAGAAAGGATAAGATTGCGTCTTTGCTTATTCATCTTAGCTACTACAAACTTGAAAGTTCTGGTCGTAATATCATTATTAGAGATATTCTTAAATGCAGACAAAGACATAGGTAAAAAGGCTTCAATTCCAAAGACATCCACTATATATCCGCCTTTGACAGCTCGAACAACACGGCCATCAACCATATCGCCTTCATTAATATCATCAGAAATTTTCTGCCAGCCTTTAAGGCGTTCAGCTTTGCCATAAGAAAGAATCAAACGACCATGGTCATCTTCAATATTCTCAATGAGAACTTCGATTTGGCTTCCAACGGTCAGCTCTGCAGGATTGCGAAATTCTTCAATAGGAACGAATCCTTCGGATTTAAACCCGATGTCGACGATAACTTCTTTTTGAGTCACCGCGGCAACTGTGCCTTTGACAATTTCTCCTTCCTTAATATCTTTTAAGGTGCTCTCATAGAGCTCCTCCATCAGTGATTTTTGAGTACTCATTTCTTGTAATCCTCTTTCTTTTGATTGAATTCTTTGAAGACAGGCGCTGCTGTGGTTTCAAAGTGACGCACATTATGTCAAAAAGAGTTTAAAAGTCAAATAATTTTTCAAACACCCCTACAATTATACTTCTTTTAACTTATAAATTTCTTCTAGGATTTTTTGGGAAGCGGCTTCATAGGAAGGTTCTTGGCTGACAGAAAATGGCTTTCCATAGGTGACAGTCACTAAGCTTCGTTTAAAAGACTTAGCACCTGGAGGCATGACCTCATTAGTACCCTTTACAAACACAGGAACTATCGGCACATCTGATTTAAGAGCCAAAAATCCAACCCCTACCTGGGGTTTAATAAGCTCATCTCCTATCCTGCGGGTCCCTTCAGGAAAAACAAGGACTGGTAAGCCATTATTTAAGAATTTAAGCGCTGCTTTAAGGGCCCCAAAGTCTGACTCGCCACGTTTAATAGGAAAAGCCCAGAGCTCCTTTAACCACCATCCCACAAAAGGATTCTTAAATAATTCGACCTTAGCCATAAAATGAAGCCTACGAGGCGTAGAAATGCCTAAAACAGGAGGATCCAGATTACTGATATGGTTACTAGCAAGAATGTATGCACCTTTAAGAGGCACATTCTCCCAACCTTTAACAGTTCGAGGAAAGAATATAAAACTTAACAACTTGGTAAAGAAGTAGGTGAAATAGTAAATCATTATTTCGGATCTATAAGCTTACGGCCAAACTCCAACAAATCCTTGGCTCGTTTTAAGGATTTAGCTTCCGAATAAATACGCACCAAAGGTTCGGTGCCAGAGGGACGAAACATCAGCCAATCTTCATTGTCACAGATAAGTTTAACTCCATCAAAATCTTTCACTTCCACAACCTTCTTACCTAAAACAGAAGTAATGGTCTTAAGCTTATTAAGATCAACTTTCTTGGCATCCATGGTGTAATCTAAACGTTGATAATAGTAACGACCAAATTCTTTCTCCATATCCTCAACAAGTTTCTTGAAGTTCTTTTTATTGTAAACCATCATTTCAAGAATCAAAAGGCCTGCCAGGGTTCCATCACGCTCAGGAATATAATTAGGAAGCCCCATACCACCTGCCTCCTCCCCACCAGCCACAATCTTTTGGGACAGCATCAGATCAGAAATATATTTGAAACCAACAGGGGTCTCATAAAGTTTACGACCTAATTTCTTGGCAATATGATCGTACATAGTTGTGCCACATAATGTCTTAACAATACCGCCTTCTACTCCACGGTTACGCACCAAATGTAAAATCAAAAGCCCTAGAATCTTCTGAGGAGAGACAAATTCTCCACCTGGCATAATCGCGGCAATACGATCAGCATCACCATCAAGCACATGACCAAAATCAAATCGCTCTTTTTTCATACGACTCATGGCTACTTGCAAACATTCAGGAATTGGTTCGGGTTTGCTACCATCAAATGAAGGATTAATATCTTCACGCATAAGCGTTAAGTCGATCTTGGTGCCTTTTAGAATCTCCCGCATTAAATCACGCCCACTGCCATGCATAATATCAGCCAATACTTTAAATTTAGCTGTCTTCATTCGCTTTAGATTCAAATAACCTCGAATAAATTTTACATAATCTTTCTTAAAATCATGCACCACGACTAAGCCATTGGTCTTAGCTTGAGCTAAATCCATCCTTTTGACTTCACTTTGCCCTAAATAACCCTCTACAACATTTGTAATATCCTTAGGTGCTGCTCCCCCTTGGGCTGTTTTAATCTTAATACCATTAAATTTAGCAGGATTGTGCGAGGCAGTAATCATAATGCCACATACCCCAGCCAACTGAACTACCCCGAAACTCAAGGCTGGTGTAGGCAAGGACGTATCTGAAAGATAGGTTTTAATTCCATTAGCTGCAAATACTTCGGCAAAGGCTTGCGCGTATTCGGTAGAAAGGAAACGATTGTCAAAACCTACACAGGCAGATTTTTTATTAAATTGAGAGTTGTTTTTATTGATCCAATCGGCTGTCGCCTGGGCCACGATACGCACATTCTCAAATGTAAAGGTGTCTGAAATGATCGCACGCCAACCATCTGTACCAAATTTAATCTGACTTCGGATATCACTACCCATATAAACCTTTCTATGTACGGGCCGGGTTTCCCCACCCTTATTAGGACTGTAAGACCCAGCCCCTAATACGTCATTATGAATACAATCGATAGCGCTTAATATACTGAATAACCGACTTCAATGTCAAATACCAGATTGATTTTTTCTTACTTAAACGCTCCCGGATGTCACTTGAGGAAATATCCACGGCTGGCATATTTACCTTCAGATACGGCCAGCGTTTAGGATAATTCTTATCAAAACCTGGGCGATTTAAAACCACCAA
Source organism: uncultured Planctomycetales bacterium (assembly GCA_964583975.1). Classification (GTDB taxonomy): domain Bacteria; phylum Omnitrophota; class Gorgyraeia; order Zapsychrales; family Fredricksoniimonadaceae; genus JACQCF01. The sequence continues at coordinate 25,487 of CAZOXU010000015.1, forward strand.
TTTTGCTAAGTTTAGAATTCCTTCTGGATTCTTCCAACGATGAAATTGTCTTAAATTATCAGCCCCCATCAGTAAATACAAACTTGCTTGAGGATATTTGGCTTTAATTTCAGTCAGGGTTTCAAAAGTGTAGGAAACTCCTGCCCGTTTAAGCTCCCCCTCATAGACCTTAAAAATCTCATTGCCTTTGATTGCTTCTTTAACCATAGCCAATCGTTTGGCCGCATCAGGCATATCTTGGGTTCTTTTAAAAGGAGAGCAATAGGCTGGGACAAAAAAAACACGATCAAGCTTTAATGTTTCGGCAGCACTCTGCCCCATCAACAAATGGCCAAAATGGATAGGATCAAAACTTCCACCTAGAATTCCGATACGTTTCATTGACGAACTTGTCCATTACCGTAAATTTCATATTTATAAGAAGTCAGACCATCTAGAGCCATGGGCCCGCGTACATGCAGCTTGTCTGTTGAAATTCCCACCTCTGCCCCGAAACCAAATTCAAAACCATCGGTAAATCGTGTGGAGGCATTGACGTAGACACAAGCTGAATCAACTGCATCTAAAAACTTTTGCGCCTGAGCTTTGTCTTTAGTAACTATAGTATCTGAATGATGCGAACTGTATGTATTGATATGCCCTATCGCTTCTTCCACACCGTTGACAACCTTTACAGAAAGAATTAAATCCAAATACTCGGTGGACCAATCTTCAGCAGTAGCTTTTTTGAGGTCTTTAACGATGCTTCGTGTAGCTTCATCAGCTCGAATTTCACAACCAGCCTTTTGGAGATCAGAAAGCATCTCTGGTAAGAATTTCTTGGCTACAGCCTTATCAACTAGCAATGTTTCCATCGCATTACAAACACCAGGCTTTTGCACCTTAGCATTCATGGTGATTTTATGGGCCATGGCGAGATCAGCCTTATTACTGACATAAACGTGGCAGACGCCTTTGTAATGCTTTACAACTGGAATGCGAGAATGATCAGCCACAAAACGGATAAGTTCTTCACCACCGCGAGGAACAATCACATCCACTAATTCATCAAGCTTCAAAAGTTCATGAACTGCCTGCCGCTCGGTTGATTCAATCAACTGTAAAGCATCAAGCGGAATCTTGGTCTTCTTTAATTGATCCTTCAAAATCTTAAAGATAGCTTTATTCGAATGAATAGCCTCTTTACCGCCTTTAAGGATAGCGGCATTGCCTGATTTAAGACACAAGGCTGCACAATCAGCGGTCACATTAGGACGAGACTCATAAATAATACCAACAACACCTAAGGGAACACGAATTTTCTTAATGAGAAGTCCATTAGGACGGCGAATGGTTTCGAGGAGTTGGCCAACTGGATCCTTGAGCTTTGCCGTCTCTAGCAAACCATCTGCCATAGCTTTGATACGCTTAGGATTAAGTGTTAGACGATCTACCAAAGCGGCAGAATAGCGTTCTTTATGCGCAGCTGCTAAATCTTTGGCATTCTCCTTCATTAAATAGCTTTGATTGGCTACTAAAGCTTTGGCCATCAAAAGAAGAGCACGGTTCTTTTCTTGAGCATTTATTAAAGCTATTTTATAAGAAGCCTGGCGCGCCGACTTAGCGATTTTTAAGATGTAAACGGACAAATTCATGTTGAGAATCCCCATCTAACAATTTATGGTTCTTTTCAATAAAATAAGTACCAATACGTTCAGCTGCAATTAAATCAACCAAAACATTTTTCCTGCTTCCGGCTGTAATGACGCATGGTGTTCCAGCGTGGGTCGCAATCTTAACGGCCTCGGTCTTGGCTTTCATACCGCCACGGGCAATTTGAACATTGGCTGTCCCCTTAGATACAGTAGCTATCTCAGGCGTAACATCATTATATTCACCAATCATATAGTTCTTGTTTTCATCGTAAACACCATCAACATCGGAAAGAAGAACCAATAAATCTGCATGTAAACAACTGGCAACTAAGGCTGATAATTTATCATTGTCACCGAACTTAATTTCTTCGGTAGAAGTGGTATCATTTTCATTAATAATCGGTACCACGCTCTTTTTAAGAATAGCCTCAAGTGTATGGCGAGCATTGGAAAAACGCGTGCGATTATCAAAATCATCCCAGGTTAAAAGGACTTGTGCACATTTAAGGCCCACCTTACGAAACAACTCGCTATAAAGACGCATCAAAGCAGCCTGACCAATAGCTGCACGAGCTTGCAGATCTGCTAAATCAGCTGGACGCTTTTTTTCTCCTAACTCTCCCATACCTAAAGAAATAGCTCCTGAAGAAACTAATACGACTTCAATATTTCGCTTATTCAAATTTTTAATCTGTTTGACTAATGAAGACAGCTGAACTGCTCTAGGTTTCAAATGCGCATCCACAATCTGGCTTGAACCGAGTTTAACAACCACGCGTTTTATAGGACGAGAAAATGTTCTTTTCATAAGAGTTTCCGAATCGCTTTTACCAATTTTTCCAAACCATCTTTTTCCTTCGCAGAAATTGAAATAATATCCTTAGTTACCTGTCGTTTGAACCTAGTCAGATTCTTCTTAGCTTCTGGGACGTCCATTTTATTAGCGACTAATATACGATGTTTCTGCAAAAGCTCCTCGCTATATAAATCCAACTCTTCACAAATCTTATAGTAATCTTCAACAGGATCTCGACCTTCGGTGCCTGCCATGTCAATCACATGGACTAAGATCTTGGTACGTTCCGCGTGTTTAAGAAACTGGTGCCCTAATCCTTTACCTTCATGTGCCCCTTCAATTAATCCTGGAAGATCTGCAACAACAAATTTCTGCTCAGGATCATCCTCATCTTCCACAATTCCCAAAACGGGGGCCTTAGTTGTAAAATGGTAACTGGCAATTTTAGATTTTACCTTAGAAATAGCACTAATGAGAGTTGATTTTCCAACATTTGGAAAGCCCACAATCCCGACATCTGCAATGACCTTTAACTCAAGTCGAACTGTTCTTGCTTCCCCTTCTTTAGGCAAAGTTACGGTACGATTATGATTATTACCTCGACCACCTCGACCACCTTTAGCAATAATGACCGAGTCTCCTGAAACAGCCAGGTCACGGATCAATAAATTGGTATCATAATCCCAAATAATAGTACCAACAGGAACACGCAGGATACAATTCTCTCCATTTTTTCCTCGCTTATTATTGGAAGAACCGTGAGCTCCGCGTTCACCTTGATAGTGCTGTTTAAAACGATAATCTAAGAGGGTGTGAATATTTCGATCGGCCACCAAGACAACATCCCCACCATCCCCCCCATCTCCTCCATTGGGAATAGGATAACGGGTGTATTTATCTTGGTAATGGCTTTCACAACCTTTGCCACCATTACCGGCTTGAATCTGGATGCGTGCTTGGTCAACAAAGGCCATTTAGTTTTAGGCAGAAATTTTAGCAATACGTACAGCGGTCAAATCTTGACGATGGCCGACGGTACGTGCAGAATCTTTTCTTTTACGATATTGATAAGCTATCGTTTTAGGACCACGATGATGACGGAGAACTTCAGCTTTAATCTGCACATCTTTTAAATACGGCTGGCCGATTTGGGTAGATTTACCATCAGAAAATAACAAAACTTTATCCAAAACGATTTCTTTGCCTGCTTCCACATTTAAAAGATCAGCATTGATAGTTTCCCCTTCACTGACTTTGAATTGGCGATTACCTAATTGAACAACTGCAAACATAATATCATCTCCTTGAAATTTCAATTTTTAAAGCCCAGATTATACATGGGACGCCTATATACGTCAATCAATTCATTCTTCGCTTCAAAATTTACACTTGGAAGCTTCGAAGCAATCTCTACAAAGCTCAAATATACTAATATTTGAGCAAAGTAAAATCAATCAATCTTTACCCTGCCCCTTCCTTCACAATAAGGGCATGTATGGAACTTCAAAGATTCAATGGTCTTACCCGTTCTGGCTCGGGTCATCTCCACCAAGCCTAACTGGGAGATACGATTGACTTCGGTTTTAGCATGATCCTTGGCTAATTCATCGCGTAAACAATAGAGAACTTTACGCTTATGCTCTTCCCTGTTCATATCAATAAAATCAATAACGATAATACCCCCTAAATCACGTAAACGCAGCTGGCGGGCAATTTCTGGGGCCGCCTCCATATTAACTGCGAAAGCTGCATCTTCAGGAGTGCCTCGGGTCTTGAAGCGGCCGCTGTTAACATCCACAACCGTCAAACCTTCGGTTGGTTCAATAACCAAATAAGCCCCTGATTTTAAATACACCTTGGATTCATAAATCTTCTCTAACTCATGAGCCACATTCTTGGCTTCAAATAATCCTTGAGGGCCTTGATGGTATTTAATCTTATCAACAGCTTCCTTACCAATCAGGGTTTCCGCAAATTTACGTAATTTCACATATTCTTCATGAGAATCAATAATAAGGGCATCAACTTCATCTTTTAGCAAGTCCCTGACGACCTTCCAAATAAGATCATATTCTTTATAGATAAGCGCAGGCGCTTCTTTGGCTTTCGAATGGTTACGGATGCGATCCCACATGGCAGTTAAAAACTTAGCATCCCTTGTGATTTCACGATCGCCCTGCTCCACTGAAGCTGTTCTTACAATAAACCCACCCGACTTATAAAAATTAAAGCTCTTTAATATTTCTCTTAAACGAAATCGTTCTTCAGGCTTTTCAATTTTCTTTGAAATTCCACTATGCTGGTCCATAGGCATATAAACCACAAAACGACCAGCCAAACTAATGTGCGTCGTTAAGCGAGGCCCCTTGGTTCCAAAAGGGTCTTTAACAACCTGGACTAAGATTTCTTGGTCCTTTTTTAAAGGCAGCTCAGCTTCTTTCTTTTTAGCTGCGGGAGGATGAGCCCCTGGTTCCTTATTTTGGTCTTTAGGCAGAAACATCTTTATAATCTTCTGAGCAGCTGAAGGTTCTCGCTCAATCTTTTCGATATCCTGCAAAAAAGGATTGTCGGCATCAGTTAGATATAAAAATCCATTCTTGTCCTGACCAATATTGACGAAAGCTCCATTAATGGAAGGCAAAATTGACTCGACCTTGCCCTTATATATATTGCCTAACATGGATTGGTGACGTTCCAATTCAATATAAAAATCATCTAACTTCCCACCAGACAAAATCGCCACGCGCCTCTCATCAGACGTGACATGAATTAAAATTTCTTTAGACACAAATATTACTCCTTCCTTAAAAAAATAAATTTTTTTATTAGAGGTCTTTAAAAAGGACTTACGAGGAACTTGCTGGCGCGGAAGATGCCGTTGTATTAGGAACAATAATGTGGGGGGTCAAGAAAATCATAAGCTCTGTTTTATCTTTCTTATCATTACTCTTCTTGAAAGCTCTTCCCAACACAGGAACATCTCCTAAGAATGGCACTTTACTATTACTTGAAGTTTTGTTTTCAGTAATTAATCCAGCGATAACCAAAGTTTGTCCATTTTTAATCATGACCTTTGTTTTGGCCTCTTCCGTACTAAGTTCAGGAATTTTGGCCGTGGTAGACGTAGGGTCTACCTGAACTAAAGATTTTATTGCTGTAATTCTTGGATTTAAATCCAATGTTACAAAATCTGCATTATTCACATGTGGGGTTACCTCAAAAATAATTCCAATCTCTAAGAAACTATACCCTGAAATTTGTAATTTAGCTTGCTCCTGATTATATGTATATTCTGGCAAAGGATATTTAAGACCAACAACAATTTTGGCAGGTTGATTGTCTAAAGTCAGTATGCGAGGGTTTGATAGAACGTTGGTGTCTGATCGTTGGCTTAATAGTTCCAGTGCTGCCGTAAGACCTGTGGCATCTAAAGTTCCATAAACAAAGTCTTTTCCGGCTTTATTACTAGAAGCGGTATCAGTGGCTCCTGGTAAATAGTTCGAGAACGAGCTTGGAAGCATCGTATTACTTCCTGCAGTTGTAAAAGGAAAATTTGTTGGTCTCGCCGATCCAATAGCATTTAAGGCGACACTCCAATCAATACCTAAATTTTCTGTATTACTTACATCTGTTTCAATGATTTTTGCTTCAATCAGAACCTGCGGAGTAGGTGTATCTAAAGCTTTCAACACTTCATCAATTAATTCTAAATTGCTTTGTACATCACGAATAATTAATGCATTGGTACGTTGGTCAAAATTAATTTGTCCGCGGTTGGTCTTCATTTTAGTAATTGAATCGATAATATCGGAAGCTTTAGCAAAACTCAATAGGTAGGTTTTTGTTGCCAATGGCTCCTGATCAGCCAAAAGCTGAGAGTCTTCATGACGTTTTTTAAGATTCTCAACGGTCGTCACCGTTATAATATTACCCCTCCTTTCATAACCATATCCATAAGTAGAAAGCACAACTTCTAAGGCTTTTTGCCAAGGCACATTGTTTAGTTGGATAGTAACCGTTCCCGTTACCTCAGGCCCTGAAACAATATTCATATTACTTTTATAAGCCAATACCTTTAAGACATTCTTAAGGTCTGCATCTTGAAATTCTAAACTCACCAATCCATCGGCTGGTGCGGGAGGCATTGGTGTTGGCAAAGCAGTGTTCGCTACTGGAGCTGAAACAACAGAAGGCTCTGTATTAGGTTGTTCAGCAGTCTGATTCGCAGCCACCGCAGGCTCTGTTGAAGGTTGAATGGCAGCTTGATCCGTAACCTGAGATTGGGCATGAGCTATAAAAACAACTCCTGATAAAACACAAACAGAAGTTAAAAGAACAATGATAAATTTTTGTAGGCGCATCAGACTCCTCCCTTTTTTATTTTAACCGTCAAATGCTCCTGGCCATTAATAAGCTCAACTTGATTTTGCGCTATGGATCCTACAGTATACGAAGCTATCTTATCCCCAGCTTTAACGATTTTCCCATTTAAAATAGCTATATTGTTACCTTTGGCATCAATAATTACACCCTCTAAGACCATGTCTGATGGAGTAACTTCAGAATCGTATGTAATTAATGCACCGCTAGGGGAAACCAACGGCGCAAAAGGATCTTTTTTACCATTTTCATTATAAGTGAATGGTTTGTTTTCATCAGCTAAAGCTAATGATACCATCAACAAAGAAAGACAAAACAAAATCTTCGTCATTTTTGTTTACCATCCGTATTGTTTTCTGAAAGTACTATCTTTAAATTGGCATTAATAGCATGTTGATGGGCGTCTCCATCTCGGTATTCAATCGAAAGATTACTCACCACAAACAAAAATTTTTCTAATTCCAATCTATTAAGGAAGCGACCTAATGCATGATAACTTGAAGTTCCCTGGATCACAATTGGCAAAAGATAGTATTTGATAGTTTCATTAGAAGCAACACTTTTCTGACCGTCCTGCTGTGGAGTTAGTTGGTCAATCTTAACTCCCACTTGATTGGCTAAACTAGACATATCTTCCATCACTGCAGATATTTCTCCAACAGGATGAATCTTTTTATTCAAAGCTTCCAGTTGCGCCTTACTATTTTGCAAATTCTCTTTGTATTGATTTACCCTTAACATATCGTTTTTAAGTCGCTCGATATTCTGTTGTAAAGCTTGATGGTCATTCTCCATGCTTTTAATAGAATTCCATTGAAAGGCTATCACAGTAAAGAAATCAACGATGAAGAATAATAACAAAATTCCAATAAAAATCCCATATCGGAACTTTACGTCCAACTTATTAAAAAGCTCTAAAATCTTTCCAAAATCAAATTTCATTTTACCTTAACCGTTATTGTAAAAACTGCCACTTCCAATAATCCTTGTTTAACACGACTAATCGAATTAAGCTCTATCGAAGAAAAATCTTTCATGAAGTTAACATCTCTCTTCAAGTTTGAAACAAAATTACCGACAGTTGCCATTTCATCGCGGGATTTAGAATAGGCGCTTCCCTCGATAACAAGAGTAGTTTCATTCCAAACAATTTTCTTAAACCAAACGCCTTTAGGAAGGTTGTCGCTTAGAATATTTAATTTCTGTGACCACAAAATCGCTTTTTTGGAAGCATTTCCCGTAATCAATGTGATTTTAGCCCTTACATCCTTTAACTCTTTATTAATATTATCGACTGTATTTCGGTCGGATGACATCTGCTGCCATTGGGCTTGGGTCATGGCATATTGCGTTGATTTTACACCCCACAAACTAAACAATGACAAATGAACTAAACCAAGGACTAATACAAAAATCCCTCCGCAACCGATAATAAATTCTTTGGGAATATTGACCACAGCAAAAAAGCCAGAATTTCTGCTGTCTTTTTTTCTTAAATTGGGAGGAATTAAATTAATTTCTATCATACCTTGGTCAACGCTAAACCAATAGCTACTCCTAAATGTGATGAAAAAGAATTAATTTCTGAAGCAACAACTTGGGGACCTAATTTTAAATCTGTCAAAGGATTCCAAATTTTCACAGGGAGATTAAGACTTTTTTCGAAAATCCCTTCTATTCCCTTAAACAAGGATCCGCCCCCCACCAAATATAGATCAGATACCGGGGAATTTTTCTCGGTCATAAAATAATCAAATGATAAATGCACTTCACCTGTCAAATTATCAATAGCCACCTCACAGGCTTTGATAATCTCTTCAGCTCTATCTCCTGGCGCACTTTTAAGTTCATCAGCTTTGGCCAAATCAACCCCCAAATTACTAGCAATCTGCCTAGACATTTCCTGGCTTCCCACAAAAATATCTCTCGTAAAACATGGGGAATTATTCTTATCAAGAATCATTAAATTACTGACTGATCCTCCTATATCTAAAATGGCTCTAGCTTCGGTTGTTTCTTTATTTCTAATTAAACGCTCAAAGGCATTGGCTGTCGCTATCGCATTGGTCGTCACATAATTCAATTCGATGCCAGCTTCTTTAAAAAGATTGATCCGTTCATCCACCAATTCTTTTTTGGCAGCAACAACTACGACCGGAATTTTCTTTTCTTTGCTTTGGCTATCTAAAATACAACAATCTATATAAATGGTTTGAGGATCGAATGGGAAATATTTGTCTACTTCATAAACGAAAGATTTGCGCAGCTCATCGATGGGCATGCGAGGCATATCTACATATCGAATCAGTGTTCCTTTTCCAGAAACAGAAGCTACACATAACTGATCTTTGATATTCATACGGGAACATAAACGCTTAAGACAATCTGCTGGGCCACTCCCGTCAATACGCTCCATCGCCCAGCTTAAAACCTCAAAAGCTTGTCCTGTATATTTCATTTCAACAGCTTTGACTGCGCTGGTGCCGATATCAAACCCAATAACCGTAGGCATTTGTGGCTTTGGAAGGAGCTTATAAATGAATTTAAGATATTGATTAAATACTGACTCGAAATCCATATGATTTATTTTAACAACAAATTATTCTTTTGATATTTTTTAAAAATTTATTTTGGTATCATTGTATCATACAAAAATAAATTAAACAAACTTTGAGATCTTATCAAACTTAAGGATTAAAAGTGTTGCCATCAGTGCAAAATTATATCAAAAACATTGAGTCTACTTCTTTAAAAGATGTTCTGTACCTATCTTTTTTAAGCGTTTTAATACTCTTCTTCCTAATCATCAACTCGGAAACATCCAACAGCTTTCTACTTAATCCTGACAATTGCCTGCTGACCTTTTTCTTTATAGAAATTGTCATCGGAGGGATCTGGCTGCAATTATTAGCAAAAAACCGCGAATCAAATCGTCAAACAGCTCGGATTTCGCTAATTCCTGTTCTTATTTTAGGGTTCTTAATCCCCTACCATTTCTTTTTTAATCAAATGAGTTATGGGCAACAATTGATCTGCTTAATCAGCATAGGCGTTGCTATAAGGATTTTATACAAAATTTTATCAAAAGCACCCCCTAAAACCGTATCTTCCTATAAAACGTTACTCATTATTTCAAGTATTTATGCCGTCTTTTTTAGCCTTATCAACATTGCCCATTATTTGAATTATCAAAGCGTTAATACTCAAGATATCGGACTCTATAACCAAATACAATGGAACAATCTCCATGGCCGTTTCTTTGAAAGCTCAACCAGTGGCTCAAACTTTGTTACACACAATTCACCTTTCCTTATTTTTCTAACTCCCTTTTATGCCATTTATCCGCATCCGCTTAATCTATTGGTCCTAAAAACTTTGTTTCTTGCATTCTCGAGCTTTCCGTTCTTTATGATTGCCCGGCACTATTTAAACGAACGACCAGCTCTGCTTCTTACCATAGGGTTTATGTTTTTCCCCTTTATCGTTGGACAAAACTTTAGCGCGCCTCATGAAATTACCTTCTTGCCTCCTATTCTTCTATTCTGTTTTTATTTCTTTATAAAAAATAAATTTAAAGAATTCATCTTATTCTTATTGCTCTGCCTAAGTATTAAAGAACATCTGGCTTTAGTATCAATTATGTTTGGATTTTACGCCTTATTAATGAAAAAACAAAAGCGATGGATTTATATACCTATTGCTCTGGGGATCGTATGGGCCTTATTTTCCATCTGGATCATGCATCATTTCCAACACATTTATAATGTTGATCCTGCTCCAGCATGGCTCATTGAAGAAATTAAAAGGAACTTTATAACCTCTGACCAGCCAACAGTACAAAGCATCATGGAGGGATTTAAAAATACCAATCTGGGTCGTTGGCATAATTTCTATTTCATTTATTTGCTTCTTTCTCCCCTTTTTATCATATTTCCATTTTTCTCGATCATTTGGCTGATTGGATTACCAGAGCTTTTAATCAATCTTTTGGCAGCTCATCCCTTAACCTACCCCACTTGGCACTACAGCATTGTCATTAGTTGTTTTTTGCTAATCTCCTGTGTAGATGCAATCCAACTATTCTCTAAGAAATTACAACAAAGATTTGATTTTCTGCCTCCTTATAAAGCCCAAATGATCCTTTCTTTATTATTGTTAATCTGCATCCTTAGTCATTTCTTCTTGTGGAGCGATAACCTTCTTATTAATGATAATAAACTGTATACTAAAACCATGAACGAAGCTCTTCAGATCATTCCTCCGGATGCCTCTGTCACTCTTCCTAAAAACTTAGCAGGTTATGTCTCTAATAGACGTGATTATTTTCTCTTAGGCGATCAACGCCAAGGCGAATATTGGATTGTAGATAACATTGAAGATGACGGCTTCTCTGATCAGTATAAAGAAATCTTCAATCGCAACGGCATCAAAGTTTACAAGCAAATCCATCCATAAAAAAACCCTGCACCATACGGTGCAGGGTCATTTTAAATCTACTACTTTTCAAACTTCTATTAGTTCAAAACACCACCGGTTGTAATGGTGTATGTTGTTGAACCCGATGTTCCAAGCGTCACTGGTGTAGCGACGAATGTGTAACCTGATACACCCATTGTAGGACATGTGTAGGTGTAACCAGAAATAGTCGTATTACAATAAGCCTTGTTTTGATAGGCTGGAGTTGCATTAGTTAAAGAAGCTTCGTTGACCGGATAATTGCCATTCTGTGCAGTTGCGAAAGTTTCTGCCGCTGTTGACATCGAACGAATGGTAGCCTTAGCTAAAGCATCATTAGCTGACATCTTAGCACGGAGCAAATTTGGAATTGCAATCGCTGCCAATAATGCAATGATGGCAACAACGATCATAATTTCAACTAAAGTAAAACCTGTTGTTTTTGATATAAATTTTCTCATTTTTATCTCCTTAACATAATTTATGTATGTATACCGTTAATTTTTAATTCAACACTCCTCCTGTGGTAATGGTATAGACTGTTGAGCCTGATGTTCCAAGCGTCACAGGCGTAGCCACAAAGGTATACCCAGACACTCCCATTGTAGGACAGGTATAGGTGAAACCAGAAATTGTCTGTCCGCAATAGGCCTTATTTTCATAAGCTGGAGTTGCATTGGTTAAAGAAGCTTCATCTACCGGATAATTGCCATTCTGTGCAGTTGCAAAACTTTCTGCAGCTGTTGACATCGAACGAATCGTTGCTTTAGCTAACGAATCGTTAGCTGACATCTTAGCACGAAGCAAGTTTGGAATAGCAATTGCAGCCAACAGCGCAATAATTGCCACCACAATCATGATTTCCACTAAGGTAAAACCTGATTTTGATGTAAACTTTTTCATTTCCATCTCCTTTGAATTTGGCATTTTGGAGATTTTGTGAGTTTTTTAGAGTATGTTTTTATGTATAATGCCGGTTTTTTTCTCTAATTATAAACTCAAACCTAATCTACCATGCCTTTGTTAATAAACTATATTACTTATCTACCGGTCTAGGACTAATATAATAGACCAATAGGCTCATTTTAAAAGAGAAAAATGATCTTTCTTAAAAAGAGTTTTTTTCTTAATCCTAAGGCAGACTTTAGGTTAGATTCGAATTATTATAAGAACACTTCTAAGGAAGGATTGAGAGGTAGAGTATGATTTATAAGATAAGGACGTATATGTTCTCATCTCTTAACCTTCTTTAACTAACCTATACAACAGTCTATTTTCAAATAGCGATACTACTAATTCAAGCTTAGCACCTCAAAAGGTCTATGTCAAACCATGGGAAGCGCTTTCCTTAGTACAAAAAAATATATCTTAGTTAATTTTGAAGAAGAGATTCCATGGATGATTTACGCTTATCTAAATCAACCATTTGCTGCTGAAGTTCAGCAAAATCCATCTTAAGATTCCTATGTTCTGCTTTTAATTGGGAAATATTGGACTGCAACTTGGTCCGTTCCGTAATCTGCTCTTGGCTAACTGTCATATTTTGAGTCTTTTGCTGTATTTTATTGATCAAATCTTTTAACTCATCCCTATTTTTCTCTAAATTATTCACACTTGATTCTAACTCGCGTATCTGGTCTTCACTCCAGCCCATCTTGGCATTATTGCTGGCTGTTGAGTTAAGCTGTACTATTTCATCATGCAATTGTACAATTTGCGCTTCGAGTATCTCTTTTTTACTTCCCTTAGATGCATCGCTAGCCATAGGAATACTCTTTTTATAATCTAAAACCTTTTGGTGTAAGAGCTCCTGATGAGCCTGGCTATCGGCAATCATCTTAAGCATGGCCAACTTTTCTTTTTGTTTTTTATCTAAGAGTCTAGCCACTTCGGGTGAAGGCATACCATCATCAGTCTCTGATTTATTTAATTGGACCAATTGATCAGTTAATTGCTTATCTTCTTTTTTATTATCCGCGATCTTGTCTTGGGCTTCTTTAAAGCGCTGATTATAAACAGCTGCTTGTCGATCTAAATCACTGATCGTTGCATTAAGTTGGGCAATTTGCTGGGCTTTTGTCGTCGTAGGCTTTTCTAGCTTTGCTTTAGCATCTTCCAACTGCTGATTCTCCTGCACTAATTTTCCTAAGGTCAATTGAGAATCTTTCAAAACTGATTTTAACTGCTCATTCTTAAAATCTAAACTTTTATTAGAGACGCTTAATTGATCTACATTTTGTTTAAGCTCAGCTAGACTTTGAGACAATCTTTGTGGAACCGAATTGTCTGCCTTCACTTCTTGACTAAAAAAAGTAAGACAAAACAAAGATATAAAAATTAAGGAAGTATTTAATAAAATCATAACGTTATCAATGTATGGCTTGCGTTAAACTTAAAATGGGCATAAACAAAGCCACGACAATAAAACCAACAACAATACCCAAGAAGGCAATAATTAAAGGTTCTATAAGTTTGGTCAAACCTTCAACCGCCGTATCGACTTGTTCATCATAAAATTCAGCAACTTTTGAAAGCATCTTTTCTAACTGCCCTGATTTTTCACCAATGGCAATCATGCGGGTCACCATGGGAGGAAAAACCTTGCTTTTAGACAAAGGAACAGCAATGCTTTCTCCTTCACGCACACTGACCTTTACTTCATCCACTAACAATTCAATGACCCGATTACCACAGGTTTTACCAACAATATCCAATGTTTCTAAAATAGCCACCCCGCTTTGAGAAAGAGTAGAAAAAGTACGGCTAAAACGGCTAACTGAAACCTTACAAATCAAATCTCCAAAAATTGGCAACTTTAAAGCTAATTTATCGGTCTGCAAACGTCCCGCATCAGTCTGACGATATTTAATAAAGCCAATCACGAAAGCTACTATCCCCCCCACGATCAATAAAAACTGGTGCTGCATCACATTGCTTAAATCAATCAACATTTGCGTCATCATAGGAAGCTTTTGACCTAAAGAATCATAAATGGTGGCAAAGGTTGGAACGACCTTCACAATCAATACCGTTGTAATAATTAAAGCCATGCTCACAACAACCGCAGGATAAATCATGGCTGCTTTTACTTTTTGTTTTAATTTCTCCGACTTTTCTAAATATAAGGCCACCCGCTCGAGTATAGCACTCAAAATACCGCCTGTTTCTCCCACTCTTAACATATTAATATACAGCTGGTCAAAAACCTTAGGGTGTTTAGCAAAAGCAGCAGACAAGCTGCTTCCTAATTGAATATCTTCTCGAATAGCATTAATCGTTTGTCTAAAAGAAGGATTTGAGGCTTGCTCACCTAATGCTTCTAAACATTGTAATATGGGAATACCCGCATCCACCATGGTGGCAAATTGACGGGTAAAAACAACAATATCTTCTGATTTGATTTTCTTACCGCCTTTGGGCTTAGGGGCAGCAGCCTTAGTCGCAGAACTCTTTTCCTCATCTATCGTAACAATAATTAAGTTGCGTTTGCGCAATTCTGCCACAATCAAAGACTCATTATCAGCTGCCATCTTACCGTTAACATTTTTTCCATCTTGATCTCGTGCTACATATCTGTAGGTAGGCATAGGGTATCCTTAAACTTAATAAAATTTTGCAATGGCCTCTTCGATTTCTGATTTTGTTGCAATAAAGGTAGCAATATTACACTGCGTCATTTTTTCTAAGTAACTCTTTTTCTCTTCATTTAATGGAGATGTCATAACCAGACTTAATATATTACCGATTCGATCCAACGGAACTACTTTCTCCTTGGATGCAACCTCTTTAGGAATCAATTTCAGGATTTCGGGCGCAACAAAATATTTATTAATGGCTATATACGGAAGTCCACACTGCACGACAAGCGCAACTACAATATCTCGTTCTTCAACATAACCTAATTTGACTAATATTTCACCAATAAAAGCCTTTTCTTTTTTTTGTTCAACCAAAGCTGAATCAAGCTGTTCCTGAGTAATACGATTACGTTTGATTAAAATCTCACCAATTAAAAGTTTTTGATCCATAGGACTATTCGCCTTCCAAGGATGAAATCCGAAATACTTCTGTTAAAGTTGTTTCGCCTTGACACATCTTATCAAGACAATCTTCGAAAATCAATTTCATACCCTGTTTTTCCTGCGCATAGCGAGAAATGGTTTCGGACGACTCTCCTTTAAGCAACAGCTCGCGCACATAATCATCAATTTGTAAAACTTCCGTAATCCCCATACGTCCTATATACCCTGTATTACGACATCGCTCGCAACCTCGGCCTTCATAAAAAATTGTTCCTGGCTTTATTTTATGTTGGATCTTCTTTAATACCTTATCTGGAACTTCAATGGCGGTTTTGCAATGAGGACAAATGCGACGGCAAAGTCGTTGCGCACAAACAAGAATGAGACTAGAAGCCACTAAAAAGGGCTCTAACCCCATGTCAACCAAACGGGTCACCGCCCCAGCCGCATCATTGGTATGCAACGTTGAAAGCACCATCTGGCCGGTCAAGGATGCCTTGATAGCAATATCAGCTGTTTCCTTATCACGGATTTCTCCCACCATCACAATATCAGGAGATTGTCGCAACACCGATCTTAGCCCCATAGCAAAGTCCAGACCGATCTCCTGTTTAACCTCTATTTGAGTTAAACCATCAATCAAATACTCGACTGGCTCCTCAATAGTAATGATATTACGATCAGGTGTATTTAACTTGTTAATCAAAGAATAAAGGGTTGTTGATTTTCCGCTTCCAGTCGGGCCAGTGACCAAAATCATTCCAAAAGGTTTATAAATAGCTTCTTCTAAAATCTCCATTGATTTTTTAGAAAAACCTAATTTATTTAACCCTACTGACAAATTTCCTTTATCTAAAACTCTCATAACTACTTTTTGTCCATGAGTCGTAGGCAATAAAGAAATACGAAAATCAATTTCTCCGCTAGCAAAACGCATTTTAAAGCGTCCATCCTGTGGCACCTGAAATGAAGTGATATCGAGTCGGGACATGATTTTAATACGAACAACCACGGCATTCTGATTTTCAAAAGGGACCGTCATCGTATCTTGCAAGATCCCATCAATACGGTATCTCACTCGCATCCCTTCAGCGGTTGGTTCCATATGAATATCCGAAGCTCTTTGACGGATCGCCTCTTTAATAATCAAATTGACCATACGAATAATAGGCGCCTGGTCTCCTGCTTCAGCACTTAGATTAAGCGGAGAATCCTCAATAATATCTAAGCCCACATCAGCCATATTCTCAGTAACCTTAGCAAGACTTTGAGAGGCAGAAACATAAAAATGATCAATGGTCTTTGAAATTTGAGAGTCGCTAGCCAATACAATATCAATCATTTTTCCGGTAATGCTACGAAGATCATCGACAAGAACAACATTTAAAGGATCAGAAACAGCCACCGTTAAAGTCTCACCAAAACTAGAAAGCGGAACCACGTTATACTGCCGAGCCACTTTTTCTGGGATTAATTCTTTCAGACGTTCTTCCAACCGATATTTGTTTAAATCAATTGAAGGGATTCTTAATTCTCTAATTAGAAGAACCAACAAATCTTGCTCGGAAATAAAGCCCTGTTTAATCAAAGTCTTGATTAAACTACCATCCTTGCCCCGATCAGCACGCATTAAAGCATCTAAATCTGAAGGATTGATGTTTGGTAGCTGGCGAATTGCTTTAAATATTTTATCTCTCGTTGATTCCATAATTAATCAGCAACGGTTAAACGAACCACTTCCTCTAAACTGGTAAAGCCACGACAAGCTTTCAAAACAGCATCTTCTCTCATTGTTTTCATTCCATCTAAACGGGCCGCATTCTTAATGTCGGCCTCGGAGGCCTGGGCCAAAATCAATTCCCTGATCGGGGTATTCAACACCAAGGTCTCGGTGATTCCCACGCGACCCTTATAACCTGAATTAAAACATTTGTCACATCCCTTAGGCTTATAGAAAGTCATATTGTGTTCAGGCATAAGTTTATTGATTTGAAACTGCTCTACCCCCTCTTTAGGAAGCGTATAGGCCACTTTACAGCGAGAACACAAACGACGTATTAAACGCTGGGCAACAATTGCAATCACTGATGAACAAAGCAAAAATGGTTCGACTCCCATATTAATCATGCGCGTAATCGAACCAGCGGCTGTGGTGGTATGTAAGGAAGAAACAACCAAATGCCCCGTCAAAGCTGCTTTAACCGCAATATCCATAGTGTCAGAATCACGAATTTCACCAATTAAAATCACATCTGGATCTTGACGCAAAATCGAACGTAAAGCCGATGGAAAACTTAAACCAACCTCGGTTCGAATATTGACCTGATTAAAACCTTTGACTTGAAATTCAACAGGATCTTCGACTGTAATAATGTTCTTACCTGGATCATCGATGGTTCTTAAAATACCATAGAGTGTGGTTGTCTTCCCACTTCCTGTAGGGCCACAAGCCAAGATCAATCCATGGGGACGAGCACAGCATTCCTTAAGACGTCGCAGCGAGTCTTCTTCAAATCCAAGCTTGTCAATATTCAACATATCAAGATTCTTATCTAATACTCTTAAGACTATTTTCTCGCCTAAAGCGGTGGGCAAAACACTGACACGAAAATCTACTTCCTTGCCTCTTAAATCATTGATACGAAAACGCCCATCTTGAGGCAAACGGTGTTCGGCAATATCCAGATTAGAAATAACTTTAATACGGGAAATAATCGGAAAATGTAAGGTCTTTGCCATGCGATCGATTTCACGAATAAAACCATCGACACGATAACGGATTCTCAATGCATGCTCTAAAGGTTCAATAAACACGTCACTGGCTTTAGCTAAAATGGCTTGATGAATGATCATGTTGGTTAAAGTAATAATAGGCGCTTCCTGGGAAAGGTTTTCAACTTCGACCTTATTAGGGCCTTCTTCTGACATTTTCACCAATTCTAAATCTTCAGATTCCTTGATATCTTTAAGGATTTCGTCCAAGGTATCTTTAGAATCCAAAGTATAGAGACGATCAATGGCGATTTTAATATCCCGAGGTCTGGCCATCACAATATTAATCGACATGCCAGTGGCTGCGCGCACATTATCCACTGCAAAAATATTAAGAGGATCTAGCATAGCCAAGGTCAACTGATCACTGATTAAAGAAATAGGAATTAATTTATATGTTTCAGCAATTGCACGAGGAACTATCTTAACTAGGGATGGTTCAATCTTTAGAGCAGATAAATTGATAATGGGGATTTCAAGGGCTTCACTTAAGGCAACGGCAAGCTGATCTTCGTTAATGAGCTTAAGTTTAAGTAATACACTACTAAGCTCGCCCCCTGATGATTTATGTTCCTTAACAGCCCTATCTATATCAGCAGTAGAGACAAGATTATCACGTAAGAAAATTTCTATTAATCGTTGAGTTAGAGGGAGCATTGAGTAAAAGTATTGTTCGCGGCGTTAATTAGACTCATAATAACGCTTGATGGCCGATTTAATATCTGTGGCCGTACTCACAAAAGCTTGTACCATGCAATTAGTAACCAGCTCCACATCTTCCAAAGCTGTTAAATTCAAAGGATTAGCCATGGCTAAAGTTAAACTTTTACCAATTTTATCGATAGGGATAAGGCAATGTTTTTGACAAAGATTCAAAGGAACTACAGATAAAACTTCAGGGGCAATTTCGTAATTAGCCAGGGGCAAATAAGGAAAACCATATTGGGCCGTCAAAGCCTGAACAATGATTTCCTCTGTGGTGAATTTAAGCTCTACTAAAACTTCTCCAAAGAGAGCATTTTGTTCTTTTTGCATTTTAAGCGCTTCTTCTAACTGTGGACGGGTAATCAAGCCCCGTTCCACTAAAATCTCACCAAGTTGTTTATTTATGATTTTTCTGAAGTGTTTCATAGTCCCGAATCTTATCACAAAATACGAATTTATGATAGAAAATCAATCATTAAAACATGCTTCTTTTTCTACTGAGATTCAACAAGAAGCCCAACATCGTAGCAAAAACGATAAAAGAAGTACGCCCATAACTCATCAATGGCAATGTAATACCCACCACAGGACACAAGCCAATAACCATGGCTATATTGATCACAACCTGCATGGCCAAAATGGCCACAATCCCCACAGTCACCAATTGGCCAAAACGGTCCTTGTTGTAATAAGCAATAGAAAAACCACAAAAAATCAAAACCGTATAACAATAGACTAA
>CAZOXU010000016.1:0-8599 GCA_964583975.1 uncultured Planctomycetales bacterium
CTTCAAAATAATTTCTTTTTAAAACTCCTTCCTTGCATGTGGAATATGGTTCGGGATCAAATTTAAGATATTCGGAATGATTCTTAGTTAATTCAGCTGCAAAATTAGCACAACTTTCATGCTCCGCAGGACGAAGTGTGCCAAATTTTCCTTCTAAGATTTTAATAGTCCCTACTCCGAGAAAAATAAAGCCAACTACAATAATTAGCAAGGCAACCGTAGAGAACTTATTTTTTGTCATTACTTCTCCTTTATATTCACTCTTCTTATTCACTGTAATATTCTACAGCAAACAAAAACCCCTTGCAACCTGCTGATTTACAAGGATTTGAGGTAAGGAGAATAAATTTTAGCGGCTGACACCAACTTATTTTGCTGGCACAGTAGGAGTGCCTAAGGTATTTATGCCTGATTGAGCCTCTGCTGCGCTGGTTACAGGCTCAGTTACAGGAGCAATCACTCGAAAGACTTTTGCCATAACTGTTGAAGGAATATACAAAAAGTCTCCAGGATGCATCTCTACATTCTTATCAAGATTGCCCCCATAAAGTACTGCATATAAATCGACCTTTTTCGTAATTTTCTTTCCATTTTTAGCAGGAATAATCAGATTACTTTTACGCATAGCAGCGGCAAGGGTTGGGAGACCAGCTTCTATAACAGCTTCTCGAATGGGGATACTTTCAGACCTCATATAGTACTTTCCAGGACGTCCAACCTCTCCTATAACATAATAAACTTTACTTCGGTATTCCAAGATCGTAATACTAACATCTGGGGAATCAATATAACTACTAATTAGCCTAGCAAACTTTCCTTCTAACTCTTTCTTCGTCATCCCAGCAACCTGAATATCACCGACCATTTCCACTTGAATCTTTCCTTCTTGATTGACGGTATAACTACCACTAATTTCCGGATGCTTCTGGACGGTAATTTTTATGACATCATCTGCCCCCAAAGTATATCGAACTTCCTCAGAACTGGCTTTGGGGACATTAGTCTGGCTTACAACTTGGTTTGAAATAGGACTATTTTCATTCTTGGCCTGGATATAATCCATTTCTTCCTGAGTTGTAGGAACATATAATTGATCCCCAGAATGCATTTCATAATTATTCTTTAGATCGCCTTTTTGTAATAAGACATTTAAATCTACAATTTTGATCTGCGCCTCTTGATTTTCAACCTTACTAGGCGTAATTAATCTTGCCCGATGCATCGCAGAACCAGGTAATGGCATTCCTGCTTCAATGATCGCTTCCATTACAGAAATGACTTCTGAACGCATATGATACTTGCCCGGTTTTGATACTTGACCAATGACGTATACAAATTTACTGTTATATTGTGTAATATTAAAAATGAGTCGGGGAGATACCACATAAACCGCTGCAGCCTCTTTAATTGTCTCTTCAGCTTTTTTCTTCGTCATGCCGCCCAACATTAATTCGCCGGCAAATTCATATTGAATCTTGCCTTCAGAATTCAAAGTATATTTCCCGCTTAATTCAGGATGGCCAAGCAAATTAATCTCAATAACATCGTTAGGTCCCAAAGTATAATTAAGCTCATCAGTCTCAAAAAAACTGTAAGAACCTGATGACTTAATAATCTCCTCTCTGACCTGCCTAGGATCCAAAACCTTTTCCTGTACATTAGCCTGATTTTGCACCGCTTCTTGAGCCCAAACAGGAAAAGACAAGATAAATAATAAAATAATCGTAAGTAAATTCTTCATAAAAGCGCCTTTAAATTTAGGAATAAATAAAAATATTACTTAGGATAGATTACAGATTTGATAATTAACTTGGGATTAAAAAAGGATTAATTTTAAACCTAATCCATTAATTCATAAACATGCAGCATCCTGCGAGCATACCGATCCAGTTGAAATTTGCCTTCAAGATTCTTTCGGCCATTGACTCCTAAACGTGTTCTTAAAGCCTCATCTTTAATAAGCTTCAAAATAGCAGCGGCTAAATCTGTAGAATTAGCGTAGTCAACCAAAAGCCCGTCTTCTCCATCAGTGATAATATCTTCTTGTGGCGTATTACGGCAAGCAATGACAGGCTTATTTTGAGACCAGGCTTCTAGGTAGCTGACCCCAAATGCATCAGAGACAGAAGCCATAGCTAAAACATCGATAGTGAAATACAGGCGAAATTTATCAGTTTCATCAAAATTATTAACTTGGATGATCCGTGAACGTTGTTGCAGCGTGCATTGCTCTATGTGCTTTTGAATAACAGGTTCGAACCCTTTCCACGGCTGCCCCGCCAAGAGAAGATAGCTTTCTGGTACGCTTTGCCAAACAATACGCATCGCATCAATTAGAAATTCAATCCCTTTGTCTTTAACTTTGCGTCCTACATAGGCCACTAACGGAGCATCGATTGGTATTTGATACTCCTTTCTAAATGAAATATCCCTTGGTTGTTTGGACAAAATAGGAATACCTAATGGAATGGCTACTATCTTATGCGGCTCAACCCCCATTTTAATAAGAAAATTCTTTTCAAACTCCGTACACGCAATGATCTTGTCTGCCATTTTAAGCATCTGTAACCGGTGAGGATTCTTAAGCATGGGATCACTGATATGAGTAAGGGGCATAAGAATAAAGGGGATTTTAAAATATTTCTTGGCTAGATAACATAAGTAAGTCGTAAAAAAAACATTATTGGAAGCCATGAGCATATCTGGTTTGAGCTTTCCAATAGCAGCTAACATGCCAGGCACAATAGGGCCCTGACTCCAATAACTTTCAAAAGGACCAAACAACATACGAAAAAGTCGATATCCACCGCGTATTTTAAAAAGATGATCAGGAATGAACCATTTTAACCAAGCATTAGGTTTAAAACGGCGGACTTTGACACCGTTAATGACTTCATGATCCGAAAGTTCAGAAGAAAATTGATTGTGAAATAAACTTCGGCTTGTAAAAACATGGACATCATGTCCTGATACAGCCAAGGCCTCTGAGAGGGTTTGCATATGGAACTGATTGCCCCCTATGGAAGGATAATACAAGGGACAAACATGAAGAATTTTCATAATAAACTTAAATCCACTTTAGTCTTCCACATTACACGTTCATAGCGATTTAAAGTCACAGGATCATGAAGGGCACGATTACGCTGGCCGCCAGTCACATACAAATACCCTTTATAATAAACAGCTACGCAGGCTTTCCATTTATAAGGCAACTGACCTATGGTTCTCCAGGTATTGGATTTTAAATTGTAGGCTTGGATTTCATCCACTGTGGTAACGACATCGGTTTTACCAATACGGGCGTCATCCCCTCCCACGATAAGGACTGTATCCTTGATTCTCACAATAGAGGCTTCAGTGTGTGATACGGCCAAAGGCATATCAGCCATGCGTTCCCAGATTTTAAATTGAGTATCATATCTATATACATCAGGCACCCTAAATTCTTCACTCAAGGTTGGCGTACATGTAAATTCTGGGTCTCCTGGAATCGCCACATAGTCCCCTTCTTGACCACCAAACATATAAATATAGTTTCCTTCCACAATAGAAGCTCGATGTGGTCCACCCTTAGGCACAGATGGTTCTGTCTGCCAAGATCCCTTAGCTTTACCCTCTACTACTTCAACACTCCAATGGTCCAGGGCGGACGTATTGCGATCTTCCTTTGCACCTGCAAAAACGTGTAAACGATTATGAATTAGTTGGACTACAGCTGCATAGCGGACTTGTGGTAAAGGTAAAAAAGAATGAAATTGACTGGTTTGAATGTCAAAAACAAAACAATTGGTTGTGGCTGGACGGCAATTGGTTCCTAATTGACCAGAGATAATATAGATATACCTTTTCTGATCATGAGCAATGCCTAAATGAGTTTGAGCCATGCCTGAAGGAAGATCAATGCTCTCTGTCCAACGTTCCTGTTCTAAATGATAAATGTCCAAAGCTTGGCGGACTTTTCCGCCCCACAAAAAACCGCCAAAGACAAACATTTCAGGACCTATATGAGCCATACCCGCATCTAAACGTGCAAACGGTGCAGGAGTCAAACTTTGCCACTGCAAGGCGCTGACTGGACGTTTTAATTGGTTAAAATGATACTGTTCTACCCATTGCTCTTCTAGATCAGGATGAATGGTGCGTAAAAGCTTGCGGACAGCTAATTTAGCGAATTTCATTTAGAAAACATTATATCCCTCCATCCATATTCGTCACGTCAATTTATTTAAATAGCTATTCCTACCTTTAAAGAGTAGGCTAGAAGCAGTAGTTAATCAAGGAGGACAACATGCTCTACGATTTCTTAAAAATACACAGGGAAGAAATTACAAAATTATGCAAAGAAAAGGTTAGTAATGACAGCGAATCAAAGCCCACATCTATGTTGCTCGATAAAGGATTGCCAATATTTTATGATGAACTCATTGGAGTGCTTGAACGCACAGCTACTGCTAATGAAAATGATATTCAAAGTAAAGTTTTTCAAAAAACAAATAGAATCAAGAAAGGTGATGCCGCCACCCACGGCCGGGAATCACTACGACTTGGTTATTCGATCTCGCAGGTAGTCCACTCCTACGGTGCTATTTGTCAATCTATTACAGAATTTGTTCAATTAAAATCATTTAAGATGAAGCCTCGAGAATTTCGAGATCTCAATTATTCTTTGGATTGCGCCATTGCGGAAGCAGTCACAGAATTTGAAACTGAACAAACCAAACAAATCAATAAGAACGAGATTGAACGGTTGGGTTTTCTTGTACATGAAATGAAAAACTCGATTATGGCAGCTTCCGTATCCTATGAAATGATTAATAAAGGAAGAGTCGGCAGTGCAGGTGCTACTAGCCAAGTATTAACACTATCCCTTGAACGCATGAAAAAACTAATGGCTGGAGTAGAAAAAGAAATTCGTTCAGGCAAGAATGCTGAGATTGAATATACTCGATTTTCTTTGATCAATCTTATCGAAGAAGTAGAAAACAATGCAAGAATCACAGAAAAAACAAAAATGGTCAATTTTAGACATGACATAGACCCTTCTATTCAATTAATTGCAGACCGTGACATGGTTTTCACCGTATTATTAAATTTATTGAACAATGCTAAGAAATTTACAAAAAAGCCTGGGAATGTATGGGTAAGAAGTGAAGTCTTCAAAGAACGCATCCTAATAGAAGTAGAAGATGAATGCGGCGGACTTCCCAATGAAAATACGGAAGAAATGTTTGAGACCTTCTCTCAGAAACATTCAAATAAAACAGGATTGGGTTTGGGGCTTTCACTCAGCCGTCAGGCCATCGAATTAAATCAAGGCACGCTTACAGCGCGCAATATTCCAGGAAAAGGATGCGTCTTTACTATTGACCTTCCTAAATAAGCATTCCGCTTTGGCATTAATTTTCACGATTAAACAAGAAATCACAAGTCATTATTTCTCAATAACTTGTGATTTCTTGTTTTAAATGGTGGAGGTGCTGGAATACATATGGCTAATTTGAGCATTAATCGTCGACAAACGCCTCTCTTAAGCTAAAAATCACACAGCAAAAAATTTCCACACGTTATACAACTTTATACAAGATCTTACAACTTTTTCACCTTCGATAGGCACCGTTTGGACAATAAGAAAACTCTTATAAATCGAAACAAGTTAAGAAACAATTTACTACCTTGCAAGTCTGTTTATAACACCTACATTCGCCCCACCCATGTATAATCCTAATAATCCAAAATGACTTGCTTGCTTTATATTCTCAGAATATGTAGCAAGAAGTTTAAACAAAAAATCCGACTTTTATGGGCTTTTTGAAAGGAATGATAAAGATTGCAAACTTTACTACTAACAAACTCCTTTAAATTCTCCCTCTGAACTACAACTCGATGCAGTATCATCTGCTGGATAAACAATTAAGATATAATCCGGTCCTAAAGTGACAGGTTTAGGAAAAACAATTATCCTCAAAACCTGTGCATCTCCTTGATTGTTAACTAAATAATTAAAATTGAGACTGGCGTCATCTATAAGCTTAATACAGTTATTAGTTGCACAGTTTGCTGGTGGAGGAAAACAAATACCTTCAGAACCTAGATGAGCTCTTAAACAACCAATTAACTGTGGTTTTAATGAATTAATTGTTGAAAAAGCCTCCGCAAGTTTACTTCTTTTAATCCAAAAAAAAGATGCTGGTAGGGAAATCGCTACCAAGATTCCTATAATTATTAAAACAACAATAATTTCAATTAAGGTAAAACCTTTGTTACGAATCATTAACAGACCCGATGTATAAAAGTAATGGTAGAGGTGCTGGGATACAATAGGACAATTTCATCATTCATCGTCGATAAAAAGCAAATTTTACCATATTTCTACACAGGAAAAACTTTCCACAAATTATACAACTTTATACAAGATTATACAACTTTTTCACTTTCGATGGGCACCGTTTGGGCACCAAATGGAATTGATAGCCCCTTCCATCATCATATTGACAAGCCATTCTAAAATAGTATACTTTACGGATACTTAATTTCCTGTTCTAACAAACCGTTAAATCGGTTTACAGGAAAGCGGGGGAACCAAAAGGCCAATTGTGGCCTGGGGGCTAATGTCCAATACCGAAAGGTAGGGACAAGGAAGTACTCAATCCTAGCCCGACAGCTAACCTCGTCTGCTAATAATGAGGGAAACTTATTCCAGAGAGAGCCTCCTCTGGTTTTTTATTTCCCTCAAGGAGGGCATCACCATGCTTGGTTCTTTGAAACAACTGTTTATCGGTAAACCTAAAAATCCTAATGATCTAAACATCTTTCACCGGATGTCACTGATCGCAGTTCTAGCTTGGGTGGGTTTAGGTGCGGATGGCCTCTCTTCTTCCTGTTATGGGCCAGAGGCAGCTTACCTTGCCTTAGGTGAACATAAGTACTTGGCTATTTTTGTAGCCATCTTATCTGCAGTCACAATTTTCCTCATTAGTGCCAGTTATTCCCAAATCATCGAATTATTTCCAAGTGGTGGCGGTGGATATTTAGTTGCCAGCCGTTTGATTAATCCCACTGTCGGCATGATCTCTGGATGTGCGCTGTTAATTGATTATGTCCTCACCATTGCCATTTCAATTGCCAGCGGTGCGGATGCTTTATTTAGTTTCCTCCCTGCTGATCTTCTGGCCTACAAATTGCCTTTCGAAATTGGCGGCGTATTCCTATTAATGATTATGAATATGCGGGGCGTTAAAGAGTCTGTTGTACCTTTAACCCCCATTTTTATGACCTTCGTCGTTACCCATGCCTTTGCGATTGGGTACGCGATCTTTTTACATTCTGGTCAATTGCCGAATGTGATCAGCGCCACCACTCATGATGTGTCATCGCTTCATACGAGCATTGGTGCGTTTGGAATTTTATTCATCATTCTTAAAGCTTTTAGTTTAGGTGCCGGTACGTTTACAGGAATTGAAGCCGTCAGTAATGGCTTGCCTGTTTTGCGTGACCCTAAAGTCAAAACCGGTAAGAAAACCATGATGTATATGGCAACTTCTTTGGCTATTACCGTCGTAGGTTTAATCATTGGTTATTTGCTATTTGATGTGCAAAAAATGGGCGACAAAACCCTTAATGCCTCTCTATTTGAGCAACTGACCCATGCTTGGGCTTCACCTTGGGGCTATATTTTTGTCATGGTGGCTTTAATTTCTGAAACCATGCTGTTGTTTGTTGCAGCCCAAGCTGGCTATTTGGACGGCCCACGTGTCTTAGCAAGCATGGCTGTTGATCGTTGGGCTCCCTCTCGATTCTCAAGCTTCAGTGATCGCTTAGTCACCCAGAATGGCATTGTTCTTATGGGAATTTCTTCCCTCATTATTCTTGCTGTAACGCAAGGTTCTGTGGCGGCTCTGGTCATTCTCTACAGTATTAATGTATTTATCACGTTCTGCCTGTCCCAATGGGGCATGGTTGTGCATTGGTGGCAAGTTCGTCGCGAAGAACGTGTGTGGGTCAAAAAAATCATCGTAAATGGTAGCGGGTTACTGCTGACAGGATTTATTTTAATATCCATGGTTGTCCTCAAATTCCATGAAGGCGGCTGGATAACACTTGCCATGACTGCCGCTTTAGCCTGTGGCGCTTGGGGCATTCGTAAACACTATCGCAATACCTTACATAAATTGCGCAGCTTGTCACCCTTAACGGAAGTTGTCCAAAAAGACATTCCCAAAGGCGAAGGCGTCATTGATAAGCCATCACCTGTTGGTAAGACTATAATTATTTTAGTCAATGGGTACAACGGCTTGGGGCTTCATACTCTCTTTAATGCTGTCCGTATCTTTAAAAGCGATGTTAAAAACTTTGTCTTTATCCAAATTGGCGTGATTGATGCGGAGACCTTTAAAGGCAAGGAGGAGATGAAAAAATTAAAAACAAGTGTGGAGAATGATTTAAAGAAGTATGAACAATTAATGCAGTCTCACGGTTACTTCGCTAAAGGCCATTGTGCTTTTGGGACTGATGTTACTCAAGAAATTGAACAGTTGACCGTACGTCTTTTGCGGGTCTATGACAATTGCATTGTATTTGGCGGGCAAGTGGTCTTTGAGAA
>CAZOXU010000016.1:8609-16167 GCA_964583975.1 uncultured Planctomycetales bacterium
CGCTCCTTAACAGGCTCTTACATAATCACACAGTCTTTGCTGTGCATAAAAGACTCTATTATCACGGTATTCCAATGATGGTTCTACCGGTTCGAATTTAGTTTGTCTTGGGCACAATTTGGGCACTAAACCAGTTAGATTTTAAATAGAAAATCGCAAGTCATTATATTTCAATGGCTTGCGATTTCTAATTTTAGATGGTGGAGGTGCTGGGAATTGAACCCAGGTCCTTGGAAGTCGAAACTTAAGCCTCTACGTGCATAGTTGGTCATTTATGAAACTCACTCCTAACACTGCGGCCAACAACATTGTTTCGGAGCTAGTCCTCTAAGATCTTATCCTACTGATGAGAACGATCAGCAGAACCAGCCTACTCATGACCTTCTATCCTACCCGTAGGCGTAGTAGGTAAAAGGGCCCGGTTATCTTAGATAACTGGGACTGCGGCCATAGCCAAAGCTGGACGCACAGGCACCATTGCTGGTGTATTTGCGAAAGCAGCTTCAACTTGACCAATCGTTAACGGTTTTTCGTTAGCGTTTAATTGGTGCCTGGATTGTTATCGCGGCCAACCAAGCTTCCGCGGCACGCCACCTAAATCTGAGCAACGCAAGTCGAGACCAATCACCCCCTATATAAAGAACATCAAATTTTGTAGGATTGGGCTACAAATGTAAAAATAAGTATACCGTTTTAAAAGAATTTTGCAAACCTTACTAAGGAGGCAGGATTTGTTACTTTCTGATTTGTTTGACGGCTCGATCAATATCGCGCTTGGCCTGGGCTTTCTTAATATCTTCACGCTTATCGTAATGCTTCTTCCCCTCACCCACTGCCAGTTCAAGCTTAACAAAACCACGTTTATTGAAATAGATCTTAGTTGGAACCAAGGTCAGACCTTTGCGGGTCATAACCCCATTTAAACGCTCAATTTCTCGTTTATGTAACAACAATTTTCGATGCCGAACTGGATCGACATTATTGTAACTAGCCTGAGCATATGGGGTGATATGTAAATTATAAAGATACAACTCCCCCTTATCAAAGCGGGCATAACTATCCGTGAAGGAAGCTTGGGAGTTGCGTAAAGATTTTACTTCTGGACCAATCAGTGCAATGCCACACTCAAATTTATCGAGCAGATTATAATTATGATAGGCTTTTTTATTAGTTGCGATAACACTCATAGTCCATATAATCCCAAAAATAAAGGAATCGTCAAGCCAGATAACAGATGTGTAATAAATATCGTCTGATTAATCAAATCCTGCCTAGGATTATCATAATAACGTCCAAAGACTGATAAAGTAATAGACGTAGGCATGCAGGCTTGCATGATCAAAACAAATCCCCAAATGCTTGATATCTGAAAAATCCTTAAAAATAATAAAGCCATCAAAGGCAAAACAATCAACTTAATTAAAACCGCTCCCATGATTCTCTTGTACTGAATTTGTTTAAAGAAGGTCAGTGCTAAATTTCCTCCAATGATCATCATGGCTAAACCTAAAGCCCCATCCCCGATCACTTTTACAGGCTTAAGAAACATATCAGGAATTAATGGCTTGTATCCCAATAGCACAATTGCAAAAGCTAAAAACATGCTCACCAAAGGAGGATTGATAAAATTCTTCCAATCAATATTTGCTTTTTTATGCCGATTAATGAGCCAGGCCCCTAAGGTCCACAAACACAAATCAAAACCAATAATAGTTAAAATAACATAAGAATATAACTCTTGGATTTGCTCACCAAATGGTAATACCGTCACTAAAAGCAATGGAATATATCCCGCATTATGAAAAGAGCCAACCGCCATCCACTCTCTGGAATTTTTTTTATGCAACAACATGACTGTTAAGCCTGTCAGCACAAGACCAGTTAAACAAACGCCAATATTAATTAAAGGATAAGCCCACCAATTAGACTGTATGGAAGGATCAAAGTGATTGACGATTTGATTAAAAATATAAAACGGGAAAACCACATTAACGCTTAGCCAGGCCAGTGTTTTAAGACCACTTTCATCAATAAAACGACGCCTCACCACAAAGAATCCCACGGCTCCCATGAGAAAAATTTGAAAAATAGCAACGAATGCTGTTGAAAAAGAAATGGCTATCATAAATTTAATAATATTTTAGGTGAGAACCGAAAGATTGGTAGCTACTTCTATAGTTTAATAATGCTGGCTTGATATTTACCCTTATTAATTTCGATCATTCCGTAAGAAAAATATCTGGCTTTAACCACATCATTGGGACTACCTGGATTAAAAAAGACGGTTGACCCCATCTTCTTATTAAAGGCATGGTGAGAATGACCAAAGATCACAATATCAACCTCTTGCCCCTTAAATTGTTCGGTCGCATTAGTTAAGGCATCCATGGCTTGCCCATGCCCATGGTAAAGTCCAATGCGAACCCCCTCACATTCAAAATATAACTTCAAGGGTAATTTTTTCTTAACCAGCGGATCACACATATTGCCCTGGACCGCTTTAAGAGGCTTAATTTGCTGCAATGTTTTAAGCGTATCTAAATCACAAAGATCCCCTGCGTGGATAATCAAATCCACACTAGCAAGAACTTCTAAAAGTTTTTGAGGAATAGATAAAGAATGGGTGTCAGAAATTACGCCGATTTTCATCTGGTCAAATATGGCTCATCGTAAAGATGCATCAGGGTATTGATTTGTTGTTCACTCCAAATCCACCACTTATCTTGTAAGGCACGCACCTTAGCACTTTCATCTAGACCATTGAGACAAACTAATACACAACGCCCTGGCTTAACGGTAAGCTTCTTAATTTCTTGCGCCAAACAAGTTAAATCGTGTTCGAGAACCGGATCTTTCTTAAGAACGACCAGCCACTGACCTTCTGGGGAATCTGCTAAGAGTGCATCTAAAGAATTTCCTGTTGTCAAACGAAGCTTCATCGCTGATATATCTTTAAAAGATGACAATTTGTACTTACGCCCATCTAGTTCAAAGGCTTCTTCATCAAATTTATGTAAAAGATCCATCATTCTAGATGACACATCTTTACGAGCAATCATTTGAAATTCATTAACAGCCTTATTAATCTCTTCTTTGAATAATTTGCGACTACGGCCCGGTTCCAAATCTATGGTTTTCATCCGTCTTTGATAAACATATTTAATCCAATATTTAAAAAGCTTGTCCTTAATATGGTAATAATTACCATTTTTCTCAACTAAATCCGCATCTAATAAAATATTGATTCTTTGATTAGCTAAAGAAAGTTTAATGCCTAAATACTGTGCTGCATCAGCCATACGGTGTTTACCTTCAGCTAAAGCCACCAACATAGAGCACAGATTGTTAGTCGATTTACCTTTGCGAAGATCACTGATAATTAACTCAAAATGGTGGCTGATAACCCCCCAAGGATTAAAGACCAAATTTTCAATGGCCTGGGTCAATATCGGTGCATAAATTTCTTGCTGGCGGTGTATGGCTGTTAAAGAAATCATCTCCTGAGAAAGCATATTGATATATAAAGGATAGCCTCCTGTAAAATTAGCCAGAAAGTTCTTTAAATACAAACCTATCTTGATCCCCTCTAAATTGTGGTCAATCAAACCTTGACTGGAAGATAAATCAAATGGAAGGATTTCAATAATCTCAAAATTTCCAAAAAGCAAAGAGAGCTTTTCGGACAATATATTCCTTGCCTGGGCTTCGTTCGAACTTGTTGTAATATACAAAGAACTTTTTTGGGTCATAATGCGTTTGCCTAATTCCACAAACACATCGCTGACAGGAAAATTCTCTAAATTCTGAAATTCATCGATAATGAAAACTAGAAATTTCTTCGTTTCTTGATAAAAAATTTCTGGCAGATTCAAAAGACGGCTATAAACCTCATTAGTCTTGCCTTCTTTGAGCAATTCTTGGATAGCTTCCACTTCAGCAGTAGTCAGTGGAATCAACGGACGGCTGGTCTCTATAAGCAGATTTAAATCATCATGGACCGACTGCCCTTTATTCTTTAGAAAATGATACAGAATCCCTTTAGAAAATTGCAAAACAAAATGAGCAAAGTCGTGGGATTCTAAATTCAAATAAAGAACTACAACATCTCGATCTTCAAAATTAACAATAAATCGTTCAACCAAGGAAGTCTTACCCACATAACGGCTACCTAGAAGCGCCAGATTCTGGCGATATCCTTCCTTAAGACCCAATACGCGTTTAGTCAAAAGGTCTAAAACCTCTCGCCGACCATAAAAATTATAATCAGAATCGTTTAAATTCATGATAGATAAAACAAGGGGTTGGTAGCTTCCTTGCCCTTTCGGATTTCAAAGTGTAAATAACTTTTCTTACCAAAGGCGCCGGCTTCAGCCACAGGATCACCTTTAAAAACCTGGTCTCCTGTTTTAACAAGTAATTTCGAGTTATTGGCATATACCGAAATAAAGCCATCCGCATGATCAATCATCACGGTTTGATTATATGCCCCCATATGATCAGCCAATACCACTCGCCCTTCTCTAGATGCCTTAATGGTCTTGCCTGCAGCTGTTTCAATATCAATCCCACGGTTCACTCCCTCCCCATGGCGATCATTGAAATAAGAGATCACCTTTCCCTTAATGGGCCAGGCAAACTCATCTTTATTGTCATCCGGTGTGGATTGAGTGTGTACAACCGGGGGGGCTTCTTTGACTTCCTTGGCCCCTGGAATCAATAAAAGCTGATTAACCTCAATGGAAGCCACATTGGGAATATTATTGGCTGAAGTAATCTCTTCTACAGACAAACCATAAATCTTTGATATCTGCCAAAGGGTTTGCCCTTTTTTCACCTTATGATAAATGCCATCTTTTTTCTCAATTTTCTTTAAAACAGGTATGGTGGGAGGAGTTTCAGGTAAGCGTCTGTACTCAGTTGAAGCGCAACCAGCCATCAACATGACCAACACAATTGATAATATTGTTTTAATCTTTATCATTCTATCTTCCTAAGCAATTCTTCAAATCTCTAACGCTTTTTCCAACATCCTTAGCTAATAAGATATCTCTGCAGACTGCTACGCGCTTAGCTCCCACTTGCTTAACTTGATCAACATTACTTCGATTAATCCCACCAATTGCAAACATTGGTATTTTTATACTTTCAACGACAGATTTAAGTAGTTCTAAACCCATAGCTTGGCGCTCGGGCTTTGTTTGAGTTTTAAATACTGATCCAAAACCAAGATAATCAGCGCCGTGCTTTTGTGCCTTCTTAGCCTGCTCCTTAGTCTGACAAGAAACACCAATAATAGCCTTGTCGCCCATCATTGCTCTGGCTTTGGTGTAAGGAATATCTTCTTGCCCTAAATGTACACCATCTGTCCCAGCTAGAATGGCCAAATCTACTCTGTCGTTAAGAATGAACAATGTCTCGTGCTTCGTAATTTTCTGTGCTTGCTTACAAAACTCTAAAATATCTTTAGCACTGCCATTTTTGTCCCGCAATTGTACTATATCAACTCCAAAGCGTACAGCAGGTTTTAATGTTCCTAGAAGCTCTCGGTAAGAAAGAACCTGAGCGTCTAAAATTAAATATAAATTAGCCTTTTTTAAAAGCTTTTTGTTCAATGACATAAAACCTATAGCGTAAAGTCTTAAGGTTTTTGGCCACCGATGCATTTAAAAGCTTGGAAATCTCTTCTAAAACCCTCAAAGATTCCTTAACTCTTTGGGCATTGGCCAAAAACACTGCAGCAATATCTCGTCTTTTATATTCACTTAAAGTATCGCCTCTTCCCACATCTTCTTGAACACAACGATTACTTAAGACCTTCAAAGCATTAATCTTAGAAGTGACCAGGGTTAGGTCATGGCGTATGGTTTTAAGCGCTTTTGTAAGGCTTTTTTGATTCCAAACATAGCGACTAACATCTTCGCAAACCCTTAACCCTTCCTTGGCTCTATTTAAATTAGCATCTAAAATACGATAAAGCGGATCGCTCATTATGATCTCTTAATCTTTTCTATAATATTGGTCGTAGAAAATCCCTTTACATATTTTACCAACTCGACCTTTCGAACAATGTCGCTACCAACAACTTCTTTTCCCTTATAATCCGCTCCCTTAATTAATACATCAGGTTGTAAAGCTTTGATCAACTGGTAGGGAGTCTCTTCATCAAAAAGAACCACAAAATCAACACTCTGCAAACTCGCCAAAACAGCGGCTCGGGACTTTTGTGGACATATGGGACGACTGGGATCTTTGATACTACGGATGGATTTATCGCTATTGAGGCCAACAACCAGGATTCGATTCTGTTTTTTAGCTGCTTGAAGGTATTGCACATGGCCTATATGCATTAAATCAAAGCAACCATTGGTAAAAGCAATCGTCTTACCCTGACGGCGAAGAGCGATTAATTTTTTCTTAAGTGATTGCAAAGAAATAATTTTGGATTCTAATGAAATCATAATAAATAAAAAATCCGGTCAACAATATTTTGCTGCCGGAAAATCTTTTATTTCGTCAAATCGTTCTCTACAAGCTCACAAATCGAATGAAAAATGCACAAATGTGACTCTTGGATACGCGCTGTCACTGGTGACGCAGCCACAATCGCTACATCACAAAGAGCTGCTAACTGTCCGCCGCTTCCCCCGGTCACAGCTACGGTCTTTATTCCCAATAATTTAGCCTGCTTAACGGCTTCTATAACGTTTCTAGAACCCCCGCTGGTAGATATAGCAATTAATACATCTCCTGTTTGGCCTAAAGCTTGCAATTGACGAGAAAAAACAATATCAAAGGTATAATCATTACCCAAAGCTGTCAGAGCTGAGGTATCAGTAGTCAGGGCAATCGCGGGCCAGGCTTTGCGTTCTTTTTGAAATCGACCCACAAACTCCGCTGCTATGTGTTGACTATCAGCTGCCGAGCCACCATTACCACAAAAGAAAAGCTTATGATTGCTCTTAAAAGCTTCAATGATCAAACCGGCTGCTTGGACAATCTGAGGCAGGTTCTTTTGAAGGGTCGCCTGCTTTACAGCTATTGAATCGGCAAAAATTTTCTCAACTGTTTTTTCCATATGGAGCTTTAACTTTCTATAGTCGACATCCGCCTCTGGCGGAGTTTAATTCTTTGCTGAAAAGACATTAGCTATTTCAACAAGATCCATATTGACTTGTTTGCGTTCGCGGACAGCTTCATCCATGTCCACAAAACGAATTTTATTCTCACGTAAAGAAACCATCTTCCCTAATTTATTCTCCTTAACCAGCTCAACAGCCTTAACACCAAAACGAGTGCCCAATACCCGGTCAAAAGCTGTTGGGGTGCCGCCACGTAAAATATAGCCTAATACACTGACTCGGGTTTCATAACCTGTATTATCTTCGATAGACTTAGCTAAATATTCGCCCACCGAACCAAATCTTCGTTTTTCAACAATGAATGAGCTAGGGTCCATACTGGGCATGGAATAGCCATCTAATTTGGTACCTTCTGAAATGACGATAATACTAAATGGCTTACCGCGTTTATGGCGCTCACGCAATAATTCATACACTTC
>CAZOXU010000016.1:16177-44709 GCA_964583975.1 uncultured Planctomycetales bacterium
TAAATCAACAGATATTTCAGGGACCAAGATAATATCTGCCCCACCAGCAATCCCCGCATGTACAGCGAGCCAGCCTGTATATAAGCCCATAACCTCAACAACCATGATGCGATGATGTGACTCGGCTGTGGTATGTAAACGGTCAATGCATTCAGTAGCCACATTGACAGCTGTATCAAAACCAAAGGCATAATCTGTACCTGAAAGAGCATTATCAATGGATTTAGGAACGCCAACAACTTGGATAATACCTTTTTTGTGTAAGGCCAAACCTACCTTAAGTGTTTCTTCTCCACCAATCACAATCAAAGCATCAATACCACTACGCGCATAGTTTTCTTTGATCTTTTTAATCTGATCTTCATCATTAAGAGGGTTAACGCGGCTGGTACCCAGAATGGTACCACCCTTATCTAGAATCCCGGTGGTTGACTTAACATCCAATACACGCATATCATTTTCAATAAGCCCGAGCCAGCCATTCTTAATACCTGTAATAACAAATCCCTCTTGCATGCCTTTTCGTACAACGGCACGAATGACTGAATTCAATCCCGGACAATCTGCACCACCTGTTAATATGCCTATTTTTTTCATCTAAGCCCTATATCCATGAAATGGAACTTGAGGATTCTCTGAATCCATTGAACGCTTGGATTTGGTTTCATCTAAAATCATTTTAGCCACATGAATACGGATATTGACCTTTCCTTCCATGCCGATTACTTCTTCAATCTTGCGTCGTATCAAATCCTGTAATCTGGCAGTCAAATCTGGAATATTGACCTGTCTTCTTAAAGTCAATTTGATTTCAGCATCAATTCCTTTTTTGTTCACCATTAAAAAAGGTTTAATGTCTTTAACTTCTGGCACCTGAGAAGTTAAAGATTTAATCAGATCTTCTAATGCTACCAAAGAAACTGAAACCTCCCCAGCCACATTATCAAAGGCAATGTTGCGTTCCATGCGTCTGCGGCCGTAAATCAAATTCTCTAGCACAATGCTCAAAAGAATGAATCCTAAAGCGATCGCACCAGTCACAATACGAAGATTATGTTCAGTATAAACCCAATAGAGTATTTGTTGAACGGTATCGAAGTCAAAGCCATGCAAGACAAAGAGGATAACAACCAAACTTGTTATCCAAAGGATGGAAACATAAAAAATAATAGCCAAACGTGTCATCAACCACATAAAAAGCCTCCCTACCTAGCTGAACGCTGGTTTCTGGTGACAGATTGTATGCTCACATTAATTTCTTTAAGCTCAATATCCAAGCTCTGTTCAACAGCAGCCTGGACTTTATCTTGTATTTGATGGGCAACAACAGGAATATTAACGCCATAATCCACTTCCACTCGTATCTCGAGTGAAATCTGACGTGATTGATCAATCGTTACATAAACACCTGGGAAGTTTTTATATCCGAATAGTTCGCAAAAGCCACCAATAAGTCCAAAGCGGGCTAGACTTACTCCTGGAATATCACCGAGGCAGGCCGCTGCAATGTCGCCAATGACCTTTTTATGGATATGAACATTACCTAAATCGACTTTTTCGCCTAATGACATCAATAACTCTCCTAACAGGATCCCGCTGTTTGGCCGTACAGACCAGGCGGGACTACCTTATTAATGGTCATTTTTCATCATTTTCTCCAAGAAATGCGTTGTTACCTTACCCTGAAGAAATGTTGGATGATGCATAATTTCCATGTGCAATGGAATGGTCGTTTTAATAGGAGATACATAAAACTCATCTAAAGCTCGGCGCATAATGCGAACCGCTTCATCGCGATCCTTACCATGAACGATCAACTTAGCTACCATCGAATCATAATAAGGACTGATAGTATAGCCCTGATAGATATGGGTGTCAATCCGCACACCTAAGCCTCCGGGTAAATTCAACTCTTCAATCTTACCGGGAGAAGGAATGAAATTGTTGTAAGGATCTTCGGCGTTGATACGACACTCAATCGCATGGCCTTTAATCTTCACATCTTCTTGTTTTATTTTTAATTTCTGGCCATTGGCTACCTTAATTTGCTCTTTGATCAGATCCAAGCCAGTGACCATCTCTGTGACAGGATGCTCTACTTGGATACGCGTATTCATTTCCATGAAATAAAAATTATTTTGAGCATCAAGCAAGAACTCAATAGTTCCAACCCCATGATAGTTAACAGCTTTAGCAGCTTTAACCGCAGCCTCACCCATTTTTCTTCTTAAATTAGCATCAAGCGCTGGTGAGGGAGCTTCTTCCAATAACTTTTGGTGACGACGTTGTAAAGAACAATCCCGCTCTCCTAAATGAATCACATTACCATGCTGATCCGCTAAAATTTGAAACTCCACATGGCGTGGGCCTTCAATATATTTTTCGATATAAACATCGGCACGTCCAAAGTTAGCCTCTGCCTCGGTTTGGGCCATTTTAAAAGAATTGATCAAAGTCACATCATTATGACAAACACGCATTCCTTTACCACCACCACCTGCTGCAGCCTTGATAATCACTGGATACTTAATCTTTTGGGCAATCGCGAGGGCCTTTTCCTGAGAAGTAATAATCCCATCCCCACCTGGAGTTAAAGGCACTCCCATTTTCTTTACTGTTTCTTTAGCAACAATCTTATCGCCCATTTTACGAATACTTTCGGGCATAGGACCAATAAACTTAATGTGGCAAGATTCACAAATTTCAGCAAAATGGGCATTTTCGGATAAAAACCCATAGCCAGGGTGAATGGCTTCCACATCAGTAATCTCTGCCGCGGAAATAATAGCGGGAATATTTAAATAGCTCTCTTTGCTAGAAGCTTTACCTATACAGACTGCTTCATCAGCAAAGCGAACGTGTAAAGAATTGCGATCAGCTTCAGAATAGACAGCCACGGTGCGGATGCCTAATTCCTTGCAAGCACGGATAATACGAAGAGCAATTTCACCACGATTGGCAATTAAGATTTTTGAAAACATATTTTTTATGTCATTCCCGAATGTTTTATCGGGAATCTAGTTCACTGGGTCCCCGATTAAGACTTTCGGGGACGACCTAATGATATTCATTATGTCGGTTCAACCACAAAAAGTGTTTGGCCAAATTCAACAGGCTCGGCATTAGAAACAGCCACTTCCACAACTTTTCCACGCACCTCAGACTTAATTTCATTCATGAGCTTCATGGCCTCAACAATACAAACCACCTGACCAATCTCAACAGTTTGTCCAATTTCTACAAACGGAGCAGCTTCGGGTGAAGGTGATCGGTAAAATGTTCCGACCATAGGAGACTTGATATCCTTGGTTGATTTTTGGGAAGTTTCAGTTTTAGCTTGTGGTACGGAAGGTTGATTGGATTGCGAGGTGCTTACCTTTGGAGCGGGCAGGGATTCTACAGCATAATGAATGGGAGCGGCAAGTTGGGCTTCCAAAGCTGTTTTCTTTAATTTCAATTTAAGACCTTCACGCTCAATTTCAATTTCTCCGAGATTATTCTCGTTCATCAGAGCAATGATTTCTTTGATCTCTTTTAAATTCATTTTTTGACCCTTTCGACGTAGATGCCCGTTCTAGTGTCAACTTTAATGGTCTCTCCTTGTTGAATAAATAATGGCACCTGGATAGATGCCCCTGTATCAATCTTAGCTGGTTTGTAACCAGCTTTAGAAGAATCTCCTTTAAGACCTGGATCTGATTCTACAACTTCAGCAATAATAAATGTTGGAACTTCGGCTCTGATAACTTGACCTTTGTAAATAATGGTTTCAACTTCCATATTGTCCTGCAGATATTTGATCCCAGTACCTAGAAGTTCGCGTGAGATAACTGTATCTTCAAATGTGCTTTGGTCCATGAAATGATAGTCATCCCCTGCCGAATAGGTAAATTGCATACGGCGACGTTCTAATTCGGCTTCATCGAGCGATTCAGCACTACGAAAGGTTCTTTCTAAGACTGCCTCGGTTTTGATATTCTTTAAACGGACTCTTACGAAGGCGCTCCCCTTACCTGGCTTCACATGATTAAGTTCTGTCACAAAATACAGATTCCCATCCACCAAAAGCCCCATACCTGTTTCAAGTTCATTAATAGTAATTGCCACTTAACACCTCACATCCTTCCTTATTGACTAAAACCATATCTTCGACTCTAACCCCAAATTTTCCAGGAATATAAACGCCTGGTTCGACCGTCACAATCATTCCAGCTTCTAGGATGGCCTGGCTTTTAACCGAGAGCCTAGGGTTTTCATGGATTTCTAAACCTACTCCATGCCCCAAAGAATGACCGAAATATTTAGCTAACCCAAATCTTCGCAATACTTTACGTGCATGCGCATCAACATCAGCCACCTTAACAGCAGGCCGGATCATCTTGATCGCCTCCTGTTGTGCAAGTGTAGTAGCTTCAATCACTTGCTTGTAATGAGGCGTCATTCTACCTAAAAAGAAATTACGTGTCAAGTCAGACTTATAACCTTTTATATCAATCCCTATATCAATAAGTACAGGTTCATTATTTTTCAGCACCCTATCGCTAACCTTGGCATGCGGATAAGCAGAATTCGGTCCAGAAGCAATAATGGGATTAAATGAGAAACCCACTCCTTCTTTTTTAATAAATCCCTCCAAATAACCCAAAACTTGACGCTCACTTAAGCCTGGGTTCACCACTTTTTTCAATAATTCAAGCGCTTTCCCATGTATTTTAAGGGATTGACGGATACTATTAATCTCCGATTCTTCCTTAATTTCTCTTAAAATCTCAACCAACCCGCTAACAGGGATAAGCTTGCTTCTGCGCGGACAGAAACTTTTTAATTTCTTATGGCAGGCGACACTGGTCTGGCGTTCATCGAATCCCAAACGTCGGATTTTATATTTCTTAACTAAATCAAATAAGGTCGCAGCCAGACATTGAGTATGCTGTTTGACTAAAACCGTACCTTTAAGACCTTCTTTGGCTTCTTCAATGTAACGAAAATCAGTGATATAGATGGCTTTTTGAGGGGTAACAAGCAACCAGGACTCTTGGGCTGGAAACCCAGTTAAATAGTGGATATTGACATCCTGGGTAACCAAAAGGGCATCGATGGTTCGATGACGGGGAAATTCTTCGATCAATCGTTTAAGGCGATTATTCATACATTATTGTTCAGCTTGATCAGCGATAAGTACGGGAATGCCGTTTTTAATGGGATATTTGCGCCCGCACTTTAAACATACAATTTTGTTATCTTTAACCTCTAAACCTGCTTGGCAGGCCGGACAAGCTAAAATGTCTAGTAATTTAGGGTCAACCATTACCTTTAAGCTTGCTCTTTCTTCAATGCTTCAACATAACGCAGTTGCAGCTCATAAATAGAACCGTTGAGCAGCTCGGCTTCTTCCTTGCTTAAGTTGCCGGTAGTCTTGTCTCTAATAACCACCATGGTATCAATGAGAAACTTGGCTTGTTTGAGGTTCTTATCTACTTGATTAGTTAAAGGATTAGGGATTTCCCCTAAGAAAATCATAGCCTGAAAACCAAGGCTTGCGATGTAATTAAAGAAGTCTAATTCTGGTTCTTGCGATTGTTGTTCTTGAGACTGGCTTGGGAGCGGTTGACCATCAGGACCGATAAGCCCACTGGATTCAGGTTCAATTTTATCGCCAAATCGATTATGTAAGTCCATTATTATTTCCTTTCCTTAAAAAGTATCGACACTTTAACAAAGTTGATTGGGATTGTCAAACTTTAGAAATTAGGACGCGAAAATTCTTATGAATTACTGAGGATTTTCTAGGAAGATG
The DNA here is from genome assembly GCA_964583975.1 of uncultured Planctomycetales bacterium. Taxonomy (GTDB): domain Bacteria; phylum Omnitrophota; class Gorgyraeia; order Zapsychrales; family Fredricksoniimonadaceae; genus JACQCF01. The sequence goes on from CAZOXU010000016.1 coordinate 21,975, forward strand.
TGAGCCCGAGCAGCTCTGGGATATTGGTCAGCGGAACAATGTTGATAATCACAGGGGTAAAACCGTTGAAATTCTCAAGGTCAGGAAGGTTGAATTGAGCGTTTCCAATAGAAGAATTATCAAAACTACCCTTTTCATCAATCTTAATCTTATCAGCCTCAAAGTCGATACCACCAGTAGGATTAGCTCGCATGGCAACATCTTCTGCTACAGAAACTTTCTCAACTTCTGAAGACTTCAAAGCATCAGGATTACTGTCATCAATCAAACCCGGTATAGCTAAACGAAGCAAGGCTGCAGGGCTATTGACTTTATAACCTAAAATCTTACGCGCATTTCCCATCAACGATCTTAATTGACCCACTTCAAGAAAATAAATGACTTGGCCGCCCGTTAATCGACCTATAGGCTTATTTGCCCGATAGCCAATGACAAAAGTTCGATATAAATCTGCCATAGCTTTTATATCATTTCTCTCTCTTGCCTCTTTAAAACTAGAAATTCTATCTAACGCCATAAAAATATGTCGTTTTGCATTTTCTGGATTATCCCAATAATCTCGTTCAACCTCCAATGGATGAAGCGCATCTGGATTCTTAATATCGACCAAACCTGGAACAACCAATTTCAACATATCAATGACTCTTGGTCGTACATACTTCCCAGTTACAGGATCTTTAATTTGCATCCCTCTCAAATTACCTTTTTCATAAAAAAACTTTTTTTGACCACTTCGTTCTGTTTCTTCAAAATCCTCAGCCACAAATTTCTCTATAACTTCACTTCGGTATAATTCAGCCATTTTTTTAATACCATTGCTTTTGCGAGCTTGCACAAATCCCGGAATAGAATCTAAAGCTAACAAAATGTGATATTTTTGATTCTCCACATCTGTCCAATAATCGTGTTCTAAATCCAGAGGGTCAAACGCGTTGAATAAATCAGGTAAAACTAAACGCAACAAAGCCGCCCCACTTCCTGATTTAGATAAATATGACTGAGGAGCACTTAATAATCCCCTCAAAAGTCCCTGCTCATAGAAAAATGTTTGCTGACCATTATATGGATACTTCTTGGCATCAATTGCTTTATATTCGAGCACATATTTCTGATACAACTCTTTCATAATATCAATATTTCCACTTTCTCTAGCCACTCTAAAACCTTCAATGGTATCTAAAGCAACCAAAACCATATTTTTAGCGGTCAGACTGTTGCTCCAAAACCCCTTTGGAAAAGGTTTGTCAGGATTAACTATTTTCCAATTTCTAAATACCTGTGCTTCTTGATATGTTAAACCTCTTTTTAACATTTCTTTTAGCTTCTCCCCTTGGTATCCGTCATAATTAACACCTGTCATGGCTTCATCTACAATTTGTAAAACCGGAAGCTGAATCTTTGGCGAACTCATGTCTACTTCTGATTCTTCATTTAAGAAATCAATAAAACCTAGTTTTTTATAGAAAAGTTCAACATTGGGCCCTACCGCTTCAACTCTAAATATATTCACTTGAGATTGCTTAACAATTCTCATGGCAATTCCCATAAGTGTACTTCCTATATTGCGTCCTCTATATTCCTCTTTTACTCTAATTGCAGAACCTCCATTACCATATGTTCTACTTAATCGAAAACCGTCTAAATTATCTTTTTTTAAGAAATCAACATAACTAAATGCGCGATTAAGCACAGCTGCTCCATCAAAAATAGAAACATCAATATGCCCGATATCGCTATATTCATTTGAGACAAGAACACGAAATAACTTTTTGCCACGCGTAGTACGTTCCACATATACGAAAGTAAATTTCTCCCCACCTTGGGTTTCAATTTCGACTTTTCCTCTTTTTATAAGTTCTGTAATTAATTGCGTAGCACTGACTTCATCTAATCCTTGAGAAATTTGTGAAAATGTCTGAGCGCTGGTCATTGCTTGGTCACGCCGAACCAAACTCGCTGGTTTTAAATTACCTCTTACAATTTCCCCAACACGGTCCTTGTGGTCCACAAATTCTTGGTAGGTCATGATCTTAGAAGCCGCATCATCGGCATCAGTCTGTGTCATTAATTTACGCTCCACGGCCAATCTCAATCCTTTCATCAAGAACTGAACTTGAACTTCGGTTGGAACCAAATAAATTTTATGCCGATTTCTCAAACGACCTTTTACTGTGTTTTTATTAGCGGAATTTACATCCATAATCACATAGAATGGTCCGTAATCGGCAGCTTGATATTGATCAGCAATGGCATCAAAGACAGGAAACATTGGCCCAATATCACCGTATTTAAGATTTCCTTCGATCATGATATTTAAAAGAATCCAGCCGTGTCGTACCGCCTTACGGCTATAAGCTTGAAAATTTCCTGTTCCATGGGCCATAAATTTATTTTTATCTGCGATAGACATAACCCAATCCCACAATCTTCTGTTCTTTCGAATCCAATCTTGTTGATAAGCCCATCGAAATCCTAAATCTAGATTTAGATTATCTGGCATATCAGCAAGATCTGCCCTAATTTGCTCAACAGGCAATTGCGCCTGCATTGCTGCATCTTTAATTTGTAAAACCGGAAGTTGAAACGTTGGTGAGCTCATATCGACATCTGATTCACCAAGAAAGAAATTAATAAAACCTAATTGATTATAAAAAGCCTGAACTTCTGGCCTTGCTGACTCAACTTTAAATATGTTTACTTGAGATTGCTTAACAATTCTCATGGCGATTCCCATCAGGGTATTACCAATATTACGCCTTCCATATGACTCTTTTACTTTAATGGCATGACCACTGTTTTTTCTTAATCGGCGACCATCTGGGTTAGATATTACAGACAAATCATTGGCAGGACTAAATGCATGTTGGAGCATGGCAAGGCCACGATAAACAGAAACATCAATCAGGCCAATATCACTTTGGTCATTAGAAATAATAACACGAAACAACTTCTCCCCATCTGTAGCACGTTCCACATAAGCGAAGGCAAACTTTTCTCCACCTTGAGTTTCAATTTCGACCTTTCCTTTTTGGAGAAGCTGGTCAACCAATTGCGTAGCACCAGCCTCATCTAAACCTTGAGAGATTTGTGAGAATGTCTGTGTAGCACGAGCAGGCATAACTGTCTTTAAATATATTTTTGCTTCTATCAATACAGCATCCGACTGGTCAACAATGATTGTTGGGGGAGAAAAATTATCAATAAAATCCAGAATCTCATCTTTTCCTTGTGATTCTTCCTGTTCTATAACTTCTTTTACAAATTTTATAGCTACAGCGCGGGTAGGATTTTCTGGAGAAAGTTTTAATATATCACTTCCTTTTCCTATTTTTATCTCAGACAAATAGTATTGAATAAGAAAACGCAACAACCTTTCCCTAACAATACCGAGACCCTTAGAATCAGATGGATCTTGATTTCCAGTCAGGATCTGTTCTACCATTGCTCGATCATTTTGATGTGACATAAGATTAACTGTGATAACAAAATCCCTATTAGATAGCTCCACCAAAGAGGCCATGGCGGAATCGGTACTTTCGCGGTAAAGCTCTTGAGCCTTCCAGAGCTCTGCTCCACCACTAAAATACTTTCGAGGAATGCGTTCTTGAGTGTTTAAATCAATGTCTTCTTTTACAAAATTAAATACACCTTTTTTGTAGGCTTGGAGGTAGCGTTGGTAGATTTCCTCCGTGTCATTCTGAGGCAAAGCCGAAGAATCTCTTTTGAGATCCTTTCGCTCCTGCCAACCGGCAGGCAGGTCGCTCAGGATGACAGATGAATTGTATTCAACACCTGATGTCTTATTCCTCCCCACATATTTCTGCCCTAGCAAACTATTCTTCAAATTACGTTTAAACCATATGGCTAAAATAAGTGAGGTGTAGATTTGACGCAGCTGAATGAAATTCTGCCCTTCGTTGACTTCACGTTCCAATTCAGGAATGATCAATTCGCGGACGATTTGGCTTCCTATGGCGTTAACGTCGTTCCTCTGGGTCGCTTTCGCATCAAACCCTTCCTCGCTTGGCAACCTGCTTGGGGACACGGCTCCTTCGGAGACATGTCCCCTGGTTGGCCCATCATTTTTCGACAACGATAGATAATCCGCCTCTAACATCACCTTCAAATGTGCCTTAGTCACAAACGCCGCATCCTTGGTCTTATAGACCTCTGCCTCGGCTGGAACTACCCACACTTTATTAAAGGTGTTCACTGGAACATCCGTTGTACCGTATTTTTCTTTAGCTTTTTTATACAAGCGATCCCAGAATTTCTTACCCAATTCATTCTCAGGGTAAATGAGCGAGGCAGTCAGCTGCTTGAGAATATAATCCTGGGCTAGCAAATCTCGGCCCATTTCCGTAATACCAAATTCGGCAGGGACGATACGATCTTTTTCATAAGGCGAAAGATTCACCCATAAATCCTTTTCAGGCGTTGTCAAAGAAGCTAAGAAATACTTAATAAGCCGGGTAGATTCATTGGTTATTTGATCTTTATCTAAACGTCCTTCACCAGGATCAACAATAAAATCAAACCGTAAAGGATTGGCAGGATCAATTTTTACACCTTTTAAAATGATAGGATTAAAGGCTGGGGTTAAGCTCACCATTGCACCTGGAACTGGCAATTGTAGGGGCACGACTTGCGCATAAACAGGCACATTAAAACCTGTCAAAGTAAAGGTAAAAAGGACGAATAAACTTATGGTCTTTTGCCAATATGTGGATTTAATGGGGCTTCTCATAACTTATATAAAGTTTATACTATATAGATGAAAAAACAAGCTGATCGAGCCTGTCAAGAAAGCGCTTTTCCAAACTATTCGCTCACCTGATATTCAATTTCAATGTTGAATGTGTACTCTGGAAGGGTCATTCCTTTAGGAAACGGTGGGAAATGCGCTTCCTTAAGGCTTTTGGTAGAAATATAACGTAGATTTTGGCTAGCTTTAGTTTTCTCTTCGATGATCAAATAATCCTTCAAACTACCATCTGCAGAAATAATAAATGTTAAATAAACAATCCCTCCATCTAAACGCGAATAGTTGGCATAAACTCTTTCTTTAATGCCTTCACGAATTCTATCTTGATAAGAGGTATATATTGGACTATTAATTTTCTCAGAAGTAATAGGAGTGACCTTGATATAGGTAGCTTGCATAGATTTAAGCTGGGTAGGCTTACGATCAAAAGAAGTAATACTTTTAAAACTCTCTGAATCTTTACCTAATTTAACCCCAAAAGAATCATTAGTGTGGGTTGGAGTATTTTGTAAATCTAATTTTTGGGCTGGCTTGATTGCATGCTGACGAATATCCACTGCCTGAGGAGCTACTGGTTTATAGGTGATTTCTACTCTTTTATCGCGTGCTTTACGAATCTCTGGCATCTTCATCCAGTAACTGCTGCACACAATGATGGTGTGAACCGTCAAAGAAATAAAGAAGGCTTTAAAAAGAAGATTATCAAATGTCATCATGAAGTAACCATTTCCTTAACGATGTAACGGATAAATCTTAGGGTATCTTTGACTGGTTTAATTTTGCTAACCTCATCACGATAGATTGTTTCTATCCCTACAGAACTTATTTGAAAACCTTTTTTACTGGCTTTAATGAGAATCTCGGTCTCAATTTCAAAATCATTACTTTTTAATTCAATTGATTTTAGCACCTTTGTTGAAATTAAACGAAAACCGCATTGGGTATCTGAAATTTTTTGACGACAAACAAGAGAAATCAAGCCTGACATAAATCCATTGGTCAAACGTCTAAGCCACGGCATCCCCACGGGATTTTGCATACGATCACCATTAACAATGTCAGACCTACTTTTCTGATAGCATTCCAAGAAATTCTGCAGGTCAGAAGGAGCATGCTGTCCATCGCCATCCATGGTAATCACCACCTCGTAATCTCGCGTAATCGCTTGAGCAAAAGCTAAACGCAAAGCATTACCCTTACCACCTTTTTTATGCGTTGAAAGCACAGTCGCTCCCTGAGCTTTAGCTAAAACAGCTGTGTCATCGATAGAACCATCATCAACCACAATGACATCATGACCTAGCTCAATGACGGTTTTAACTAGATCCCCTATGGTTTTAGCTTCGTTATGCGCTGGAATTATAATAACAGTCTTCATATTTTTTCAAAATGACGAAACATTAACCATTGGCTTGGATTATTTCGAATTTCTATTTCTATTAATTTTAAATATTTTTGCATAAAATCTTTTAAATCTACATCAGTAATATTTCTTTTTTTATCAACAACGGGTGGATAAATAGGTTGTTGAAACACAATATGATATTTATTTTCCTTAGCTGTACGCATAAAAAAAGCTGGAATTAATGGAGCCCCTGTTTTAAAAGCAAATAAAGCAGCCCCCTTAGGCATCAAGGCCTTCCGTCCCAAGAAATCCATCGGTATCCCATGATGACCAAAATCTCTATCAGCCAAAATGGCAACCAGACGATTTCTTCTTAAATCTTCCATACACCGACGTATAGCTACACTTGTTTGAATAACAGAGGTTCCAAAAAACTCTCTTTGCTGGTTAAAGAAAGCATTAACTCGCGTATCTTTGTGTGATAAAGCAACCACCGACAAAGGATAACCTAATACACCCAATATCGCAGCTCCCATCTCCCAACTACCCAAATGCGCACTCAGAATTATGCCCCCCTTGCCTTCTTTGAGCACTTTATTCAAATGCTCTGTTCCAAACATTTCCACAGATTCTTTAATAAAATCCTTGTCGACTCTTTTGGTCATTGTGAAAAAATCAACTAGGTATTTTCCGAAGTTTCGAAATACACTTCTTACCATCGAAGCTGGAACTCGTTGGGAATTCAAGATAACTTGTAAATTCTTAGTAACTTCACCTCTATCTACAGAAGACAATAAATATTGGCAATCGGAAATAAAAACAGCCAAAGCATAACTTAAAGATACTGGTAATAATCTAGTTATAAAAACTGCAATTTGATAAAGATAATAATTACCCATAAATGAGATTGTAAAACTAGATGGTTAATACCAACTTTGCAATATCTTGCGCTGCCTGGGGTCTTGAAAAATTTAAAGCCGCCTGACGCATCGATTTTAATCTGCTTGGATTGTTAAGAAGAGTTTCAACTGTTTCTGCAATCTTAGTTTTATCATTAACCCGCAGGGCTATACCACTTTTAACAAGAAAATCAGAATTGCGCTCTTCTTGCCCCGGTATGGGATCAACCACAACCATTGGTAGCCCTTTGGCTAAACATTCTGAAGTCGTCATACCACCTGGCTTAGTAATAATAAGCGTCGATATGTCCATTAGCTCATCAACATTACTAGCATAATCATAGACGATAATTTTCTTATCTTCCTTATGCCGAATTTTCTGAATCCACTTGACCAATTTCTCATTCGTCCCTGCAATTACTATAATCTGTAACTCTCTATGTAAAGCAACCAAGGATTTCACAGCTTCCTTCATAGGACCTAATCCTTGCCCCCCACCCATAACTAAGATAGTAGGGATATCTAAATCCAAATGCAATTTATTAGCAATGGTAGGACGGTCTAATTGTTCTGCAAATTTCATTCGAATGGGAATTCCAAAAACCTTAATTTGATTTTCTTTAACACCTTCATTCACATATCTTTTCTTAGCATCTTCAAATGGTACGATGTAATAATCCACTCCTTCATGTAGCCAATACATATGAGGTGCAAAATCTGTCAAAACACCGATTACTTTAACCGATAAATTGTTCTCTTTCTTGTAATCAGCTACCATCCCACAAGGGAAAGCTTGAGTACAAATAACAACATCTGGTTTAAATTCATCAAAAAGGGGTTTGAATTTCTTATGCGAAGATTTATGAATCGACTCTTTAATTTTTCTAGAAGCCTTAATGACCTTAGGGTTATCATAAAGATATTCCCAGATCTGTGGTGCACGCTTAATGACACCCATATAGGCTGTATTAATCACCTTTTCCATCAAAGGAAAGGTATATCCAAAGCCATTTAAGCTTCTTATTTCACAATCAGGATTTAATTCTTTGAGAGCTTTAGAGATAGCCACGGCTGAATGCCTGTGACCCGAAACTTGAGAAATGTATAAAAGTAAAACGCGTTTAGGCTTATAGTGCATAATTCTATTCAATCGATCCTAAAATGCCACCCACATCACCATCTTGGCCAACCTTAACATTGATAGACTGAATACGACCTGTAGCTGGAGCTTCAATGTTAAAGGTTGCTTTATCGGTCGTGACTTCACAAATTTCATCACCTTGGGTGACTGAATCGCCTTCTTTCACGTGCCACAAAGCCATGGTGGCCTTGGTAATACCTTCACCTAATTCTGGAAGAATAATCTTGGTCATTTTAAAATCTCTATATTAAAAACTCGGTTAAATTGCTTAATCCATCCGGCCTTAATTTGGGCCAAATCAACCTTAGCTCCTGTAAGTTTTGCCATGGAAGTCATTTTGACATCTAAACCGCAAGGGCGAATTAAAGAAAACAAGCTCAAATCAGTGTTGATATTAATTCCAAGGCCATGATAGGAAACCCATTTGCGTACGCCAATACCTATGGAGATGATCTTATCTTTGTCGACAAAAACACCTCTTTTGCCTGGAACACTCACAGCCAATATACCAAAATCCTTTAATAAATCAACGGCTACTTGTTCGAGCTTCTGCAAATAAACCTTCAAGTCTCGTCCTAAAAGATTCAAATCTACGATCACATAAATGACCAATTGTCCTGGCGCATGCAGTGTCACATCCCCGCCTCGATCAATAGAAACAATGCTGACTCCCCTATTCTTAATGTCTTCAGATGTATATAAAAAACTATCCTGCTTCGTTAAACGCCCTAAGGTCAATACAGGTGGGTGTTCACAGAAGATCAAGCGCCCCTTCTGGCCCGCAATCACTGCCTCGACAAGCTTCCTTTGACGCTGGTAAGCCTCTTGATAATCAATTAATCCCCAATCTTCGATGAGTATATCCATAAATGAGCACCAATTAAAAAACCCTGCACCATACGGTACAGGGTTAATTAATAATTAATTCATTACTTAAATCTTTCTACAAATGGCCTCAGCCATCTGCATCGTACCGATGGCAGATGGATCATTTTTGTTGTCTTTTAAATCGTAAGTGACTTCCTTACCTTCCTTTAAGATAACTCTAACAGCATTATCTAATCGGTCAGCTGCATTATCTTCTTTCAAATGACGGAGCATCCAAACAGCTGAAAGAATGGTAGCTGTTGGGTTTACCTTATTTTGTCCTGCATATTTAGGAGCTGACCCATGAACAGGCTCAAAAAGGGCGATTTCATCACCATAGTTAGCCCCTGGCGCCACACCTAAACCTCCTACTAATCCAGCACAAAGGTCAGACACGATATCACCATAAAGATTAGGTAAAACTAAACAATCATAAAGCGATGTGTATTGAACTAATTGCATGCACATATTATCCACAATACAATCGTTGAACTCAACCTTCCCTTTATATTGCTCAGCCACTTCTTGAACGCTTTTTAAGAAAAGGCCGTCAGAGAATTTCATGATATTGGCCTTATGAACAGCTGTCATTTTCTTACGCCCAGCCTTAAGCGCCCAATCAAAGGCGAACTTGGCAATACGTTTAGAACCACTTACTGAAATAGGTTTAATGGAAATAGCTGTGTCCTGCTTAACTTTCTTAGCAGACATTTCATTGATTAAAGTGCGCAAACGATCAACTTCTGGTGTATTAATATCAAATTCAACACCTGCATAAAGATCCTCGGTGTTTTCACGAAAAATAAGCAGATTAACATTCTTAATAGGAGTCTTGGTGCCTTCATAATAAACACAAGGACGCACGCAGGCAAAAAGGTCTAAGGATTGTCGCAATTGCACATTCACTGATCTAAAACCCTTACCTACTGGTGTCGTAATAGGACCCTTGATAGCTGTTTTGTTACGACGAATTGATTCCAAGACTTCATCGGTCAGGGGCTTACCATGTTTAGCCATGGATTTCTCACCCACTTCTTGAACATCCCAATCAATCTTTACTCCAGTTGCTTCCACGCACAATTTCATAGCGTTGGTTACTTCTGGTCCGATTCCATCACCTGGTAATAAAGTCACTTTGTGTCCCATATTTTACCTTCTTCCTAGTAAACTCTTTAGTTCTTCGATGTTATGAGCATAAGTAATGGCCGTTTCATAGGTAATAAGTCCTTTTTCATAAGCTTCCTTCAAAGACTTATCCATTGTTTTCATGCCATACTGTGCCCCGGTTTGAATTGCTGTACGTAGTTGTTCGACTTGCTGTTCACGAATCATGTTTCTTACCCCCGTGGTAGCTGTCATGATCTCAGGGATCATCATACGTCCCTTACCTGTTGCACGAGGAACAAGTTGTTGAGATATGACTCCTTGCAAAGCAGCAGCCAACTGAAGACGAACTTGTTGTTGCTGATACGGAGGAAAAACGTCAATAATACGTTCAATGGTTTGCGGAGCATCAGGAGTGTGCAGGGTTGCCAACACCAAATGCCCTGTTTCAGCAGCAGTTAAAGCTGTAGAAATGGTTTCCAGATCGCGCATTTCTCCAACTACAATAACATCAGGATCTTGACGTAAACATCGACGCAATGCTTCTGAAAAAGAGCTTGTATCACGAAAAACTTCCCGTTGCTTTATAATCGATTTTTTGTTGGGATGGATGTATTCGATAGGATCTTCCACACTGATGATCACACAAGAACGTTCCTGATTGATCAAATTGATCATAGCAGCCATCGTAGTACTTTTACCCGTACCAGTCGCACCAGTCAATAAGACTAAACCATTTTGTTTACGTGCTAAATCCCCAATAATTGGCGGCAACTGCAATTCTTCCATAGTAGGAATAAACAACGATACCCGACGTAAAGCAGCTTCCACGACCCCCCGTTGCATATGAACATTAACACGGAAACGATCCAATCCACTTAAAGCCAAAGAAAAATCTAATTCCTTATTCTCTTCAAACTGTTTACGCTGGGTTGGCGAAAGACTGTCAAAAATCATTTCTTGCAGTTGATCTCGGTTCAAAGGAGGATATTCAGTTTTAGTTAAAACGCCATCAATACGTAAAATGGGCGGGGTGTTTTCTGTTAAATGAAGATCGGACGCTCCTCTTTGGATTGCCAAATGAAGCAGTTCACGTAAGACAATTTTCTGACCAGTAGTCATAATTATTTCTTCACACTAACTTTAGAATCAATCCATTGTTTCATACGACCAATTCCATCTTTGATTTTAGTTTCTGAAGTAGCAAAACTAAAACGGATGTAATTAGGGCTTCCGAATCCATCGCCAGGAATAACGGCGACTTTGATATCATCTAACATTTCTTTGGCAACGGTTGGACCATCACTAAATTGCGAGACATCACAAAATACATAAAAAGCCCCTTGAGGCCTAATATAACTAATTTGAGGAATTTGATCGAGACACTGTAAAATCAAATCTCGTCGACCTTTAAAAACTTTACACATTGAATCAATTGTATCATTTGAAGCTCCAAGAGCAGCTTGGGCTGCAACTTGACTTATAGATGTTGGATTAGATGTTGAATGATCTTGATATTTTTTAATATATTCCATGATTTCTACTGGTCCTGCAGCGTATCCTATACGCCAACCCGTCATTGCATAGGCTTTAGAGACACCATTGACTGTAATAGTTAAATCATAAATTTCTTTTCCCAAAGAAGCGATCGAACAAAACTTAATGTCATCATAGATCAACTTTTCGTATATTTCATCACTTATAACGTAAATTTTATGCTCCACACATACCTTGGCTAACTGGGCTAATTCCGCTTGCGTATACATAACACCAGTGGGGTTAGAAGGCGAATTAAGAATTAACAGTTTGGTTTTAGTTGTTAAATTCTTTTTTAACAAGTCTGCCGTAATTTTAAACCCTGTTGTTTTATCTGTTGGGATAATAACTGATCTACCCCCCGCTGCTTTGACCATTTCAGGATAACTAACCCAATAAGGAGACTGAAAAATCACCTCATCACCGTCATCCACGAGGACTTGAATAATATTAAATAAAGAGTGCTTGGCGCCACAAGACACAACAATTTGATTCGGTTTATACGTTACGTTGTTATCTTTCTGAAATTTAGCAGAGATCGCTTCTCTTAATTCCTGAGTACCAATGGAAGGGGTATATTTAGTAAAGCCACTATTCATGGCTTTGATCGCAGCTTGTTTGATAAAATCAGGAGTGTCAAAATCAGGCTCGCCAGCACCAAAATTAACTACGTCATGACCTTGAGCCTGAAGTTCTTTAGCTCGAGCGGTAATAGCTAAAGTAGTTGAACCAATAATGTCTTTAATTCTACGATTAACTTTTAACATGGGGGATAATATATCAAATACTGTTTCACACGTATAGTAAAAACTAAAATAAAAAAACCCTGCACCGTCTGGGCACAGGGTTTTTATTTAATTATATACACTATTTCTAACTACTCTGCCCCAGTTTTACGTTGAAACAATCTCTTAACGCCTGTAGGCTTAGCTGCAGCTTTTGTAGTTGTTTTGACTTCGTCTTTATGATGTCCCCCTGCTGGTGTGCCAGATTCTTTCTTGGCTGACTCAGCTACTGGTTTTGTTTGAGCATCTTCCACATTAGAATCTTTGGTCTCTTTAGTTGATCTATTAATCTTTTGACCACTAATAATCGTTCTATCTTTTTCAGTTAATTCTAAAAATACCATCTCAGCATTATCTCCAATACGTTTATTGAAAGGAATAATGCGAGTATAGCCACCCATACGATTTTTGAATCGAGGAGCTGTTTCCTGAAAAAGCGATGAAACTAAGGTGTGATCGCAAAGAATCGCAAAAGCACGGCGACGAGCAGCTAAAGTATCTTTTTTTCCTAAAGTAATCAGCTTTTCAATAAACTTTCTAGCTTCTTTAGCTTTTGCTTTTGTAGTAAAAATACGCTGCTCAATTAAGATAGATCTAGCCATGTCGCGCATGGTCGCTTTACGTAAACTACGGTTTCGGCTTAAACGATTTCCTGCAATTTTATGTCTCATATAACCTCTTAAAGCCTAATTAGGCACCCTTACTTTTCAACTTTTTAGTATCAACTTTCATCCCTAACGTAAGCCCCATGGCTTTTAAAATATCATGAATCTCTGTTAAGGATTTCTTACCAAAATTACGGAATTCCAAAAGCTCAACTTCTGGACGTCGCACCAAATCTCCAATGGTCTTAATATTAGCATCCTTAAGACAGTTGGAAGAACGAACGGACAATTCCAACTCAGAAATAGGTAGACGTAATTTGGTGTACAAAGCTTCTTCTTCGGCTGAAACTTCTTCTTCCTCAACATCTTCTTCAGGAAGTTGACCATAAGAAACAAAGACATCCAAATGGCGTTGCAAAATATTAGCTCCAAATAAGAGGGCTTCTTTTGGATTGATAGCACCATTGGTATTAATTTCTAAAATCAAACGATCATAATCCGTACGCTGACCGACACGGGTATTTTCAACAGCAAAATTTACTTTAACAATAGGAGTAAAAATAGAATCTACAGCTATTGTACCGACGGCAGCTCCTTCTTTTTTATTTTGATCAGCAGGAACATATCCACGTCCACGAGAAATTTCTAATTCCATGTTAAATGGAATGTCTTGGGTTAACGTGGCAATGTGGTGATCTGGATTAAGAACTTCGATAACCTCATCAAAGATGATATCTTTAGCTTTGATTTCACCTTTTTTATTAGATTTGATGTAAACGCTCTTAGGAGCTTTAGAATGTGAACGAACAACTAGCCCCTTAACATTCAATACGATTTCAGTAACGGCTTCCAACACGCCTGGCAAGGTTGAAAACTCATGAGAAACACCTTCGATACGAATGGCTGTAACAGCAGAACCTTCGATAGAGGATAAAAGAACACGACGCAAGGAATTCCCTAGAGTTACACCATAACCACGTTCAAATGGTTCAGCCAAAAACTTACCATATGTATTGGTATAGCTTGACTCATCACAATCTAAACGTTTAGGCATTTGAAAATCGCGCCATTTGACTCCCATAATATTCTCCTTTTTACGTTCCCTTCGAAGAACTTTCGAAGGTCATACGAAGTGTTAAAATTAATTGTTTACCTGGAATACAATTCAACGATCAACTGTTCATTAACAGAATAACCGATGTCTTCTCGCAATGGTACTCGTACCACTTTTGCTTTGCAATTTTGAGCATCAACTTCGAGCCAACCTGGAACTTTGCGCTCTTTGGTAACTTCAATATTAGCCTTAATCGCTTCGACAGTTTTCGCATCAGTCTTAACTTCAACCAAATCGCTAGGTTTAACCAAATAGGAAGCAATATTAACACGTCGACCATTCACAGAAACATGGTTATGGCTGACGATTTGACGAGCATCTTTACGTGATTTAGCAAAACCCAAATTAAAAATCACGCTATCTAAACGTCTCTCTAATAATTGCAATAAAATAGTACCGGTAACACCTTTGGTGGTTGCCGCCTTGATAAAGTAATTACGGAATTGTTTTTCCAAAACCCCGTAAATACGTTTAACTTTTTGTTTTTCACGAAGCTGAATACCAAAGTTAGAAAGTTTGGCTTTTTTAGCACCATGTTGACCAGGCGCATATTCACGACGGGAGACCGCGCATTTATGCGTATAACAACGGGCACCTTTTAAGAAAAGCTTTTCGCCTTCACGACGACACAAACGACAATCTGGACCAAGATCACGTCCCATAATTTAGAATTATCCTTTCTTACTGTACAGGCTAGTTTCCTAGCCCCTACAAAATTAAACTCTTCGTTTCTTACGTGAACGACAACCGTTATGAGGTATTGGAGTAATATCTCTAATCGATGTTACTGAAAGTCCTGCAGCCGCAATAGCACGAATAGCAGATTCACGTCCAGAACCAGGACCTTTCACCAACACATCCACGCTCATCAGCCCTAATTCTTTGGCTCTACGAGCTGCATCGGTAGCTGCTAATTGAGCAGCAAAAGGTGTTGATTTCTTAGAACCACTAAATCCAACCAAGCCAGGAGAAGCCCAAACAATGGTATTGCCCTGTTTATCGGCAATGGTTATAAGAGTATTATTGAAAGAAGCCTGTATGGTAACAATCCCTGAGGTTATTCCTTTTAAGGATTTCTTTTTTGACTTGGCTGTTTTTTTATTAACAATTGCTTTTTCTTCTGTTTTTGTTGCCATAATTAAAATTATCCTTTTTTAGCCGCTGGTGCGTCTTTCTTAATAATATGCCCAACAACTGGTTTCTTTCCTTTGCGTGTTCTTGCATTGGTTTTAGTTCTTTGTCCACGGCATGGCAAACCTTTACGATGACGTAATCCACGATAAGTTCCAATTTCCATATGACGACGAATATTCTCATTAACTTCGCGACGTAAATCACCTTCTGTAACAAAGTTCTTTTGGACAATATTGGTAATACGCGAAATCTCTTCTTCCGTCAAATCTTTAGCGCGTTTATCTCCATTGATTTGAGCCTGAGATAATATAACTTTAGAACGAGTTAAGCCGATACCATAAATATATGGCAAGGCTGCCTCGATACGTTTTTCTTTGGGTAAATCAATACCTAAAATTCTTGGCATAGTTTATTATCCTTGTCTTTGCTTGTGTTTAGGGTTACTGCAAATGACCCGCACCACCCTTGACCGACGTACAATTTTACAATTACCACAAATTCTTTTAACTGATGATTTAACCTTCATTTTTCTTTCCTTATTTCAATCGAAATGTTATACGCCCACGCGATAAATCATAAGGTGATAATTCAACCTTAACTTTGTCTCCCGGCAAAATACGAATAAAATTCATTCGGATCTTTCCAGAAACATGAGCCAATACTTTATGGTTATTCTCTAACACAACTCTAAACATCGCGTTAGGTAAAGCTTCTTCAACTGTTCCTTCTACTTCAATCAGGTCTTCTTTGGCCATATCTAAAGTGTTAGTATTTCCGCTTCCTTAGATGTAATTAAAATACAGTGTTCAAAATGGGCTGAAGGTTTACCATCTTCAGTTACTACGGTCCATCCATCATTGAGAATTCGAGTGCGATGAGTTCCCATATTGACCATAGGTTCAATGGCTAACACCATTCCCTCTTTGAGAACAGGTCCTTCATTCCTAGGCCCATAATTAGGAATTTCTGGATCTTCATGCAATTGACGCCCAATTCCGTGACCAACGAAATCTCTGACCACTCCAAACCCATGCAGCTCAACAAAACTTTGCACAGCAAATGAAATATCCGACAAGCGATTTCCCGCTCGGGCCTGTTCAATTCCTTTATAAAGAGCTTGTTCCGTTACTTCTAAAAGTTTTTGAACCTGAGGATTTATAGGTTCAACAGCAACTGTGACAGCAGTATCGGAATAATAATCATCACAAATAATACCAACATCTATACTAACGACATCTCCCTTGCGAATTACTCTTTGATTAGGGATGCCGTGAACCACTGCTTCATTAACCGAGGCGCAAATATTTGCTGGAAATCCTCGATACCCTTTGAAGGCTGGCTTTACACCATATTGTTGCATCAGCACCTGGGCTTTTGCATCAATATCCTTCGTCGTCATTCCGGTTGTTAAAGAACCCTTTAATTCCTTAATAATTGAAGACAGAATCTTACCAGCTTTTCTTAAAATGTCAATTTCTGCCGGGCTTTTGATTTTGATAGAGCTTGTCTTCATTGAACATCTTTGTCAACTCCTCACCAAGGCGAGAAGTTTCTTTATTACCATCAATTCTTTTTAACTTACCTTGTGCTTGGTAGTAATCAATAATAGGCTTTGTGCTTTTTTCATAGACCTGCATTCGGTTTCGAATTGTCGCTTCATTATCATCGCTTCGTTGATATAACTCCCCACCGCACACATCACAAATAGCAGAAACCTTAGAAGGCTTATTCTTTATATGATATAACGCGCTACATTTACGACAAACGCGACGTCCAGATAAACGCATTAAAATGAGATCCAAAGAAGCATCCATACAAAGAACAACATCAATAGACTGCCCAATACCAGCTAATATTTGATCTAAATCTTTTGCTTGTTGAGTCGTTCTTGGAAAACCATCCAAAGCATAACCTTTGGAATTACGAAGCTCTCCAACTACTTTCTGTTCAACAATCTTAGTAATAATCTCATCAGAAACTAAGGAACCTTTTTCAATCAAACCTTTAATTTCTAAGCCTAACTGTGACCCCTTCTTCATTTCCTCTCGAAGTAAATCTCCAGAAGAAATGTGAATAATGCCTAAATCCTCTTTAATGACTGCTGCCAAAGAACCTTTGCCTGCTCCAGGAGGTCCCAACAATACCATTCTCATTGACGACCTCTAAGACGACCTGTTTTCATGAAACCTTCATAATGATGCATTTGTAAATGTGATTCAATTTGTTTCATGGTATCTAGCATAACACCTACCGTAATCAAAACGCCAGTACCACCAAAAAAAGATGCCACTAAATATGGAACTTTAAAGGATGCCATAATCGCATCAGGCATAACAGCTATAAAACAAATAAACAAAGAACCAACCAAGGTAATACGAGTCAAAACGTAATCTAAATAATCTGCTGTTTCTTTTCCTGGACGTATGCCTGGAATAAATCCCCCATGCTTCTTTAAGTTTTCAGAGACATCTACAGGGTTAAAAACAATAGCCGTATAAAAATAACAAAAGAAAACAATTAAAAGAGCGTAGATCGAATAATAAATAGCATGTCCTCTAGAGATCCAGCTCGCGAATTCTTGCAATGGTCCATTAGGTATAAAACTTGCAATGGTCGCAGGAAATAAAATAATTGATTGTGCAAAAATGATTGCAATGATACCTGCTGTATCAACTTTTAATGGAATAAAAGTTCCAGAACCTTGTTGTGTTCCATAAGACTGAGTTCCTGTTGTACGACGAGCATATTGGACAGGAATTCTTCGCTGACCTTGAGATATTAAAGTAACACCCAAGATAACAGAGATTAAAAAGAAAAACATCAAGACAATTGCCATAGGCTGCAACTGTCCACCACCTGTAGATGGAGACAATAACAACTTCATATAATGAAAAGCCGTCGGAGCAGAGGCTAAGATACCCGCCGTAATAATGAGCGAGGTTCCATTACCAACTCCTCTTTCTTGAATTCTTTCACCCAACCACATCAAAAATATGGTTCCTGTAGTTAAGGTGGCCATGGTTGTTAAACGAAAACCCCAACCTGGATCATTAACAATCTGTAATCCATTAAAAGAAGATGGACTTTCAAGCCAAAGAGCAATAAAAAAAGACTGAATAGCACCTAAAACAACAGTTCCGTATCTGGTAAACTGATTAATTTTCTTATATCCAGCTTGGCCTTCTTTAGATAACTTTTCTAAAGATGGGATAACTGCCGTTAGAAGCTGCATAATAATGGAGCTTGAAATATACGGCATAACACCAAGTGAGAAAATAGTCATTTTCCCAAGAGCGCCACCAGAAAACATGTTCATAATTCCAAACACATTTCCACCACCAGTGGAACTATCCATTCTTCGAAAGAACTCGTTTAAAGCTGCCCCATCAATGCCGGGGGTTGGAATATAACAGCCGATTCTATAAACGGCGATAATCCCAATAGTAAACAAAATCTTATTGCGTAATTCTTCAATCTTAAAACAGTTCGCAAAGCCTTTAACAAACTGTGAAATCATTCTTTTCCAATCACTTGAACTTTACCACCAGCCTTGGTGATAGCTTCAGAAGCAGTCTTTGAAAAATGATGAGCAACAACTGTAAGTTTCTTTGTGATAGATCCGTCGCTCAAAATTTTAATAGGCCGACGAAGCGTTCTTATTAAATTCTTACTTTTCAATAATTCAGGATTAACTGTGGTTCCATCACTAAAATTATTAAGAGACATAATATTAACAATTTGATATTCTGTAGGCCATTTACTATTAAAACCAACCTTTGGTAAACGACGTAAGAGACGCATTTGACCGCCTTCATAAGCAGACATAACAGCGCGTCCAGATCGAGAATTTTGACCTGTTTGTCCTTTTCCTGAACGTTTACCATGTCCTGAACCACGGCCACGACCAACAATGACTTTGCGTTTACGAGAACCTGCTGGTGATCTTAATTGGTGCAATTGCATAGTAATTCCTTAATTTTCTTTATAAATCTTCAAACGTGAAAGCCCATCAAATGTTGCTTTAACGATATTAATAGGATTATTGGAACGATGACATTTAGTCAATATATTGGAAATTCCTGCCCCATCACAAACAGCACGAACAGCACCAGAAGCAATAACACCGGTACCTTCAGATGCAGGTTTAAGAAGAACACTAGCAGCTCCACATTCGCCTAAAATCTCATGGGTAATAGTTGTTCCTCGACGATTAATAAGGATCATGCTTTTACGAGCAGCGTTAAGACCCTTCTTAATAGCTGTTGCTACTTCAGAAGCCTTACCCAAACCATAGCCCACCTTACCCTTAGCATCACCAACAACCACTAAGGCAGAAAAAGCTAAACGGGTTCCACCCTTAGTTGTTTTAGATACTCGGTTGATAGAAACAACCTTTTCAATAAGCCCACTGTCTGTCAAAGAAGATTTCTTAGGTGAAGGTCGGCGTTCTTTATCTCCACCACGTCGACGACCACCCTTAGGGTTAGCTGGTTGAGCTTCAGCAGCTTCTTCTGCAGGAGCTTTCTTTAGAGCTTCTTCCTGTTCAAGAATTTGTTCAGCTTGGGCTACACTCTTGACTACTTGTTCATTTGTTTCTTCGTTTTTCTTATTTTCTTTCATTGACTTAAAACTCCAATCCTGCTTTTCGTGCGGCTTCAGCAAAGGCTTTAATTCGGCCATGGAACATATATCCACCGCGATCGAAACAAACTTTTTTTATACCTTTTTTAACAGCTTCTCCTGCAAAAACTGAACCCAAAATTTCTGCAGCATTGACATTACCACCAGATTTGATTTTAGATTTCACATCTTTAGCTAATGTAGATTTACCTAAAAGGATTTTTCCAGAGCTATCATCGATGATTTGAGCTTGAAAATTATTTAAACTCTTATGTATACACAAACGTGGACGTGATGGTGTTCCAACGATACTTTTGCGGATACGTTGATGACGAAAACCTCTTTGTTGTTCTTTAATACTTAACATAAATGCCTAGCCTTTATTTTACTTGGTAACTTGTTTACCTTGTTTGCGTCTAACAACCTCACCTTGATAACGAATACCTTTACCCTTATAAGGTTCTGGTGGTTTGATCTGACGGATCTTAGAAGCCACTAAACCTACTAATGCTTTGTCTACGCCCTCAATAGATATTTCTGTTGGTTTTGCTGAAAGTACTTTTACTTCTTTAGGAATTTCAAATTCTACAGGATGTGAGAAACCAACATTCAGAACTAATTTCTGTCCTTGCACAGCAGCACGAAAACCAACGCCCTGTATTTCTAGATCTCTTCGATGACCATTGGTCACACCATCACACATATTCACGATCAAACGTTTGACAGTTCCATGATTAGATTTTGATTGCTTGGTATCATCTAAACGATTAACAAAAATTTGATCATCTTTTTGTTCAAGCTTAATTCCTGAAGGCAAGCTAATCGATAATTTGCCTTTAGGCCCTTCAACATTAACCTTAGTAGCATCGAAAGCAACTTTCACATTCTTAGGTACAATAACTGGAGTTTTAGCAATTCTTGACATTACAATATTCCTTTATCTTTACCAAATCGCACAGATAACTTCGCCGCCGATTTTAAGTTTTCTAGCTTCACGATCAGAAATCACTCCCTTAGAAGTGGACAAAATAGCTGTTCCTAAACCATTCAGGATTCGAGGAATTTGACCGTTATCTGCATATACTCTTAATCCTGGTCTAGAGATTCTTTTAATTCCCATAATAACAGGCTTGTTATTATCATATTTCAAATAGACTTTTAGAATTCCTTGTTTGTCATCTTTGAGAAGACGAAAATCTTCGATGTATCCATCAGTCTTAAAAATAGACAAAATACGTTCGAGCAACTTAGAGGCACGAAACTCAACAGTTTCTTTTCTCACATGAGTTGCATTACGAATAATTGTTAGTGTATCGGCTATTGGATCTGAAACTGACATTCTACCAGCTCGCTTTCTTAACTCCTGGAATTTCACCCTTCCAGGCAAGTTCTCTAAAACATATGCGGCAGACACCGAAACGGCGTAAATACCCTCGGGAGCGGCCGCAAAGTCCGCAGCGATTATGTTGACGGACTGAAAACTTTGGTTCTTGTAATGATTTATTAACTAATCCTTTTTTGGCCATAATTTTATCCAGCTTTTTCCTTATTTTGTTCTTTGGTAAAAGGCATTCCTAATAGACGTAAGACTTCGAAATTTTGTTCTTTAGTACCATTCTTAAAAACGAAGGTTATATCCATACCTTGGATACGGTGATCACGAGCACCAGCATCAATCTCGGGGAAAATACCTTGATCTGTAATACCCAATGTATAATTTCCTTCGCGATCAAAAGCTTTGCGTGAAGTACCGTTAAAGTCACGGATACGAGGTAAAGATACATTCACCAAACGATCCACAAATTCGTACATACGTGCACGGCGTAAAGTAACTTTGCATCCAACAGGTAAATTTTCACGTAACTTAAAGTTTGAAATAGCCTTCTTAGCACGACGTAAAATTGGTTTTTGACCTGTAATCATGGACAAATCAACGGCAGCACGATCTAATATCTTCACATCACTGATCGCTTCTCCCACACCCATATTGACAACAACTTTATCCAAATGAGGAACAGCCATGGGATTTTTGATCCCATACTTTTCTTGCATTTGAGGGATTACTTCTTTTCTATATTTTTCTAATAAACGAGCTGACATATCTTCTTTCCTTAAATTGTTTCACCATTTGTTTTTGCAACACGAAGCTTTGAACCATCTTTTAAAACCTTAGCTTTAAAGCGTGTAGGTTTATTATCTTTTTTATCCAAAAGCATTAAGTTAGCCAAAGCGATGGGTTTTTCTTTTTCCACAAAGCCACCTTGAGGAAATGTGTCGCTCTTTTTAACAGCGCGTTTGACAATGTTTAAATTTTCTACAACAGCTTGACTATTTTTAGGAAATATACGGACAACCTTTCCAGTCTTTCCTTTTTCTTTGCCAACCATTACCATCACTTGATCATCTTTTCTTATTCGTAACATATTAAACAACCTCAGGTGCTAAAGAAATTATTTTCATATATTCCATATTACGGAGCTCACGTGCCACTGGTCCAAATACACGTGTGCCCTTTGGATTCCCTGCATCATCAATAATAACTACGGCATTAGTATCAAAGCGAACATAAGTACCATCTGATCGACGTATGGCTTCTTTGGTTCTAACCACAATCCCCTTGGCCATAGATCCTTTTTTTACAGATGCATCAGGAGCACTTTCTTTGATATTGACTTTAACAATATCTCCTACCTTAGCCCAACTTTTACCCTTGCTTTTTAATACACCAATCACAGAAGCCTTACGAGCTCCCGTATTATCAGCCACATCTAAAATAGTTCTACGACTTGAATCCGCAGTTTGTGATCAAGGTCGAAGAAA
>CAZOXU010000017.1:0-40869 GCA_964583975.1 uncultured Planctomycetales bacterium
TAGCAAAGATGTCAATCAAATCGGATCCCAAAACATCCGCGAAATCGTCATCCCCGAACTGACTCGCGAAGTCAATGAAGGACAGAATTTCGTACAGCTTAGACAAGTTTACAATTCTTTAATCCTAGCTACGTGGTATAAAAAGAAAATCAAAGACAGCATCCTGGCAAAGGTGTATGCGGATCAGAATAAGGTGGCGGGGGTTGATTATAAAAACTCTGTCGTCTTGAACGAAGTGAAGGATCTCAAAAGAGATTCTTCGGCTTCGCCTCAGAATGACACCGAGATGATTTACCAACGCTACATTCAGGCCTTCAAAAAAGGCGTTTACAACTACATCAAAGAAGAACCAGAGCCCGTAACCCAGCAGCCTGTGCCTCGCAAATATTTCTCCGGCGGGCTAGATATGGCGATCACCACTTCTCATTACGATCTTCAAGCTGCATTTCAGATAACACAAGATCCTGCAGGGTTTTCTGCAACGTCGCTTGCGGAAAACTCTGTTGTGGTGCAGGCAAGAATAGATCGTTCAAATTCAATACAGTCATCAGATAAGGCTATGAATGTTAAAGATGATAAAAAATCTTCTACACGACAAATATCAGCAGAGCAAGCCCAAGAGTATCTTAAAAGTGTTGTTTCTGATGGCGGACGTCGTTCGTTGCTTTGGACCGAGGATGTGGATTCTATAGATCAACAGTTAAGAACTTTGGCACAATCACAATCCCGACAATACTTGCGCCTAACATTGCACGAAGAAGGTGATTTGGCGCGTGGCTTAACAAAGATCTATGTGAAAGATGGGCGATTCATTCGCCAACCAGGAGCCTTAGCTCAGATTATTCAAAATGGAGGTGTGCTTTTAATAGATTACGCGCACTCTGACCCCAAACAAGTGGAAGCTTTGAATTCACTGTTCGACAAAAATCCTTATTTAAACTCTTTAAAAGCTTCGGGTAATTTAATTATCGTTGGGGCAATCAATGACAGTCAGGCCAATAATTTTCCTGGTTCTTTTTACTCTCGTTATCAGTCTAATTCAACAACGATTAATTTGTCTTATGAAGATCCAATGACCAAGATTCAAGAATATGGAGGAGAGGTCTTTGAGGGAATTGTGACAGATCTCTGGGAGATTGATAGTTTACGAAAATTAAAGAATCGTTTAATTGGAACTTATGAGGTCGATGAAAATGGAAACATTAAGGTTATAGAAGGAGCGTTGATTAAAGCCTTGCGAGAAAATAAGCCCATACTTATTCAGGGAGCCGCATGGAAGAGCGAGAATTTTATTTTTCTAATGCGTCAAATTTTAAATAGCCGACAAATAGAATTTAATGGGGAAGTTTTTGATTTGCCTGAAGATTTTGTACAGAGAGTTAAACGAAAAGACCGTAAGTACAGCAAGGACATCGTCAATAAGAAATTAATGGCTCCTGGAGAACCGACATCATCAGAAGAGGTTTGGATAATTAATCAGGAAACGCAGGAAATTCTTTTTGGGATCAAAGCCATTGGTAGTGATGGAAAGATTTTAGGCAAGCCCGGATTGCTTAGCCGAGATAAGTTGCGTTTAAGAATCACAGGTTCGTTAGACATTTCGATTTGGCACCAAATCATGCATTCTTCTGCTGCTGTAGACATTGAAGTGGCCCCTGGTATCGTTGTTCCGAGCGTTTATCAGTCATTGCGTTCCGAGAAACTAAAACAATTTGCATCTAAGACTAAGTTTAAAAATTTGCAGGAAGTGAAGGATCAAAAATCATTTGTAGCTTATGCGCAGGATCTAGAATTTGCCTACACACGCATCCTTCAGGCTTTAAACCTGTCAGATGATCAAGTTCTACGTTATCCAGTAAGTTCTGAAACTCGAATTAAAGATTTAGTGGAAGAACAATTGGAAGACTCGATCTCACTCGAACAATTAGAAAGCAGAGCATTTAAGATCCAAGAAAAAGAAATTTTAACAGCCTTAAGGAAAGGGCAAACCGTTGTATTAGAAGGTGTGCAGAATAATGAATCTATCTTTCAGAAATTTGAGTCGGCTTTAGGTGAAGAAGGGTATTTAAGCGTCAATGGGCAGAGAATCCTTTTAAAAGATTTACCTGGCAGATTAATTATTCTCACCAAGCCGCTTTCAGTTTTAGTTTCAGGAAGTTTATCGGATATTACCCAGATACCAACCAATGATCAACAATTGGGTGAGATTTTAGCTAAGGAGTTCCAGGGGCGTTTTAATCCAGAGGAGTTTAAAAAGGTTTTAGAATTACGCGATTCGTTCAAAGCTCGAATCCCTGCCTCTGATGTCGCTAATTTATATCCCACCCAGATTAATTTTGACCTGCCTCGAATGAGGCTTTTATTGGAATACCGTGAATCCAAGAATGATTGGTTAAAAGCTTTTGAGAATGTCATCATCCCTGCATACACATATGACCCTAATGTTGCAGCTTATATGCGCACGATGGTCCGATTGAAATTTGGCATTGATTATGCCGGACAGCATCCCCAAACCATTCATAGTAAGAAACTACAACAACTCCTAGCCTCAATGAAACCTGAAGGCACTTGGCAAAAATCCTGGACCCAAAAGTTCTGGATGCTTACAGATGTCTTAAGCTTAGATTTACTTCAAAAGGTTGAGTTAAAGGAGGATTTTACGGCTACTAATAAAAATGTTTATGATCTTATCCAAAAAGCTCTGATAAAAAAAGCGAGTCTGGCCCCCAAGGACATGTGGAATGGGATGATTGATTTAAGTCGCCAGAGATTTTATCGCACACAGTTTGGTATTCAAGGTGACGTCACTAACGCACCTTTATTAGATGAGTCACTTAATATTCCTGATTTTACCTGGCAAGAACAAAAAGAAAGGGTTTTGGTAGCTTTAAGTAAAAATAGAGGTGTCATGCTTAAAGGTTCACCAGGTACGGGGAAAAGTTTTATTACCGAACAGATTGCCCGAGAGCTTAATTTTTCTGGACGACAAATCATTGGTCCCATCACTGTAGGGTCTGACACACACGAATCAGATATCACCGTTCAGATGAAGAATGCAAATGGGAAAAGCACGCCATTTTATCAAGAGGTGGCCCAATGGACAGGCGATGCTCCTGGCTATGAAGACAATAAAAAAGGAGCGCTGCTCATTATTGATGAAGCTAACTTACCTAAGGAGACAGATTTTTGGGAATTCTTAAGAAGAATGGGTTCTAAGAACCACAAAATAATCTTTACGGGTAACCAGGAAACCTTGGTCAATCGTCAGCGAATGGCAACAGTGGAGAATTATTTCATAACAGTTGATTTTAAGCCGTTTGAACGTGAGTTTTTTAAAGACAGAGTCAAAGAATATGTGCGGTCTGACGTAAAGAATAGAGAACAACTGATTAACATGATTGTAGATTTGCACTTTTTCTTTCAGCAAATGAATCTGCAGCTTGATTTATCTTTGCGTGATATTCAGGAACTTGCTGCACGGGTGAATGTTCTTTTGCAACCAGACTGGAACAAAGAAGATGTGATTGCTTTAGCTTGGAATGTGTATCGAGGAAACTTTTCACAAGAAGAACAAGAGGCTTTTGGATATTTGATCCGAGAGAAGTTTGGTGTTTTGGTGGGAGAATTAGACCGAGTACGGTATGAAAATATCCGCCAGAAAAGAGGGGCTTCATATAAGGCTAAGGGATTTGTTTTAGTTGACCCATCTGCCGAATATGTGGCTGATGTTCAAGATTTTCTGACCATGCGCCAAGCGCGTATTGATAAAAAGTCTTCTATCCAAGGTAAACGGGGAATGATCAATGAAGGGCCATCAGCGTTAGGGAAAGACGAAATAGTTTTAGAAGAACTTCAATTTGCTGGTTTTTCTGAAACTAGTTTAGATCTAACTAAGAAGTTTTATCGTATTACAGCATCGACTGATAACGTCGATGAGGTTATTAAAATAATTGAACAGTCCAAAAAAGAAGGTTCAATTGTGGTAATTAGTGAAATGAATCTTTTTCCTAGTGGATTCTTGGAGGGGCGTTTGAATGATGTGTTAACTGGTAATGCTCATGCTGGCTTTGTCCTCATTGCGACCATGAACTCTACTGATTTTCATGGACGTGAACGACTCTCTAGCGCTCTACAGAACCGTGTTATTTATAAACGTCTTCGTAATTATAACTCAGAAGAACTAACCCAGATTGCTCGTGGTTATATTTACCAAGATAGTTTTAGTAAGGACAAACTTAAGTTGGTGGTCAATGCCCATATCTGGCTACGCAGCCAGATTGAAAATCCTGAGCATCATCCAACCTTACGTGATTTTAAGAGAATGTTACAAAATCTTAAAGATAATCCTGGTGAGGATGTGGCAGGTCTTGCTAGCAAAGTTTACCAATTGTATTTAGATAAGTTTTCTAAAATTCAACAATTACCAACATCAGATGATTTATTGAAATATGAAGAAGACGCTCAAAAAGTTAAGCAACGAAAGTTTCAGATGATGAGGAAAATGGCGTGGCATTTGATGGGCGGTTTATACAGTGATGTGGATATTTGGGAAGACAGCGCAGATAAAAACCAAGAAGGCGGGCATTGGGAGGAGGCGCGTCATGTGATCTCGCTTCGATCACGAGGCCTTGAATCAGGTTCATGGGAAGGGGTATTGCTTCATGAGGCCAGCCATGCAGTCACAACCCGTTCACATGGGGGGAGTGTATTATGGCAAGATTTAGAAGACCTGCGGCATGAGACAGCACACCGCTATTTATTTCCGCATTCCGTATTGGGCTTGCCAGGCGAAGGGTTAAAAGATTTCTTAAGAATGACTGTAACAATTGATACAAATATGTTGGATCAATGGATGAGTCGTTCAGTTAAACCTTTGAATCAGCGCATGATGTTTCAATACACGTTGTGGGTTTACGCAAATACAATTTTAACGCCAGAAAATCAAAAGCAAGAACGCCAAGTTCAACTAGGGAGATTCGCAGATTTTCTTGATTCTTTCTATGCGCAAAACCCTGTACGTTTAGCTTTAAAACACCTAGAGGCAGCACGGGCTTTCGGAGAATCTTTTGCGAAAGAGGAAATGGTTAATCATGAACAAGAGCGTCAGTATCAGCAATTTCGAGCGGATGCTTTATGGAAAACAATGGAGGCGGATTTTAATCGGATTCCTTTTGAAGAACAGGAGACAAAGGATTTAACAGAAGATGAAATTGAGAAAGAACAACAACGATCTGCAAAGGCTGCTCGCAATTTAAACGGACCTGAATTGGTTGAAGAAGAACAAGCTCCTAAAGTTGAATCTTTCTCAGGTGACTTGGAAGCTAAACAAAAGGCATTTGCCCAAAAATTAGCTAGTAAAAAACAAACTGCAGAACGAAGAGTGAATAAAATTTTAGATGAAATCGCTCTGGATTTAAATGTGGTGGATTCTTTGTTGGATGATCGACTCCTGGAAATAATTGATCTTTTGGAGAACCCGTCCTATTCAGGTAATGTTGTCGATTTAATTAATCAGATTCGAAAGTTGGATCCTAATTCAGAAGTCATAAAAAAGGTTGATCAAGTTTTAGTCGTTGTTAAAGATTTGCTAAAGAATCGTAATGTTTATCGACAGGATATTCCTGAGACGATTAAGCGAGAGTCTTGGTGGGATGATTTAAAACGACGATTCAGGATGTGGGTGCGAGAGTATTGGCCGAGTAATAAAAAAAGGATGGATACTACCGGTGAAGGTCGATCTCAAGATGAGGGTGGCCAATCTCTGGGTAGGGGTGGTCGGGCATTAGGGGGCAAGAAAAAGATTGGCCGACGCCATGGCGCAGATGTTCACGGGCAGAAAGCCATGGAGAAATCTGATCCTCGTCCAGTTATGCCTAAAGAAGTTAAAAAGGAGAAAATCGCCTTAACTGGCGGGGTTTCTAAAGATCGGCTTGCACGAATGAAATATGTTAGCAGCAAAATTCAAGGAGAGTTGATGCAGGCCTTGGATACGTTTATTCAAATAAAAACATCTCCTGATATTCAACGTGGATTAGAAGGCGAGTTGGATTTAGAAGGCTTTGTGCAGGATCCTTCGCGGGGATACGTTAAAAATGCGGGTGTTGCCCAACGGGTTTTAAAAAATATTGTCTTGATAGGAGGACAAGCGAGTTGGAACTCTATTTTGGAAGAAACATTTGAATTTCTGTTTGAGCAAGGATTCAAAGTGACGGTTTATACATCGGACACTTCTTATATTGAAGAAATTTCTAGTCTGGTAGATCTGAAGAATGTTCTTGGTCGTGCCAGTCAGACCAATCAAGAAAATGTTCTCAGAGACCTTCGAGCCCGTTTACTTAAGGATTCTTATGAATTAGTCAATATGGAAGATATTCAACGAAAGGTAGAAGGTCTTTATGCTTATCAACTTGCGCGATCAATTGTATTGGATGAAAAAATAGAAGGCGAGCAACCAGATAATGAAGGTTCGCAAGAAACGCTCCCTAAGGTCGGTATGGAAGCTTATATTGAAGAATTAAAAAATTATTTAGGGCAAGAATATCCATTTTTGAAAAATAATATAAATTTTGAGATGTTGGAGAGTGGTGGTGTTGAAGTCTTACCAAACAGGGAAGTAGAATGGCCTCAAGAATCAATACCTTTCGTGCTTGCAGCTTGTGAGAAATATTTGGGGCTGAAATTTCGATCTGGGCAAGGAAAATGGATTTATGATCCTCTTACCTTCGAAGAACAAGTTGAAGCAACAAGGAAATTGTTGAAAGATTTGGGCCTAGAAGGAGAAGAGCGTATTAGTGCGCGATTATTGATTAATCCGACAACAAATAAAATTGTCAAACTTTCTTTACACGGATTAATCGACCCTAAAAACTTAATCCGAATTCGTGGATTAACGAGTTTGCAAGAATTAAAACTTACAAATATTAATCTCGATGATGCTGGTTTACAGCAGTTGACTGGTTTGTCAAATTTAGCGCTATTGGACGTTGATGGTACCCAGGTCACGAATGATGGAATTTTAAAACTGATTGGTTCTCATCCTAATGGAAAGGAACTCGTTGTTAGATTCGAAGGTTTTGGTACACGGTGGGAGAATGTGCCTGAGAAATATAGAAGGCATCTTGCCGTTTCTGCTCAAGAGAAGGGGCAGGGGGTGAGGGAGTATTTTGATGTAGTAAAAGCCAATCTAATGACTTTGTACTCCATAGATCCAACGAGCTATGAGATGAAGGTTGAGGAAAAAGATGGAAAGCAGAATGTCTGGTTTATAACAACAGAAAGTGTAGAAACTAGGGTTCAAAATGAAATAGCTGCAATATTGGGGTTAAAGCCAAGCCCTGGAAATGTGAGATATTCAGTGCAAGAGGGTAAAACTTCTTATTTGTTTGAAGAATATTCTTTTGATGAACAGATTCAAGAAGCTAAAGAATTAGTGAAGGAATTAGGGTTTAACGAACAGAGGGTTACAGTAGGAGATGATCGAAATCTTTCAATAGATATAGAGAATTTAGGTCAGAATAAAACTCTTTTTATAGATATGGGTATTCGAATGAAAAGATTGAAGAGATTGGGAAAATTAAATATTAGGAATGTTGAGCTTCGAAGTGATTATTTGTCGGTTTTAAAAGGTTTTCAGAAATTGGTTAAATTAGATTTCTTTAACACTAAATTAAATCTGAAGAGCTTGAAATTTTTAAACAGTCTCGTTAATTTAAAAGAATTGAATTTGATTGCAACCGGGATTTCGGATGAAGAAATTATGGAATTTATTCGAAATCATCCCAACAGTAAGAATCTAATGGTATTTGCAGGCGACGGACAGACTGTTGCAAGAACGATTACCTGGAAAGGTGTCAAGAATGACAGTGAATTAAGTCTAGAGGAGCAAATTGAAGTAGCCAAGGACTTGTTGCGGGATTTAGGGGTAACGAAAGATGATGAAGTTGTTCGACGAATAATTGTTAGGGATGTAGAGGGCGGACAAGTAATAGAGCTTAAATTGTCAGGAATAAAAGATAAGGATATTGATCGGAAACTAAGTAAGATTTCGGGATTGAGGAATGTAGCAGGTTTAGATTTGAATCAAACCGCTGTCAGTGATGAAGGATTGAAATTTATAAAAGGTTTAAGTGGTTTACGAGCAGTGGATCTTACCGGCACGAATGTGACGGATGAAGCGCTTAAGAATTTAGGATCTCTTGTTAATTTACGATGGGTGAGATTAAGTAACACAGATGTGACTGATGCTGGATTAAAATATTTAAAAGGATTGGAATTTCTCTTCGAATTAAGTTTTTCTGCCACCAGCGTCAGTGATGATGCTATTAAACGATTTATGGGAGCTCATCCATTAGGGAATAAAATCAGTGTCTATAATTCAAAGCTGAGACTCATTGATTGGAGTGAGGTGCCCGATGAGTATAAAAAGAAGGTATCCCAGGAAAAGAGCAAGCAGGTCAAAGATGAGATTCTCGATGAAAAGAAATTAACAGGTAAGCAACAATTGTTGAAATTAGTTTTGGACCATCTGATCGAGCCAGAGAAGGTTTTGAAAGATATGGCAGACAGATTCATGGCGGATGGTTTAGAAGCGAAAGCAAAGGTTTTTCTTTCAGAAGTTGGTAGTAAGCAAGCAAGGATAATTGAAAATTCTTTTGTAGTTGATGCAGCCATGGATGTTAATAAATTTAGTAAGAATGATGTGGGGGGTATTGATTTAAATTCAGATCGAATGAATTTAGAGGTTACGAATGGAGGGGAGATTAAATTTAATATCGACCCTGCCATGTTACAAAAATTCCAAAACGTTCCAGGATTTGTTCCGGTCATTATTAATATTACACCTTTGTCTCTTGGGATGGGGGATTTGCGAGAATTTTTAGGTATTAAAAAACATCGTTCGCCCTTGCCCCGGTAAAAACTTGCCAGTATAATTACTGCATATGCAAAAGTATGTTTTTTATTTAACATCGGTTTTTATTCTGGGGGCAGCCTCTGCCTTGGCTCAGGCGGATTCATCAGCCCCAGCAGCTCCACAACCTTATTATTCCCATGCTTTTTACAGTGCTTCACATGCCGCTGGCCCGAATGCTCCTGAATGGATATTGACCTTAGATGTTATCAAAGCTAAAACCGAAGCCTTGATGGGCAAGAATAGCAAGTTGATGGCTGAGCGAGAAGCTTTGATCCGAGAATACAAGGAAAAACAAGAAACCATCCGCAGTTGGCAGGCTAAAAACCAAGATTTGCGCGAATTCTTAAAAAAAAGACATGGTCGTAGCAATGAAGAGATGAAGGTCGATGAGCTCGCAGAGCAGATTAAGGCCAAGAAAGAACAATTAAAAGTTTTCAATGAACAGTTGCTTAATTTAAATAAGGAACTCGAATCTGCTGAGCAAAAACTTCAATTGAAGAGGCTAAGAATTTCTGATTTGCAGTTAAAAAGAAATCAGGATGGCCTAGAAGCCAAGATGCAGCAAGTGCTTAAGCAGCAAGAAATCACCGAAGATGATGCGGAAATGATTGGTTTAAAGCAGCAATTTCAAAAACATAAAGAACAAGAAACAGCTCTAGAAGGCCAGGTTAAAGAGTTAGAGTTTCAACGCATGGGGGCAGCAGCCATGCCGCCAGTGGTAGACGAGCAACAAATCAAGGTTTTAGAGGAAAAAGTGCAATCCTTGCGCCAACAAAAAGAAGATTTACAAAAACAATTTAATAGTGATAATACCCAGGCTGGTTTGCAGCGTTACCAGCAGCTGATGGCACGAAAAAAGGAACTAGAAGATAAAATCAAGGGTTTTGATACGCAGTTAAGTCAATTAAATAGTCCACAAGCCAAAGGCTTAAGCGAAAATAAGACTAACAAACAATTGCTTAAGCAGATGGTTCAACTCGATAGCCAAAACGCCAGACTTCGTCAGAAAATTTCCATTTTTGGAGAAAATGTTGCTCTGCTAAAAACCCAAGTGAAAAGACTTGAGCGTAGGTTTAATGTGACTAAAGGTTCTCCAAAGAAAACAAAATAGGAGTACGTGTATGCGTAAAACAACCACAGCGGCTTCATCAATCGTTAGGGCTTTAATAGAAGTTTCTATAACGCCACAAAAAGATGTTGGATTCGATAATATTGCCCGAAGAATTTATGAATTCCCTGAAGTCAGAAGCTGTTATCTGGTCTCAGGTGGGTATGATCTTTTGGTTGTGGTCGAAGGGCACAATATTCAAACGGTAGCTGATTTTGTGGCGGCCAAACTTTCTTCTATGCCGAATGTACGGCAAACAGCCACACACTTTCTTCTGAAAAAATATAAGGAAGAAGGCCAAATTTTAAAACACACCAAAGACGAAAAAAGACAAAATATTTCGTATTAGTTTTTAGATGGGATTTAAGATGCGAATTTCTAAAAAAGTCGATGCTTTGGCCCCCTCAGGTATCAGGGCTTTCTTTGATTTAGTGCTCGGTATGAAGGATGTGATCTCGCTTGGAGTAGGAGAACCAGACTTCGTTACGCCTTGGCATGTGCGCGAGCGTGCCATCCAGTCGCTCGAAAGTGGTTTTACTTCCTACACTTCGAACAAGGGGATGATTGAGCTTCGTCGAGAAATTACCAATTTCCTAAAAAATCGTCATAAACTCGCTTATGATCCTGAGGAAGAAGCGCTCATCACGGTGGGGGTTTCGGAAGGATTAGATTTGGCCATGCGAGCTATTTTAAATCCTGGAGAGAAGATTTTAATTCCAGAACCTTCGTATGTGGCTTATGGTCCATCGGTAGAGCTTGCAGGCGGAGAGCCGGTCTATTTACCGACCAATATTAAAACACAATTTAAAATTTCTCCTCAACAATTAGAAGCTGCTGTAACCAAAGGAGTTCGCGGCGTACTTTTGGGTTATCCAGCTAATCCAACAGGGGCTTCGTATACGAAAAAAGAGCTTGAGGCTTTAGCTAAGATCATCAAAAAACACGATCTGATTGTGATTAGTGACGAGATTTATGATGAACTGACCTATGACTTTGATCATACTGCTTTAGCTAGTCTGCCTGGGATGAAAGACAGGGTGGTTTATCTCAATGGATTTTCAAAGGCTTATGCTATGACAGGATTTCGTATTGGTTATGCTTGCGGTCCTCAAGATATTATTGGAGCTATGACTAAGATCCATCAATACACGATTCTTTGTGCCCCCATCACTGGTCAAATGGCTGCTATTGAAGCTTTAAAAAGTGGCAGTAAAGATACAGAGTTAATGAAGAAAGAATACCATCGTCGACGTGATTTTATTGTGGATGCCCTCAATAATATTGGCCTTACTTGTCATAAACCCCAAGGGGCTTTTTATGTTTTTCCAAGTATTAAATCAACCGGAGAGTCTTCGATGGATTTTGCTAAGAATTTATTAAAAGAACAAAAGGTAGCGTTGGTCCCAGGGGTGGCTTTTGGTCAATCCGGCGCTGACCATGTGCGTATTTCCTATGCTTCAAGTTATGAAAATTTAAAAGAAGCTGTTGTGCGTATTGAAAAATATCTTCAACAAAATAGAAGGAGCGGTCAAAGGTGAGAAAAGAACATACGCCTAAAGTATCCAAGAAAAAAGATGATATCGAGTTTGAAATCGCTTTTTTAGAAAATATCCTCAAAGATGCGCCTAATTTCATTGAGGCCTTGATTGCCTTGGGAGACATGTATACGAGGGCAGGCTTCTGGCAAAAGGGTCTTGAGGTCGATTTAAAACTTGTCCGCCTACGCCCCAAAGATGCCATTGTATTTTATAACCTAGCGTGCTCCTATTCGTTATTAAACCAAACACGTCTTGCCTTGGCAGCTTTAACTAAAGCCATCGATCTGGGTTATAATGATTTTCAACATTTGCGCGAAGATGCTGACTTAGAAAATCTGCTTAAAGATGAGCAGGTTAAAACATTTTTAGCCCAAGTTGAGAAAAAAAGAAAAACTTCAAAGAAAGCTTAAACCGAGACGTCCATTCCTTAATGAAACACTACCGCGAAGAACTGTGGGTACATACTAAAACACGTCGGGAATATATTAATATTACAGATAAGGTGCAAGCGGCCATTGATAAAAGTGCAATCAAGGAAGGTTTGTGTCTGGTTAATGCGATGCATATTAGTGCCTCGGTCTACATTAACGATGATGAACGAGGTCTCCTACACGAT
Organism: uncultured Planctomycetales bacterium; assembly: GCA_964583975.1. Taxonomy (GTDB): domain Bacteria; phylum Omnitrophota; class Gorgyraeia; order Zapsychrales; family Fredricksoniimonadaceae; genus JACQCF01. The sequence continues at coordinate 12,174 of CAZOXU010000017.1, forward strand.
TACGATCAGTGGCTCGAGAAATTAGCCCCACATGAACCCATAGGACAATATCGTCACAATGACACAGGTGAAGACAATGCTGATGCGCATCTGAAGCGTCAAGTGATGGGACGCGAAGTGACCGTGGCCATTACCAAGGGGAAATTAGATTTTGGCCCGTGGGAGCAGATCTTTTATGGCGAATTCGATGGCCGCAGGGATAAAAGGATTTTGATTAAAATTATTGGGGAATAATCGTAGGGGCGGGGTTACCCCGCCCGTACAAATAAGGAGGAATTAAATGAGTTTAGTTGTTCTAGGAACCGTTGCTTTAGATCATGTTAAAACACCCTCAGGTGCTAAGAAAGATATGTTGGGAGGTTCGGCGGCTCATTTTTCGATGGCAGCCAGACTTTTTACTAAGGTGCATCTAGTGGCCGTTGTCGGTGGAGATTTTCCTCAGCGACATTTGAACTTTTTAAAAGCTAAGGGCATCGACTTGGCTTCTTTAAAGATTGGCAACGGTAAGACTTTTCGCTGGAGTGGAGAATATAAAAAAAGTGATTTGAATTCAGCGTTAACTCTGGCGACCGAATTGGGTGTTTTAGAAAGCTATGTGCCGTACATCGCTGATCATCAAAAGCATTTGCCCAATATTTTCTTGGCTAATTTCGACCCGGATTTGCAAATACAATTATTGGCTCATTTAAAAAAGCCACAGTTGATTGGTTTAGACAGCATGAATCTATGGATCACGCATAAACAAAAATCTTTGAAAAAGCTCATGAAGAAGGTTGATCTTTTTGTGGCTAATGATGGTGAAGCGCGTGCCTTAACGGGAGAAAACAACTTGATCATGGCTGCTCGTCGCTTGCGACAGATGGGTCCACGATGGATTGTAGTGAAAAAGGGTGAACACGGTGTTCTTTTTTATAGCGATAAGTTTATGTTTTCTTTTCCAGCCTACCCCGTAGAGAAGGTTTTGGATCCAACCGGTGCAGGCGATACCTTCGCAGGTGGATTGATGGGATATTTAAGTAAGGCAGGACGTAGCGATGAAAAAACATTGCGCAAAGCACTGCTGTATGCAACCACCGTTGCTTCTTTTAATGTTCAAGGATTTGGAATGGACTGTACCGCTCATTTGACCATGCGTGACATTGAAGCTCGAATGAAAACCCTCGTTAAATTTATGTCGGTGTCCTAATGACCACTTGGGAAACGATTGGTTTTTGGGCCGGGATCATGTTACCCTTATGGGATATTCCATTGATCATGAGGATCATTCAAAGAAAATCTTCTGAAGACATTTCTCTAATGTGGATTTGGGGTTTGTGGTTAGCATCAGTGTTGATGACTCCCAGTGCTTTTATAGTAGGAAATAAATTAGCCATAGCCTTTAATATCGTGAATGTGGTGATGTTATCCATTGTTTTAGTTGTTGTGATCAAATATCAAAAAGGCAGAAATTAATATGGAAATATTTCAGAAAATTGGACTAGTAGCCTCAATTGTAATGCCGTTATTTAATATTCCCTTAATTGTTAAGATCGTCAAACGACGTTCCTCAGCGGATATTTCCATCAGTTGGGTCATGGGCGTATGGATTTGTTGTTTGTTGATGGCGCCTTCAGGTTTTACTTCACAAGATATTGTTTGGCGTTCATTTAATATTGTTAATCTCGTTTTATTCACCGGTGTTGTTATTGCTGTGTTGTGGTATAGAAAAGGAAAATAAATGGGTAAATGCGGAACCGTTGCTATTGTTGGTCGACCGAATGTGGGCAAGTCCACGTTATTAAATGCCATTCTTGGCGAGAAAGTTTCCATTGTCTCGAATGTTCCTCAAACAACGAGAGGACAAATCCGTGGGATTTATACCGATGAGCGAGGACAGATTATTTTTATTGATACGCCAGGTTTTCACATTGGTCGCGACTCTTTAGATAAGTATATGAGTCGCGCTGTCAGCGGGGCTGTGCATGATGTGGATGTTCTTATTCATTTAGTTGACACCTATGATCATACAGGGGTTGAAGAACGTGGAGTCATTACGCAGTTAAAAGACTCTAAAAAGAAAATCATTGTGGGCTTAAACAAGGTGGACTTAGGTAAGGGGAAGTATATTGCCGATTACATCAAACTTTGGGAAGAAATGCGCGGCAAGCCCATGAGTGAAATGGATGATTTGATTTTATTTCCTTTATCTGCACTTAAGGGTACGAATGTCACTAAATTGATTGATGTGCTTTTTGAGAATTTACCAGAAGGACCCATGCTATATCCTGAAGATATCATCACTGATTTGCCTCAACGTATGGCCATGGCTGATTTGATCCGCGAGAAACTTTTTTTAAAGATGAGAGAGGAAATTCCCCATAGCATTGCTGTTATGATTGAACATGTGGCACCACGTAAAGGCAAGACTTTACATATTCGTGCGGTCATTTGGGTTGAGCGTGACTCGCAAAAAGAAATCGTCATCGGCAAAAAAGGCGATGTCTTAAAAGAGGCAGGTACAGCAGCCAGGATTGATTTAGAAGAATTAGTTGGTGGTAAGGTCTTTCTTGAATTGTTTGTTAAGACCAAGGATAATTGGCGTGAAGACAGAAGTTCCCTTGAAGAAATGGGATATGTTTACTAATCAAAAGATTGCCCCAACCATCAAACTTCTTAAAGCAGCTATGAAGGATCTTCCTGATCCTTCTGTAACATTAGTCGGAAAAAAATTTAAAAGCCCTTTTCTTGTTTTAGTTTCTTGTTTATTAAGTCTTCGGACTAAAGATGAAACAACCCTTCCAGCTAGTGAACGATTATTTGCCCGAGCAGATACCATCGAAGGCATACTGAAGCTTTCAGTCAAAGAAATTGAACAATTAATTTACCCCGTAGGGTTTTATAAAACCAAGGCCCACCGACTTAAAGGAATTTGCCAGGATCTCCTCGATCGTTTTAACGGGCAAGTGCCTGATACTATCGATGAACTTTTGACGTTAAAAGGAGTGGGGCGTAAAACAGCGAATTTGGTTTTGACCGAAGGCTTTGGTAAATTGGGTGTTTGCGTGGATACCCATGTCCACAGAATTTCTAATCGACTGGGGTATGTGAAGACAAAGAATCCTCACGACACCGAATTTGAATTGCGTAAGAAATTGCCTACGCAATATTGGATTGACTATAATGCCATGTTGGTGACTTGGGGGCAGAATGTCTGTAAACCCATTTCGCCGCTTTGTTCTAAATGTCCGATCAATCATATATGTGAACGCAATGGAGTGGGGGTAAGTCGGTGAAGTTATTCGTCAATTTCTCAGAAATATTAGGATTGGATGTATTGGATAACCGCGGCCAGTGGGTTGGTGCTTTGCATGACATCGCCATGAATCCTCAGGGTGATATTTATCCAAAAGCTACACATCTGATTGTTAGGCGTGGATCGCTGCCTAAAGAATACGCTATTATTTCCTGGGAAGATACTGCCTATATTGAAAGCGAAGTGCGCCTCAAACTTGAAGAAGCCCAAGTACAGTTTCAGAGACGCCCTCAACGCTGTGATTTTACCCTCAAAAGAGATGTTCTCGATCAACAGATCGTTGATACCGATAATCATAAGGTCGAACGTGTGAATGATATTCATTTATTAAGAGTAGAGAACCAATTGTATGCTGCTCATGTGGATGTGGGCTTGCGCGCCTTGGTCCGCCGATTAGAATGGACCTTTGTGGTTGATCAATTCATTCGAATTGTCAGACCCCAGGCTGGTTATTTAAGAGAAGATAATCTTGTGCCTTGGAAAAATACTCAGGTTCTACCTAAGTTAGGTCGATTAAAAAGTGTTGTTCGCATGGATGTTAGCAAAAGCAAACTTGCTCGTATTCCATCGGCTGCCTTAGCTGAGATGATGCAGGATTTGGATATTTTTGCGCGGACTTCCTTATTTAAATCTCTTGAAGCAACCATGCAAAGCAAGGTCTTTGCCGACATGTCTTTGACAGCCAAACACGAGCTAATGGAACAACTTGAAGAACCTGAAGCAGCCCAGTTGGTGGGAAATATTCCAGCTGATGAAGCGACCGATTTGCTTAAGACCATGCCTCGAGAGCACTCGCAGCAGTTGATGCGTTTGATGGAAACAGAGACCAGTAAGAAACTGCGTAAATTGCTAGGCTTCTCTTCAGATTCAGCGGGTGGTTTGATGACGGTGGAATATTTATTTCTAAAACAAGATGCTACGGTCGCCGATGCTTGGAGTAAGGTTAAAGAAAATGCCAATGCTCCAATTAACGCGTATTTTATTTACATTGTTGATGAAAATCAAAAATACTTAGGCACCACTTCGGTTCGAAGATTTGTTAATGAACCTTTAGACGCCCCTTTAATTAAAACCTGCCATTCTGAAGATGCCTATGTTTACACCGACGATGATATGGAGCATGTAGCTATTCTTCTGGAGCGTTATAAGTTTTCCTCAATCCCTGTGCTTAATCGTGAAGATATTTTGCAAGGCGTGATCACCATTGATGATGTGTTAGAAGAGCTCATATCCATTGCCTGGAGCAAATATAAAGAAAAGCTGTAAGTTCCTCAGGAATCTACACTTGACTTTTGCTTTTGTGCATGTTAAAAAAACATGTTTTCTTTAATGAAACTCGTGGAAAATTTGTTAAATTTTAGGTAAATATGCCCAAAATTATTGGTCTTACATATGATTTAAAAACAGATTGGGTCAAGAACGATGATGATCCCGTTGATGCCACAGCTGAGCTCGATGGTATGGAAACCGTCGATGCTCTGAGTGATGCTTTTGAAAGTGCTGGGCATACAGTCGTTCGTATTGGTAATGCGCGTAAATTATTAGCTGCGATCAATAAAGGCCTTGAAGTTGATTTGGTTTTTAATATCGCCGAAGGCCATCGTGGCCGTAATCGTGAAAGCCAAATCCCTAATATCTTAGAAATGTTTAATATTCCCTTTAGTGGGGCTGATGCCTTGACCTTAGGGGTGACCTTAGATAAAGCTGTAGCTAAGAAATGTTGGGTAGCTGATGGCGTGCCAACAGGTAAATTTTTTGAAGCGACATTGCATGATGATTTGAAGAAGTTAAATACCATTGGTTATCCCTTGATTGTAAAAACTTCCCAGGAAGGAACATCCAAAGGGATTACCAAAAATTCACGCGTTGAAAATTTGCAACAATTACAAACCGAGGTTGAAAAGATTTGCAAGGTCTACAAACAACCTGCTTTGTGTGAACAATTTATCAAAGGCACAGAATTTACAGTAGCTGTCATTGGAAATGCGAATCCAATTGCCTTACCCGTCGTACAATATGCAGTTGCTGGCAATACCAATATGGGCAATGAATTTTATTCTTATGAGCATATTGTAGCAAAAAGTGTACAATATATTTGTCCTGCGCAAATTGAAAAGAGCATGGCTTTGAAATTGCAGGAGGTTGCCATTGCTGCTTACAAATCAATCGAATGCCGTGATTTAGGGCGAGTAGATTTTAGGGTTGATGAAAAGGGTAATCCCTTTGTTTTGGAAATCAATCCTTTGCCAAACCTTAGCCCTTCGGAAGTTTTTCCCATGTGTGCGAAAGCTCATGGGTTAACATACAATCAGTTGATTAACAAGATTCTTGGATTTGCTTTATCTCGATACGGGCTTTTAGAGGCCCAGGAGGCTTTAGCTAAATGACCAAAACTACAGGTCTTGAAAATAATATAGAAGTAGGTTCTTCTCGTCCCAATATTCCTTTGTCAGCCCAAGAAGAAAGGGTTCTTGCCTTATTTCCTGGAGCCACACATGCGGATTGGGAAGATTGGCGTTGGCAGATTCGTAACCGTATCCGCACCTTGGATATGGCCAATAAAATTTTTAAATTAACACCTAATGAAATCAAAGGGATTGAAGGGGCTGGAGATAAATTGACCATGTCGATTCCTCCGTATTGGGCCTCGATCATTGATCCTAATGATCCTAATTGTCCAATTCGTTTACAGTCAGTTCCACAAGGTCATGAATTTGAAACAGCTCCTGAAGAATTGCTCGATCCTTGCGGTGAAGAAGGTTCTTCCGCAGTCAAGGGGTTGGTGCATCGTTATCCCGATCGTGTGTTGTTTTTGGTCAATGAAATGTGCGCGATGTATTGCCGTTATTGTACACGTTCACGTATGGTCGGGGATGGTAATCACACCTTAAACTTGTCCACCTATGAACCAGCTTTAAATTATATTCGTGAACATAAAGAAATCCGAGATGTTCTGATCTCAGGTGGTGATCCTTTAACTTTGGCCGACAGAACCTTGGAATTTCTAATTTCATCACTAAAAGCTATTCCTCACGTTGAATTCGTGCGTATTGGAACACGTATTCCCGTGACCATGCCACAGCGCATAACGCCAGAGTTGTTGGCTATGTTTAAGAAATACTCACCCATTTGGATGAGCGTGCATTTTAATCATCCCAATGAAGTGACACCTCGTGTGAAACATGCCTGCAATATGATTGCTGATACAGGAATTCCAATGGGCAGCCAGACGGTACTTTTACGCGGCGTGAACGATTCTCCAGCTGTGATGAAGAAATTGTTCCATGAATTATTGAAGATTCGCGTACGTCCTTACTATATTTACCAATGCGATCCAATCGTGGGCAGTAAACATTTCCGTACTACGGTTGAGACAGGTATCAATATCATCCAGAACCTGCGGGGTCATACCACGGGATATGCAGTTCCAACCTATGTCATTGATGGGCCAGGTGGTGGCGGTAAAATCCCCGTGTCACCGGATTATATGGTCTCTCATTCCAACGGCCGCTATGTGCTTAAGAACTTTGCAGGCGAGCTGTATACCTACGTAGACCCTACGTACTAAAATTTGACAATTTAGGGTTTCGTACTATAATAGCCGCACTTTTACAAACCGTTTTATTTAAGGAGTTGAGTCTCGCATGTTAGAAGTTAAGATTAACGACAAAAACAGTTTTGAGAAGGCCATGCGCCAGTTTAAAAAGCAATGCCAAAAAGACGGCTTTTTAGTAGAACTAAAAGAACGCCGTTTTTATTCCAAGCCTTCCGATAAAAAACGTAAAAAAGGTACTGGCGGTAGATAGTTTTTAGTACCTTTAGTCTCTAGGGCGGACCTTCAAAGTCCGCTTCTATTTTTATGATCAAAATCAAACGTGCTCTCATTTCTGTTTCCGACAAAACTGGACTGGCCGATTTTGCTAAAGGTCTTCATAAATTAGGTGTAGAAATCCTTTCCACGGGTGGCACCGCCCAATTATTACGTTCCAATCATATTCCAGTTACTGAAGTTAGCGATTATACAGGTTTCCCTGAAATGTTGGATGGCAGGGTCAAGACCTTGCATCCTAAGATCCATGGCGGACTTTTAGCGCTTCGCGATAACAAAGACCACATGAAGCAAATCAAAGGTCATGGCATTGAGCCCATTGACATGGTGGTGGTTAATCTTTATCCATTTGAAAAAACCGTTGAAAAGAAAAATGTCACCTTAGAAGATGCTATTGAGAATATCGATATTGGTGGACCTTCGATGTTGCGTTCAGCGGCTAAGAACTATAAAAGTGTGGCTGTGATTTGTAATCCCAACCGCTATGAAGCCACTCTTAAAGAACTGCAAAATAATAGCGGTATTCTTTCCGATAAAGTGTTGCTCAATCTTGCTATTGAAGTTTTTGAACGCACATCTCAATATGATGGGGTCATTCATAATTTCTTAAACAATCGTTTAAAGGCTGATAATTCTTTTTCAGATTTTCCTAAAGATACCCAGTTGGCCTTTACTAAGGTCCAGGATTTGCGTTATGGCGAGAATCCGCATCAAAAAGCTGCATTTTATGCTGAAGCCAAACAAAAATTGGGCCTAGCAGCTCTCAAACAGTTGCATGGTAAGGAGTTGTCTTTTAATAATTACTTAGATCTTCAAGCGGCGGTTGATATCGTCCGTGATTTCGATAAACCAACTGCTGTCATTATCAAACACAATAATCCTTGTGGGGTTGCTCAAGATAAAACCCTGGAAGCTGCTTACAAAAAAGCTTTTAACTGTGATAGTCTTTCAGCGTTTGGGGGAGTGATCGGTTTAAATCGTAGTGTGGATGTAAAAACTGCCCAGGCGATTATCAAAAGTGGTTTTATGGAATGCGTGATTGCACCTGAATTTGAGGCTGCTGCGGTTAAATTGCTCAGCGAAAAGAAAAACCTACGGTTACTGCAGTTAGATATTTACGGCATTCCTGAAGAGAAATACGATTATAAGAAGGTCTCAGGAGGCTTGCTCTTGCAAGATAAAGATAATCGTCAGATTCAAACCGAAGACCTAAAAGTGGTTTCTAAATTGAAACCTACCAAGTCCCAGATCGAAGCCATGATTTTTGGCTGGAAGCTTGTGAAGCATGTGAAAAGCAATGCGATCATTTTAGTCAAAGGCACACTTACCGTTGGTATCGGGGCGGGTTTAACCAGCCGTGTCGATTCAGCCTTTCATGCGATTAGAAAAGCAGGAACAAACTCCAAAGGTTCTATCCTAATATCCGACGCATTTTTACCTATGGAAGATACCGTGACCTTAGCTAGCAAGGCTGGTGTCAGTGCTATTATCCAAACTGGTGGTTCGATCCGTGATGAGCATGTGATCAAAGAAGCAGACAAGCGTAAGATCGTCATGGTCACAACAGGAATTCGTCATTTTAAACATTAAGACCTTTTGAAGGTAAGGGTGCTTATGTTAACCCTCTTTTCCCATCCGTATCTTGATTCACTGAATAATTTTGAATTTTATTTAAATAAAATTAGCGTCAAAGATTTTAATTTAGACCGTATCAGCGTTGCTTTGCAGATGCTGGGTAATCCTCAGAAGAATTTGAAGATCATTCATGTGGCAGGTACCAAGGGCAAGGGATCAACCTGTGCCATGCTGGCAAGTATTCTAGCGCATGCAGGATTCAAGGTAGGGCTTTACACATCACCGCATCTACACCGCGTCAATGAGCGCATCCGTATTTTAGATAAGAATAATCTGCGCTCGAGTGATGATTTCAGTGGTTCTATTATCGACGAAGATTTAGCGAAATTGATTGCACTCGTTCGTCCAGTGGCTGGAGCTATTGAGAGCAGAGGAGAGTTCCTAACTTATTTCGAAACACTAACCATTATTGCAGCTAAATATTTTGCCGACAAAGAAGTTGATTTTGCAATTCTTGAAACTGGTTTAGGTGGCAGACTTGATGCCACCAATGTCTTTGATTCAGCAATCGCTGTGATCACGCCCATTAGTTTGGACCATGTAAATATTCTAGGTGATACGCTTAAAAAGATAGCCCAAGAAAAAGCAGGGATTATTAAAGGCCCTAAACAGCAGGTAGTCCTGGCTCCACAAAAAGAAACCGTAATGGGAGTTCTTAAAGACCGCTGTCAGAAATTTGGGATTGTTCCTTGTGTTGTTCATCCGATGCAATATAAGCAATTAAGTATCGCTCTTAAAGGCGAACATCAATTGGTCAATGCAGCCTGCGCTTTTGAAGTCATCCGTTTATTACAAGAACAGGGAGTTGTGGTCAGTAAAGAAGCCATCGCAGATGGTTTAAAGCAAGTACGCTGGCACGGCAGATTTGAAATCATTAAACAAAAGCCTATTGTAATTGTTGATGGAGCCCATAATCCCGCTTCGAGCGAAGCTTTAGCTAAAACTATTTTGGATGAATATCGATCTCGACGGGTTATTCTTATCCTTGGGTTATCCGCTGATAAAGATATCCGAGCCGTATGCGAACCGTTAAATCTTATCAGCGATATGGTTATCTTGACCAAGGCAAATCATCCAAGAAGCTATAGTTTTACTCAAGATGAAGCCCAAGAGATTTTTGCGGGTAAGAAAGTTTTAATTATAGAAAATGTCAAAGAAGCTTTAACTGTTGCACTATCAAAAGCTGACAAAGACGATGTGATTGTAGTCACAGGATCTCTATTTGTCGTAGCTGAGGCCAGAGAATACCGATTTTGATTGCTAGGTCGCAATCAAAACTGTTTAAATTCGCACAGGCTGACTTGACGTCGGCCTTAAAAGGCCTCCGTAAGTCAGGTGCTCATTTATGTATCAATACAAAGGACTAGAAGATACGATTGCAGCCATTGCCACTCCCAGTGGTTCAGGGGGAATTGGTATCGTGCGCATTTCTGGTAAGGAAGCCTTAAAGATTGCTGATCAGATTTTTCAGCCTAAATCTTCAACTAAGCCTTCCCAGGCTGGCGGATTCACGGTGCATTATGGATGGGTAAAGAAGTTGCAACATTTGTCGTCCACGAAAGCAGTTGTCGGGGACCTAGAGCACGCAGGGACTAGATCCCCGATAGAAACATTCGGGGAAGACTCAGTAGAAATCATCGATGAAGTCTTAATGACCTTGATGCGCAACCCTAAAAGTTATACGGGTGAGGATGTGGTTGAGATTAGCTGCCACGGTGGTTGGGCAGTGGTCCGTTTAGTCTTAGAAGAGATATTAAAAGCTGGTGCGCGTTTGGCCGAGCCAGGCGAATTTACCAAACGTGCCTTTTTAAATGGCCGTATTGATCTAACCCAGGCCGAGGCAGTGTTGGATGTGATCCGAGCCAGGACAGAAAGCTTTGTACGGGTTAGCCAGAATCAACTCAAAGGTGAGCTTTCCAATAGGGTTGTTAATATTAGAGAAGCTTTGATGAATGTGTATACGACCTTAGAGGCTTTTATTAATTTTCCTGAAGATGATATTCAAACGCAAGCCAAGGATGATATCTACGAGCGTATAGAAGCAGAGAACGATCAGATTCAAAAACTTCTAGCAACGGCCAATAATGGCCGTCTTCTTAAAGAAGGCATGCGCGTTGTGCTTTGTGGTAAACCTAATGTAGGAAAATCGTCACTATTAAATGCGCTTCTTAAGCAGCAAAGAGCCATCGTCACCCATATTGCAGGGACCACACGTGATGTGTTGGAGGAAGAAGCTCAAATCAAAGGGATTCCTTTGAATTTGATTGATACGGCAGGGATTTTAGAACCCCGAGATTTAATTGAAGAAGAAGCCATCAAACGTAGTCATCTGTATATTCAAAATGCTGATCTTGTTTTGTTGGTCTTAGATAATAGCACCGGAGTTGAAGAACAAGATCGCTTGCTAATGGATCAACTCAAAGACCGTAATTGTATCGTTGTCATTAATAAATATGATTTACCCTCTAAGCTCGCCACATCGGGTCTTGCTTTTAAGACGATCATCAAGGTTTGTGCTATTAAAGGTGATGGACTTGACCTTCTTGAAGAAGCCATCATTAAATCTGTTTGGCAAGGTGATGCAATTGACAGTCAGGGAGTTTTATTATGCAATCTACGCCACATCCAAAGTTTTAAGCAAGCGCATTTGGAGCTACAAGCCGCCTTGGGATTAATGGATGATGATCTTTCTATCGAATTTATTTCTGAACACGTCAAAACTGCAGTGAATTATCTTGATTCAGTCCTTGGCCGTAATATTGATGAGGACTTACTGGAAAGCATCTTTTCAGAATTCTGTATTGGTAAATGAAAAAATCCCAAGAATTCCACAAACGTGGGGCATTGGTCAATCCGGCCAATCGCTTCGAGAAAATTTCTTTTGAACGTGACGAGGAAGTCTCGGATGAAGACTATTCGTTGCCTAAAACAGAATTTTTCAAAGACACTTCCAAGTCTATCATCAGTTATAACGATAGCCCTGATATCTTTTTTGAGACCAGTCTGAATCCTTATCGAGGTTGCGAACATGGCTGTGTGTATTGTTATGCTCGTCCCACACATGAATATTTTGGATTATCGAGCGGATGGGATTTTGAGAGCAAAATATTTGTCAAAACCGAGGCTGCCTCGCTTTTAAAAAAAGAATTGGCGCATCCTCGATGGCGGCCGCAGGTGGTAGTCATGAGCGGGGTCACGGATTGTTATCAACCGTTCGAGAAGAAGTTTCAAATTACACGTGCTTGTATGGAGGTGCTTCTAGATTTTCGTAATCCTGTGGGAATTATTACCAAAAATAAATTGGTGGCTCGGGACATTGATCTATTTAAACAAATGGCCGAATATGATGGCATTTGTGTGACAGTTTCAGTCACGAGCTTGGATGCTAAAGTTGCGCGTGCCATGGAGCCGAGAGCCTCAACGCCAGAGAATCGTCTTAAAGCAATCGAAGCGCTTGCCAAGTCTGGTGTGCCAGTGACTGTGAATGTGGCGCCCATTGTTCCAGGCCTCACCGATCATGAAATTCCAGCTATTATCAAAAAATGTGCCGAGCTGGGTGTTCGTGGTGCAGGCTACACGGTATTAAGATTGCCGTATGCCGTTAAAGATGTTTTTGAAAATTGGCTGAGCGAATATTTTCCTGATCGAAAAGAGAAAGTCTTAAATCGCATCCGTTCTTTGCGTGGTGGCACGCTTTATAATTCAGAATTTGGTCGACGGATGAAGGGGGAAGGGATTTTTGCCCAACAATTTGCCGATTTATTTGATGTGGCTTGCCGTAAAGAAGGATTAAACAAAAACCGTATTACACTTTCCACCGCAAGTTTTCGTAATCCCACCCAAAAGCAAATGGTTTTATTTTAAGTCTTTAATTGGCTGTCTGAGAGCTCATTTGCTCTTTCATCATCTGCCGATAAATTCGTAGCATTTTTTTCATCATAACCGGATCTTGAACAAGAGCTGCAAATTTGGGATTAGAGATAAGAGCAGAATAATCTTTACGATTGATAGCATCCACAACAGTAGGATCTTTGACAATATCTTGAATACGTTGATCTTCAGCTAACGAAGCTGCTTCATTTTCTGTATCAGAAGATTGATCGATAGCTGCGGAATCTAGAGGTTTGATCGCATGATAAAGTTTGGAAAGGTGGACGTCTTTATAGAGAAAATCGAGTTGTTTGTTAACAGGAGGAACCATGGCGAGTAACAAGATTGTGATAATAAGCATGGCCATTCCCCAGATCCAGGTCACCAAGGCTCCAGCCACACGGCTAAGAGGCGAATATTTTCCTACGGAATTAGACATAACAGACACTGAATGAAGGAATGCTCGAAGAACCCAGGTTAATATAAAAGGACCTGCTAAGCCAATACAGAGGCTAATAAGTAAGTTTTGAGTGCACTGATAGAAGATGTAGCTAACAACAGTAGCTAGAATTAACGCAATAGGACCTAATAAAGAAGCAAGAAAGCCCCTAGATGCGCCTCTAAATATAAGAAAAATAGATAGGGCGAGTGTAATAATATCGGTAATAGTCATAGATTAATGATTGGTGGCGAATCGGACGTATAAAAGATAGTAAGCGATCAAAAATACGAAGTATAAAAATGGCAAAACGAGAAAAATTTTGACGCCCAAAGGAAAATGGAGCTTAAGTCGGCTTTGAGCTCGCTTTTCCTTGACTTTGTTGTAGGCTTCTAAGCTTAACTGGGATGATTTGTTACTTTCTTTTTGTTCAGCCATGGTTTTTAGTATAACATTTAGCAAATTTTAATCAAAGGAATAGAAAGAATTTATTATAATCTTAATAAACTGGAATTAAGCACCACCCTAAGACCATTATTTTTATATAGTTACGTTACAAAATTATTTTATATTTTTATTTGCCTTTTAAAAGATAAGTTTTATACTAGTAATAGTTTGAAAGCGTTACCCCATAACCCAAGCAATATAATATAGTTAAGGAACAATTTTATGCCATCCCCATCAAACAAACGTGGTGAAAATCGTCGTAATTGCTTTGTTCCTGTTGAAAGTAAAGAATCGTCCGCTTTCGATAATACCCAAACTATTGATATTAGCCGTCATGGAATTGGCTTTATTTCGTCACATCCTCATAGTATTAATGAAAAAATTGCTATTGAAATTCAGTTAAAGCCTGATACGGACCCTATTTTAGTGATCGGAACCGTTAAGTGGATCCGAAGGCTTTCTGATTCAGATAATTACAGAGTGGGACTAAATTATGATGAAGTTGTATCAGGGTCCCCTAAAAGATTAGATCGTTATTTTCAATCAAAGTAAAGTTTATAAAGTGTTTCATCCCAAGGACATAAGTGCCAATCGGTACAAGTGAACTATGGGACATCACCCCCAAAAAGAGACACTATGGATAATAACAACGAACGCCGTATATACGAACGTTTTCATGCCCGTTTTCCCGCTAAATTTAAAGACACGCGTGGAGATTTTGGCCGTGATGTTTTCTTAAGAGATGCTTCTGCTTCAGGAGTTAATATTCTGACCCGTGATCGGATGTTCTTTAATGATCGAGTCACGCTTGAGGTAGATATCCCCAATAGTGCAACCCCCTTGGTTTTAAATGGAAAGATTGTTTGGAGCAAACCTGCCAATACCAGTATGTGGGAAAGTGGCCTAGAATTTGATGATATTAAATTCATGAAAATTCAGCCTCTTATTAGTAGTAATCCTACCATTTAATGAACTTCTTACCTATTTACTTAACGGCTAAGTTCTGATATCTTATGCGATTATGAAATCCAGCAGTTTTTATCAATTTCAAAGTGATGGCATTAGCTTTACCTCTAAAGAAGCTTGTGCTATTAAAGGCATTTATGCGCCTTTGTGTGGTAGCGATGCCCATGGCCTTAAGTCTGCCATTAGCCCTTCTTTAAGTGGCGACATTAAACTCGATAAATATCATTATCTAACCAAACCAGCTTCCAGGGAAGATTTACGCTATCCCGTACGTGAGTTCTTTGTAGCTGTTAAGGGCAAGGGTGTTTATTCGTTAGCTCAAGAAAGCACACCAAACTCTGCGGTTGTTTCAGTTGGACCTTTATGGCATAAACTTGAACGTACACACAAAAAAGCAGGTCTATCTCTGACCTCGGTTAATTTTGTACCGAGCAGCAATGAAACCGTAGAACTCATCAAAATCACTATCAAAAACATCTCGCGTAAAAGTATTACTGTGACTCCCACGGGAGTTATTCCTATTTTTGGTCGTTCTTTGGCTAATAAACATGACCACGAACAAGTCACTTCGTTGCTTAATCGCATTGAACAGACCAAGGAAGGTGTGGTAGTCAAGCCAACCATGGCTTTTAATGAAGAAGGGCATAAGGAAATCGAGACGGTCTATTTTGTTTTTGGTGCGCAAGGCAAGGGTAATGGGGTGGTTGGTTCTTTTCCTACGGTTGACAGTTTTTATGGAGAGGGCGGTTCGCTGTTAGCCCCCGAGGCAGTGTTGAACAATGTTAAACCCGTGATGTTAGGAAGCGATGATCTCAATGGTAAGGAAGCTGTGGGAGCTTTGCGTTTTAAAGAAGTCACCTTAAAAGCTGGCGCGAGCATAGATTATATTATGGCGATCGGAATCGCTACGAACGTAGGCCAGGCCAAAGATATTTTTAATCGTTTTGATACGCCTGAGAATTTTCAGCGCGCTTTAACAGAAAACCAAAAATTTTGGTTAGATAAGATCGCTTCGATTGGCTTTAGAACAGGCGAGGAAGGTTTCAATTCATGGATGCACTGGGTCACGCTTCAGCCGATTCTTCGTAGAATATTTGGTTGTTCCTTTTTACCTGACCATGATTATGGCAAAGGCGGCAAAGGCTGGCGCGACATTTGGCAGGATTTGCTTTCTTTAATATTAATTGAACCCCATTTGGTGCGTGAGAATTTATTGAATAACTGTGCAGGTATTCGTATTGATGGAAGCAATGCCACCATTATTGGAACTAAACCTGGAGAATTCATTGCTGATCGCAATGCCATCACCCGCGTGTGGATGGATCATGGGGCCTGGCCTTTGCTCACCATCCTTTTGTATATAAATCAGACAGGTGATTACGATTTGCTGTTACACAAGCAAACTTATTTCAAAGATCCCCAACTTTCTCGTTCGATGGAAAAAGATTTGGGTTGGATTAGTCAGTACGGCAGCAAGCTTTTAGATAAAAAAGGTTTAGTTTATGAAGGAACAATCCTCGAGCATCTTTTGGTCCAGAATTTGGTACAGTTTTTTAATGTCGGCGAGCATAACATTACACGTTTAGAAAGTGCCGATTGGAATGATGGCTTGGATATGGCCCTTGAGCGAGGTGAGAGTGTGGCTTTCATGTCGTTTTATGGAGGCAATCTTCTAAAACTAGCGGATGTTATTGAAACCTTAGGCCAACAGAAAAAGCACCGAAGTATTCGTGTGGCTCGCGAGTTTTTAATTTTATTAGATTCTTTGCAAGGCAAGGGTGTGGATTACGACAACGCTCAGGCCAAACGCGATCATTTGTTTGGCAAATATTTTAGTAGTGTGCAACCAGCTCTCAGTGGGGAAACAGTTGAGTTAGCGATTGAAGATGTGGCCAAAGACCTACGCCATAAAGCCCATTGGATGTTTGGTCAAATCCGTCGTCAGGAAAAGATTTCAGTCGAATACGAAGGAAAAAAATACCAATGGTTTAATGGTTACTATGATAATAAAGCTCATCGGGTCGAAGGGATTAAAAATTCTGTCGTGCGAATGACCTTAACAGGCCAGGTTTTCTCAATCATGAGTGGCATGGCACAGACTGATGAAATTCAATCAGTAATCAACAGTGTAGATAAATTCCTAAAAGACAAGAAATTAGGAGGCTATCGTCTTAATACCGATTTTGGTCTGAGGCATTATCTGGATTTAGGACGGGCTTTTGGGTTTGCCTACGGTACTAAGGAAAACGGCGCCTTTTTTAGTCATATGATTGTAATGTATGCCTATGCACTTTATACGCGTGGCTTTGCCCGTAAGGGTTATGAGGTTATCCAATCTATCTATCATATGTCTGCTGATACAAAGCGCAGTAAGATTTATCCGGGGATCCCAGAGTACTTTGATTCACTTGGGAAAGGTATGTATCATTATCTAACAGGATCAGCTAGCTGGTTAGTTTTAACCCAGTTAACGCAAGCCTTTGGCGTGCGTGGCTTGGGTGGAGATTTATTGCTAGCTCCTCAACTGGTCAAAGAAGAGTTTAATAAAAAAGGTATAGCCAGTACCAATTGCCAATTTGCCGGTAAGACCTTACATATTCAGTACAATAACCCTAAGCGACTCGATGCAGGTCTGTATAGTATTGCACGTGTATCTTTAAATGGCACCCCAATCGAAGGTAAGTTGTTGAATAAATCTTCGGTTAAAATCCCTCGCGAAAAAATTGTCAGCACTCAGGATGTGCAAATCATCGTCGATCTAGACGCCTATAAGCTCAAAGCTAGGATTAAAGGATAAATTATGGAAATAGGAATTGTAGGATTGCCTAATGTAGGCAAATCATCATTGTTTAATGCGCTCACAGGAGCTGCGGCAGCGGCAGAGAATTTTCCTTTCACAACCATCGAACCGAATATTGGTGTTGTCCCTTTGCCCGACGCTCGCATGCAGGCATTAAGTAAAGAATGGGGATCAAACAAGATTATTCCTGGAGGAATCCGTTTTGTGGATATTGCAGGGATTGTCAAAGGCGCTTCTCAAGGAGAGGGTCTTGGAAATAAATTCTTGGCTAATATCCGTTCGGTCGATGCCATTGCTCATGTGGTGCGTTGCTTTAAAGATGACAATGTAGTTAACGTTATGAATGAATTAAATCCTCAAAGCGCAGTTGATATTATAGAGACTGAGCTGCTTTTAGCAGATATCCAACAATGCCAGAAGGCGCTCGAGCGATGGACCAAGACCGCTAAAAGTGGGGATAAAGATGCGATTGCCCGATGCAATGTTCTTAATGATGCCTTGAAAGCTTTTAATGACGGCATTCCAGCCAGACGTTTAGATAACATTTCACCTGAAGTTTTAAATGAATTTCAATTTTTAACAGCTAAACCGCTTTTGTATGTCGCTAATACTGATGAAGGCACTCCGGACGAAGCGTTACTAGCTCCTTTAAAAGAACGTGCAGCCAAAGAAGGTGCAGCGTTGATAAGTTTGTGCACCAAGCTCGAGGCAGAAATCATCCAGCTTCCCCAAGAAGAACGAGCTGAATATTATGAATCAGCTGGAATCACTTCACCAGGATTGACTCGTTTAGCACAAGCTGGAAAAGAACTTTTAGGTTTAATCAGTTTTTTTACTGCTGGCCCGCAAGAGACGCGTGCCTGGATTATTCCTAAGGGAACATTTGCTGTTAAAGCAGCAGGTAAGATCCATTCTGACATTGAACGTGGATTTATTCGTGCAGAAATTTATCGCATGAAGGATTTGGAGAAATTAGGAAGCTTTAAGGCCTTGCAAGAGAAAAATCTTGTGACTCTCGAAGGTAAGGAATATGTGATGCAAGATGGAGATGTGGCTCATTTTAGATTTAGCGTTTAAGGGGATGGTTTAAATGGTTAAAGTAATTAAGAATGTTGCTCGGTATGTTCTTGTAACTATATTTGTCGCGGCTGTTATTTTTGCCATTTGGCTACAAGGGCAATATGTTGTTCCTATTCTTATGTATCATCACGTTAAGCCAAACTCCATCAAGGACTTAAATACAGTAAGTCCAGAGAATTTTAAAAGGCAAATGAAATTCCTAAGCAAATATGGTTATAAAGTTTTAAGTCTTGATGAGTATATGGCAATCAAGAAAAGTGGAGGCAAATTCGCCCATAACAGTGTTGTCATTACCTTTGATGATGGCTACGAAGATAATTACATTTATGCTTACCCTGTACTTAAGAAATTTAATTTTTCAGCTACGGAATTTGTGATCTCTGATCTTGTGGGCAGGAAGAATCTTTTGAATTGGGATCAGATTAAGGAGATGCAAAGAAATGGAATTATTATTGGAAGCCACACCCGACGTCATCGATACCTACCCAATACGATTGAAGAAGAACTTAAGGATGAAATTATGGGTAGCAAAAGAGTTATTGAAAAAGAATTAAGACAAAAGGTGGATTATATTGCGTATCCTACGGGAGGATTTACGGAAGAAGCTAAAGAGCTTGCTCGAGCTGCAGGGTATATAGCAGGCTTTACTACTAATAGAGGATACGATAAAACCAATACCGATCTTTATGAACTCAAACGTATACGTATGAATAATTATGATCATTGGTTGGTGTTACTTGCCAAATATTCAGGGTATTACAATGTTTTTCGTCAAATTAAAAAACCTTATAACGATGATGATGCGTTAGGAATTGTTTATAAGTAGTAATTCGTAAGAAGCTTTTATGATAGAGACCATACAAAAACAGCTCGCGGACATGGAGGGGAAATTAAGCAACCTCAGGGGGTATCTTTGACCTTGCCGCCAAGGAAAAATCCATAGCTTCGATCCAAGAGCAAATGTCGGGTCAGGGTTTTTGGGACAATCAAGAGAGTTCGAATCGCACCATGCAAGAGCTAAAGAATTTAAAGAACATCGTTGAACCATTTGCCGATTGTACTAAGCGTATTAATGAAGCCAAAGAGTTTTTAAGTCTGGCGGAAGGTGATGAAAGCATCCAGCAACAACTCAACGAAGAGATTGCTGTTCTTTCCAAGATAATTGATGAATTAGAATTGCAAGCAGTCTTGTCAGGTCCTTTTGATAAAAGTAATGCGCTTTTGAGCATTAATGCCGGGGCAGGTGGCACGGAAAGCTGCGACTGGGCGTCCATGCTCATGCGTATGTATAATCGTTGGGCTGATGAAAATGGCTATAGCTGCGAAATTATTGATATCTTAAACGGTGATGAAGCAGGTATTAAAAATGTCACTATGCGTATTTGTGGTGATAAAGCATACGGTTATTTGAAATCAGAAAAAGGGGTTCATCGACTGGTGCGGATTTCACCTTTTGATTCGAACAAGCGTCGACACACATCGTTTGCTTCGGTTGAGTTGATTCCCGAAATCGAGGATGATATTCAAATTGATATAGATCCTAGTGATTTGCGTATTGATGTTTTTAGGGCCTCAGGTCCAGGCGGGCAAAGCGTTAATACCACGGATTCAGCAGTACGTATTACTCATTTGCCATCAGGGATTGTAACGCAGTGCCAGAACCAGCGTTCTCAGTTGCAAAATAAAATCCAGGCCATGAAGGTGTTGCGTGCTAAACTATACGAGCAAAGACAGCGTCAGCAACAAGATGAACTCAATAAAGAAGCTGGGGATAAACAAAAGATCGAATGGGGTTCACAAATTCGCTCCTACGTGTTGCATCCCTACCTGATGGTCAAGGATCACCGTACAGGAATCGAGACAGGCAATGCTCAGAAGGTTTTAGATGGGGACTTAGGAATTTTTATCCAGGGATATTTAAGGACAAAACCCGAAGACAGGGACAAGAAGCTCAAAGAAAAAATACAAGAGGATTAAACAACGTCACCCCCGAATGTTTTTGTCGGGGGTCCAGTGCACTAGATTCCCGATTTCCGCCAGAGGCGGATCCGCCTTTGGTGGAAAAACTTTCGGGAATGACAGAGCATTCAAAAAGGATATTATGCTAGATTTTATTTTTCGTAATTCTGCCGTTGGTTCAGCCCAGAATTTTATCAATCGATTAAATCCGCAGGTGAGGATTAATATTCATCCCGAGGCACCATTGCCATCAATTGGCTTGGTTAAGAAGCTTTCCATACGGGCCTCGGCAATTTGCGCTTTAGAACCTCAGATCAGCGCTCTTTCTAACGAAGAACTCAAGGCTAAAACAGGACAATTTAAAGCCACGATTGAAAAAGCCATTGCCTTTAAGAAAGCTGAATATGAAAAAGCCTTAGCTCATTATCGCAGCGCCTCTTCTGGCCAAGAGCGAGAGAATAGTTCGCTCGAACTTAAGCGTCTGGGTAAAGAATTATTTGAAGCCAAGCAAAAAGTATTGGATGAAATTCTTAATGAAGCTTTTGCGGTTGTTAGAGAAACAGGTAAGCGCGTTAATAATATGCGTCATTTCGATGTGCAGCTAGTGGGTGGAATGGTTTTACACCAAGGCGGCATCGCAGAAATGACAACCGGTGAAGGTAAAACTTTAGTTGCCACCTTGCCTGCGTATTTGAATGCCTTACCAGGAGATGGTGTTCATGTTATTACCGTCAATGATTACTTAGCGCATCGTGATCGTAATTGGATGGGGCCGATTTATGAGTTTTTGGGATTAACCGTTGGTTGTATCCAGCATGATATGCATCCGCGTGAGCGCCAACAAGCCTATGGTTGCGACATTACCTATGGAACCAATAATGAATTTGGTTTTGATTATCTGCGCGATAACATGGTTTCCTATAGAGAAGAAATGGTCCAACGTGCCCCTCACTATGCGATTGTGGATGAGGTTGATAGCATCTTGGTTGATGAAGCTAGAACACCACTGATCATCTCTGGTCCAGCTGAAGAATCCACTGACAAATATTACAAAGCTTTCCAAATTGGCAAAGAACTCAAAGGTCGACGTGTTTTGGAATCCGAAGAAATTGAAGCCAAACATCGGGGTGAAGATTTAAGTAAAGGGTTTGATTACCTGGCTGATGAAAAAGCTAAATCGGTTTCTTTGACCGAGGCAGGCGAGGCCAAAGCTGCTCAAATGTTTGGAGTCGAGCATTTGCATGATATTGAAACCGCCGAACATCGTCACCATGTGATCTGTGCTATCCGCGCCAAAGAGTTCTTTAAGCGCGATGTGGAATATGTGGTTAAAGAAGGCAAGGTTATCATTGTCGATGAATTCACCGGACGTATGATGCCAGGTAGGCGCTGGTCTGATGGTTTGCATCAAGCAGTGGAAGCCAAAGAAGGTATTCGCATTGAACGTGAAAATCAAACCTTAGCCACGATCACTTTCCAGAATTATTTTCGTATGTATCAAAAATTGGCTGGTATGACTGGAACTGCGTATACGGAAGCCAATGAGTTTAAGCAAATTTATAATCTCGATTGCGTTGTGATTCCAACCAATCGACCCATGAGTCGTAAGAATTACCCAGACTGCATTTATAAAACAGCCCAAGAGAAATATGATGCGGTGGTGGCTGATATTCAAGATTGTCATAAGCGTGGTCAACCTGTCTTGGTCGGTACGATTTCAATCGAACGATCGGAACTGATTGCTTCGTTGTTGAAACAAAAAGGCGTTCCCCACCAGGTCTTAAATGCTAAATACCATGAATTGGAAGCTTCCATTATTGCTCAAGCAGGTCGAGCAGGGGCGGTGACAATTGCCACCAACATGGCAGGTCGCGGTACGGATATTGTGTTAGGAGGTAATGCACAATATTTAGCAAAAGCTCTTATCTTAGAGAAGAACAAGAATGCTTCCGAAGCAGAACGTGAAGAGTTGTTGAAGAAGTTTATCGAGCAGTTTCGTGAACAGACCAAAAAAGAACATGATCAGGTTATTGCTGCCGGCGGTTTAAGAGTGATTGGAACTGAACGTCATGAATCTAGACGTATTGACAATCAGTTACGCGGACGATGCGGGCGTCAGGGCGATCCTGGTGAGTCGAGATTCTTTGTTTCTCTGCAAGATGATCTGATGCGCTTGTTTGCTTCAGATAAGATTATGTTTGTGATGGATAAGCTTGGCATGGAACAGGGTCAGGTTATTGAATCGCGTATGGTTTCAGGTGCGCTCGAAGTGGCCCAGAAACGCGTTGAGAATTACAACTTTGAAATCCGTAAACAGCTTCTGGATTACGATAATGTCATGAATAAGCAGCGTGAGGTTATCTATAACCTGCGTCGCTCGATTTTAGAAGGAGAAAATCTTAAGGATATTGTTCAAGATGCTATTCTTTCTTACAGCGATGAAATGATCGATAATCATTTTGCTTTGGCTGAAAACGGACAAGCTTCTTTTGATGTGATTGCTGTTGAGTTTGCCTCCAAATTTAATTTTGATTTAAACGCCATCAAAGATCAGCTTAAAGATTTGAATGCGCAAGAGCTTAAAGGTGTTCTAGGTGACCATTTGATGAAGGCTTATGAGCTAAAAGAAGCTCAAGTGACCCCTGAAGTGATGCGCCGTATGGAACGTATGGTGCTGTTGCATACGATCGACAGCAAATGGAAGGACCATCTTTATGTTATGGATCAAATTAAGGATGGTATTTCTTTGCGTGCTTTAGGACAGAAAGATCCTTTGGTAGAGTATAAAAAAGAAGGTTTCTCACTATTTCGATTATTGTATATTTCGATCAATCATGAAACTGCCTCATTGATGTTTAAACTTCAGCCCATGGTCGAAGCCGATAGGCCCCGCTCGGTGTTTAGTGCTATTCCTCAGAAAGAAATCCATCAAGAAATCACAGGTATCCAAGCTCCCCTCCAGGGCAATCCTTTGGGTGGCGAGCCAGAGTCGGGTTCTATTTTGCCGTCTCGACCTGTTGTTCAATCAGGTTCATTAGGAACATCATCAGGTCCCAAGGCTGGTCGTAATGATCCTTGTCCTTGCGGATCAGGTAAAAAATACAAAAAATGCTGCGGTCAATAAGCCTAGCCTTACTTTCAGCCGTACTTTTAATCGTCGCCTATCCCCAACTAGATCTATGGAAATTAGCATGGGTTGCGTTAGTTCCGTTGTTTTTTGCGATCGAGGGACGCTCCTACCGATCCACCTTTGGAGTTGGATTCTTATTTGCGTACTTATTTTTCTTTGGCACCTTAGGCTGGCTTATCTATGTTACCTATCCAGGAGCATTATTGTTGTGCGCCTACCTTGCGTTGTACCCTGCGTTATTTGCTTTAGGTTTTATTTATTTTAAGAAACTCCCTGTGGGACCTCGTCTCTTGGTTTTGGCTTCACTTTGGACGGTGTTGGAATATGTTCGATCCCATCTTTTTTCGGGGTTTGGTTGGGTACTTTTAGGATATTCGCAGTATAAAAATCTTTGGTTGATTCAAATTGCTGATATTGTGGGAGTGTATGGAATTTCTTTTTTAGTAATGCTCGTTAATTTAGTGATTTATGAAACGATCAAGGTCGCCTTAACACGAGACCGAAAAAAGATACTTGAGATGCGTCATGTGTCGATGATCATTTTTTCAATTTTGTTTGCCTTTTTAATTTATGGTTCTTGGCTTCTTAAGACTGAACGCTTTACATCATCAGTAAAAGTTGCAGTAGTTCAACCTAATATTCCTCAGAAGATCAAATGGGATGAGAAACATTTGCCTTTTATCATTGATCAAACGCTGCAGTTGACTGAGCAAGCGGCCATGACTCATCCAGATATGATTGTTTGGCCAGAGACATCACTGCCAGGGATTTTAAGTGAGCACCCTTCGTTTCAGCAAAGAATTCAATTAAAAGCCATGGATCTTCATACACCCATTGTCATAGGATCCATTTTAGAGAATTTGGGTCGATATTATAATTCTGCCATTTTGATTGGGGATGATGGGGTTGTCTGGGGACATTATAATAAAATTCATTTGGTGCCTTTTGGGGAATACTTACCTTTGAGGCCTTTGTTAGGCTGGATCAACCACTACATTGGTTTGGAAGATTTTACTTCAGGTAAGGAGTACACCATTTTTACCGTAGCCCAAAAGAAATTTGGCGTGCTTATTTGTTTTGAAGATACGCTTAGTTATGTTGCAAGCAATTTTACCAAGGCTGGAGCTGAGTTTCTGGTTAACATGACCAATGATGCCTGGTTTATGGATACCAAGGAGCCATTTTTGCACATGGCCCAGTCGGTGTTTCAGGCTGTTCAAAATCGAAGGTCCTTGGTGCGAGCAGCTAATACAGGAGTCAGCGGCTTTATTGATCCTTTAGGCCAAATCGTGAACCTAGCCCAGGATGATAGTGGAAAGAAGACCTTTGTATCCGCAACCTCGACAAGCGAGATTCCGCTGAATAATCAATTAACTTTTTATACAAAATATGCAGATGTTTTTACACTTTTAAGTTTTTTTTGTATACTATGGGGAGTTTTAACGACACGGAGAATATATGGCAAAGAAAATATTGTTAGTTGATGATGATGCTGGGGTTCATTTTATTGTTACCCCCATTTTATCTAAAGAAGGCTACACGGTCATTTCTGCCCGACATGGCGAGCAAGGTCTTCACCTGGCTTTGAATGAACGTCCTGACCTAATTATCCTAGATGTGATCTTACCTGGTATTAAGGGACGAGATCTGTGTGTCAAAATGAAATCCTACGAAGTTCTCAAAAATATTCCTGTTATATTTCTAACTGCTAAAGATTCAGACGATGATATTAAAGCAGAATTAGATGCAGGCGCAGTCACGCATTTAAGTAAGCCCATCGATGCCAACCAACTCATTACAGTCATCAAAAATATTTTAGCCGCATGAGCAAGAATTTGAAAAGACAGTTCAAAATGGCCATGGCCCGTTTTGCATTTTATTTCTTTACCGGGCTTTTCAATCTCTTGCCATATTTCTTGGTGCGTTTAATCGCCAAGGTGCTTTTGCCTGTTGCATTTTGGATGTTAAAGCGTATGCGCAAGCATGCGGCGGAAAGCTTGCAGATTGCTTTAGGAAAAGAAAAATCCGAACAAGAGTTAAGAGATATTTGCAAAAAATGTTTTTATAATCTCGGTCAGGGTTTTGTGGAGTTGGCCTACTGCATTTATCATCCCAAGATGATTACCACCAACATGCGTTTTGCAGGCGACTCGCAAAAGAACCTGGATGCTGCTTTAAAAGAAGGCAAGGGTATTGTGGCTTTCACCGCTCATTTTGGAAATTTCTCGTTAATGTTTTCTTATTTGGCTCAAATGGGCTATCCGACCAATGCAATCATGAGACCTTCACGCGATGAAAAGTTAGAAAAACCCCTGAATGATTTAAGAACCAAGGTGGGAATTAAAACTATCTTAACCGTACCGCGTACGGTCTGTGTGTCACAGACCATCCGTGCTTTAAGGAATAATGAGATTGTGATTATCCCCATGGATCAAAACAATGGCAGCAAGGCTGGTGTATTTGTGGAATTCTTTGGCAGACCTGCAGGCACCGCCTCCGGGCCAGTGATTTTTGCAATGCGTACCGGTTCTCCCATACTACCTATATTCACCGTGCGTACAGGTGAAGATACGCATGAAGTTATTGTCGAACCTCATTTTTATTTGGAAAACCAAGGGAGCGATGAAGAGACTATCCAATTTAATATCCAGAAAATCACTTCGATTATCGAACGTTATATTCGCAAGTATCCGCAAGAATGGGGATGGATGCACCGACGTTGGAAAAGCCAGCCAAAGGCCATGCCTCAGGGAGTATCCAAAGAGGATCTTCTATGAATAAATTCTTAATATTTATGATAGGTTTTTTGTTGGTGGCTATAGGACTAGGTCTGGTTATTAAGAACTGGGACGTGTTGGCTGCCATGATTAAGGCCTTTGCTGGAGTCATCATTGCTTTAATTGGCATGGTCATGATGTTTTTTAGTGGAATTAGAAGAAAATAGCCATGAAGCTGATTATTTTTGATTTAGATGGCACCTTGGTCAACGCCTTTCCTGCAATCGCTAAAAGTGCTAATTACGCTTTTCGCGCCTTAGGTTGTAAACCTCAGAAATTTGATACCATTAAACGAGCGGTAGGTAAGGGGGATCGGCACTTGATGGTGGATTTTGTAGGGGAACAATTAGCGGATAAGGCCCTTAAGATTTATCGAAGTCAGCATGTGGATGATCTTAAAAGATCCGTACGCTTTACTAGTGGTGCAAAATCGCTTTTGAATTGGTGCCGCTCGCAAGGATTCAAATTGGCTGTAGCTAGCAATCGTCCTACCAAATTTGCCAGGATCATTTTAAAGACATTAAAGGCTCAAGACTATTTTGATAAGGTGTTGTGTGCTGATAAGGCGCCCAAACCTAAGCCATATCCGGATATGCTTTTTAAAATATGCCAAGACCTTAAAGTCAGCTTAAGCGATACGATGTTTGTGGGCGATATGATCATTGATGTCGAGTGTGGAAAAAGGGCCAAAATTCGAACAGTGGCGGTCGCAACAGGTTCAAATACAAAAAAAGAATTGAAAGAATTAAGGCCTTATAAGATAATTGATTCCATCAAACAGATAAAACAAGAATTAACGAATGTCTTCCCCGAAAGTATTTATCGGGGAACTAGTTCACTAGATTCCCGACCTGCCTGCCGGCAGGCAAGGTTAAAGCGTTCGGGAATGACAAAGAAAGGGAAATTATGAGTAAGAAACTTCGTAAAGGAAAATTACGTTGGCGTTCAAAGAAGGCCAATCATGGAACAAAACCAGGACGCGGATAATGTTCTTTAGGCTCCCTTTAGTGCGCTTGGTGCTTTCCTTCTTTTTGGTCACCTCCTTAAGTGGATGCGTTCCTATGGTGCTTGTTGCCGTCGGTGCGGGTGCGGTAGGTGGCTATGCTGTCAGCCGAGATACATTTGAGGGGATCAGTGCTAAAGGTCAAGATGAAATTTGGGAGGCCTCTAACAGCGTTCTTGGTATTATGGGAGAAGTTAAAAACAATGACCGTAAGTCTGGCTCGATCATTGCGGTTGTCAATGGAGTCAATGTAACAGTTAATGTTATTCCGATTAGTTTAACAGCAACTAAACTACGTGTTAAAGCCCGCAAATCAATCTTTCCACGTATTGCAATTGCCCAAGATGTGTATGCAAAGATTATGCATCAGCTGGAGCAATAATTCAGGGTTGACTTTTAAAAGTTTTTGAATAGAATAAGTCATCTTTGTTTTAGATTTTTGTCAATTATCTGCCGAGATAGCTCAGGTAGTAGAGCGCAGGACTGAAAATCCTGGCGTCCCCAGTGCAAGTCTGGGTCTCGGCACTCTATTTCGCCAAAATGCTTTCGCTTTTGGCTTCAAAGAAGTAGTTTCTGCGAAGAACAAAATAATGATAGGCGCCTCGGTGCCTATCATTATTTTTTATAAGATAATTATTATTGGAATGTAACCAATTGAAAATAAATAGCTTACATAATAATTAACTATTTTCTTCAGAAATTGGTTTTTTCAAGAATAGTATGTTATATTTTCGTTATATTTCGATTTTATTTTAAATAGCCCCGAAATCATAAACTTATACAGCATCATTCAAGAGTTTACAGTAAGGCATTCTTTTTAACTTTTAAGAAATTCTTTAACCCCGGAGGAAATTTTAAAATGTTTATCCCCTCAAACACTTCTTGCTTCAAATCAGTAAAGCGCTACCTTTCCAGTTTTATCCTAGTTTTCTTTTCCTTTAATACTATTGTTCCACCTCAAGTTGCTCAGGCTCAATTACAAGGGGTTACACTGCCTGCTGTAGGGACCATGGTAAATAAGAGTAATGCCTTTTCGCCTTCTATAATAAAGGGAATTACAGTCCATCCAGAGAATCCTTTAGCTTTTGACTTTATCGTAGATACAGGGGACACCAAAGTCCAAGGGGATGAACTTCGTGATGAAGCTAACAAGATGATCAAGTACTTCCTAGCTTCTTTGACTGTTCCAGAGAAAGATTTGTGGGTTAACCTATCTCCTTATGAAAAGGGCAGAATTATCGCTAATGGCTTTGGTCAAACCGAGATGGGACGCGATTTATTAGCACAAGACTACATTTTAAAGCAATTAACCGCTTCTTTAATATACCCAGAAAGTGATTTAGGTAAGGAGTTTTGGAGTAAGGTGAGAGCCAAGGTACAAGCTCAGTATGGAACAACCAATTTACCAGTGAATACCTTTAATAAGGTATGGATCGTTCCTAATAAAGCTGTGATCTATGAACATAACA
>CAZOXU010000018.1:0-37492 GCA_964583975.1 uncultured Planctomycetales bacterium
CACCCTGATCCCCAACATCCATAATAAAATCAAATTGAAATGGATTATCCGTATGAACTTTAATGCCTTTCAAGATGGCTGGATTGACAGCGGGGCTGAGACTGACTCGGACACCGGGTGTGGGTAAACGAATTTCCTGGGCCGAGGCAGGTAAAGGCCCAAAGGTATTAATCAAAAAAGCCACAAGGATGGCTATGTGGAACAATAGGGGTTTCTTCATATTTATATAAAGTTTATACTATAAATACCGAAAAACAAAATTTGGAAAGCGTTGTCTTAGGAAATTTCTTTGAGAATGGCGCGTGCGGCTCGGGCAGGATCTTCAGCTTGGACAATCGGACGACCTACGACCAAATAATTACTGCCCGCTTCGATCGCCACCTTAGGAGTAGCAACTCTTTTTTGATCGCCCACATCTGCTCCGGAAGGACGGATACCTGGAGTGACAATCACAAAATCTTTAGGACAATAGCGACGGATGAGCGGCGCCTCTTCGACAGATGCTACCACGCCATCTAATTTAGCGCGTTTGGCCATTAATGCCCGCTCTAACACAAGAGCCTCTAACTTATCATCCTTAGCCTGGCTCGTAAGTACTGTAACACCAACAATTAACGGGGCTTTGACTTTAAGTTTCTTGGCTTGATCTTGGGCAGCCTTCACGGCAGCCTCTAACATTTCTTGTCCGCCGCAGGTGTGCAAAGTCAGCATGTACAAGGGAGCAAAATCTTTTTGTCCATTAGGTGCGACGCTTAAAGAGACTGCTGATTTGACAGCGTTCGCTACAGTATTTGGAATATCATGAAATTTTAAATCGAGGAAAACTTTCTTGCCCTTGGACTGTAAATATCTCGTCACAAATGGACCGTAGGCGGTAAAAAGCTGCGAGCCAATTTTAAAAATATCGACACTGCTTTCAAGCTCATCAATAAGTTTTTTGGCTTCTTCAAAAGTATCCACATCTAACGCTACGATTAATTGACCTTTGCTCATTTTTGTAAACTCCCAATTAATTCACGGATGTCTGAAATTTTCTGGTCCTTCATATAGTTGGTAATCCCATCAAGCACTTCTAAAGGCGCACGAGGATTCACAAAATTCATGGTTCCAACAGCCACCATCGAAGCCCCTGCAATGATAAACTCAAGTGCATCATTGGCATTCGCAATCCCACCCATCCCAATGATAGGAATCTTCACGTTCTGATAAGCCTTATGAACCATCGCAACTGCAATAGGTCTGATGGATGGTCCTGAAAGTCCGCCGGTGAAATTACCAATTCTGCTTTTGCGCTTTTTAATATCAATGGCCATGGCTGTAAATGTGTTGATCATGGCTAACGCATCAGCCCCACCTGCCTCGGCAGCCACCGCAATTTCGCTAATATCTGTGACATTAGGAGAAAGTTTGGCAATCACGGGCACCTTAGATATCTTCTTAATCTTTTTAACAAGCTCCTCCGTGGCTACAGGATCTTGGGCTACTAATGTTTTATGTTTTAAATTAGGACAGGAAAGATTTAATTCAATGGCAGCAATACCTTCTTGAGTGTTGAGCTTTTCAACAATGCCTACAAACTGCTCGCTATTATGTCCTAAGATGCTGACAATTAAAGGCACCCCGATTTTTTGAAAGCCTGGTAGTTTCTTGGCAATAAACCCGTCGATGCCGGGATTCTCAATACCAATCGCATTGATCATACCTGAAGGAGTTTCCCAAATGCGGACCGGTGGATTTCCAACCTGCGACTGGAAAGTGACTGTCTTAGGAACAATGGCGCCGAGCCGCTTGACCTCTTCGAGATTATAGTATTTCTCGGCATGGCCAAAGGTCCCTGATGCAACCGTCACAGGGTTTTTAAATGTTACGTTTGCAATTTTTACGGATAGATTCATATATTTCGTAGGGGCGACCCTCTGTGGTCGCCCTTAATATTTAGGGCAGGCACAGAGGCCTGCCCCTACATCAGTAAAAAATAATATTTTCAATATCAAACGCTGGCCCGTCGTAACAGACCGTCTTGAATCCACTTTTAGTCTCTATTGAACAACCCAAACAAGCTCCCAAACCACACGCCATTAGTTCTTCACAAGCAGCCTGTCCTTTAATACGATTCTTGATGGCAAATTCCTGCACCGCTTTCATCATCGGATTGGGTCCGCAGGTATAGATAAATGTATTGTTAGAATTCCATTTCACCTTATCGAATAGGATGCTCACTCGCCCTTTGACACCCACACTGCCATCATCCGAGGCGATGTGGACTTTAACGCCATTATCCTTAAATTCTTGCATAGGATAGACATGTCCACGAGATCTACCACCATACAAAAGCACTAAATCTAATTTTTTCTTCTTTAAAATATCTGAAAGGATAAGCATAGGCGCAATGCCAATACCTCCGGCAATCATCACCACTTGCTTAATATCAGTAGGCGGCATCACAAAAGGCGTGCCCAAAGGGCCTAACACATCTAGTCGGTCTCCTTTTTGCTTGGAAGCTAAAAGGCTGGTCCCTAGACCTACCGGTTCATAAAAGATTTCTACGTATCGCCCCACGCGATAAACGCTAAATGGTCGGCGAAAGAATGGTTCAAGACCTTCAGAAGTACGGATGTGAATAAATTGTCCTGGTTGGACTCGCTTGGCTAAATCAGGAGCATCAAAACACAGGCGCCAAAATTGTGGACAAAGTTTTTCGTTGCTGACAACTTTATAAATATTTTGAATTTGATCCATAATTAAGGCCTAAGTATATCACAAAGCCCGCCGAGGCCAAATAAATTCCTGACGCCGTAATTTACTTTCATTTAGCTAATTTTTTATAACCAATATACATCAAAACTATAAATCCAATTAATAAAGACAGAAATCGCATTCCATCTGCCAGCTCTGACCAATAACACAAATATCCTGTAGTCAAAGTGAAAATCCCACCAAACATAAGACCTGTTCCAATAGCTTGTATAGAAGAAAACGCGCCTATTAATATGGCTGCAACACCAATGGGAGCCGCTGTATAAAATAGATGTCTTGAAAAAGATTTCTGAGCAGATTTATATCGATCTAGTTTCTGTTGTCTTTCTTTTTGGACATCTTTTCTTTGAGCAGCATCCATTTTTTGATCACCAATATCGATATATGCAGGGTAATACTCTTGGAACTTGGGCGGAGGACTAAATGTACTAACTCCATAATAAACAAGCATCGGTAAAATGATGGCAATTCCAAAACCTAATGCAAATTTTTTAGCCAACATAAGCTTTCTCCTTTTTTATTTTTGACAACTAGCACAATAATACGTACTGCGACCGGCTTGGACAATCCTTAACACTGATTTTTTACACTTCAGACAAGCCTGACCTTCTCTCCCATAGACCTGAATGAGACGATTGAACTCACCCTTCTGGCCTGCAGCATCTCGGTAATTACGGATAGATGAACCTCTATTTTTAATAGCTTCCTGAAGCACTTTAAGGGAATGTTGATGAATGTCTTGGGTTTGGAGCTTGGTGATTCGACCTGCCAAGCGTTGGGGGTTAATACCACAGCGAAAGAGAATTTCACAAGCATAAATATTACCGATACCTGCCACAAAGGTATGGTCGAGTAAAAGATTTTTGATAGGTCGGCGGCTGCCTCGGGTTCGCTCAAAAATATAAGCGGCATTAAAATTCTTTTCAAAGGGTTCGGGACCGAGAATGTTCAAATAATTCACTTCTGAAAAATCTTTGATTAAGCGCAATTGTCCAAAACGTCGCTGATCGTTGTATAAAAGTCTACTCTTATCAGTAAACTCAAAGTCCACGCGCGTGTGCCGATCAGGCTCTGCATGTGTCAGCAACTGGCCGGTCATCATCAGCTGTACTATCAAATAATGCTTATTAGAAAGTTCAATCAACAAAGCCTTGCCCTTACGGATGATTGCGCGAATCTCTGTCCCGGTAATATGGCGAATGAAGTCTTTCTGGGGGGAACGCACAACTTTGGGATCTAAAATCTTGACGCTTCGGAAGGTTTTATGGAGGATATTTTGTTCTAAATCTCGCCGGATCGTTTCAACTTCTGGCAGTTCAGGCATTTATTTGTCCATGAGCTTCTTTATGATTTTCTTAATTTTGGTTTCTGCTTCTTCGAGGTCCTTAGCTGGAAGCATCCCAACAATGCCCCACTCACCTAAATCAATCACCGGACGGTTATAGACCAGGCCATAACAAATTTCAGAATTGGTTCCATAGCTTCCAGGCAGAGCAATCACAATATCCGCTGAGGCTGCCACGATAGTGTTTCTGGCATAGCCAATGGTTGTTGGAAGGGCTATATCAATATAATTATTAGCATCGTCTTTGTCTTTGCCGGGCAAGATACCGATCGTCACTCCGCCGGCTTTTTTAGCGCCCTTGGCCGCTGCTTCCATGGCTCCACCTAAGCCCCCGCAAACGAGCACACAACCTAATTCTGCAATCATCTTGCCTACTTTTTCTGCTAAATCTTCAACCTTTGAACCAATGCTGCTACCACCAATAACAGAAATTGTAATCTTTTGTTTTCGAGCCATTACTACCCTTTCTATGGAATTATTCGTCATTCTGAGGAACGAAGTGACGAAGAATCTAACTATAGATCCTTCGCTACGCCTGCCTGCCGGCAGGCAGGCTCAGGATGACAATCTGTATACTACTTTCCCTGCACATATTGTTAGTTCAACTTGTCCCACAAGCTCCCAACCAATGAACGGCGAATTCTTCGACTTAGAAACAAAACCTTCTTCAGTCACTTCCCAAGTTTTATTCTCATCAATGATAACGATATCCGCATCAAAGCCTTCTTTAATGACTCCCTTGGATTTAAGACCCACAATCTCGGCTGGAGCGCTCGACATTTTATCAACCATTTGCTTCAAGTCAATAATTCCTGGTTTTACTAATTCTTTGATCGTCAAACCCAGCGATGTTTCAAGCCCGATTAATCCAAATGGTGCTCCGTTAAAACCAACTTCCTTATCTTCCTTAGTATGCGGTGCATGGTCGGTGACAATGCAATCAATGGTGCCATCAGCAATCGCCTCTTTAATCGCCTGCACATCCTCTTGAGAACGCAGCGGTGGATTGACCTTGGTCGATGTATCAAAGCTGGCACACGCATCATCAGTCAAAGCAAAGTGATGTGGACAAGCTTCAGCCGTCACCTTAATCCCTTGGGCCTTAGCTGCTCGAATTAACTCACAAGAACGCTTCAAACTCATGTGGCATAGATGAACCTTGGCGTTAAGATAGTTCGCAATTTCAATGTCGCGAGCCACAGTCACCGTCTCAGCAATACCTGGATCGCCTTTTAAACCAATGCGGGTCGAAACCGCGCTTTCATTCATAACCCCACCTGACGTCAACAGTGGATCCTGACAGTGTTCCATGATTAAAACATCAAGCATCTTGGCGTATTCCATGGCCAGGCGAAACAGCCGGCTATTAAGTACGGATTTACCATCATCCGAAAAAGCGATGCAGCCAGCACTTTTAAGCTCAGCCATGTCGGTTAATTCTTCATCCTTCTGTCCCTTGGTCAGAGCTCCAATAGGTAAAACATTGCACAAACCCACGCGCTTAGCTTCACGCACAATATATTCAACCGTCATAGGACTATCGATCACAGGGTTGGTGTTAGGCATACACATGATCGTTGTAAAGCCACCTTTGACGGCAGCCTTCGAGCCAGTCTCAATAGTTTCTTTGCCTTCCTGCCCCGGCTGGCGCAGATGCACATGGATATCGATAAGACCAGGCAAAACCTTCTTACCCTTGGCATCAACGACTTCATGACTGGCTGGCTCGATCGAGGCAGCAATTCGGGTGATCTTGCCATTTTCGCAAAGAATATCTTGTGGCTTATCAGCCATCTTATCTTTATTGACGATTATTGCGTTCTTAATCAGTAATCCCATATTATTCTCTCCTTACAGGACTCCGTCGCTTTGGCCTTACTGGCCAGACGGAGCCTTTGCTCCAAGCACTAAGTACAACACGGCCATGCGCACGGCCACACCATTGGTGACCTGCTGCAAAATAACCGATTGTGGTCCGTCGGCTACATCGGCTGAAAGTTCAACTCCTCGATTCGTTGGCCCTGGATGCATGACTATCAAATCGGAAGCCCCTTCTGATAACTTAGCTTGATTGATTCCAAATAATCTCGAATACTCTCTTAAGGATGGTAAAAACTTAGCTTCCTGTCGTTCTTTTTGTAAACGTAGCGCAATGACGGCATTGGAATTCTTGATCACTCGTTTTAAATCATAGTCCACACTCACTCCCATGGCCTCAACACCACGCGGCATCAAGGTGGCAGGCCCGCAAACGGTGACCTTGGCCCCCAATTTGGTGAGTCCCCAGATATTAGAGCGAGCCACACGTGAGTGAAGGATATCGCCTACAATAGCTACCTTTAGCCCATCGATGCGTCCAAATTTTTCTTTTAAGGTAAATAGATCGAGCAAGGCTTGGGTGGGATGCTCACGGCATCCATCGCCAGCATTAATCACTGAGCAGTTAAGACCATTAGCTAAAATCATCGGTGCCCCTGATAATCCATGACGCACAACCATGGCATCGACATTCATCGCTTCAATATTTTTAGCAGTATCTAGAAGTGTTTCGCCTTTGCTGGTGGAAGAAGAGTTGATGGAAATATCTAGGGTGTCGGCGGATAAACGCTTGGCGGCCAGCTCAAAGGAAATACGTGTGCGGGTCGATGGTTCGAAAAATAGCGTGACAACTGTCTTGCCTCGTAGTGCTGGGACTTTTTTGATATCACGTGAAGAAACTTCCTTAAAAGAAGAGGCTGTTTCTAAAACCAACTCCAATTCTTCTTTGGAAAGCTCTTCAATCCCTAGGAGATGTTTGCGTCGCCATTGCATTATTTATCCTCCAAAATGACTTCATCCTGAGCGCCTGCTTCAGCAAACAAGACTTCGATATTCTGGTTCTTTCCTGTCGGCACATTTTTTCCCACAAAATCGGCTCGGATGGGAAGTTCGCGATGCCCACGATCCACCAAAACTGCTAGCTCAATCTTAGCGGGTCGGCCAAAATCATTGAGCGCATCAAAAGCCGCTCGGATGGTGCGGCCGGTATAGAACACATCATCCACCAGGACAATTCGTTTATTGGTAATGTCAAAATCAATGAGGGTCTGGCGCACAATCGGCTTAGCGCCTACGGAGGTTAGATCATCTCGGTACAGGGTAATGTCTAGGATACCCATGGGCACATCGGTCTTTTCAATATCTTTAATAGCAGCCTTAAGGCGTTCGGCCAAGGTGACACCGCGAGTGCGAATCCCAATTAAGGCTAAATCCTGCCCGCCGCCTTTCTCTAAGATTTCATGAGCCATGCGTGAGATCGCCCTTCGAATTGTGTCGTGATCCATGATTTTATTTTTCATAGGCACAAAAAAACCCGCCTTCAATTATGTGTGAAGTCGGGTTGTTCTTTAAGATGTCCATTAAAATCCTTCTTGGCCTCTCAGGACCAAATTAAAAGATGCTTACTTTCCCTTAAATACTTGTGCAAATATAACACTCTATTGCCTTGCTGTCAACCATTGCTACCAAGCGGCTTGGAATTTCGACTTTGTTGCCCTATGGTAATCAAGATTACAGCTACCACAATCAAGCCTGCAGCATAGAAGGTCTGGGTCGTTAACGTCTCGCCTGCAAAAACACAACCTAAAATAACTGCTACCAAAGGATTTACGAAGGCATAGGTTGAGGTCAAGGCAGAACCCACCTCCTGAAGCAGCCAGATATAGGCCGTAAACCCGAGAAATGATCCGAATACAATCAAATACACGAATGAACTAAACTGACTGGCCGACCACTGTCCCCATTCGCCAAAACCAACACTCACCAACAGTAAAATAATGCCACCAGCGATCATTTGCATGGCGATCGATTGCAAAGTTGAATCTGGCAAATCCGCGTGCCTGGAATAAACAGAACCTATGGCCCACCATAAAGACGCCAGGACTAATACCACTACTCCTATTAAATGCAGGTGACCTTGAAGGGCAGGACCAATGAGTACGCCTACCCCTATTAATCCTAAGATTAATCCCGACGCAGTGATGCGATGGGGTCGTTCTCCTTTATAAAATAACCACTCGACTAAAACCATCCACCAGGGTGTGATCGCAATAATCAATGCAGCCAGACCTGAAGACACATAATGTTCAGCCCACACCACCGATCCATTGCCGCCCAGCAATAACAGTCCTCCAACGATCGAGGCATTGCCCCATTGTTTTAAGGTTGGCTTGGTATAAATGCCTCGATAAGCACAGTAGCCCCACAGCAGCAATCCTGAAATCAAAAACCTTGTCCCCGCCATGGTGAAACTAGGCAAGGTTTCAATGGCAAAGCGAATAGCCAGGTAGGTTGACCCCCAAATCAAATACACCGCGGCAAAGGCTAAGATAATTTTAAATCTTTTGGATGGCATAAAACCTTTCATTAAGCTTGAACAACCTTGCTTAATATTTCTGCAATAAATGTTTGATATCGTACCCCTAATTTTGCAGCTTTTTTCTTAATTCCATCTAGCACTCTTTTATTAATGCGCATATGTAAAATGGCATCTTTCTTATATGCCTCAATCGATCTTCTGATTGCCTCATTTTCCTCTTTGCTTACAGGAACATACTGGTCAATTTCATCTTCTATCTGTTGCTCGTATTTAGTTAGTTTGATTTTATTTATATCAACTTTTCTCATGTTAATCCTTTCTTTTATATTTCTTTACAAGCTTGCGACTAGGGTAGACTGTCTTTAGAAACATTATGTCTCCCTGTATGACAAATGGAACTGCCCATAAATAATCCTTGTACTCATATATCAATATTTCTTGATGCTCTTTCGTTGGATGCTTTGTTTTTTCCACATACTTTGAAGATATTATGTCTTCAAATGATGCTCCCCTTGTCTTTTTCAGGCGTTCGCTTTTTAAGCGATTCCATTCAAACTTAAGCATGGAACCTTTCTTGTATATACAAATGTATCACATTTTAAATATGCGTCAATTCGTATATCCCTCTGCAATTGGTTTGGTGCTTGGGGAGAGCTTTTAAGGATTTATATTAATCGCATGGGGAATGCGAAAGATGTATGTAGTGTAGCAGTTTCTTAACTCAACTGCTTTTCTTTTCTCGCAGCTAAACCTATAAACGGATAGATACTTGGGATGGGTGTGACATTGATGATTATGGGAACAATGCCTTTAATGTCCTCTGTCACGGCACCGTCTAATTGAGCAAAATTAAATTTCACGTTATCTGTTTGTCCTTCTTGGGATATCTTTAAATCTTTCGCATTAAAATCAATACCCCCAGGGGCTTTTTGTGAACTCATCGCCTGATCTTTTAACTGATTGATCACTTGCAGAGATCGTTTTGAGAATTCTTCAACAGTTGTTTGATTGTTAAAATACAGCACAATATGTATTGGGCCACTTTCTAAAAAACGTATTACCCCTTCACCTTTGCTTTCTAAATCCTTGGAAATTTCTTTTAAAATTCTCCTATTGTCATCATTTACCGTATAACCTACCAAGCTTAAAATTCCACCATCTGGCAAATTAACTAAATTAGCTGAGGAGTAATTTGTCTTGATTCCTTTATGCATCAACGCATTGACCGCCTCCTGCCAAG
Source organism: uncultured Planctomycetales bacterium (assembly GCA_964583975.1). Taxonomy (GTDB): domain Bacteria; phylum Omnitrophota; class Gorgyraeia; order Zapsychrales; family Fredricksoniimonadaceae; genus JACQCF01. Next base: position 9,700 of record CAZOXU010000018.1, read on the forward strand.
GCTCTTCGACAATTCGCTCAATATCCTTGTCATTATTAATTTCTTGACCTCCTATTCCACCTTTTCTTTTTATTTCAACAATTTTTAAAGCTCCTACAGCTGTTTTCATTGCCTGATCTAACTTTGAGCTCGACGCAGGCTTTAACTCATAAAGACTAGCAAAAAATTGTTTAGTGCTCTTTCGACGTCTAACTTCATGAGAGGCCAATTCTTTGACCTCTAAATTTAATTCATTTGTAAAACGCCTCAAGAACTTCGGAACTCTTTCTCCAGCAAAACGAGGCAAAACAAGATAAATCCGACCTTTTGCAGATAAATAGGCAGGCGCATCTTTCAAAAATTCTTGCAATTTAGCATGTTGAGGATCGATTGTGGCAAGCTCCTTAGTAGTTACTTTAAGGTCTCTGTTTACATTACTCTTCCAAGGAGGTAGCCAAATAATATAATCATACTTTTCACTTTCTGGAACAGCAGAAAAAAGATCGCCTCCAAGAACTTTTACATTAGAGTACTCACGAAGATTTTGCCTAGCCCTTTGAACCGCCTCAGGGTTAATGTCGGTGGCTGTAAATTGGACATCTTTAACATCTTTCGTTAATTCTATTAAACCTCTAGTCACAATTCCGTTCCCTGCACCTATTTCAAGAACATGACTGCCCGGAATAATCTTAAAACCAATCTGATCAAGAATGATACCAAGAGTCCGATCATCAAAATTATTAAAAACACTCCCTCCTTCATTTGTCATATCTCGCAAAAGATCCAAAACCCTGCCGATTGACTTATTCTTTTGTGTCTCATCCAAGTCTTTCGCCGCTTCCATTACTTGATCTGGATTGCGCAGTTTGATGATTTCATAATAAAAAAAAGGCAGGCCAACCTCATCAGAGAAATATTCCGCCTCACGCGTTTCTTTTAACAATGCTTTAAATACAGCCAAACCACTTAAGACTTTCGGATCTTTCTCAGGGTCAGATTCAAACATTTTAAAACCACCAAAGCCATATTTAGTCCCCTGCAAACGTCCCATTGGAGTGTTAAAAAACACCTCCTCCAAACTCAAAGTGTCCTCTGAAGCATTTTGTTTATATTCAACAACCAACTTGCCGTCTTTGATTCGACGAATATTGCCTTGAGAGTCAATCGAATACTTTTGAGCTAAATGTTGTAATGAAGGTTCATTACGTAATTGAGTCAGTATTCGAGTTCCTACAGGTAAAGCTTTTAATCCAATAGCCAATACCTTAGGACCTATCGAAAGTGTCGTTTGACGTCCACCAAAGTTGACATATTTGAGCTTAATATCTACAAAATTAATTTGTCCATTATTGACCCTTACCTGCAAAATTGGATGAACCGATTCCTTCCCTGATTCCTCATCGACAACAAAAATCCCAACCTTACCTTCAACATAATCTTTTGCTGAAAGTCGATACCTTTTTCCATTCGAAGCAACAAGCGCAGGTGCGCTGTTAAAGATATTCATTACAAACTCTGGGGTCAAACTAACCGCCATGGCCTGGTCAGTAGATCCACCTAAATCTTCTCTAAAATCTTGACTCAAAACAATTTCCCAAGTTGGCAGACTGCCTATGGGGACAAACTTAAAACGATGTCCCATCTGAGCCAATCTAAAAGCAATTCTTCCTGATAGTTTAGAAAACTCATTTGGAAAAGGTGATATTCCTGAAGGCAACTCTCTTAATGTTGCTCTAACAAGATCATCCTTTAAACCTATAATTTGACCTGTTGATCGACTGATAAGTGCATTAGCAATTTGTATTTGATTCGACCCAAACTCAACATACAATGGCCCTGACTCTCCAATCTTTGGCTTCAGACCTTCAACAATATCCTCCAAGAAATCTTTTATAAACATATGCGAAACTAAGATTATCCACCTGCGAAAATCTTTGTCCTTAAATCGTTGTATTTCTTCTTTTCGTTCATCAAAAACCACTACTTCTTCTTGATCTAACCCATAAGAATAGGATCCAAGGCGCAAAGTTATTTTATTTTGAATGACAAAGTTTAAGGCATCCCACTCATTAAACTGTCTGTATTCGCCTTTGCTGTTAAGAAAAGCATTGTGAGCCATTGATTTCTGTTTATTTTGAGAAAGTATTAACCCGTCTTTTTTACGATTTAGCAAACTTACTTGGCCATACTTAATATATTCAATTTTATCAGGAGCAATTAAAGGAGCACCACGAACCACATCATAAAGCAATTTTTCATCGAAAGAATTCACACCATATTGTGTTGCAAGCAAATATTTATTATCATCGACCTTTGCAAAAGTAACCGATGAATCATTCACAGTTAAATTTAATTGTCTCTTTAGAATTTGATTGGACGCTTTAGCTATTTTTAATTCTCGAATAAAATCTTCAACTTTCTTTTTATCTGCTTCTCGTCTTCTATAGACTTCTTCCATTCTCACAAAGAAATCTTCTTTCAACTGCTCAAAAACTGCTTCATATTTCTTAAAAAACTCTAGTCCAACTTTAATAAAATTTTCATTAGGCCTATCGCCACAATATTTCTTGATATCATCTGGCATTTCCTTAGGAACATTGGGGTTAGAGACGAACATGTTTATAATTTCTTGAACTGTTGGTCTAGAATTAGAAGGGTCATAAATTTTATTGAACATCCATTGAATCTTTTGCATTTCATCAAGGGACAAGGTGGCTCCTGGAATAACAAGCGATTGAAAAATACCAATACCTCCTCCTGTAATATCGTGCTTCTTTAAAATCTCATAGACTTGTGGATAAAAATAATGGATCATTGATACTAAAGTTGCTAAGAATCCCTGTTCTTCTTTTGAAATCCCAGTGAGTCCGTGAAAATAGGCTCGTAAGACTGCCATATTTATTAGACTTTCAACAGATCCAAAAACTTCATTCTCAGTAAAAAAGATGGCTCCTGAACCTCGGGCCTTACGCAAAAGATCTTTAAACCGATTTGTATTTCTTTCGCTTTCAAATAATTTTAAAAAATTTGATAACTTTAAATCTGTCCTTGGACCCTGCTTCTCTTGTAGTTTCTTTTTTATTTCTTCTATGATTACCTCAACATCTGGCATTTTCTGACTTACCATGAACTGAGCGCCTGCAATTTCATTTAAGATTGGAACAATGAAATCTGGCACCATAAAAGTCTTCTCATCGATTTCAACAATTTGAGAGTCCCATAATTCGTCATCTGTACTCATCGCCTGATCTGGTTTTTGGACTGACATCGCGGCGTCCCCGTCTTGGCGGGGCAGGTCGGAAGATTTACTCACAATCGATAATATATTCTTAATAATAAGAGCTAAATTATCGTAAGAAGCCTCGACCTCTCGCCTAAGATCATCCCTATTGTAAACCGCAAAAAGCTTCATAGTACTACGCATTACTTGCTCCATAGCTCCGACGCGCGCTTGTTCTGTCAATTTACCTTGATCATTTAATGCTAAAAGTAGATCAGCCTTGCCTTGTTCCGTACGGAAATATTTAATCCACGTGACGTCCATGGCATCCGAAAATGATCCCTTTATACTGGAAGTAATAATTCCCAGCAGCATCTTCCGCTCCAATATCGTCGAGGTTCTAAATGTTATTATTCCACGGTCACGATCTGCTAGACGCTTAAATAACCGAATCGCTTTATTTTTATCCGACTCATTTATTTGTTCCCCCGGCGGATTAATATGTAAATCAGACAACGAATTTGCACCTCGTTTATTTTTTGTAATGGCTCCCTCAACTAACTTTAACAATTTTTGTCTTTCTGCCTCGTTCTGTTTCCTTCTCTGTTGAAATCCTGCGATTTGTCTTTTATATTCCGCAATCTGATTTGAATCGGCTTTTGTAAATGCCCCTTCTGTTGTAATTGTAAATTCACCGAATTTCTTATCCTCATAGACACCATCCCTAAAAAATCTGACTGTAATTTGTGTGCTATCTTTTTGAATAACCTGACAAATTGATGTATTTTGATAAACGAGAATGTCTTCAACCTTTATCTGCCGCAATGAGGAGACCATCGCCTTGTCAGATTGACCTAATACATCTGCATTCACCGATACAACAGCAAAATCACGAGAGTCTTGTTGGCCAAGCCACATAGCTGGCGGAGCACTCAGATTATCGACCTTCTTAACCCCTTCTAATCCTCCTGAAAAATATCGTCGTGGAATTACTTGTTGAGTTTGCGGATCAATATCTTCTTTAATGAAAGCACCTTTCTTATAGGCCTTGATGTATTGAGCATAAATTTTTTCTTTGGCTGATTTATCTTCTAATTCGATGCCAATGGTTTTATTGTTATTGATGTAGCCCTGTAGGGGCACCCTGGCCTTTTGAGGGCTGGGTGACCCAGCCCGTACGGATTTTCCTAATTCCCTTTTAAACCATGTGGCTAGGATCATGGAATTGTAAATCTGTCGTAACGTAGCGAATTCTTTGCCTTCGTTGACGGCCTTTTCGAGTTCGGGAATAACAATCTCACGCATGATCTGGGATCCGATGGAATTGGAATTCCGTACGGGCGAGGTTTCCTCGCCCTTATTAGGGCTGGGTGACCCAGCCCGTACAATATCATTTTTCAATCCTGCAAAATAATCCGCCTCCATCATGACTTTTAAATGGCTGCCAGTCACAAACACACTATTTCCATTAACGTAAACGCTGGCATTCTCAGGAACGATCCAGACTTTATTAAAGGTATTCACTGGAATTTGGGTTGTACCGTATTGTTCTTGAGCCCTTTTATAAACCCGATCCCAAAACTTTTTGCCGATCGCTTCTTGAGGATTTAAGAATGAGGCGCTTAACTGTTTTAAAATGTAATCCTGCTCCAACATATCTCGCCCCATCTCAGTCACGCTTAAACCATCGGCAATAATGCGATTCTTTTCATAAGGGGAAAGATTGACCCACATCTGTTCTTCTGGGACTGTGAGCGCTGCAAAGAAATAATTAATGACCTTCTGCGATTCACTTTTTAAAGTTGCGGGTTGTGCTTGTGTAGAGTCTTTTGATCCAACATCTACAATAAAATCAAACTTAAGAGGATTTTCTGGATAGATGGTCATTCCTGAAATAATAACCGGGGCAGCATTCTGCTGTAAACTTTGGGTCTGTGGAAGATTAAATTCACTCATCTGCATCTGGGCATACGAAAACCCAGGTAGACTCGTCATTAGAAATGCTGCTAAGACCAATAGTACCAATGGCTTATGAAATATGGACTTATCTAACTTTTTCATGATTGTAGTAAATATACTATATATATTGCGTTAGTGCCAATTACTTAGGCTGGAGAGATTAGGATTACAAACTCTCCCTTAGGAGGGTGGGCTGTGAAATGTTCAATCAATGCAGAAGATTTTTCCTTTTTAACTTCTTCAAACTTTTTAGTTAGTTCACGGGTTACAACAACGATAGGATCTCCTAAGACAGTCTTAATATCTTCCAGGCTCTTTAACAGCCTGTGGGGAGACTCATAAAAGATAATGGTTCCCTCTTGGTCCTTGACGCTCTCGAGTTTCTTGCAACGTCCCACCGTTTTGGGAGGCAGAAAACCTTCAAATACAATTCGATGGGCTGGAAGGCCTGATAAGGTCAGGGCTGTGATCATGGCCGTGACGCCAGGAATAACCTGAATTGCAATATCATTGTCTTGAGCCAACTTGATGAGTGTGTAGCCTGGATCAGAAATCCCCGGAGTCCCTGCATCAGTGACCAAGGCAACAGACTTTCCCTCTTTTAAAAGTCCCAATAAATACTGGCCCTTGAGTTTTTGATTATGGTCAAAGAAACTCGTTGTTGGTTTGTGGATTTCATAATGATCTAAAAGAATCTTGGTATAGCGGGTATCTTCAGCGGCAATGATATCCACAGATTTTAAAGTCTCAATGGCCCGCAACGTTATGTCTTTAAGATTGCCTATAGGAGTAGAAACAATATACAGCATAATTTATCCTTATTAGTGAATCTTCTTTAAAATAGCCTCGGCTATGTTGGAAGCCAACATGTGATTACCCACGCGGGTGGCATGACCAATATCTCCAAACATGCGATCAACAAAACAATACCCATATCCTTTTTCACCCACAGCATCAAGGAATTCTTGCTTATTGTCTACAAAAATGATTTTTGATCGATCTGGATCATATTCAAAAATATCAAGTAGTGGCTCGATGGTTCTGGTGGGGTATTGAACAAAGACTGGCTGAATTCCTCGAGACAAGAAAGCATCTTTAATTCGTTTATAATTACTTCGAGTCAATGCTGCATGATACGAAGAATGTTCTCCCATTTTCTTATAATAAATCTTGGCCAGATCATGCCGACCGCCTTCTTCATAACACGAAGCCACGTTCGCATACACATAAGAATCTTTTTTGTCTTTTGTAACTATTTTCTCAACCTGAGCCCTTACCTTTTCCATATGTTCGACAGAATGGCAATACGCTTTCACCCAGCTAAAATCCCAAGAACGCCAAGGAATCTCATCCATTCGATCAACAAAGTCTTCATAAAATCCTGCCGTGTTTAAAAAATGTCCGTACTTTTTAATCATCCAATCATAAACTTTTGGGTCTCGGTTGATTTCAAAGAATTTCTGGTAGAGCGTCTGGGCTATATCATAGCGATGCTCTCCTTCAGCGATTACAATCAACAAATATAATTTCTTAATATCATCGGATTGCTGGGCCAAGGCCTCTTTAAATTCATCCATAGCATCGATAATGATTTTCTCCTCATGCCGGCCTTTGAAACGAGCTAGACGCTCCTGAACTTCTTCAGTTATTCTTTGTTTTAAAAACTCTGCCAACTGAATGAGGCGAACTCTTTTGAGGAATCCAGGCGCATGGTCCAAGATGGAAGCCCCATCATTGTTTAAAGTATCCAAAGCTCCAATCATCACGATGGCCATTTGTGGTTTATAGGTATCTACCCACTGTTGCAGACGCTGGATCACCATCGTTGTTGTTGCACCACCTACGCCTTGATTAATGACTTGGAATTTCTGATTCCCCTTGGCTCGATTATTAAGGATCACTTCTAATTGTGACGGATATGAGTCTTCACCGCCAACCATGGTCATTGATTCACCGATACACATGATGCGATAAGCACCATCTTTGTGTGATTCAAAAGCATTGCCCCAATACTGAGCTGATTGAGCTATAAATCCTCCGACTTGGAAACAGATTTCCAAACACAAGAGAAAATAAAAGACGACTTTCAAACTTTTCCACGGTATTTTCATAATTTAAGTCATCCCCGAATGATTCAATCGGGGATCCAGGCACTAGATTCCCGATAACCTGCCTGCCGGCAGGCAGGAAGCATTCGGGAATGACACGTTAAACTAAAACTGAAAATAAACAAACTCCTCGGCCTTCATGACTCCCCAACCAATCACTAAATAAGCCATAAGCGCATAAATAAACATGCGTAGCTTCCAATCTTGCTTTGCGACAATTTCCAAATCTTGAAACCTATACTGCCAAATTTGAATGATCAAAAGAGGCGTGATAAAACCTATTAATTTCAGCCATAACACAATATTTTGGGCCTTAAAAGAGACTACCGCCTGCAGCATTTGGAACACTTGATCCATCGACTGAGCTCTAAAGAATAACCAGCCTAAAATCACTAGATGATAAAAACCAAAGATCTTGATGAGGGTCTTTAACTGTCCGTTGCCAGTCTCTGATTTATTTCCTTCCATCAAACGATGACCAACTAAAAGCACCCCTTGGTAAGCTCCCCACAAGACAAAGGTCCAGGATGCCCCGTGCCACAGTCCACCTAAGAGCATTGTTATGCCAATGGCCATGTACATCTGCAATCGTCCGTTTCTGTTACCTCCTAAGGGGATGTATACATAATCCCTCAGCCACGTTGATAAACTGATGTGCCAACGTTTCCAGAACTCCCGAGGATTACTAGCAAAATACGGCCATTTAAAGTTAATCGTAATATCAAAACCCATGCACTTACCAAGCCCTCGCGCCATATTCGAATATCCATCGAAATCACAAAAAATTTGAAAACTAAATGCATATAAGGCCAATAAAACTGTTCCTCCTTCATAAGGTCCTGGAGCGGCAAAAATAGGATTGACGATTCTAGCTAAATTGTCTGCCACAAACATTTTTTCAAATAGGCCCCAGAAAAATAAGGCAGCTCCTTGGTAAAACTGCTGCCAACTTAAAGTCCTGGGAGTTGTGATTTGCGGTAAGAATGTTCTGGCTCGCATAATAGGACCTGCTACCAAATGCGGAAAGTAAATGACAAACAAAACATAATCCCAATAACTGCGAGCGGGCTTGGTCTTTCTTAGATAAACATCAGCGGTATAACTGATAGCTTCGAATGTATAAAACGAAATTCCAATCGGAAGAATGATATGAGGCAAACTCTTAAGCCATGGCGATGAAAGATGCAAAAGATCTAATAAATTAGATAGATTATCAGCAAAAAAATTGGCGTATTTGAAAAATCCCAGGATCGAAAGATTAACAACAATACTTAAAATTAGAAATAGTTTTCTAATTCTGGGGTTATCACTTTGATCGATTTTCTTAGCACAAAAGTAATCGGTGGTGATGGAGATAAACATGATCCCCAAAAATTTCCAACTCCATGCGGCATAAAAAAGACAGCTAGCTACAATTAAAAGTCTGTTTTGCCAACGATGCTTAAGAAATATATAAAGAAGAAAGACGACAGGGAAAAAGAAGAGAAAGTCTATCGAGTTAAAAAGCATAAATAACGAATCTACTCAACCGTTACGGATTTAGCCAAGTTTCGAGGCTGATCTACGTCATTACCACGTTTAATAGCAATGTAATAGGCTATTAATTGCATGGGGATGATGGCAACCAAGGGGGTCAGTAATTCTTCTAGTGCTGGAACTTCAACCACATGATCAGCATGATGAGCAATTTCTCGGTCGCCTTCGGTAGCAATGACAATCACATTACCTTTACGGGCACGGATTTCTTGGATATTAGAGATCATCTTCTCATACACGTGAGATTTGACAGCCACACACACAACCGCACGATACTCGTCAATAAGTGCAATGGGTCCGTGCTTCATCTCACCTGCAGCATATCCTTCGGCAGGAATATAGGAAATTTCTTTAAGCTTAAGGGCCCCTTCTAAGGCGGTTGGATAATTGATATTGCGTCCTAGAAATAGAAAACAACCAAAATGCGAATTGGCCTGGGCTATTTTTAAAATGGTCGCTTTTTTCTTTAAAAGTTCTCGATACATCTTGGGGATTTGTTGCAAATGCTTAACAAGTTTTTTTAACCGTGCTGGGGTTACGCTCTTTCGAGTTTGGGCTAACTTGATCCCTAGCAAATAAAACATCATCAACTGAGCGGTGTAAGCCTTGGTTGAAGCAACGCCAATTTCTGGTCCTGCCTGGGTGTATAAAATACCATCGGACTCGCGAGCTAGTGAAGAACCAATGACGTTACAAATTGATATAATCTTGGCTCCCTTGGCTTTAGCTTCGCGCACAGCAGCTAAGGTATCGGCCGTCTCACCAGATTGGCTAACAGCAATCATCAAGGTATTCTTATCTACGATCGGACTGCGGTAACGAAATTCACTCGACGTATCAACTTCCACCGACAGACGAGCTAAATCTTCAATAATATACTTTCCAACCAAGCCTGCATGATAAGCCGTACCGCAAGCAACAACCGTGATCTTCTTAACTGAACGAAGCGTATTATCTGAAACGTTAAGCCCATCGAGTTTTAATCGGCCTTTAGGTAGACGGTTCTTAAGCATTTCTTCTAAAACAGCTGGCTGCTCATGGATTTCTTTGAGCATAAAATGATCGTAGCCTTGCTTTTGGGCGGCTTCAATGCTAAAGGTCACTGTATCAATCTTAGGGGTCACCTTTTTACCATCAAAACTAAAGACTTCAACCTTATCTTTCCTCAACACGGCCATTTGGCCATCTTTTAAATAAATGACACGACGGGTACGATCTAAAATAGCTGGCACATCGGATGCAATATAATTCTGATTGTCACCTAAACCAATAATCAACGGAGAACCAACGCGTGCAGCAATGAAAAAATCTGGATGATCTTTGCAGATGACGCCGATCGCAAAAGCCCCTTTAAGTTGGGCAATAGCTTTTTGTACAGCAGCCTTTAAATCTCCCTTATAAAGGGTGGATATTAAATGCGCAATGACCTCAGTGTCAGTTTGTGACACGAAGCGGCAACCTTGTTTTTTTAATTTTTCTTTAAGAACGGCATAATTTTCAATAATACCGTTATGGACAACGGCAATGCGATGAGCATTGTCCGTATGGGGATGAGCATTAACATCTGATGGAAGACCGTGAGTAGCCCAACGTGTATGGGAAATACCCACCGTACAAAATGGTGTTGGCTGGCTCTTTAGAATTTCTTCTAAATTTCTAATTTTACCTTTAGACTTACGAACAATGAGATGGGATTGATGGTCTAGCAGAGCTAAACCGCTTGAGTCATAACCACGATACTCTAGCTTTTTAAGGCTATCAATAAGAATGGGGCTGGCATCACGAGTGCCGACGTAACCAATTATTCCGCACATAGTTAGACCAAAAGATTAAGACCATAAACTAAAAACTATTAAGCTCTTAGTCTATGGTCTATTATCTATTTTGAAGGTTTAATATTAATGAAGGTAATCACCCTGTTATAACTGTTCTTTTTGCGGGTAAAATACACTTCACCATCAATAGCTGCAGATAAAGAGCTTCGACCGATGACATTAAGACCTGGCTTCCATTGATCTCCCTGACGGGTCAAAATGGTCCCAGCTTTAACTTTCTGTCCACCGGAAACTTTAATACCGCCTGTTTCCCAATAATATTTACTTGAAATACCACCTACACGACCACCCATATAAGCCTCCTAAAAATCTGCTGGGGCTTCTTGTTCCCCTGCATTGAAAATTGAGGCCATAATATACAACAAAGCCCTCATTCTGCCAATAAAAATTATTTGCCAGCTAAAATCTTATCGATCTCTTGTTTATAGGTCGATAAATCACGGGCCATGGTCTTTTTACCGTTGATAAAAAACGTAGGTGTACCCATTACATCGCTTTGGCCAGCTAAAGCCACATCGGCATCAATACGTTTTTGATACTCTGCATCCTTGACCTTCAAGTCTGCTTCTAGCTTACCGTAGTTGAGTTTGAGCTCTTTTGCATACTCTTTGACCTTGGCCTCAGATACATCAGCGCCATTCTTTAAAAGCAGCTCTACCATTTCAAAATACTTCCCTTGCTCATTAGCAGCTAAGGCAAGTTTGGCGGCAGGAAGTGCATTAGGATGAAAGCTTAAAGGAAAATTCTTAATAATAATTCTCACTTTATCAGGATAGGCATTGAAGGCTTCCATCGCTGCAGGATAAAAACGTGCGCAGAAAGGACATTGTAAATCGGTAAATTCTACAATCGTTACAGGAGCATCTTTTTTGCCCTTGATTGGAGATTGGCCATCTTCAATAGGATAGACCTTGTTAAAATCTTCTTGTGGCATTTGAGGCGCTTGTGGAGGGGCAAAGGATGGTTGACCTGAACTGATTTTGTTGGATAACGCTGTGATTTGATACTCTAAATCCTGCAATTTATTGACGATCTGGGCCGTGGTGGTGCTGGCACTCGTCATCTGGCTAATAATAATCTTCTCATTTGCTTGAATTTGATTCATATGTGTGATGACAGGAGTAAACGCCAGTTGAAGAGTGTTGTTAACCCCAATTAAAAAAGCTAGCCCACTTAAAATACCAATCAAAACTATTAATATCACTACTATTACATTGTTTTTCATACCTCTCCCCCTTTTTGAAACATTGATCAAATTAGTTATCCAAGAACTACTTGCCCTCGATTTAATCTTTTTACCAAATCCCTACAAATTCTTAGCCGTTTTTCTTTCTCTACCCGTCTAACTTTAGGAAATATCTTACCTGCTGAAATCCCCGAACTATCCGAATAATTAAAAATCAGAAAATTATCAAATAGTTTAATTAACCTCAATGAACTTAAAAATTCTTCTCTCGACTCTGTTGGAAAGTTAACAATAATATGAGTACTAAAGCAGCAAGCAGGCGCTAGATCCTTAATCTTATTAATAATATTTTTAACAGTGGTTATATTATAATCCCTGTTCATTAATTTTAATATTCTTTTTGAACCTGCCTGCAGAGGAATATTCATATAAACAATTTTACCCGTAGCAATACTCTCTTTAAGCGCAGGAAAAAGACGAATTAAATGGCCGGGATAAAATGGACTGATCTTTAATTTAGCTTCAGGACATCGATTCATGATTTCCTTAATTAAACCTACCAAATCAGTTCCTAAATCTATTCCATAGCTCCCGCAATCATCGCCTACAAGAAAAAAATCGTTCTTCCCATCACGTAAACCTTGCTGAATATCATGAATTATATCATCTATAGTGCGACTAACAAGATCACGCTGGGCTGAATTAATATTACAAAAGCTACAATTCTGCTTACATCCCTGGGAAATCGGCACAAAATCATACTTCATGGAGAACGATCGAGAATCCAAAGGGTCTGCAGGAATACGCTCCATAGGGATTCGGTGCTCAAACAATGCATCAAATCTATTGAGCTCTTTGGTTCCAATTTTCAAAACTCGACTATCTATATCTATCTTCTTGGGGAAATGACCAAAAATAATCACTCTCTTTACAACTGCTTCTTTCAAAGATCGTTCAATAAGTATTCTCGTATCTACTGCTGTTGCCTTTGATCTGCTAAATGTATTAATCAAAACAATATCGCATACATCTGGTTGATCGCACTTAAAAACCTCATAACCATTTAAATGCAAAAACATTTCAATTTTATTCATCAAAAATCTACTGGAAGGAGTGCATTTGGAGTCTGCGCTCATGATGCGGATTTTGTTGTGGGAACCAATTTTCTCTGCCATGCTATTTTGACCTTCGTCCGTCTAATGGGGGGATTACAAATCTATTTTTGCATAACGTTCAACCATCCATTTTATATCTCCCCAACGTTTACGGCAACCAAAGACATCCACAATATAAATATTTTTTCCTTTTCTAATGAATCCCACAAAACAAGACTGGGCCTGAATGGTGTACCCGGTTTTCCCTAGAATATCCTGCTTCCAATTTAAGAACAACGACTTGTTATGAGATTTCAGAAAATGCCGACGACCGTCCTTAGAATAAATAACACGGGTTCGCAAACCAATGGATTTGACAAAAAATGGGTTCTTCATGGCTTCTTTAAAAATAAGCGCCATGTCTTTGGCTGTTGTATATTGAGGTCCTCGGGAAGGCAGGCCATGTGCGTTGGCAAATCGTGTGTGAGTGGCTCCCAAAGAAGCCGCTTTTTGATTCATCATAGCCACAAATTCTTCTTGAGACCCCCCTACAGCTTCGGCCAAGACTCCGGCTGCATCATTGGCTGATTTTAAAAGACAGGCATAAACGAGGTCGGAAACAAGATATTGTTCTCCAGCTTTAAAATTTAATCGGGTTTGAGGTACCTGAGTTGATCGGGCAGACACGGTCACATATTGATCTAAAGGAAGACGCTCGAGGGCCAATAATACTGTCATGACCTTGGTTGTACTTGCAGGATAAACTTGCAAGTTTGCATTCTTCTCAAAATAAACCTTGTCATTGGTAATGTCCCATAACAACGCTGATTTGGCACTTAAAGATGAACGAGGATGTCGATGATGGACTTTCTTTGCGTAAGCTGGAGCAACGTAACTGCAAAGAATAACGACGACTAGAACGACACGAATAATTTTAGACATGGATTCAAATATAAAGCAGCTTGAGAGTAAAGACAAGTTTTTATCGTTATTTTTGATGACTCTGCTGGGCTGATTGATACACTAATTCCATCGCTTTAGCTACACCAGCCGTTGGCATGAGCATGGTGCCTTCGGCCAAAGAAATACGCCAGCCTTCAGGGGTTTGAAACACCACTACACGGATATTTTGAAAAACATGCTCATCATTAACCAAAAGATGCACTAAAGCTGTGGCTTGTTTGGGATCATAAAGCATATCCTTAAAAACAACCGCGATGCCTTGTGCAGAATATTCCTGCATGTGAAAATGTTGGGGATCAAAATGTTTCAAATGATAGTGCTGCACAACTGCCTCCTTTTTTTCTACAATATCGACTGATCGCTTTTTAGTCAATAGAAGCTCATAAAACTCCCTCTGTCCACCTTCGACCCATTTGCGTTCAAATTTTGTATCGTAACTGGCTGTAATATGTTTTAAATCCGCCTCGAATCCCGTGCCTTGCAAGTTTTCTTGGGTCCAAAGGATATAGGGACGATGATCTGTGACGATCTTCAACGTTCCTTCCTTGACCAGGCGATTATTGGCTAGCTTGAGAAACTCACTCGTAAAAAGTCTATGCTTGATGTCAGATTTCTTAGGCCACGGAGGTGGGTATAAACAATGGATCTTGCTAATGGAATTAGGTGAAAAAAGATATTCAAAAGCCGGACGAACATCCATCCGAAGAATCCGAACATGATCATTTTTGATACGGCTTAACTTACGCAAGGTCCTATGTGTGCGTTGACAATATTCTTCGAAACCTATGAAATTAATATTGGTATGTTCCTGGCCCAAGCGGGCTAGGTACTCTCCATTACCAAAACCAATCTCGACTTCTAAAGGGTTATCGTTGCCGAAAACTTTATGCCAATTGACGGGATGAGAAATCTGCCTGTAATCTAAAAAAGGTTTTAAAGAAACATAGAATGGTCGCATGCGAGAGCTTAACGAAGGGATTTTAAATAATTCCAACCCTTACCTATGACGATCCCATCATGGAAGACCACCGGAGTAAGTTCATCATTGGTGACGACGCCATCCGGTTGGTTGATGCGGCTGACATAATACTCAACCGTATAGGTGGATTCTTTCACTTGAATGTCTTCGGTCTTATACGGATTGTTAATGGTCATGGGCTTGCTCGAGGTATACCCAACAATAATGGTTTCTCCCATGACCTTATAGACTTGGGTTTTTGACATTCCGTTAGTTATTTGGGCCAAAGAAGATTCATTGAGCAAATAGGTCTGACGGCTAGCTGACATTAAAGGATCATAGGGCTGATTGCTCGCACAGCCGCTGGATAATAAAATTAAGAATAATAAAGAAATTACATGTTTCATATGTGGATTCATTCTAATAAAAAGAATTTCTAAAAACAACGGATTTAATTTTCTATTGTTTTAAAAATCCTTTTAGGCTAAATTAAACCATGCCGTCTTTCGAAAACATCTTATTTGCTGCTGGGATCTTACTTCTACTAAGTACTGTAATTTCTAAAGCTTCTGACCGTTTTGGCGTTCCTGTCCTTCTTTTCTTTTTAATCATTGGTATGTTAGCTGGCAGTGAAGGCATTGGTGGCATCTATTTTGATAATGCCCTGCTGGCTAAATCATTAGGTGTTCTAGCCCTCATGTTTATTCTTTTTACGGGAGGCTTTGACACTCCTCTTAAAGAAATCCGCCATATTCTTGTCCCTGGGATTATTCTTTCAACCGTAGGTGTGATTTTAACAGCCTTAATCGTAGGTCTAGTAGCTGTTAAATGCTTACATTTTTCTATAACTGAAGGATTGCTTTTAGGAGCCATTGTTTCGTCGACCGATGCAGCTGCTGTTTTTAACGTGCTGCGTTCTCAAAAAATAAGTCTTCGTTCCAAACTCCAGCCCATTCTTGAATTTGAATCTGGTAGTAACGATCCTATGGCTGTCTTTTTGACGGTAAGCATCATTGGTATTATTAAATATTCTCACCATTCTCTGGAAAATTTCTTAACTTCCTTCGTCCTTAATATTGTTTTAGGATTTTTAGTTGGCTGGTTATTTGGTCGAGGAATAATTTTGGTTATCAACCATGCCAAATTAGCCTACGAAGGTCTTTATCCGACCCTACTATTTTCTATGATCTTTCTAACGTATACAACCGCTGATGCTATTGGAGGCAATGGCTTCTTGGCTGTTTACTTAGCGGGGATCATCGCGGGAAATACCAATCTCATTCATAAGAACACTCTTAAAAATTTCCTCGAAGGGTTTGTTTGGTTGATGCAAATTGTGATGTTCTTGACCTTAGGACTTTTGGTATTTCCTTCTCACATTATTCCTATCATTGGTGTTGGTCTCTTGATTTCTTTAGTGCTAATGTTTATTGCAAGGCCTTTGAGTGTCTGGCTTTGCCTTTCGTTCTCTAAATTTAACTGGCGAGAAAAAAACCTAATTTCCTGGGTAGGATTACGTGGCGCTGTTCCCATTATCCTAGCCACATTTCCCTTGTTAGCCGGGATTCCCAAAGCCGAAATCATTTTCAATATCGTTTTCTTTATTGTTTTAACATCCATTCTTTTCCAAGGCACCAGCGTTTCATTAGTTGCCCGCTGGCTTAAGGTCGATGCTCCTTCGAAAAAGAAATCTGATCAACCGATCCAATTAACTGACAAAAAACTCATCCAAGCCCAACTCGAAGATGTCATTGTTCCTTATGGTTCTGCTGTGCATATGAAATCGATTATCGAAATCGGATTTCCTCCTCAATTTCTTATTGTCTTAATTTGCCGCGATGAGAAATTCTTTGTGCCCAATGGTTCGACGATCCTAAATGAAGGTGATATCTTGTGGGTATTATCGGGAAGGGCTGATTTGAAGAAAATCCAGAAGATTCTGCAACCTAAGACTCAAGCTGTTTGATCCAGCCTTTAAATTTATTGACTAACTGATTCGCTTCGCCTTCATTGAGCAGATTCTCTAACATTTCTGTATCTACATAGAATTGCAACCGTCCTTTATACTTTCCCATAATCAACAAATCCGCTTTAGGGTATTTGTCCCGGTGGCTCGCATAGATCACAAAAAGGTAATTATCTTTATCTAACGTTTCATCGACTGTTATTACGGAAAATGTCAGCAACAAATCATTACGAATAAAAAGTGGCATAGCTTGGTTCGCCATAAAAGAAGCATCGGTGGTCTTATCTTTTACAAAAGACAAGACTTCTTGAACATTAATGATTTGGTATTCTTTCAGGTCGTTTATTTTTCCATATTTATGGAAACTTGGATCAATCAAATACGCATCCTTATCTTGTTGATCTAGCATTAATAAAACAATGTGATTGGATTGGGTTGTTGGAAAGAATCCGCTTTCAGTTGCCATGGCAAATTGAAGAATGTAGCGCGGGTCTAAAATAGGTTGGAGTTTCTGGTACACGTAGGCTGCTAACTCCCCGCAAAGGCCATAACGATTTTGCTCTAGAACAAATTGGCCTTGAGCGTCAAACTGATGGATATTCTTTAACGTCCATTCGCGTTTACTAAAGTTAATATCTAAAGAAACTTCGGGTTTTACAAAAACCTGAAAACCTGAATATTCCACCGCATCAATGATATCTCTGATTTCTTTAGAATAAGGCAGTTCCTGGGCCATGGCCACAGAGCTAAAAAACAGAGCAATCATCAATACTACAGCCTTCATTTAAAATCTCCTTCTTGAAACACTCTTTCAATAATGACAGGGTCCCAGCCATGCTGCATCAATTCTCTTTTAAAGTTTTCTAATTGTTCTGGTTTCTTTAAAGAATACGCTGTTTTAAGCAATTGATAATTAAATTCTTGTTGCGGATTAAATTGTGGTCGCCAAGGCCTTTCTACGGTTGAACGGTTCATTTTAAAAGCCAGTACTGAAAAGAGTAGTGGCAATAGAATAACAAAAAGACAAGTTAAGAAATCAAACGTCGCCTGAGGGTTAATCAAATACTGAATGCTATGATAAAAAGTATTGATCAGAAAATGGGTCACAATAATTGTCATAAGACCAAAACGTAAATAGACAAAACCAAGAATAATACCGATGCAGGTCATCTCTAAGCCCCTAAACCACATTGGAAAAACAGCATAACCTGTATGACCAAAGCCCCAAGCAGCTGCACTTAACAGTACGGCCCAAAAAGTCTTAATTCCATAGCGTTTAAACAAATTAATTGCAAATAAGCGAAACATGATTTCTTCGGTAATCGAAGACTGTAGTCCCAAAACAAAAACGGAGAAAGCAGGAATAAAATTCGTCCCGGATTGAACTAGCCACGACAATTCATCCCATACACCAAAATATTTATACCCACCTAAAAGAATCAGAGCTTGGATTGCTAAAATGACTGGCGTAATCAAATATCCTACCCATATTTGTGAAGCCACTTCTCTAGTAAAAAATGAGGAGCGAAAATTATGTAGGAAGCCACCTTCTTTTCTTTGGGGAGCGATCTCATATCTTAAAGCTTCACCAGATAATCCCGGTAATATGAAAATCGGTACAGCATAAAAAGCGCCCATACAAAGACTAGCAATGGTTTTAAGTAAATATTCTCCAAATGCTTGTGTGCTGGAATAATCAAAAAGAAGGTCTTGATAGCTATTGAATAAATCTAAAACAATACCTATGAACAACACACCCCCTACAGCTAAATAAAAAGGCCAGACGATCTTGGGAACAATGTACCTACGGCGATTAACCAATAACATAATGGCACATGTCAAAAGGCCTAAATACAGCGTGCCAAAAAACATTTTCAGATTGTTGCCCGTTTGATTGAGATTATCAATATACCTAGCAAATGCATCGGGGATGTCTAACTGCCCACTATCAAAATGCAAAACATCATGACCAGAAATCTGCACCGCGATTAATAGTTTGGCCTTACCGCCCCCATAGCGAGCGTCCCAGGGAATCTCTATATCATTCTTCTCCCAAACAAAAAAATGATCGATGCGGTTTTCTCGCTTCTCGATATTCTGGCTATGCAGCGTATAAGAATTTTCTGAGAGGCCGGTGCTTTGATTGATAAAAGCAATTGCTGCTTGCCGGGCTTCATCAACGGTTACGGATGGCCGTGAAGCGGTTTCATCGATATAGTGAAGAAATCGAATCACTTTGCCTGTTCTAGAAGAAATAACCACCTTATATTCTTCTTTCTGGTTTTCTTTAAAGAAACGAACATACCAATAAAACAGATCATACGAGTAACGCTCAATAAATCGTTTGGTCTCTTGGTCCCCTAAAGTCTTCTGCAGGTAACGATCAACCTTTCCATCCATGGAAAAAACAGTGGCGCGTTTATACCCTTGAGGGTCTGCCCCGATCGTTTGCTTTAAATAGTTGTGTGCAATATCAATAGCTTGGTTGCGCGTAATCGACAAATCAAAGTTTTGATACCGTGGAAAGGCCAAAGACATCCATGCAGTAATTCCTATCACTCCTAAAAGGGATAGGGCGAGCCAATGTTGAGGTTTGATATTAAGCATAGGTGCGTAAGATTTAGTGTTTAAATTTTAACATTAAAATAATAAATAACATTACTCCTACCCCAGAAATCAGCATGGCAACAATGTGAAGACCTGTAGATCCAAAGCCTGCTGTAATGCTATGCTCTCCCGGTGGAACATCAAAAAGAATTACTCCGTATCTATTGTTAGGATTAATGCTGGCTTCCTTACCATCCACCCAGATGCGCCAACCAGGAAAATAAAACGAATGAAAGCAAACTACAGATGGTTGACTGACAAAAATTTTAGTCATGTATTTAAGAGAGCCGTCTGTTTGATAGTCATAGAATTCCCCCGCCCCTTGAATTACTTCAAATTTGTGGACTGGCTGTTCCAAAGGCGGATATTGGATCCATCGTGGTGTACGCTCACCTTCTCCCAAGAAAACAGTGTTCGAGAAATTATTCCGCATTTGTTGTTGGTCAACTTCTAGAAAATGATTGGGATAAAAGAACTTAAACGATCCCCAGACAATTAAAATAATGGCTGCGCCCACAAAAAAACTTTTGGCTGTCTCACTTTTAAATAGCCCAACAGCGCCTGCCGCAAATAAGGAAAGGGCAAAAACAGCAATGGTTAAAAAACGCCACGGAAACTGCAGAACCCCAAGCAGACCGATTGCCTCCCACACTTTTTGTGAATACGGTAAGGTCAGCCAACAAGCGATTACGACGATTACTCCAAAGAAAATGAAGTGGGCATTCATTTGTGATTGTTTTTTGCTGTTTCGAAACAATGCCACGATGCAAGCAACTGCCAAGCCCAAATGCGCCCAGCCTATTTGCAGGGTTAATCCATCTAAATCGGTGGTAGCCTCCCACGGTGCACGTAACAATTGGACCAAGGAAAGAAAATTCTTGTGGTAATCGTAACGCATTGAGGTCATAAACGAAAAAGTCAGATGTTTAATTTCTAGCAAAGCTGGAAGCCAGAAAAAGGCAGCCATCAACCAGCCCACAAATAGCATGATGCCCGTGCATATGAAAGCCCGTCGATTTTTATTTAAAAGAATATTTAAAATCGCATACGCAGCAGCCATGGTCAAAGAAAACATTCCAATGGTGTGCGCCAGGCTCAATGCTGTAGTAGTCAATGCTCCTAAGACAATGTATCGTCGTTGAATGCGCTGATTTAATTTATAGATTGAAAGAATTAGTAACGGAAAAAGCGCAAAGGTACTTTGTTCAGCAAAAGCCCCACGTAGATAAAAATCTTGAATATAGTAAGGATTATAAACATAGGCCACCGCAGCCAATAACCCTCCCTTATTACCTACAAACTCTCGGGCTAGAAAATACATCCCTAAGCCTGAAACAAACCAGAACATAGCACAAACTAAGTTTAAAGATAATAAAACATGTTGCGTGACTTTTGAGAAGGCAACTGTCACCATGTAAAAAAACGGCGGGTAAAACTCAAACATCGGAGATCCATAGCCAAAATTAACATTCGAGGCCCAGCGGACCAGAAACTGACCATCCCCTATATACTGGTGCATATACAAGGCTCTAATCAAGCCAGCCTTAGCATCATGCCCATTGACTAAATGTTCGCTCAATAGCGGCCAGCATAAAGGCAGCATTAAAAGCGCCAAAAGCCCTATATAAATCTTGGGTGATTTACTTTCCATGTATTTCTCTGTTCATAGCCATGGCGGCAATAAAAAGCGAAGAGAAAACAATATTAAAACCAATGACAACTAAGGTTCCTCCGAAAGAAGCCCATTCAGGATTTGCCAGAGGAAGCATTTGGGAATTGATCCATTGAATAAATATCCATACTAAAATGGCAACACCTACAAGAATACTGATTGATCCCCACAAAAGACCAATTTCCATCTTAAAAGATTTATAGATAAGGTTTAAAGATTTATTGTGTTCTTCAAAACGATTACTCCATGAGTATGTCCTTAAATGCAAGCCCAGACAGAAAATCTCAAAACCAACCACACTAAAAATAAATGCAAATATGCCCGTCACGCCGCTTAGTGGTTTACCACCAATACCTACCTTAAAAAGACCTGACAAAGCAACCAAGTGCGCTAGTATACCTACCGCCAGCAAAGAAACTCCAAATCTGATAAAGACCTTGTTAGGACAATACAACAGCATCATACGCAAGCTTCGCCAACCATCCCTAAACGTGCGCAGCTTGGAGACGCCTTTACGTTCATGAAGCGCGATGGGGATTTCTGCCACGCGTAAGCCTGCCAATTTAGCATTAATGGCCAACTCTAAATTAAATTCCATGCCTGGGCTGATGGGTTTAATACGACTGTACGCCTGTCGGCTAAAGGCCCGGAAGCCTGTGTAAACATCGGTATAGTTTAATCCAAATAAGAAATTTAAAATCATGGTCAGCATCGGATTTCCTACATAACGATGCAAAAATGGGATCCCTTCATTCTTATATCCTTTGATGTAACGACTGCCGCTGACAAAATCATTGTTCTCTTTAGTAAGCTTATTTAAAAAGTTGGGGATCTCATTAAAATCATAGGTGCCATCGCAATCAGCCATAATAAAATATTCGCCACGCGCACTCTCAAAGCCCTTAAAGTAGGCATGGCCGTATCCTCTAGTGGGCTGAAGCACCACCCTGGCGCCCAGACCTTGAGCAATTGCAGCTGATTGATCGGTGGAGGCATTATCGGAAACAACAATTTCACCATCGATTCGATGATCGCTAAAAACTTTTTGGATTAGTTTAATGCAGGGTCCTATCGCCTCTTCTTCATTAAGGCACGGCAAGACAACTGAAACTAATGGATTATGTTGGGTCATATTTATTCAGCTTTGCCACAAAGTTCGTTGGTCCAATCTAACAATTTTACTGTCAGTTGATCGCGTTTTTCTTTCCCTAACAATGTTTGCTGCAGTTCATCATTCATCGAAACTTGTAATTTCCCTGCTTCACACTTCACACTTAAAACATCTTCTTCGAAAGCATACCCGGGTTTAGAAACTGCAATGCTTAAAACAAAATGATTGTTGTCGAATTGCTCTCCTACAGATTCTACAGAAAACAATAACATGTGTTTGTCCTTGATAAACAGCGGCTCCGCAGAATTGACCACGAAGAATTTCTGTAGCAGCCGAGCATTCTCAAGGAATTCAACTGGGCCTTCTTCTTCGAGAAAAGAATATTCCTGAAAATCATCCTTTCTTCCATAGCGCTTAAAACTTGGGTCTAATAGGTACTCTATCTTTTTGACCTTATCGCGAATTAATATAATGATATGGAAAGCGCCATCTTTAAAGAAATAATTTCTTTCTTTGACCTTGGCAAATTTGATTTCAAATTTTTCTTTAGGAAACATCGATTGTATCTTTTGATAAACATAGATCGATAATCCTCTGCACAACGCACTATTTTCTCGGTTTAAGGAAACATTCCCCGAGGTGCTAAAAGAATAAGCCGTTTTAATACTCCATGTCCTCTTATTGAAATCTAGGAGTATCTTAGCATCGTCTCCTAGCAGACTATTCATGCCGGAATATTGCAAAGGGGCCATGATCTTCATGATCGCATCAAAATGCGGCGCCTTTTCTCCAAAACCAGCACCCATGAATATTGGAGAGATCAATAGAATATAAACAATGAATTTATTCATGAAAGACTTTAGCTTCTGTGCCAGAATAAACTATTCTTGGCCCATGATAGCTAATTTATGTTTTACGGGCCCATCTAAGGACAACCAAAAGGGAGGTGTTGATACTGGAAATCTTTGATAAAAAGTGGGGAATTCTTCAAAAATAATCTTATCCTTTATGCTCCATGGATACTCATCAAATCGCACAATAGTGCCGTCGGGTAGAACCTTTTCTTCTCTATTGCATGCATAAAAATATCTTTTCCCTATGCTTGAACGAATTATATCAAAATATACTTTGATTACATTTGGATTCATTTCCTGCATCGATGCTATGTTAATAAACAAATCCAAATCTCTTTTGAAAAGCATTTCACAGTTCTCTGCTTCTATAAACACCATTGAATATTGTTCTAATGTTTTATCGTAGTCATCATTACTCTTTAATAAAACCATTTTTTCATTAGGAAATACTTTTGAGGCAAATAGCAAATCAAATAAAAGTATTTTCCCAAGATTAACACAAATAATATTTGCCTGAGGCACGAGGATTTTCAAAAGACAAGTCATAAATCCATAGCCATCCCCAATAACAACAATATTCTTGCACTGTTTTAAAATATTTTGCTTGTTTAAAATATCACAGATGATCATCTGCTTTACTTCATCGAATATTACGAGTCTTGCCTGCCTTCTGGCAACGGAATAGCCTGCAACTTTAATTTCTTCTGTTACTTTAAAGCGATCCAATAATTGTCTTGATAAAATAGATGCTATAAAATGTTTGCAGTGTCTTAAAGTCCCTGGTCTTACAAAATGACCAAAAGCACAACCCTCCATTAAAAACTTTCCATTAGTTTTTCTAACCGAAACGAAAGCGCCATATTTCTCCCAATAACTACTTGCAACATGTGACTTGAGCTGCGATTGATAATGCCTATCAAAAAGTTCATCTAAAGCATTGCGGTTAGTTGATGAAAATTTTTCTTTTAACATCTTACATTCGCTTTCAAATTTATTTCAAGTTAGCTATTTTTACAGAAAGTGACAGATATCATTCTTAAAATGACACCTGTCACTTCTTAAAATTTAGTTATTAAAAACTTTATTCTTATGTTTCGTCGTTAAATCTATATTGTCTTTTTTCTGAGGATCTACGACAACATTCTTATCTGATAAGGCCCAAGCGTTTCTAAATTCTCTGGATTTTGGCAGTAATGATACATCCATATCAACGTATGGTCTTCCCGCTAATTCATCCACCATAGCTTTATTAAAAACTCTTATAAGCCACTGTGAATCAGTTTCATTTTGAATCTTAGAATTAGGCGCAGGATGAATAATTGCTATTGTTCCATCTATTTTTGACACAATTCTTACTGTTTCAGCAAAAGCTATATTTGAATAAAAAATAAATATAACAATGGTTGAGATCATGACAATTTTTTTCATCAAAATATCTCCTTTTTATATTATTGATTGCCTATAGCTTGACAAAATACGTAGTCATCAACAGCAGTATTATTTGATTCACTGAATATATTTACACGAAGATAGCCTGCAGCATATCCATTTTGACCAATATAGCTGTCTGCAGAAGTCATACAAACTGGCACAAAATTTCCATCAGCAAAATCCCTATTCCAGTTAATTGTATAATCTCCAGTTCCATTATCTGTTACTGAAGAAACATTATATTCACTATTAACTGTATCTGCTTGCCCAGTATACTTTACCCACCCCTTAATAATGCTTTGGCTATACATTGTATTCACATCTGGTGTCCCTGAAGCATCAGAAATTCTAATATTAGCACTATAACTATACCGTGTTCCAAAAATTAGCAATATTAATACAACTAAAATTGAGATCTTATACATTTTTCCTCCTTAAAGTTGCATGCTTTTAAATTTGAATTCTTCTCAAATGCCTCCTTTCTAAGAAATGGGGATTAAGTAAATTTTTACTTATCTAATGTATCATTCTGGGACAGAAATCTCTACTAATTACTCCTATCTTTTTCATTCATAAAAATCCGGGCTAAGAAAGACTACTGGCACAATATTAGTGACCATACGCTTCTTTTTCAAGCTCGGATAAATACAAAATTATTAAAGGAGGAAGCCACTCGTGGTATTGAAAGCTTTGAGGTTTTATGAGGCCCTTGAATAAATAAGGGAATAAAAATCTCATATTAAGCACCTTAGAATGGGTCTTAACGTCTTTAAACAAAAGTTGTAGAGCAACATCTCTATTAAATGTCCTGTAATGTTCAGCAATATTTTGATCATTTTTCTGTTTAGCAAAAGGTATGTGAGCAAACTTAGGATGAGCTTTTTGAATAACATGGGTTTGTAGGCTCCTGTCACGAGATAACTGTAACGGCAAACTCGCATTAAAATCAAAAAAATCGTGGTCTAGATAAGGAGCATGAACTGTCTGAAAATCGAAAAGCCCATACGGAGATAAGGCAATTTCTCTTCGGGTCCGGTTCCAGAAATAAAATGAATTTGCTGGATTCTCAAGGGATTGATGCCGTTTGAATTCCTTGATCAAAGAGGCACTAGCGCACTCGATGCTGATCTTTTTATAAAAATCTGGATTTAAAATATGCTGAAAAATTCTTTCAGGAGGCATTCCCCATCCCCCAAGTAGTTTTAAAGCTAATGGCTCATAGCTTTGACATCTCATTAACTCCATGTGCTCTGGGTATTGCGAACCAATCGCTGATAAATCTCCACCTATACCATCATAAACAATATTGACTTGTCCTTTAACATGATCAAGCGCATCAATAATCCAGGTATGTTCATCACTACAAAAGTCGCAATTCCTAAAACTACGTAATTCATTGTAAATACGAGGTCTCGTATGATGTCGAATTACATGATTCATCCCAGCTAAGCGTGTAAGTTCGGCTGCATATTTCATATCATCCTCACCATAAGGAGGATATTTATGAGTGGTCAAACAAATCTTCGGTTTGTAGCCTAAGTGATTGAGTTCAAGCAATATGAAGCGTGAGTCCCTTCCCCCGCTTAATAAAGACATAAACTCGCCCTGGGGCAAATGCCTTTTGATGGCTTGCCTAAAGAGTTCGAGATATTTGTCCGTTGCTTGATCAAGCGAAATAGCTTTTTCGGGACAAACGAAAATATCACCTTTAACTGTCAGCGTCCCGTCTTCCCAAATAAATGTAGCATTCGGCGGCACTGTTTTAATATGTTTAAAAGGTGTGTGATCGCCTATAAAAAACCCTAGTCGTAGAAAAACAGCAAGCCCTTCAAAATCAAAGTCGCGGTTCGATACGTGCTTGAGAATGGTTGGAATTGAGGAAGATATGCAAAGTTCGTTTTGATACCAGTAATAATATAAAGGATAAAACCCGTAGCGGTCATTGACCACCGTTAAACGCTGGCCATCCCAATTCCATTGTGCATAGATTCCATGGGGTTTCGCTCCCTTAGGCTGTGCAATCGGATGTCCCAAGGTACAACTATGGACTCCTCGCGTGCGGATCTGGCGATCTTTAATTCTGAGATGAAAAAAAGACTGTTTGGAAAGCATCACAGAGTGTAGCATTTCTTGGTTCAAGAAACCAATCTAAAAGCAAAAACCCTTGGCATTGCTAGATTTGTACAAATTTCCCTGTGAGATTGACCCATACAAATCCACCGGTTTTTCTTAATACCATGTATAAGGTATTACCTGCAGCAAGGTTTTCAATGGCAACGGCATAATATTTATCACTCTTTTTAAATATCTTTTTAGCACTGTCAGGTAGATTGAGCCAGCTTTCATCTAGATAATGTCCATCAACTGTTTCATTTTTATAGACAATCATGGCCACTTCCTTAGAAGCCCTTTGAAGAATTTCATCGTCATCTAGCGGAGTTGGTGAATCCGGATGGGCCAGCCAATGTGCGTAAGCTCTTAATTGTTCGTGCTCGTGCTGGTGATTGTCACTGGAAAATGCAAACTCATCTGGACTTTTGCCATGAATATATCCATGCATCTGCATTAAAAACAACAGCATCCCGGCAAAAATCAAAGCACTATTGGCCAAGAGACTAAATTTCATAAAAGATTGTGTCTTTCGCCAGCCAGCTAAAAGCATCATGATAAAAACCAAAGCGATCACTTGTCCTACTTCCACGCCAATATTAAACGAAATGATTTTTAAAACTAAATTATCTGTGCCCAACGGTAAGGTTTGCAGGCGTGTAGAAAGCCCAAAACCATGCACCAAACCAAACATAAACACCATGGACAGCAGATTGGGGGCTTTTAATTGAAATATTTTTTTAAAACCATCGATGTTTTCAAAACCTTTGTAGCAGACCGTCAAGGCAATGAAAGCATCGATCAAGTAATAGTTCATGTGGATTTTCAGGATGGTTGCAAAGATAAGCGTAATGCTGTGACCCAAGGTGAAAGCGGTAATAAATTTGAGAATATCAGTGAAACGGGTTAGAAAAAATACGACACCGAAGAGAAATAACAGATGGTCATAACCGGTGAGCATATGCTTGGCCCCCAGGATCAAATACTGCACATATCCCCCATTAATGATCTTTTGTTGATCTTCCATGGGAATGCCATGGGCATAAAGCGATGAACTACCGAGGAACAAAAAAATTAGACTAAAAAGCATTGTCATACCATCTCCTTAAGATGAACAAACCCTTTGTAACCGTCTAAGTCACAAAGGGTTATATAGCTGGTAGCCCCAACGAGATTTGAACTCGTGTTTACTGCCTGAGAAGCAG
>CAZOXU010000019.1:0-33565 GCA_964583975.1 uncultured Planctomycetales bacterium
GCGGGGCGGAGCAGCCCGGTAGCTCGCTAGGCTCATAACCTAGAGGTCGCAGGTTCAAATCCTGCCCCCGCAACTTTTAAATTAACTCGCTTCGCTCCCTTAAGTGTAAGCTTAGGCAGTGAAGCGAGTTTTTATTTGTAGCCAAGGAATATGAAAATTCAAATTTCATCTAGAACCGTCGTTTTAAGATCTTTATTAGTAATTATATTTTTGACTGTCATGCATGTGATTTTACAGATCTTTCGTCTCTGGGGAGGTCACGATGAGGTATGGGGTTTGACACACATGTTTAATTTTGATGAAGAGTACAACATTCCTACTGTGTTTTCTTTTTTACTTTTTTGTATCATTAGTTATCTAGCAGGAGTTATTTCCTATATCACTGAGAAGAACAAGGGCCCATATGTTTTGCAATGGATGGGAATTTCCCTGATTTTTGCTTTCTTAGGGTTAGATGAAATTATTTCTCTTCATGAACAATGGGAAGTGGTTTTGCATGTGTCGTTACATACCACCGGTATTTTACGGTATATTTGGCAGCTTCCTTATGTCATATTTTTTATGTTCATCATGGCTGCCTATGTCCCTTTCTGGAAGAATTTAAAGTCCTCGATACGGCATGCCATGACATGGTCAGCCGTAGCTTATTTGATGGGGGTGATAGTTTTTGAAACGTTAGGAGGATGGTATTTCTCTAATCATGGAGAAAGGAATATTATTTATATGTCCTTTGCTACTGCTGAAGAAATTATGGAAATGTTGGGGCTCACTATTTTTATTTATGCTTTATTAGAATATCTTCGACTTGAATTTTCTTTTTTAAACATTGAACTAAAGAAAAACACCTAGTTTGTGGATCAGGGGGGTTCTAATATTAAGTTAAAATAAATTAATGAACATAAGTAATAAAGAGGTATTTAAGGTCTAAAATAATATGAGAAAAATTTTTATTTTGATACTTTTGATCATGGGTTCTTGCTTAGCCTATGCTCAGCCGAATCTAGGAATTGCCAAGGAAGAAATCATTCGAAAAGCTAGAGAGTGGGCGCAATCTAATAATCCTCCTATGGGTGCTGCTTATACAGAGGTTCAAGCCGTTTATTTACCTGATGAACATGTCTGGATTGTTGATTTTACTGATCCATCTTCACAAGTTGATGACTCAGATTTTATGCTTAAAGTTGAAGCAACTTCGAATAAAGACCCCCTGTATTTACGAGGCTCACAGAAAATGCGTTATAGGCCATTTCTTGAGTCCCTTCCTGATGAAGGTGGCTATTAAATTATCTTCTGATTTACTATAAAAATTTATAGAATTTTATTGAGTTGATGTATGATTGTGTAAGCGCATAATTAACATAAGATTTTTTTTGCAGTACGGCAAGAAGGCTTATTAGTGTGTGTTTATGAGAGAAAGAATCGGTCTTACCTTAATTGAAATTGTTGTTGTCCTCATTATTGTAGGTATATTAATGGCTATTGGAGCTCCAGCTTATTTTGATTGGATAAAACGGAGCAAGGCTTCAGAGGCGTTAACCACTCTACACTCTTTGAAAGCGCAATTAGTCCCCTGTTTGCGTGCTCATCAAGGTGATGAACCATCTTGTTTTCCCCCTGGATCGATTTGTAATATAGCAGGGTTCACTAATTATTGTGCGGTTGTTCCCAATTTAGCAAGTCCAAACTTCCTTTATATTGTTAGTAATGCTTATATGGGGCCAGATCCAATAACTGGTTTATTACAGTTTGTTGATATAAATCCTCAATCATGGACTGTTACGGCATATTATAATGGAGTTGGAGGTAATAATTATTTGGCCATTAGAGGATCTGCAGATGATACACAAGCAAGTTGTGTAGCTATGGGTTATTATCGGGGGATTTGCTAATGAAGTCATGGTATATTTACATTCTAGAAACCATGGATGGTCGCTTCTATACAGGCGCAACCAATAATGTTGATGGTCGTCTGGCCCAACATAGGCAGGGCAAAGGAGCTAAGTTTACAAGAAACTTTGGAGTGAAGAAATTGCTTTATACAGAGAATTTCTTAACTAAATCAGAAGCATTAAAACGCGAAAAACAGATCCAAGGTTTTAGCAGGCAAGAAAAGCTAACTTTAATTAACAAAGGATAATCTTGTGGCTAAGAAAATTTTTGTTGTAGATGATGATGAAGATTTAAGAGATATTCTCAAAGCAGCTTTAGAGAAATTTGGTTATGAAGTTAGTGTGGCTGCTGATGGCTATCAGGCTTTAAAAGCTATTGATAGCAATCCACCTGATTTAATGATTGTTGATTTAACCATGCCTACCATGACTGGATGGAAATTAAGTATGAAAATCCGCCAAGATGACCGTTTTAAAAAAACCCCCATTATTGTATTAAGCGGGTTGGTGGCTGGAGATGACAATCCTGACCAGAAATTTGATATTGTCAATGCCTATATGGTTAAGCCTTTCGATGTTTTTAAGCTTCTCGATAAGGTGAAATCCTTGCTCGATCAAGCTTCCGCCCCGTAATAAGACCTGTTAATTATCCATTGTAAACTCGTATCCAATACATATACAAACTATTGAAATATAATGATTTATAGATAAATTTGCATTTTATCTAAGAATAGGGCATACTTTAAATAGGAAAAAGTGGAACAAACAGAACAAATAGAATTAAAAGAAAGAAGGCTAAGATGGAGACAGGCAAGAACCCACAAAATAAGGCACTCACAACAGGACAAATCGCCCAGCACTGCCATGTAACGCACAGGGCGGTACTTAAATGGGTAGCTTCAGGCAAACTTAAGGCCTACCGTACTCCAGGGATGCATAGCCGTGTTAATGTGCAAGATTTCCTAGAATTTCTTCAAAAGTATCAGATTCCTGTTCCTGCTGAATTTAATTCAACTCCTGTAATTAAAAAAGTGCTCATTGTAGATGATGACCGGGGTATGGTGCATTCTATCCAACGCGCCCTGGTTCTAGAGAATAAATATATTATTGAAACAGCTTTTGATGGATTTGAGGCTGGCAAGAAATTTGCTACTTTTAAGCCTGATTTTATGGTTATGGACATTCGTATGCCAGGGATGGATGGTTATCAGGTATGTACTAGCATTCGTAAGGATGCACAAAATAATCATATTAAGATACTAGCCATTTCAGCTTTAAATGACCCACAAGAAGTTAAGAAGATTCTTGAGCTGGGGGCCAATGATTATATAGAGAAGCCCTTTGGTAATGAAACCTTAGTAAGAAAGATCGAACAAATGTTGAGGTAGATTATGAATAGCGCGCCACGATTAGTCCGGTTTTTTGCTATAGTCCTGACCTTCTCAGGGGCGCTATTAATTTTGTTATTATTGGCAGATAATGTTTCTAGGATATTTTTAACCACTGCATTATTGCTATCGCTGCTACTCGTTGTACGTGCCACCCGCCAATACAAAAAGAGTTTGGTAGAACTAAAAAAATTCCAGACCCAATTATTACAATCCGAGAAATTTACCGCCATGGGTCAATTGACTTCTGGTGTAGCTCATGAAATTAACAATCCTGTGGGAGTCATTAATAGTAATTTGCAGACTCTGGAGAAATATCTTATCCACTACACTCAATTGTCGAGCCTTCTGAATCAGATTGAAGGAGCGCTCAAAGACCGAGACCAAGATGCGCTTTTAAAAAATGTTAAGGCTTGGGAAAAACTTAAAAAAGATAATAATTTTGAATTCATCGATAAAGATATTAACAATCTACTTAAAGAATCCAAGGAGGGTGCTGAGAAGGTTTGGAAAATAGTTTTAGATATGCGAAATTTTTCTTCTCCTGATAAAGGAATGGCCTCTTCCGTAGATATCGAGACTATTATTGATAGTGTGTTAAATATCGTAGCCAATGAACTGAAATATAAAACCGAAGTGCGAAAAGAATATGGCCGTATCCCAGCGATCGTTTGTAATCCTCAGAAAATAAGCCAGGTCCTGGTTAATCTGTTGATGAATGCCGTACAATCCATCGAGAATAAAGGCGTGATCACGATCAAGACATACTCGCATAAGAACCATATTGGCATTGATATTACCGATACAGGCCGTGGTATATCACCTGAGAATGCAACAAAGATCTTTGACCCGTTTTTTACAACCAAACCTGTTTGGGCTGGAGTTGGTTTGGGGTTAAGTGTGAGCTATGACATTGTCCGCAAGCATGGAGGAACAATGACATTTAATTCGCAATTAGGCAAGGGAACAACATTCACGGTGATGTTGCCTGAATCATAAGGAGAGTCTTATGCAAAATCCAAGTGTCCTTTTTCTCGATGATGATGAACAAGTCCTGCAGGCCATCAAAAGAATGTTTACGGATGAATCCTATGTTGTGGCCGTGGTCAGCAATGTCGAGGAAGCTATGCAAGTTATCGCTGGTGGAACCATCAAGGTTGTTTTAAGTGACCAGCGTATGCCAGGGATGTCAGGGATTGAGTTCTTGCGTAAGATTAAATCAGAGCACCCCAAGATTGTTCGCATTTTATTCACAGCCTACGCCGATCTTTTTGCTGCAGAACAGGCTATTAATATTAGCGAGGTCTTTCGTTTTATCAATAAACCCTGGCACCAAGAAGAGTTAAAAGCAGCCATTGTGGGGGCTATTGAACATTATGATTTAGTAGCAGAGAACCGACGTTTGTTAGAGACGATGCAGGTGAAGAATGAAGAACTACTTAATACAAACAATAAACTTAAAGTTCTCTATGAGGCCCAAAAGGATTTTAGTTCTACGGTGTCCCATGAATTAAGAACACCGTTAGCTTCGATTAAGGCGGCCTTGGATATTGTTTTAAGTGAAACTGCAGGCAAGGTGGCTGCTGAACAAAAGAATTTCTTAGGTAAGGCCAAGGGCAATGTGGATCGTTTAAACCGTCTGATCAATGATATTTTAGATTTGGCCCATATGGAGTCTGGAAAGGTATCTTTAGATAAGAAACCTAATTCCATGAATTTAGTGATTCAATCGGTGGTTGACTCACAGCTATCAGTGGCCCAGAATAAAGGACTCTATTTGAAGATGGATTTAGATCCTAACTTAAGTCAAATCGCTTTTGATGCTGATAAAATCGCCCAGGTTTTGAATAATTTCATTTCCAATGCCATTAAATTTACTGAACACGGGGGCATTAAAGTCGTCAGCGCCTTGTATGCTGAGGCTAATCATATTAAGGTCAGCATTGAAGACACGGGTTGTGGTATTCAAGAAGAAGATCTAAAGAAGCTCTTTGAGAAATTTCAACAATTAGGGGAGGCTCATCAGCGACATAGTGGAACTGGGTTAGGGTTAGCCATCTGTAAAGAAATTATTCATCAGCATGCTGGAAAAATTGGGGTCGAGTCAAAGATGGGAAAGGGCAGTATCTTTTATTTTATCCTGCCTATCAGTGAGAGGAGAACGGCCAGATGAACACTCAAAGACGAATTCTCATCATCGATGATGAGGCGGATCTTTTAGAGATGATTGGTTTTCAATTTAAAGCCAAAGGGTTTATGGTCCAAACAGCTGGTAACGGCCTAGAAGCCTTAGAAGTGCTTAAAAACTTTAATCCAGATTTGGTTATTTTAGATATTAATATGCCAAAGATGGGCGGGATTGAATTTTATAGCCGTATCTGTTCTTCGGATGGTAAGCCTCGTTATCCGGTGTTAGTTTTGACCGCACGCGCTAATATCAAGGAACTCTTTAGCAATCTGAATATTGAAGGGTTTATGATTAAGCCTTTTGAGATTGACCGTTTGATTGCTGAAGCTAATTTGATTATTCAAAAAGATCATTTAAAAGACGTATTTTCCAACGGGTTGCCTAAGGTCTGTATCGTGGATCATAATTCATCGACAGTTGAGCAGCTCAAAGGGCTGTGTCTTAAGTCTAATTATATCGTCCATGTGGCTAATAACGGAGCTAGCGCCATTGAAGCTATGATGGGTCAAGTGCCGGATGTGGCTTTGGTAAATTTGGGACTTTTAGATATCGCAGGAGATATTGTGATTCTTAGCTTAAGCCAAATGTCTAAGACTCGGCGGATTAAATTTATTTTATATACCTCTCATACAGAGGAGCATGACTCGAAGATCATGGAACGTATCAGTGAAAAAACTGGCATCTATATTTTTGTAGAATATAAACAGCTTAAAGAAGTTGTTGATGCTGCAACTGCCGCCTTAATTAACCCCATTTCCTCTTGAGTCCTATTTAGAAACGTCTATAATCTAAACATCATGAACATTGCTTCGCACAAAACAAAAATTGTCTGCACCATTGGGCCATCTTCTCGAAGCCCTCAAATGCTTGAAGCTCTCATTAAAGCCGGCTTAAACGTGGCTCGTTTGAACCTTTCGCATGGTGATTTTTCTGAACATAAAAAAGATATCCAGAACATCCGTGCCGTGGCACACAAATTGAATAAACCTGTCAGTATTTTGATTGATCTTCCGGGTGTCAAAATGCGTATCGGTAAGCTCAAAGAGAAAGAAATTTTTATAAAAAAAGGTGAGCCACTGACCCTGACTACTAAAAATGTCTTGGGGACTAATTCATTGATCTCGGTTAGCTATAAAAGGCTGGCGCACAGTGTGGTCAAAGGTGGGATCATTTATCTGAACGATGGTTTTATCCAGCTGCGGGTCGAGAAAATTGTTGGTGAAGATATCCGATGCAGGGTGGTGATTGGGGGGCGCTTACTTTCGAATAAAGGGCTAAATTTGCCTGGAGCTAAGCTATTTATTGATCCGATTACCAAAAGAGATTTGGAAATTATTGATTTTGGATTAAAGAATGGTGTTAGTGTATTTGGGCTGTCGTTCGTGGAGAAGGCCCGTGATATTATCCGAGTTAGAGAATTTGCCAAGAAATTACGTAAGGATGTTTTTTTAGTGGCCAAGATTGAACGTAAGGCCGCTATTGATAATTTTGATGAGATTTTGAGGGAAGCGGATGGAATTATGGTGGCTCGAGGCGATTTGGGTATTGAAACCCCTATCGAACAGGTTCCCGTGGTACAAAAGGGGCTTATTAGCAAGGCCAATCTCGCTGGCCGTCCAGTCATTACCGCGACCCAGATGCTAGGCTCCATGACCTATAATGTGCGTCCGACCCGTGCTGAAGTTAACGATGTAGCTAACGCTGTTTTAGATGGAACAGATGCAATTATGCTATCCGAAGAAACGGCGATTGGAGAATATCCTGTTGAAACTGTGACGATGATGACAAAGATTGCCTTATCTGCTGAGCGCCTCTATCACAATGATCAATTATTTAATGATATCCGGGGTCAGGTTAAAGATAAAACCCATCATGAAAATGTCACCGTGTCGAATACGATTTCGCTCAATGTCGTGGAAGCGATCAATAAATTGAACGTTAAATATATCCTGACACAAACATCGAGTGGCAGTACCGCCCGACATATCTCGCGTTTAAAGCCTCATTGTTGGCTTCTAGCTTTTAGTTCTTATATGGCTACCTGTGAGTTCTTGGTATTCTCCTACGGTGTTTATCCTGTTTTTATCAAGAAAATTATTAAGAACTATCCTGAAGTAATTGTCAGCGATATTCGAAAAAAACGAATGATTTCAAAAGGTGATTCAGTAATCATTACCGAACGCAGATTTTCTTCCCGCCCAGGCGATACAGATTCTTTAGGCATTATTACTTTATAATTTTGATTTATGAAAAAAGAAATTCCGCCCGTTAGTATGAAAATACGACGATCCAAAGAACGCGGTCATGCCAATCATGGATGGCTTACTTCCTACCATACTTTTTCATTTGCTGATTATTTTGATGCTGCTCACATGAGTTTTCGCTCGCTTCGTGTGATCAACGAAGATTGGATTGATGCTGCCCAGGGCTTCGGATCACATCCTCATAAGGACATGGAGATTATTACCATTGTCTTAGAGGGAGAACTGGCACATAAAGATAGTATGAGTAACTCTTCATTGATTCGGCCTGGTGATGTGCAGCGTATGAGTGCTGGCACAGGAGTTATTCATAGCGAATTTAATAATTCAAAAAACCGTAAGGTTCATTTGTATCAAATTTGGATTTTACCTGCCACAAAAGGGTTGTCTCCGAGCTACGAACAGAAATCTTTCTCTAAGAGAAAGAACCAATTAATTTTGGTTGCCTCTTCAAAAGGCGATGAGGGTTCCATTACTGTTCATCAGGATGTTAAAATTTATATCTGCCAGCTAGAAGAAGATCAAGCGATCACTTACTCAGTAAACAATGCTCGTGGTGTTTGGATCCAAATTGAAAAAGGGCAATTGCAGGTTGAAGGTGAGACTTTAAATGAAGGTGATGCGGTCGCTATAGAAAATATATCCCAGATCAATTTACAAGCCAAAGAAGAGAGTCGTTTTTTATTATTTGACGTCCTTTAGAAAGATACAAATGAAGGGTTTATTAATTGCTATAGTGTTGTTTGCATTTTTAAATACAGCGTGGGCTGCTGAACCTTTTGCTATTGTGGAGTTGTTTGCTTCCGAAGGCTGTTCAAGCTGTCCTCCCGCAGATGAGGTATTAAGAACCTTGACTCAAGAGGCCTCTTCCCAAGGTAAGAAAATTTTGACATTAAGTTTTCAGGTAGATTATTGGAATAAATTAGGCTGGAAAGATCCTTTTAGCCGTAGAGAATTTACCCAAAGACAATACCAATACGCTACTGTTCTAGGCACCTCAAGTGTTTATACTCCGCAGATGATCATTAATGGTCAGAAAGCATTTGTAGGGTCAGATGAATCCAAGGCTAGAGCATATATCAAGGAATATCTTAAGACTCCTGGCGATGTTACGATTACCCTAAAACTTCAAAAAGCTGCGGATGAGAATGTATTCGTTCAATATTCTTGTGATAAGAAGCCTGAATTTTCCATGATTCATTTTGCCTTAGTTGAACGAGATGTGCAAAGTCATGTTACAGCAGGTGAGAATGAGGGGCGGATTTTGAACCATGACCATATTGTTCGTGATTTTAAGAGTATAAATTTAAAAGACAATAATGGAGACATGAGATTGTCCTTACCAAAGGGTATGAATTTAGAGAAATCTTCAGTGATTGTTTTTGTGCAGAGAGTTAATGATATGAAAATCCTAGGCGCTCAAGAATTAAATTTAGCAGATAATCCATGACAGTGTTTTCTCGTCTTCTAGATACATCCTCTCGTTGGTATTACCCTACCCACTGGTTGGTTCTTGGGATACTGGCGTTAGGTATTTATGCTCAGACCTTTGCATTTGGTTTCCAGTTTGATGATGACCAATTTATAGTTCAGAATCCCTATATCAAAGATTTGAGTCAGATCGATAAGATTTGGACTATCCTGCCGTTCACACGTTTGATTGGTATCTATTCGTTTGCTTTCAATTATTCTCTTCATGGATTAAATCCTGTTGGTTATCACGTTTTTAATTTGATCATTCATTTGCTGGCCACAGGACTGGTCTGGGCGCTGGCATCGTTGATATTTACGATTTGTAGGGACGGGGCTTGCCCCCGCCCACAAAGGGCACCCACAAGGGGTGCTCCTACAGTATTTCAACAAGAGATACCATTTTTGATTGCTGTTTTGTTTCTGGTTCACCCTGGCCAAACCCAGGCCGTGACCTATATTTCCCAACGTTTCGAATCCATGGCAACCTTGTTTTATTTAGGCGCAGTATATACATATCTGTTGGCCCGAACATCCACCGATACGGCACGAAGACTAATTTTATTTAGTTGGGTGGTGTTGTTGGCTATATTGGGAATTTTGACCAAGGAAGTGGCTGTCACCATACCCTTCATGCTTTTGGCAGTGGAATTTTTGTTAATAAAGAACCCTTTTCAAAATTTAAAGAAATCCACTATTTATTTATCTGTAGGTGGAGGCCTGGTTCTATTTGTTTTGTTATTTAGCAAATTAGTAAAAAGTGGATTTGGTTTTTTCTTTGCAGTTCGACCCTCTGATTCTCATGTGGGAGATGTCATGACGGGAGCAACGTATTTGTTAACACAAATGCGCGTATTTTTGACATTTTTAAGGTTATTAGTCTTTCCTGTGAACCAAAATGTTGATTATGACTATCCTCTTTCAACTGGAATTCTAAATCCGCCTTTAACGCTCTTAGGAATAATAGTTATTTGTTTTTTCATTTTTTTTATTATTCGGAACTATCGTCTGTATCCTGTAATGGCTTTTGGTTTAGCTTGGATTTTGATTAGCTTTTCAGCCAATTTAGCTCCTCGAGCTAATGTCATTTTTGAACATAAACTGTATTTAATATCGTTTGGTTTTTTCTTAAGTCTAGGCGCGGTATTAGCAAACTTAGAGCGATACAAAAAGGGGGTATTGACCTTGCTGCTAGCTGTCATTGCTGTTTTGTCGGTACTAAGCTTTCAGCGTAATCAGGTTTGGCGCAACGAATTCACGCTTTGGGAAGATGTGTTACAAAAATCACCAGATAAGCTTACCAGTTTTGCTAATTTAGCTAAGGCCCGTGGTACATCGGAGCAATATTACGAACTCCTAGACATCTTAAATAAGATTTTAGAGAAGAAGCCTGATTTTTATACAGCCTATGACTGTCGAGCTTCAGTCTACGATCATCTGGGTTTATATGATGAGGCAATTGCTGATATTAAGAAAGCTATCACCCTGGCACCGAAGGCCACCTTTGAATATTACAAATTATCTTTGATTTATCGACAACAAAAGAAATATGATCTGTCGATGGATGCTTTAAATGAGACGATTAAACTTAATAGTAAATATAAAGATGCTTATGTAGATCGGGCCATGTTGTTTGTAAGACAGCAAAGATTACAAGAAGCTTTGACGGATTTAAACACTGCCCTTTCAATCACACCTAATGATTTTCAGGTTTTGATTAATTTAGGGGGAGTGTATTTTACCTTAGGACAATACCCTCAGGCGTTAGAAAATATCGCTAAAGCAGGGAAGATAAAGCCACAAGACGTGTCAGTTTATAAAAATATAGCATTTTGTCTTTTGAAGATGGGAAAGATAACAGAAGCTAAGGCAAATCTTGAAATGGCGTTACATCTCGACCCCAACGATAAAAAAGTAAAAGTTTTATATGAGGATGTTTTAAAACACTTGTAAATAATACGAAATTGTACACAATAGGGCTATGTTTAGACGAGATCATACAAAATTAATTTGTGATATCAGTGAGCTGGCAGGCTTATTTCACGATACTCCCAGCATGGAGTCTTTTCTACAGAAAATTACTGCTATGATTACAGATCACATGGGATGTGAGGTATGTTCGATTTATCTTTATTATGAAGAACAAAACGAACTGGTGCTTAAGGCTACCCGAGGTCTAAATCCTTCTTCCATCGGACAAGTAAAAATGAAACCAGGTGAAGGATTGACAGGGGTCGCGTTTAAGGAACGAAGGCCCATATGTGAGGGGCAGGCCAAAGAAAATCCAAATTTTCGATTTTTCCCGGGTCTAGGAGAAGAACGTTTTGAATCTTTCTTGGCTGTGCCTATTTTACGCGGCTCAGTTGAAATTGGAGTCATGGTTATTCAAAGCCATAAACGGGATTATTTCTCTGAGGACGACATAGGGATCTTAAAAGCTATTACATCTCAGTTGGCAACCACCATTGAAACAGCACGACTTTTGATTACTTTAAATGACCAAAAAACGAAAAAGGTACAACAGTCAGCTGTAGGCATAAAGTTTGTTAAAGGACGAAGTGGCTCACAAGGGGTAGCATTGGCAGATGCAGTTGTAGTAGATCAGTTACTTACTGATGTAGAACATCTGGCCAAATTATCTAAGATTTTGACCGAAGAAGATTTTTATAAGGCAGTACAAGAATCTGAGAAGCAATTAGAAGAACTCCAGAAGAAGATTGAAAAAGACCTTTTTGACGCCAGCGGTTTGATATTCACCGCTCAAATCCTGATGCTTAAGGATAACGGCTTCTTAGATACTATTTTAGGTTTAATCCGTCAAGGAACAAATCCTCCTCAGGCTGTGGTTCGAGTTGTGAATGATTATGTGCAGAAATTTAGTAAGATTACCGACGGTTATTTGCGTGATAAAATTTATGATGTCAAAGATGTCGGCCGTCGTCTTTTGGAAAATATGACGGGTTTAAGTCATCATCAAGGGAATTTAGAAGATCGTATTGTTATTGCCCGTGAGCTTTTGCCTTCCGATACCGTGAAGCTTTTCTCTCAAAAGGTCAAAGGTATTATTCTTTTAAGTGGAGGAGTGACTTCCCATGTTTCGATTCTTTCAAGATCGTTGAATATTCCTTTAATTGTTACTGAGGAGATGGGGCTTTTGTCCTTACAGGAAGGCACGCCTGTCTTATTAGATGCTTTTATGGGGCACATTCATTTAAATCCAACTGAAGATTTGGTCAAGAAAGTTTTTGATCGTGAAGATTTAAGTAAAGACTTGGAACAACTCAAGAAAGCAGTGCGTCTTAAGCCGCATACGAAAGACGGGATGCCTATCAAGTTGATGGCTAATATTAATCTTTTAGGGGATTTAAAAGCAGCCTTGGAGTTTAAAGCAGATGGCATCGGCCTTTATCGTAGCGAATTTCCTTTTCTTATTCGAAGTAATTTTCCTTCTGAAGAAGAGCAGTATTTGATTTATCAGAAAATTGTGCAGGCCATGCCCCACCACGATGTTACCTTAAGGACCCTAGATTTAGGAGGGGATAAAATTTTATCTTATTACGATTATGGTCGTGAAGAAAATCCATTCTTAGGGCTTCGTTCGATACGTTTTACTTTAAAGTACCAAGATGTTTTTATTACTCAAATACGCGCTATGCTTAGGGCAGGAGTTGGCGGACGTATGCGCATTATGTTTCCTATGATATCTTCGGTTGATGAATTTCAACAAGCCAAAGGCATTGTGCAGGAATGTATTCATGAGTTGGAATCCGAGCGGCAAAAAATCTGTTATCCTCAATTAGGAACCATGATTGAACTTCCTTCGGTAATGGAGGTTATTGATGAGTTAGCGCAGGAAGCCGATTTCTTTAGTATAGGGACTAATGATTTTGTACAGTATTTATTGGCTGTCGACCGCACTAATGAAAGGGTGGCCAATCTTTATTTGCCGCAGCATCCGTCTGTATTGAGGTCTTTAAAGAAAATTGTAGATGCTGCCCAAAAACATAAAAAAGAAGTATCGATTTGCGGTGACATGGCTTCTGATCCTAAGTTCTTGCCATTTTTATTGGGCATAGGGATCCACGCACTTAGTGTTGACTCTCGTTATATACCTAAGCTTCATGAATGCCTTTCTAGTATTACCATGTCTGAAGCTCAACGCATAGCCAACGAAGTCCTTAAGCAAACCAAGATTGAACGCATTTCACAATTACTTGGAATTGAATAATCCCCTTATGAAGAAGCGAATTATCTTTGGCCTGATTTTGATTTGGCTGGGCTGGCATTTGGCTCAACCGATTAATTTGGCGTTGGCTGACATTGGCCGCCACATTAAGAATGGCGAGCTCATTCTTCAAGGCGTCTGGGATGTTTTATACAAGAATTATTACTCCTACAATTGTCCTGACTACCCATTTATCAATCATCATTGGCTCTTTGGTGTCTTTGCGTATTTAATCTGGCATTGGCTGGATTTTGTTGGTCTAGCTTTAATTTATATCCTCATTAATCTTGTGACCTTTAGTTTATTTGTCAGCAGGGTTAAGAACGTATCCTTCGTTGTAGTGTGTGCTTTTAGTTTACTGGCTATTCCCTTGATATCAGCGCGTATGGAAATTCGGCCTGAAGCCTTTAGTCTACTTTTTTTTGGTCTCATGTGGTGTTTAAGCGAAAAGTACGCTCAGGAACGTTTAAAGACGATGGCTATAAGAGCCTTGTTGATTGTAATCCAAATTCTTTGGGTGAATACGCATATTTATTTTATGGCTGGACCTTTGCTGATGTTGATATTTTTATTTCAAGCAAAGATAGATAATAAACCACAGGCTGCTCGATTCTTTGGAGTGAACTATCTACTGCTCTTAGGGTCTTGCTTAATTAATCCTTCAGGGCTTGCAGGAGCGCTGGTTGCTTTTCGAGTGACTACGGTGGGATATCCGGTCATCGAAGAACAGAATATTTTATATATGCTCAAGAATTTTCCTGATAACCCTGTCTATGCGTATACCTTAATAGCAGTTGCTTTAAGCGCGTTAGCATGGGGAGCGCTAATTTATAAAGAAGGAGTTAAAAGACATTTCTCGATGTTCATATTAATGGTTGTGATGTCACTAGCAGCTTTGAAAGCTTCAAGATTTATTGGACCTTATGGGTTTTTCTGGGTTCCTTTAAGCGCTTATGCT
Source organism: uncultured Planctomycetales bacterium (assembly GCA_964583975.1). Lineage (GTDB taxonomy): Bacteria > Omnitrophota > Gorgyraeia > Zapsychrales > Fredricksoniimonadaceae > JACQCF01. The sequence goes on from CAZOXU010000019.1 coordinate 14,380, forward strand.
TGGGGAAGATGGATGGAAGCCTGGGATATCCGGGGAAGAAAGTTAGCGACAGCAGTGCTTTTAACAACAGGTATTTTAGCAGCTGCTCTTATTAATTTTGATTTCCGACAAGCACCAGTATTAGGTCTTTCAGCAGGTAGCAGTGCCGCTGCTGATTTCTTTAAACGTGAGGGTTTAACTGGACCGATATTTAGTAATTATGAAAATGGAGGATATCTTATCTTTCATTTAAGCCCGCAGTTTAAATTCTTTGTAGATAACCGTGTCGAAGCTTTTCCAGTCGATTTCTTTCAGAAAATGTACATTCCTATGCAGATGAGGGAAGATTTTTGGCAAGTGACGGATCGATATTTTCATTTCAATGTAATTTTCTTTAGCCGCAATGACCAGACACTTTCAGCTAATAGATTCATTACCCGCCGCATCAATGATCCTTCCTGGGCTCTCGTATTTATGGATAATCATACGTTGCTATTACTCAAACGTAATTCTCAGAATATCGATTGTATTAGGCGATGTGAATTAAAAGTGCTGAATTTTAAGGAAGATAGGTTGGTGCCGTTGGATCAAGCAGGCTAGAAAGAAAGCTATCTATCTAACAGCGCCCAGTTTTTATTTAAAACATACTTTAACCAGGAACCCGTCATTAACGATGTGACGATGGCTAACAATATTAATGTCACAAAGAAATTCTCACTGATGATCCCTAAGTCAAAAGCCAAGGTAGCTAATACGATACAGGGTCCGCCACGATCATTGAGCGCAACCGCCAAATTAAAACTTGATAACCATCCATATTTTAAACAGCGTGCCGTTGATAAAACCGCCAAAGTTTGAACAGTAAGAGCAAATATGAGAAATACAATAAAGAATGTTACATCAAAATGGTGAATTAAATCCAACTTTAGACCCACTACTCCAAAGTAAATCGGAACAAAAAAAGCTTTAGAGAAACTTTTAATGTGATGCTTGGTTTCATCGAATCTGGCTTTTTTAATAAAATTAACGATAACCCCTGCCAAAAAAGCTCCAAAGACTAAATTCACATCTAAAAGGCTAGAGAATACAGTGAAAATAAGCAAGATCAGAATAATAAAAGCCGTTTCATTACCCTTAGGAATTAAATTAAATTTCTTTTTATCTGACCATCGAATTAATTGAGGAACTAAAACCAAAGACACGACAAAGAAGAGCACTGAGATAATGACATGTGTTGATATATTGGATAGGGATAGTCCTTTGGAAGAAACCAATCCTGTGGCAATGGAAATAAAAACCCACAGGACAATATCATGGATTGTAGCTGTCGCTAAAACAATCTTGGCAAAGGAGGTCTGGATAATGCCTAAATCTAAGAAAATTTTAGAAATGATGGGAATAGAGGTGATGGCCAAAGCTACTGTAATTACAAGCTTTAAAGACAATGTATTATTAGCAGGACCCAGAAGTTTGCTTAGATCAAAGAAATTTGTTGATATCCAGCCAAAAATCAAGGGAATCAGAGTTGTGCCAATGACTAAAGCTACAATGGTTGTTCGATCTTTCTTATCAAATTGTCGCTCGATCTCAAATCCTGAGATAAACATGAGCAAGATCAAACCTAACCAATAAAGAGTAGCCAATAGTAAGCCTTGTTGAAGGAAGATGTCTCGGTAAAAGTCAGGAAAGAAATGTCCCAGGCCTGTGGATCCTAGAATAAGGCCGCCAAAGATTTCCCCAACGACCCTGGGCATAGTTAATTGGGTAAATATATGCCCAAATAAGTGCACCGAAAACAACAACAGCAACATGGCTATAAAAAAGTGGGTGAGGGCAAGGGGTTCAATCGTGATACTCATAATTATGAGTTTGGGGTAAAGGGTAGATAAATTAAAAAAGAAGGGTGGCTGACGGGACTTGAACCCGCGACAACTTGAACCACAATCAAGTACTCTACCAACTGAGCTACAGCCACCACAAAGTGCAATACAATATCAAAAACCAAACGAACTAACAATCAAAATTACTGCTTGAACTTGTTCCTACGAAGCTCAAAGCTGAAAAGCTTTGAGCGAAGTAGAACGTCCCAGGCACGAATCGAACGTGCGACCCTCTGCTTAGAAGGCAGATGCTCTATCCAACTGAGCTACTGGGACAGAAGGGTAATTTTATATCAGATTTTCGTCGTAGTGTCCAGCGTGTAATCCGCCGTGAACTTTATTTAATCCATCCAAAGAGAACATAACATATGGCGGCTCCCGTGAGGGCCATTGATAATCCAAAGCGCATCAAATGACGGAATAATTTTTCTTTGTCTTCATGGATGGCGTTGGCCACGCATAGGGCGCCTAAGGATGAAAGAGGACTAATGTCAACTAGGTGTGCACCGACATTGATGGAAGAAACAATGGCTGTTATATTGCCGCCACCAATTTTTTCAATCAATCCTGGCACCAAGGGAATGAATGTAGGCATAACCACACCAGAAGAACTAGAAAATGCAGATATGATACCAGTAATAAAAGCAATAACAGGAGTTATGGTATAAGGTGTTGATATTTTTGCCAAAAGATCTATAAATAAGCTTAACCCTCCAAGCATTTCTAGGACTCCGATGAGCATATTTACACCACAAACCATTAGTATGATGTCCCAAGGAATTTGTTTGACTGCTTCGCGGCCATCAGGAACGTGAAGTAGGGTCAGGGCACAAGCCAGAAGAATGGACATAAAACCGATGTCAGTTTTTAGAAATATGGTACTGACAATGAGAATAATAATGGCTGCCAGAGTAAACTGTTGACGGATGGACCACGAACTATCGGTAATCGTCGTTTTTATTTCTTGATTATGAATATGCTGTTTGGCGCGTTTGATCTGCCAGTAAAATAATGCGTAACATAAAATTGCAAGGAAGGTTTGTGCCAGGAAGTTAGGAACATACACTTGAGTCCATGGATCCATGTTTAGACCTAGTTTGGTAATCAGACCATTAGCAATCAGGCCAGTTAAGGCGAATGGAGAAAATGTTCCGGCATTGGCTCCACAGACAATGGCAATGGTCATAAAAAAAGCTCCAATACCTGTTTCCCACGCAATTGTCATAGCTACAGGCGCTAGAAGAGCAACGGCTCCGATATTACCTGCTCCAATAGTAGATAAAATGGCAGCAAGTAGGAAGAATAATAAGGGAGCAGCAAGGGGTTTTTCTTTAATTACACTTAAGGCGGATCGTGTTAATTTTTCTAGTGTACCGTTGTATTTAGCCAGGCCAAATAAATAGGTTACTCCAACTAGAACAATGAATATATAACCAGGAAATCCTGCTACGATTTGTTCAACATTCATGTGGGCGCCATAATGTCCTAAAGCCCAAGCAAGTCCAAAGGAAAGTAATCCGGGATTAATTTTGGAAAAACAGCTTAAGGCAATAACCGCAATAAGTGTGATTAAGGATAGTATGTCCATAAGATAATACTAATATAGAATTCTCTTTGCGTACATGGGATGATGTTCTAATTATTTAAGTAGTACTACGTAATAGATTTTGACAATTATTCAGAATTATGAGATATAACATTCATATGAAAGAAATTTCAAAGAAGATAAATCACGCCAAAGAATTGGCCGACATTAAATTTGCTTTGGATGCTTCATCCATTGTAGCCATTACTGATCAGACCGGAAAAATCATCTATGTTAATGATACCTTTTGCCAAATCTCCAAGTATTCACGTGAGGAGCTTCTAGGCCGAGATCACAGAATTATCAACTCGGGTTATCATCCCAAAGAATTCTTTCGTGAATTATGGCGTACAATTGCTAAAGGGAAAGTTTGGAAAGGTGAGGTGCGCAATCGAGCCAAAGATGGAACTATTTATTGGGTAGATACAACTATTGTTCCTTTTCTCAATGATAAGGGGAAACCTTATCAGTATGTAGCTATCCGCAATGAAATTACTCAAAAGAAACAGATGGAAGAGCAAATCAAAACCCTTCCTCAACGCATCATTCAGGCACAGGAAGAAGAATGTAACCGTATTGCGCGTGATCTTCACGATGATTTAGGCCAGTCCTTAGCTACTTTAAAAATGATGATCCAATCTGTATGGTTGTTAGAGCATAAAAAGAAGATCAGCAAAGATCAGCAGAAAATTGTTAATTATCTTAATGCTATTATTGAAAAATCTCGTCATTTAGCGATGCGTCTTAGACCTTCTGCTTTAGAGGTCTTAGGATTAACCTCAGCTTTAAAGACGATGTTTAAGGAAATGAGTATTAATAACAGACTAAAAATTGATTTTTATCAATCTGGTTTGGATCAATGGCGTTTTAAAGCAGAATCAATTAATTTATTCCGTATCATCCAGGAAGCCATGTCTAATATTTTAAAGCATGCAGCAGCAACTCGTGTCCAAATCAAGGCTGTTAGTACAAAAACATCGCTGAAAATTACCATCCATGATAATGGGCGGGGATTTGTTTTTACAGGCCCTTCTTCAGGATTAGGACTGACAACGATGCAAGAGCGAGCCAAATTACTGGGAGGAACTATTGGTATTAAGTCGCAGCCTAAACGTGGAACGACTATTTTGATTAAAATTCCTATAAGTGAAAGAATACTAACGTGATTAAAGTAATTCTGACAGATGATCATGAAATGTTCAGAGTAGGGCTTAAAGGGCTGCTTGAGAAAAATCCAGAGTTTAAAGTGGTGGCTCAAGCCAAGGATGGTGAAGATCTCTTAGAAAAGATGGTTTCCATTAAGACTGATTGTGTGGTGATGGATCTTTCCATGCCAAATTTGGATGGATTGGCCACTCTTAAAGAAATCCGTAAGAAATTCCCCAAGATTAAAGTGCTTGTATTGACCATGCAAAAAGATGTTGAACATTTTAAGCATGCAATGTCCAATGGTGCTTGCGGGTACATCCTTAAAGATGGAGCCTTCGATCAATTGGTTACGGCCATCAAGGTTGTTATGAAGGGGAAGAAATTTATTTCTCCAGATATTTCAAATCTAATTGCGGAACAATATGTCCGCTCTGTGGATCAGGGAGGCGATACGCCTTCTTTGGAGATATTGACTTTAAGAGAAAAAGAAATATTACGTTGTATTGCCGAAGGAAAGGCTAATAAAAATATTGCTGCTAAACTTAAGATCAGTATCCGTACCGTTGAGACTCATCGCAGCAATCTCATCGAGAAACTTGGGCTCAAAACTCCTGCAAGTCTTGTTAAATATGCTATTTTAAAGGGATTAATTTAGTTTCTCCTATGAGGAAAAAATATTATGATCAGAGCATATTATCTTTATACGGGTCCTGACGGAAATTCACATGTAATGCGAGGCATTGTGAGTGAGGACAAGTTAGTTGAAGTACAATCTATCCATTTTAAAGAAACGTCAGCGCATTCAACCTATGACTGGCATACTGCGCCTGTGTCTCAATATGTCATTACGTTGGCTGGTATTCTTGAATTCACGACTCGAGGCGGTGAGACATTTACGCTTCGCCCAGGGGAGGTTCTCTTGGCTGCCGACTGCACTGGTTCAGGACATAAGTGGCGTTTAATCAACGATGAGCCATGGAAACGGGTTTATGTAGTTTTCAAAGAAGGTGTAAATACTCAGTTCATACCAGATCAAACAAATCCTTAGTAAATTTTAATACATCCTATGAAACTAAAATTTTTAGGTGCAGCTTCGAATGTAACAGGATCCCGTTTTTTATTGGAAGCAGAGGATAAAGTTGTCTTGATTGATTGTGGTTTGTATCAAGAGCGTGATTTATTGGAAAGAAATTGGGAGAAATTTCCTTTTAAACCCTCCAAGATTGATGCTGTGCTGTTGACCCATGCGCACATTGATCATTGTGGCTATTTGCCAAGATTAATTAAAGAAGGTTACAGAGGAAAAATATATTGCACGCTGCCTACGGCAGAAATAGCTAAGGTCGCATTGCTTGATTCTGCTAACATTCAAGAAGCGGATGCCCAATACAAGAAAAAACGTCACGCCAAAGAAGGTAGAAAAGGTCCTCATCCCGAAATGCCTCTTTATACAGTGGAAGATGTCAAAAAGGTATTTGCCCACTTTCATCACATCCGATATGAAAAACCAATTTATTTGGGAAAGAATTTAACAGCTATATTTTATGAGGCAGGACACATACTGGGTGCTGCCATGATCCACATGGAGTGTCTTGAAAATGGTGCCGTTAAGAAAATTATCTTTTCAGGAGATATAGGAAGATGGGGCAGGCCTATTTTAAATGATCCGCATCTTTTTAATGAAGCAGATTATATCGTTATGGAGGGTACCTATGGCGATCGATTTCATAATGAAGATGTTAGCTGTCTGGATGAACTGGAGCGTGTGATCAACACAACTTACCAGCAGGGAGGTAATATTATCATCCCAAGCTTTGCGATAGGCAGGACCCAGGAAATTTTATATCATCTAAATGTACTTTTGAAAGCTAAAAGAATTCCCACTATTTCAGTTTTTGTTGATAGTCCTATGGCCATGGAAATCACAGAGATAGTTAATTCTTATCCTGATTATTTTAATGAAGAAGCTCGTGAGATATTGCGTCAAGGCTTGGATCTTTTTAATTTCCCATTATTGAAATTTACACCAACTCCCAATGAATCCAAGGCTATCAATCAAATTCATGGAACATCCATTATTATGGCTGGGGGTGGTATGTGTACAGGAGGAAGGATCAAACATCATCTGGCTCTTAATTTACCCAGACCAGAAAGTACTATACTTTTTGTTGGATATCAGGCTCTGGGTACTTTGGGAAGGATTATATTGGAGAAGCCTGAGGAGGTGAGGATATTAGGAAAGAAAGTGAAGGTTAATGCTAACATCAAACATATTAATGGATTTTCTTCCCATGCGGATCAAAGGGAATTATTAAAATGGGTGGGTGCTTTTAAAAAACAGCCGCAAAAAGTATTCATTGTTCACTCAGAAAAGAAAGTTGCAGAGGCTTTAAAGGTCGAGATTCAAAAAATAATTAAAACAGAAATAAACATTCCCACCTACTCACAAGAATTTATTTTTTAATCCGTAGTACCACGTAGTTCGTTACGTATTTTGGCGAATTTTCAATTACCACATCCTCACTTATAATTAAAACATTATGATTCAAGAAATTTTATCTTCTATAAAACTCAAAGATGTTATGACATCACCTGTCATTACAGTTCAGGAATGGGAAGATTTTCATGTGGTCCAAGATAAACTTGAAACCCATGACATACGACATTTGCCTGTTGTTGATAATTCCGGCAGACTAGTTGGTATGATCAGCCAGCGCCAGATGTATAAGATATGTTCACCCCATCGTATTGGTAGTGGAGAATGGCATTACGACAAAGATATGTTAGATGTTTTTATCCTTAAGAATGTTATGGTGCAAGATATCTACGTATTAAAAGTTCATAATACAGTAGCTGATGCCATCAAAGACATGGTGCAGTTTCAAATTGGATGTATTCCGATTGTGGATGATTCGCGTAAGCCCGTAGGTATTGTAACAAGAGATGGCCTATTGGAGTTTCTTTTAAAATTATAGTTAGTAATGCCCAAAGTAAGGTCATAAATGAAAAAAAGAATATTAGTCGTTGAAGATCATGATGATTTTCGTGGAATTGTGAAAGATTATCTCAAACGGAATAATTTAGATCTTGAGATTTACGAAGCCAGCACAGGTGAGATGGGAATAACAAAAGCTTCTTGTGTGAAACCAGATATTGTTTTATTGGATATCAATCTACCGCATGCTAACGGTATTGAGATTGCAAAGACTATCAAGGAAGACCATCCCAACTGCAGTATTATTTTTTTAACAATATTTGATGTAGAAGTGTTTAAGAAGGCTGCAGAAAAAATCAGGGCCAAAGCATTTATTTGCAAAGATGATGTGTATGACCAACTACTGCCTGTAATTAAAACATGCCTTTAATTAAAAGAAAATAGAAAGAGGTGGTTTATGAAAAGATCAATCGCAATAATTACAGCAATCTTTTTTGTAACAACTGCAGAATTGTCTTTGGCACAAATGAATGATAAAGAAATGATGGAAAATAAAAAAGAGATGATGGAAGGCAAGAGTGGCATGATGAAAATGTGTCATTCTATGATGAGTAAACCATCTTTGGTTTCCGTTGGTGATGGAGTTGTAGTGTTATCGGGTAAGAAACTTTATAAATATGATGCTAACCTTAATTTGGTTAAAGAAGTCGAGATTAATGTGCAAGAGATGGATATGAAGGGCGAAGATCATAAAGCCCATCATTAATTTCTCAAGTAGAAGGATGCATGTATGAACAAATATAAATTATTTTTGTCTGGTTTAATCTTTATTATTTTTACATTTTTTCAATCTATTCCTGCCTGGGCGCATGTGAAATGGTTTAGTGAGTTTAGTTTTATAGATAAACCCAAAACTGTAAGCGAAACGATGGACATGTCCTTTTGGGTATTGATGATTTTAAGTATCGCCTGTATTGGATTGCTAGCATTTTTGGATTATCGTCTGACTGCCGTCACATGGACTAAACAAGTCACACGATGGTTGGAAGGCTACAAAAAATATGCCGAAACAATTTTACGTGTAGGTATGGGGATGGTGTTGTTGCTGTCGTTTCAATCCGCAACCTTATTTGCGCCAGAATTGACAGTCTCAGCATGGATAGGGTGGATACAGTTTATTTTAGCTATCCTATTGTTATTTGGACGTATGATTCCATTGGCTGGAGCAAGCATTGTATTACTTTATATTTATGGAATTAGCCAGTTTCATCTGTTTCATATGCTTGATTATGCCACATTTCTTGGAACTGGATATTTCCTCATGGTTAGTCGTTCCAAGGAGCACATTAAGGCTACTGGTTTGATAGCCCTTTATTTAACGGTAGGCTTTTCTTTATCCTGGGTGGCTATTGAGAAATTGCTCTACCCGCAATGGGGGTTGTATGTATTAGAACAAAATCCCCAGCTGGCCTTGGGATTGAATATGAAGTTTTTTTTAATGGCAGCTGCATTCATTGAAATAAGTTTGGGTTATTTGTTAATGATATGCCTTTTGCAGCGGCCGTTGGCTCTCATTATTACTTTGGTATTTTTTCTGACAACGCTTGTTTTTGGAAAGATGGAAGTGATTGGACATACCATCATTCATGCCGCATTAATTGTATTTCTTATTGAAGGCCCAGGAAAAACTTACAAAGCACCTATTCATTTACATAAAAGTTTGCCACTGCGTATTGCTTTTGCCTGTGTCAATTTTGTGGTTTTTATGATGGCCTTGATGGTAGTCTATGAGAATTTTGCAATGACCAAATATCAACTAGCCGCACAAAAGATGCAGGGTGAGGTTGGGGTAGAAGTTTCCAAAGAGGCCGCTCCCCAGATTGATCTTGAATTATTTGAAGATAAATTCTCAGGGTATGCTCTTCATATTAAAACAGATCATTTCCGTTTTGCTCCAGAACATACTGGCGGCGTACACGTGCCACAAGAAGGACATGCACATATTTTTATTGATAACAAAAAGGTTGGTCGTGCTTATGCTCCTTGGATTTATATTGCCCCTCAAGGCCCAGGAGTGCATCAAATCAAAGTGACCTTAAATACGAATGATCATCGTCATTATTTGTTCAATGGTAAGCCTATCGAATCCAAATTAATTCTTAAAGGAATTGTTAAAGAAACTGAATGTGTTCACAATAATTTCTAAAAGATAAAAAACTGCAACACCTCAAGCCTAAAGTTTAAATACCCCATATAATGAAACTTCTTAAGCCTTATAATTGTCTAAAGCAATAGAGTTAAGGATCGACAAATAAAAGGACGTAAAGATGGTTTTATTATTCAGAATCTTGATGATACTTGGGGTGATGTTTGTCAATCGTCCCATAACCCTTTGGGCTAATGAAGTGCTGAGCTGGGAAGAAAGCTTGGTGCAGGCAGCGGCCAATCATCCAGATTTAATTCTAGCCCAAGAGCAGATTCGCCAGTCTAAAGACGATAAAACAATCGCAGCCAGTGGTTTATGGCCTCAGGTTGATGCCTCCGCTAGCGTCATTGGTACGAGCAACAAAGCTCAAGACGGCCGATCCTCCCACAATACCAATTACGATTATGGTCTTTCAGGTTCACAGTTATTATTTGATGGTTTCCAAACTGTTAATAATGTCCGAGCTTCCCAGGAAAACGTCAAAGCCTCCCAGTGGAATTTTAAATTTGTATCTTCTCAAGTAAGATTTCGTTTAAGAAGCGCCTTTATTAATATGTTAAAGGCCCAGGAACAAATTAAGCTCGCCCAAGATATTTATAATATCCGCCGACAAAATTTGGATTTGATCACTTTACGTTACAATTCAGGGACCGAGCACAGGGGGGCTTTATTAACAGCCCAGGCTAATTTGGCTCAAGCCGATTTTGAGATTCACCAAAGCTCTCGAAATTTGTTGGTTGCTCAACGAGCTTTAATGAAAGAAATGGGAACTACCGGCAAAGGGCCTATAGAAGTTAAGGGGAGTCTCCAGTTAAACCAGATACCCACCCAACGACCTGATTTTGAGCAAGTTGTTTTAGATGATCCGCAGTTGTTGAAATTAATTCTTCAGGAGAATGCCGCCTCATTTGATGCCAAATCAACTCAAGGCAATTGGTCCCCGGCTGTCTCATTAATCGGCGGAGCAGGAAAAAGTGATACTGTTTTTCCTGCAAAGGCCCAGAGTGCTGATGTGGGGGTGAAGTTATCATGGTCTTTACTTGAAGGTGGTTCGCGTAGTGCTCAGATCGATCGGGCCCAGAGTATTCTGCGTGGTTTAAAAGCTCAGCAACACAGCCTCAAAGATTCGTTAGTTGTAGCTTTAGAAGGGGCATGGAATACCCTGAGTGATGCCATTGAGCAAGTGGATGTACAAAGGAAGTTCTTAGAGGCGGCTGAAATGCGTTCCAAAATTGCTCAACAGCAATATCAGGTTGGGATTATTACCTACAATGACTGGAACACCATCGAAGATAATCTCGTGAGTACTAAAAAAATATTCTTAAATACACAAATGAACGCCCTATTGGCCGAAGCAAATTGGGTGCAAGCCCAGGGAAAGGATTTGGAATATGCGCCGTAAAAGTTTGGTCATCATTATTTTGATTGTGATCCTTGGGATTGCTGGATGGTGGCTCGCGCGTCCAAAATCCGATGCGTCAAAAGAAACAGATTCGATTATTACACCCACTTACGGGAATGTTCGAAATATCGTAACTACCACAGCCACTATATTGCCTAAAAATCGTTTGGCGATTAAATCTACGGTGAATGGACGCGTCGAACAGGTTTTGGTAAAGGAAGGTCAAAGTGTCAAAGCTGGCCAAATTGTTGCCTGGATGAGTTCGACCGACAGGGCCACCTTGCTAGATTCAGCCCGTGGTCAGGGAGAGAAAGAATATGCTTATTGGCAGGACGTCTATAAACCCATTCCGTTATTAGCACCAATTGATGGAGAAGTTATTGTGGCAACAACCCAACCTGGACAGACGGTCACCCCGACCGATGCGGTGATTGTGCTCTCGGATCGTTTGATCGTGCGAGCCCAGGTTGATGAAACTGATATTGGAAAAATTAAATTAAAACAAAAGGCTGTTATTACACTCGATGCGTATGGCGATACCAAGATCAATGCAGAGGTGGATCATTTGTATTATGAATCAAAGACCGTTAATAACGTGACGATCTATGAAGTTGATTTGCTTGCCTTAGAAATGCCGGCATTTTTTCGTTCGGGGATGAACGCCAGTGTTGATTTTGTTGTGGATGATAAAGAACATGCCTTGTTATTGCCAGTAGCTGCGCTTATCAAACGTGATGATGAAAGTTTTGTTTGGGTGATGGGGGAGAAAAATAAACCTAGGAGACAAAAGGTACAGACAGGTTTGAGTGATGATAAGAATATTGAAATCACCAGCGGGCTTAATGAAGGTGATCAGGTCATCTTGCGTACAAAGAAGTATTCTTTAAATAAAGCTAAAGGTGGTAGCAATCCATTTGCTCCAAATCGTGGAGGCACAGGAAATTCAAATCGAAGTACAGGAGGCTCTAATAGGGGAGCAGCTGGGGCGCAATAAACGTATGATTGAATTATCACAGATAAGAAAAACCTATTACATCGGTGCTGAAAAAGTACAAGCCGTCAACGGTGTTGATTTAAGAATTGAGGCTGGGGAATTTGTAGCTATCATGGGTTCCTCAGGATCAGGTAAGTCAACTCTATTGCATATGTTGGGATTGCTCGACAGGTCCGATGGTGGCAGTTATAAACTTGCTGGGTATGATGTGACTGCGCTGTCTGATGAACAGATGGCTTTGGTACGTAATAAATTTATTGGTTTTGTTTTTCAACAATTTCATCTTTTACCGCGCATGAGCGCTTTGGAAAATGCTAATCTGCCGTTAGTGTATGCATCGATCCATAATTCCCCTAAGCCTGCCCAGAAGCTAGAGGCTGTTGGTCTGCAGTCACGCATGCTTCATAAACCCAATGAGCTTTCCGGCGGCCAGCAACAAAGAGTTGCTATCGCTCGTTCTTTGGTCAATGATCCGATGGTCATTATGGCTGATGAACCTACTGGTAACTTGGATTCTAAAAGTAAAATTGAAATCATGAATATTTTAAAAGAACTCAATGAGCAGGGAAAAACTATTGTCATGGTCACTCATGAACCTGATATGGCCCTTTATGCAAAACGAATCATTGATATGAAGGATGGCAAGATCATTAGTGACCGGCTTGTCAATCCCTCACAAAAGGCTTTGGCAGTGCAAACATTGGATGCTGATTGGAGTTTTATTAGCCATACGACTTCCTCGATTAAAGATATGGGTAAATGGGTAGATTCTCTTAAGCAGGCGATTTATGCGATGCTTTCACATAAATTGCGTTCTTTGCTTTCTATTCTTGGAATACTAATTGGGGTGGCGGCTGTTATTGCGATGCTGGCCTTAGGAGCTGGCGCTCAGGAATCCATTAAGGCACAATTGGCATCTTTAGGTTCAAATCTTTTGATGGTGCGCCCTGGAACAGCCAATACTGGTGGGGTGGCCTTACAGGCTGGCAGTGTTACACGCATGAATTTCGCAGACATGTTGGCATTAAAACAGATGCCTGAGGTTAAAAGAGTCTCAGGCACAGTCAGCGGGCGGGTGCAGGTGGTGGCTGGCAGCAAGAATTGGAATACAGAAGTCAATGGAGTTGATGTGGATTATGCTCAGATGCGTGCGTATGAGCCACAAGTGGGCAGATTTTTTAGTAATGAAGAGGTAACCAGCCGTGCGAAGGTGGCCCTGTTGGGCACTACGGTTGCCCAGCAATTGTTCGGGGATAAGAATCCCATTGGTGAAAGTTTAAGAATCAACTTGATTAATTTTAAGGTGATCGGCGTTCTGCCTTCGAAAGGAGCGAATGGTTTTCGGGACCAAGATGATGTGATATTGGTTCCTTTAACAACAGCCATGTATCGAGTTTTGGGTAAGCAGTATATTGATTCGATCTACATTGAGGGAACTACTCCTGATTCGCTCGATGAGCTCTCTGAGAGTATTTCACCCCTATTGGCTAAGCGCCATCGTATTGTTTCAAAGAATCAGAAAGATGCTTTTCAGGTACGTAACATGGCAGATATCAAAGCCACTATGGAGGCCACCACCAAGACCATGTCGATGCTTTTAGGATCGATTGCGGCCATTTCCTTGTTAGTTGGAGGAATTGGGATTATGAACATCATGCTGGTCTCGGTGACCGAACGTACCAAGGAAATCGGGCTGCGAAAGGCTATTGGAGCTAGCCGTCAGGACATTATGATTCAATTTATGATCGAAGCTGTCTTGTTATCGATGATTGGTGGTTTAAGTGGAGTCCTCTTTGGGGCGGGAGCATCGTTATTACTTACCTTGCTAGCTGGCTGGGTCATCAAAATTTCTATATTTTCTATCTTACTTGCCACTGTGTTTTCTTTGTTTGTTGGCCTGGGATTTGGTCTTTGGCCCGCTTATAAAGCCTCGTTGTTAAACCCTATCGAAGCTTTGCGTTTTGAATAAATGTCTAAGCTAATAAATTTTACCCTGATCTTGGCTAAGGCCAGTTTTGTATGATAGGATACTGACCATCGTATAAATTTTATTAAAATGAGAACAACAGATGTCTTTTAAGATTCAGATCATTGAAGATGATGAAGTAACCTCTACCTTGCTGAGCAAGCGATTGACCAATGTAGGTTTCGAAGTCAACACAGCTAATGATGTCGATTCAGGAATTTACCAAATTCGACAATTTAAACCCGATCTGATCCTTTTAGATTTTTATTTACCTTCGGGGCGGGGGGTGGATGTATTGGCTCAATTAAGACCTTCTGATCAAACTCCTGTTATGATTACCACCAGTGGCATCGATGTCTCGCAGAAAGAGAAGCTTCAAAGTTTAAAGATTTCAGGTTACTGGGAAAAGCCTTTTAATATCAATTCTTTAATTTCTGAGATTGAAAAACTTATGAAGGAATCGCCTTCGCAGGTCAAAGGTTCTCAAAAAAGAATTCTGGTTATTGATGACGATGCGGATATTCTTAAGATCATTAAATTAGGCATAGCTTCGCAGAAATACGATGTGCTTACCTCAATCGATAGTCGCTCAGCTTTGCAAGCCGTTTGCATCCATAATCCAGACCTTATTATTTTGGATCTCACCATGCCTGGGATGACAGGCTGGCATTTCAGCCAAACCCTTCGTCAAAATCCTAAATATAGTCAATACCAGAATATTCCCATCATTATTCTTAGTGCTTTAGTCGACGCCGAAGGTCCAGGGGCAACTCCTATGCAAGGGGATTATATGATGACCAAACCCTTCGAACTTAATAAAGTAGTAGCCAAGATGAAAGAACTTCTGCCTTGAAACCTCTTAAAATCTCCTTCTTGTTAGGGTTAGTGGCTAGTCTCATTGGATTGACCGTCATGCTAGGATGGTTTTTTCATCTACCTTTCTTAATTAAAATACACCCTACTTTAAATTCAATGAAATTTAATACTGCCTTGTGTTTCTTTTTAACAGGATTGGCAGTCGTATTTTATGTTTCCCGTCTAAAGGTAATTTCTCAAAGTTTTGGTGGGATAGTTTTCGTGATAAGTGTTTTGCAGCTTTTGCAATATATCACGGGTATGAACTTTGGCATCGATCAGTTTTTTTATAAAGATTATCTGACTGACCCTTTGCAATTTCCAGGACGTATGGCTCCGCAAACAGCTTTGTGTTATATGATGGCGGGCATTGGTCTTTGGATTGAATTAGTTACCCAAAACAAGTTCGTTATTTTTTATAGGAATTTTTGTGGAGCGCTACTAGCTGTTATTGGACTTACCGCTATCTTTGGTTTTATTTTTCATATCCCATTTGCTTTTACCTGGGGCTCTTATAATGCTTTGGCCCTTCACACCGCCTTAGGTTTTGTCCTCCTAGGTATAGCGTTTATTGTGATGAGTTTGCATAAATATTATACGCCGCTTTTAATTACGCTTTTGGTTGGAAGCACCTTAGCTTTGCAGGTTTATTACGGTGCTTATAATATTGAAAAAACATCCTTGGAAGCTCACTTTGCCACCGATTCCAAAGATAGAATCCAAGCCATTCAAAAAGAGTTTCTCATCAATCATTATATTGTCCGTTCCTTAAGTGCTTTTTATGAAAGTTCACAGTTTGTTTCTCGTCAAGAATTTGATAAATTTGCCAAAGGGGTATTAAGAAGTTCAGAGGGACATATTGAAGCTTTAGAGTGGATCCCTAAAATTCCTAAAGAGCAATTGAATGTTTTCGTTGATCAAGCCAAGGCCGATGGCATTGACCTTGTTGTACATGATTTGACAACTGACCAACAAATTATTACTTTGACTGATAGAGACGCATACTATCCAGTTTTTTATAAATATCCTCAAGAATCATCTGACCAAATCTTGGGAGTTGATTTTTCAACCAACGCGAAGCGTTGGTTGACCATGAAAAAGGCTTGTGAGAGTGCGACATTTACCGCCACAGCCCCACTTAATTTAATTAAAGGACAAACCGCCTCGAGTTATTCCAGAGGATACCTATTATTTTATCCTTTGTATGAGAATCAGCCAGAGGGGGCTGCTGTATTCTCGTGTGCGTCTCTGAAAGGATTTACGGTAGGAGTTTTTCAAATCAAAAATATTATTGAGAAGGCACTTGAGCCTTTGCAAGATATAGGGATTAATGTTTATATTTATCATTTGGCAGAAGAAAATAACAAGGAACTTTTCTACTCACATCTTTCTTCTCAAAGTTCTTCCCAAGATCCTCGTGATCTATCATATGTTGCCTTTGAACACGCGAATAGTTTGAAATATTCACATAACTTTACCCATGCCGGACAAAATTTTGCTATCTCAACAGTAGCTACCTTGGCATATGTAATGCGTAATCAAAGCGTGATTCCCTATGTATTGCTTGTACTCATACTTTTATCTACAGTTGTTATTGCTTTTTATATATTTTCGCAAATTAGACGAGCTGAGGTTGTAGAAATATTAGTTGAAGAAAGAACTGGTCAATTGCTTTTGGCGACACAAGCAGCTATCGCCAGTGAGAATAGGCAGGCTATTCAATTTGAAGTAGCCCAGATCGTAGCAGGTGCTTCTACTTTTAATGAGTCTATGGCTAAGATTTTAGAGGCCGTATGTTTACGTTTGAATTATAGCTGGGGAGCTTTATGGGTGATGGACTCAAGAAGTAAGGTCTTACGTTTCAGTCAGAATTGGAAATCTACAGATATCGATTTTGCAGAATTTGAGAAAATTAGTCAAGCTTTGACATTTTTGCCTGGCATAGGATTGCCCGGTCGGGTTTGGGAAGACAATAAACCTGCTTGGATTGCTGATGTGGTTAAAGACCCCAATTTCCCTAGAGCTTCGGTAGCGGAGAGGGTTGGCATGCATTCAGCTATAGCTTTTCCTATTCGTGTAGAAAATAAGGTCATTGCGGTTGTTGAATTTATTAGTCGTAAAATTAAGAATCCCGATGAAAAATTATTAGCTGTTTTGGATATTATTGGAAGCCAGATTGGCCAATATATCAGTCGCAAAGAAGCTGAACAAGAAATGATCGAGACAGCCAAGATTAAATCTGAATTTGCTTCCACCGTGTCGCATGAACTGCGCACGCCTTTGACTGTTATTAAAGGAGGAATTGATTTGATTGCTGATGAAGTTGTTGGGCCTACTAATAAAGACCAAAAAGACGTCATAGTTTCTGTAAAGAACAATGTCGATCGTCTGTCACGTTTGATTAATGACGTATTGGATTATCAGAAGCTCGAATCAAAACGTATGACATTTAAAATGGAACGGCAGGATCTAAATAGCATTATTCTTACCTTGATCAAAGAATTTAGCTTACAAGCCCAAAAACGAGGTTTAGAATTAGTCAGTGAGATGCCAGGCGAAGCAACTAATGTATCAGGAGATAAAGATAAACTTATTCAAGTTATGTATAATCTGCTCAATAATGCTTTGAAATTTATGACTCAAGGTATTATTAAAGTAACAATGGTTAAGACAGCAGATGGGTTTGTTAAGGTCTCAGTGATCGACCAAGGTCCAGGAATCAAAGAAGAAGATAAATCTAAACTTTTTCAAAGTTTTAGCCAGCTAGAGTCGTTAGAGGAACGAAAATCAGGAGGGACAGGTTTAGGCCTGTCTATTTCTAAGAAAATTATTGAGGCCCATGGCGGGACTATAGGCGTTGAATCAGTTTTTGGACAAGGTGCAACATTTTATTTCACTCTTAAATTAGTTTAATTATGAATAAGAAAATCTTGATTGCTGATGATGAAGTAGATATTATCCAGATGATTAAATATCGGCTCATCAAAGAAGGTTATGAGTTGATTATTGTTAATAATGGGCAAGAGGCAGTTAATGCGACACACCTTCATAAGCCAGATTTGATTATTATTGACTATCGCATGCCTGTGATGAATGGCCTCGATGCTATTAAGATGATCAAAACACAAGAACCTTTCAAAGCCGTTCCTGTGATTATGTTGACAGCAAGTTCAGCTAGCTTGACGATAGAGATGGTTAAGCAGGCAGGCATTGCAGAACTGATTAGTAAGCCTTTTGAAGCTGAAGAATTAATGAATACTATTAAACGGTATATAAGATAGAGGAGTTGATATGGCTAAAAAAGTTTTGATTATTGAAGATGATACAGACGTTGCCAAGATCTTGGCCTTGCGTTTTAAAAGTGCTGGTTTTGAATTTTCCCATGTGGTAGATGGGGTCAATGCGATTAAAGAAGCTCAGCACTTTAAACCTGATGTGATCATTTTAGACATGATGCTTCCGGCTGGAGGGGGTTTAGGGGTACTAAAGAATTTACGTATGTCTACCAATACCAGCCTTATTCCTATCATTGTTTATACCGGAATGGACAATGAAGAGCGTAAGAAAGAAATGGAAGCGCTAGGCGTTGAGGCCTATATTCAGAAACCTTATGATCCTCAAAAGATTGTCGAAAAAGCCATCGAACTTATAAAATAATCAGCAGGTAACATAAGCTATTGTAATTAAACATGTTGCATTGTTTTTTTATCTTTCTTGCCATAAATTAAATTGGTTTTCTGATTATATATAGTATAAACTTTATATAATTATGAAAGACCCCATTTTGTATTACCCAGTGAACAGTAATCAGCGTTTAATGAATAAAATTTTCATTTGGATGCTGATTTTTTGTTTTATTTTGACTACGGACCGTTGCACGCTGATTACCCATGCCGATGAATTAAAATTGTCTGCCCCCGGCGTTCGAGTAGCCTTAAGTCCACCAGTTAATCCAGCCATCTTGAAAGGTATCAAGGTCCATCCGGATAATCCATTTCGATTTGATTTTATTATGGATCAGGGCGATGTAGGGGCACAGCATGCTGTGCCCCTACATGATGAAGCCAATCGACTTATCAAATATTTCCTAGCCAGCCTTACCGTGCCAGAGAAGGATCTCTGGGTTAATCTATCTCCCTACGAAAAAGACCGTATCGTGCCAGAGAGCTTTGGTCTGACTGAGATGGGCCGAGATTTGTTGGCTGAAGATTACATCTTGAAGCAAATCACTGCCT
>CAZOXU010000020.1:0-20801 GCA_964583975.1 uncultured Planctomycetales bacterium
CAAGTCCTTTGCGAAAAATTCCCCTGATATCATTTAACTGTTCGCGGTTTCTATCGTACGTGAAAAAACAAAATTTTGACCCAGCATGCATAAAAATAGCGCACTTGCGGCGCGGATAGAGAAAAAAGAGATGGGCATACCATTCGTCCAAAGGGTGAACAATAGCGGAAGAATTAGTGATCCCGGATTTTTTAATCCGCAATTCAGTAAGAAATTTTTGGGTGCAACGTAAAAACATATTTTTTCAAAATATTTCCTATCCAAATTCTAATCAAAATTAAAAAATTGTATGGTATACTAACACCATGCGACGTGAAACACTCTTCGAGTCTAATCCTTACTTGCGCGACTCTGAATCTTATGCGGATCAGCTCGCAACGAGCGTTGCCTCTTCCACGGCTGTCGAAATTGGCCGCATTAAACCTTCACTAAAAAAAGCCATTGTCGCCAAAGCAAAAAAATCTAGGGCTTCTTTACGCTCGAAACGCTCGTCTCGATAACTTTTCTAAAAATTTCTTCCATCAGTTTATAATTCCGTTTCATTCCCTCTTGAACAGCCCCAAAATATGCCTCACGTCTTTTACCCTTAATATCGCTAAAATCTAAAATCGGCAATCCTGCCTGCAAAGCCATTAAAATAGCTAACAAACGAGATATACGGCCATTACCTTCTCTAAAAGGATGAATTAAAACCAATTCAACATGAACTTCGGCCAATGCTTGGACCACCAATTCTTTCTTAAAAAGGCATGGAGTATATTTGCGTAAGAATGTTGTTTCAAAATCCTGCATCAAATCAGGAATATGGGCGGCTGTAGCAAACTTAAAATTATCTTTGGCAAGATTGACCCTGCGATATTCCCCTGCCCACACATAAATCTTCTCCAGCCAAACTTTATGCATATGACAAATATCTTTAATTGTAAATTGATGTTTTCTGTCATAAGTTCTTATAAATGAATCCTGCGCTTCTTCCAAAGCTAACGCTTCGGCCTGATCCATTTTCTCAACCGATTTAATAGCTAATAAGTTTCTTAAGACCCTATCATGAGACCCCTGTTCAAATTGAGCCTCAATTATTCCCGAGGTGTCGTATCGTCCTGATTTCTTATGTTTTTCTGTGCCCATATGCATTAATTATAATGAAGTTATCAGACGGGGCAATCTAAATTTCTAATTGAAATAACAATCTTACAGATTTGAGGACACACGACTGAACCTCAATTAATTCGGGTTACGGCATGTGTCCCCCCACCTTCCACCTTCTGTTATTTTCTCTATTCCTTATAAAATCCGATCTTTCCTTTTTTCGTCTCTGACGGCGGAGTCATGAGTTGGCGGATGGCTTCAACGATCGCCTTAATTTCGTCATCATGACGATCCACTTTACGGCCAAGATCTTGCAGTTTTGTTAACACTTCCTGATGGGTCGAAAAAAACTCTCGCAATTTAATGAAAGTCTTAATGATCAACAGGCTCATTTCAACAGCGGCCTGACTATTAAGAACACTGGCTAACATTGCTACGCCATGCTCAGTAAAGGCGTAAGGCAGAGAAACGGAATATTTTAGCGATCTGAACCGGTGACAAATTGTCACCAGTTGGTCCTTCTGCGCTTTTGTAAGCTGGAACATGAATTCTTTGTTTCAACCCCATAAAGTTCGGCAATATCGCGATCGATCATTACTCTTTGCTGGCGGATGAGAAATATTTTGTTTTCAATAACTTCGGTCGGAACTAAGATTTTTGACATACTACCTCCTAAGATCAAAGGGGTAGATTATTAAATAGGGGGATTTACTGAGGTGATCAATAATATCAAATGGAACTAATCAAAGCAAATATTGAAATTAATAGGGCTCCGTCCCACTGGTGCAATATATAGCGTCTACGAGGTCTCCTTTCAATTCAAATCTCCTCGACAAAATTATTCTCTGAAACAAAATAAATTATTTCCGAGAATAACTCCTCTGGAGACATACTGCCAGCACGCATTGACACTTCTTTTATGTTTTCAGTAAAGAATACACCCGTTCGAGGATTTAACAATTTTATCCTTTCAATCACATAATCTTTATTCTGGTAATTTAAAGCACAGTAAATAAGTAACTGCCTAACATCGTATACACTAAAACTTCTTTCTCCTGACTTTACCTCCACTAAAGTATTATTAACTAGAATGTCTCCCTCTACCATTTTCAGAATTCCACTCCCAACAAAGGCCGGAGACAGAATCACAGACTTTTCAGACTTAAATTGATCGTAGAGACGGAGGGAGATCGTTTTTATGGACCTCATCTCTGACTCCCAAAAGGGCAACTGAGGATTTACTTGATCCGAAAATTTTGACAAAAATTCTTTTTCGCTGTTTACTAATAAGTTGAAAGAATCTTTTTCTTCTATTTTTGTGAGTTCATTTTTTCTCAACTTCCCAGATAGCATTTCTTTAAATAACCCAAATGAAACATTATTAATTAACGCTCGATTTGATACGTTTTCATTATAACGAAGGGGCTTCTCAAAACGAGCAAACAATTCTTCATTAATTAATCTCACGTAAGAATCACATCCAGGTATAAGCTGATTCCAAAAAGATGTAAATCTCCTAGCAAAACTGAGTTCCGATATCATAATGCTGCTCCCAGATTATTGCTCTGTTTTCTCATGGCAGCCCAATTACGATAAAACATCTCAAAGAATGAGAACTGATGTTTCATGCCTCCGCGCCAATGTTCTCCCTCATCATCCAGAATATAAGACGCAATTATAAAGGTCCTCCTTTGCCATCTATTCATGGTTTGAAAATTTGATCTCAAATCAGATATCCAAAAACAAATATTCCATTTAGCCATGATTTGCATAATAAGACTAGTTACTAAAATACTGGAGATATGTCGGTCATAAATAGTCGTTAATAGGTCTATATTCTCGGAAGAGTGATCTTTAGCAATTAATTTACATAAAAAAGCTGCATGCAATTCAGATTTAATAATATAAGAATCCCCTCTTACTAACTCTGAAAATTTTTGAGTTAACCTCTCCTTACAATCCAAACTCATTCTTTCCCAGTTTGTTGACGCCACCATCATAATTGTAGAAAATATTGGATATAACAGATTTAACTTATCCATTATCAAGATGAATGCTTCAGATAAAACTTCTTCAGAAGTTAAATTGAACGCCTTAAGCAAATGCTTACCAAACGGCTGATTAATTTTGCTTTTTCTTAATTCGCTATGCAACATACCCAATAAATCAAAGTCCTTTAATTCTTTTTTAATTCTTTCATAGTCATCCCGAGCTGTTGGCGAGTAAGGATCGTACGTTACAGACAATGACATAAACTTTGCTTTTTCTGCTGAATCCTCATCATCAGACGCTATTAGTCTGGATTCGGCCACACTTATAAATTCCTCTTTGGAAGATATCAATGTCTTGTTTTTTTGTAAGGTTAATCCCTCATTTTTCATTAACTTTTGGGTTAAAAAAAGCAATACTGAATGCGCATTTTCTAAAGAAGAACAAAAGATGTGATAATCGTCCACAAATCTTACAAACTTTATACTCTTGCTTTTTAGAATCTTATCAGTCGCATCGAGCAATAATTCTGCAAGAATTCGGCTTGCTGGACCTCCAATTGGAAGCCCATATGAGGTTCCACCGGAGAAATTTTTTATAAGAGCTTTAATCTTCTGTGATATTTTTTCATCAATTCGATCCAATTCGTTTTCAAGTCTATGGTGATATATTCGTGTATAAAAATCTGATATATCGCAAACAACAACATAGCTGACGGCTGCAGATTTGGCAATTTTGATGGATTGCTCTTGAAAAGTTCGCCAAGTAACATCTTTATCAAATAAAAACCCTTCTTGGAAATTCGGCAAGAATCTATAAGAAAAAACCGTACTCTCTGTCTTTAGTATTCGCTTATCTTCAATTCTTTGCGCGATCTCAATGACAAGTGACAAAAAATAGAGATTCCATATCGGGTCAAGTTGAGTTGCCCATCGAAAACCGGTATATCCGGCAGGGATGCATGTACTTATATTTACAGGAGGACACTCCCTTAAATATTTCTCAAAATTCAAATCAATGTTCTTAACTAGTTCTATAGTCTCCGCCTTATTATCTTGGAATATTCTTGTTTCTATAGGATAAGGGAAAATATCTGTATCGCCGAAGTTCACAATATTATTTATAGCTAAATCAATGCTGCTTTCTTCCCTATTTAATCCTCAATATAAATTTAATGTTGACTAGCGTCCCCGCACTGTCACATCCTCACCCCACGCTGATCTGCTCGAGATCAAAACACTGCTTGAATATTTAATTCTTTAACTCCCCCTAACCCTTTCTTTAAGAAAGTGCAGCTACGGAACCGTTTCTTCTTTGGAACAAATCGCAACGGAACTCTATTATCTAATAAAAAACCCCTGTAGTTTTAACTACAAGGGTTAAGTTTTTCTAAAATCAATTTTGTCAGAACAAGCACTGGAATAATCTCCCCAGATATTTAAGTTTATGTCAGTTCACGGGTGCGCCGAGTCTTCAAATTCTGGTGACGGGATTTTTCCTCCCTCGCTACCAAATTTTAGATCAATTCACGAGTGCGTCGATGCTTCGCATCGACATAACACCCCAACTTTCTCTAAATGTGTATTTTGATTTTTGAGGAAAGTTGGGGTCCCTGACCGGACTCCCACCTAAATTAATCTATCAATATTAATGATTGAGTATACATGATCAAACTGCCAAATTAAATCGATTTTTTGAAGCTGTCAGATTGATTGGTTAGTAGTGTTTTCTGATCAGCAGACCATAGACAAAACATGGACAAACAGCGTGAAAGCCCCTTATTTTTGTCTCCTTCTTCCCCAGACAATAACTACTAACTGACCATATAACAGATACTTACACAATGTCTTCATTTTGTCCTTGGACATCTCGAGTTTCGAACTTTAAAATTCGTAGCCATTACTTGCGATTTAAAAGCACTGCTAAAATAATCTCTAAACTCTTAATCCCCAACTTAAAAAATTTGAGCCCCTCCTGAGATCTAATAACAGATTTTTCATTTTCGTTCGAAATAGAATAGTCGATTTCAAATCCCACTTGCATTTGTAAATTTGCGTGCCGATCCTTCATCACATCGTAGACCGCCTTCAACCATTGAGGTTGATATTTTTGCTGTGCTTTAGAGTTGGCAAATGACGTTCTCAAATCGAATCTAATAAGTGCATCTGTTACAGGCATACTCCGTTGGGTGTAATAATGCCGCTGCATAATATTCACAAAGGGTTTTATATTTTTATCGATTTTTAGAATCGCATCACTGGCTTTGAGAAATTTTCGAAAGACCTGTTCGAAATCGGCATAGTCCAAATTGAAAAGACGATCTCTAATCTCTTTGTTAGTTCCATTAGGAATGGTTATACAAGCATTCGCAAAATCGTGATGAATACTGAAAGTCAAATGAGGAAATTCCGTATGATTCTTTGAGGTGCGCGATTCTTTTATTCGGAGGAAGTCCCAAACATAAAGTCCTTCTTTCCCTGTTATCGCTGGCCTTCCCTCTAAAGTGGTGTCTATCCCCAATTCCTGCATCAGCTGCTTATCATGTTTCAGTTCATCAATAATGAGCTTCAATAATCGCTTCGCTTCTAGATAGGAATATGGGTAGTCGGAAGCAAACGGAATACCAGAAAATTTGGTGAGCGTCCCGCTTTTAAGGTAATCTTCTTTGATCATTTTTTTCTCCACGATTTCGAAATATTCGGTAAATATCTTAGCCCAGTTAAATTTTTGTCTATGTTTCATTCCCCAAGCATATATTTCGCGCCAAGTCAGAACTATCGCGTCAGGAAGATCCACCCGATTCAACACGATGACAACCATTTGGATGGAAGAAAAACCTTTAAGTTTTGCTCTTTTCCTATGCCGTTCAATTTGGTTCGAAGTTAAAGCACATTCGATTTTACTTTCGATTAAAAGACACCAGCCATCGTCAGTATAAATCCATGCATCCGGCAATCCCTTCTTCTCGGCCAAGTCCTCTTGTAATTCTTCCAATCCTGGGACACTTTGTTCCAGAATATGAATCTTCTTTTTCTTTTGAATAGATTTCTTGACGGCCCACTGAATGAACTCCCTTAAAAGAGATTCATCCTGAGCTAAACTGGAAACTAACGCATGTGTCAGCTTATTCTCAGGCTGATGATACTGGTCAAAAATATGTCTCATGATGCTAAGGATCCCAAGTCCCGTACACAAACTATATTTATGTTCTCAAGCTTATTAAGAGGCTCCTTATTATACGTAACAATGACATTCTCGATAACTTTATGTTGAGACGGGTTAAATCCAAACTTCTCCATATTATTCCTAACAAATTCGATTCTTCTTTCTTGTTTATCTATTTCGTCCTTTAGATTACTTTTAACAAATCCCTCTCGAGTATTATTTATAAAGTCGGAAGAAATAACCATGGCTTTACAATCAATTACCAGCAGCTTGTCTTGCGTTGATGCCAAGATATCGATCTCTAACGTCGGATTGTTTTCATCATCTTTAATATTTCTAAGTTGCTTCGCAGGGTCTCTGGGATCACTAAAATTTCATGCAAGCCGATAAACACGCAGATCCAAATAATCGCTGTGTGGGAAATGGTAGCTACATTACCTTAACGGGATCTTCGGTCTGTGAACCACCATCGTCGCACCGCAACAATTGACCAAACAGCTTCAACAATTCCAAATGGCCAAGCGCCTTGAAGAAATCCATAAATAGAACCTAAAACACATGCCCCGGCAAATGCCAAGATGAACCAATGGCTACAGCGTTCTAAAGCATAAAATACCAACATCGCTGTAACAGCAAATAAACCAAGAATAGTTAATGAATCCATACGACTCCGATATTTAGCGTGGCTAAACGCATCTGACTTTAGTTTCTTATTGCTATTTCACCATCAAATGCCGCAAGCCCTGTATCGCAACCGCTAAGCCAATCAATATTAAAACTATGGAACTCACATAGGGAATTTTACGCGCAAAAGCACCAAACCCCTTGAACCTTTTGCTTGCGTGTTTTACAGAAATAGCTGCAATGGTTCCCACCGTTACTAAGGTAATCGCTAACCCTAAACTAAAACCCATCACCAATGCAAAACCCAACGTAACTTTCTTTAACTGCAAACATACCAATAGCACGGCAAGCGCCGAAGGACATGGTAACAACCCGCCGGTCAACCCAAACAAAATAATTTGTCCGGTCGTGACCTCTTGATTAGCCAATTGTTTCTGCACTTCTGCGGCGTGAGCACGCTCATGAGCATCACCAAACTCTATATCACCGATAGGAACGGAACCATCATGATGATGGTGTTCTACAAACTGCACTTTGTGCGTATGCCCGTGATTACCGTGCTTTAATTCCAAAACAGCCTGAAATTCGTGAGGTTCGGATAAATGCTCGACGGCTTCGAGATAATTTTCCTGACGAACAAAATTAAAGCTTTGGCGTGATTTATCCGGACGAATTGTTTCCAAAGCAATAGTTTGGTTTGTTGGTAAATTTATCTGTGATCTATTCGGGGCATAAAAATAAAGCCTGAATCGCGGTGGAACATCCGTTTCAAACACGCTAATTTCCACCCAGCCGTGCCCTGTATCAACCATCATGCCTCCATGTAATCCATCACCATGTTCATGGCTATGGGCTACTTTCTGCGCCTGACGAGTCCGAAAAAGCATCCAACAGGCCAACCCAACAACTACAATACCTGTAGCAAGTTGAAAATAGGGCTCCAATTCCTCTACGTTTAAACGTGAAGAATAATGTAGACCAATAAATGCAAGTATCCAAATAATAGCTGTGTGGGAAATGGTAGCTGATACCCCAAGAAGAAAAGCCTGCCAAACTGTACCACGGATGGCCACAATAAAGGCAGTCATCATGGTCTTGCTGTGCCCAGGTTCTAATCCGTGCAATGCACCTAGAAAAACGGCCATAGGGAAAAATAACCACGCATTGCCATGTGCTATGTATTCATTAAAAGAAGGCATGAAATATATCTCCTCACAGAATTATTTTAATATTTGCTTTAAAGCTTTATTAAGTGAAGCAATTGACTCCTGTCCCTTGCCCTTCTGAAAAGAACTAGCGATACAATGTTCCATGTGGTCTTCCGTAATCATCAAACCGAATTTAGCCAATGCAGCACGCACCGAAGCAATTTGGATCAAAACATCAGGACAGTCCCGATCTTCCTCAATCATTCGTTTAATTCCATTTAACTGACCGATGACCTTATTCAATCTTCCCGCCATATCCTCTTTTTTTAATTTATGGTGTGACATTCTTTACCTCCCTTATGCCCCCATAGGGCATACAGAGTATAACATATATTATACTTTTTAAGTAAACTCCACTTCACATTTTACTATGTCTGCATTATCAGGAATTTCTATATAAAAAGAACCTTGATACTTTCGATGCGCATGTGAGCCAGCATTACGAAAATACGCATTTTTATATTCTTCTCTTATAACCTGCCCCTTATCATCCATAAACCTTGCTTTGACCTTTACTAATGAAACAAGAGCTCCCATGGGTCTTTCAACGTCACCAATCAGCATAAGATTGACATTTTCCTTTTTAAATAGGTGGCGCACATAGATATCCTTTGAGAATCTCTTATTTTTTCCGATAGCTTGTATTTCAATATCATGTGTCTGGGTGTGTTCATTATTTAAAGTTCTGCCCATGGTCTGACATCCAGCAAAAAACAAGAAACATAAAGGAAGAATAAATAAACCTTTTTGCATAAAAACCCCCTTTCTTAAATGGTTACGTTTATAAATGATTAAATTCTTCAACAGTTGTGATCCAATAAATCCCCTGTTTATTCAAACCGATGTTGCTTTTACGCAATGCCGTGAGAACCGGTGCTACATCTTTATCTTCCAACAATATGTCCACCCTCACTCGCGGCGTATACCCGACCACTTTATCTCTATCTGAAAGAAAAGTATCCTGTTCAGATTGCAGGCCGTGCCCCTCAACGTTACTAAAAGTAAATCCTTGTATTCCTTCAATATTGTGTAGAAGGTCAGCAGTATCCAGTTTTAAATCATCATGAATAATCAAGACTAAATGTTTCATTTTAAACCTCTTTTTTATTGTTTAATTTATTAGTACGGCCACCTTCCATCCAAGCATAAAGTGTTGGCAGCAAGACGAGCGTCAGCAGCGTAGATGTAAATAACCCCCCAATAACAACCACAGCCAGCGGACGCTGCACCTCAGAACCAGGTCCAGTCGAGATAAGTAAAGGCAATAAACCAAAACTGGCAATCATAGCTGTCATGAGCACTGGACGCAGACGCCGCATAGCGCCTTCCTCTACCGCTTGCAATACCGTACGACCCGATGCGCGTAATTGATTAAAAAATGTCACCATCACAACCCCGTTAAGCACCGCGACCCCAAACAAAGTAATGAATCCTACGGAAGCAGGTACGGAGAGATATAATCCGGAGAAATAAAGCGTGACAATCCCACCAATCATTGCAAAGGGAATATTTAAGATGATCAGTCCAGCTTGACGCAATGAACGGAAGGTCATAAATAACATAATGAAGATTAATACAATAGCGATAGGAACCACGGTGGACAGACGTGCTGCCGCACGCTGTTGATTCTCAAACTGACCACCAAAAGTAATGTGGTACCCTTGTGGAAGCTTTACTTCTCGATCAATAGTACGCCTAACTTCATCAACGAACCCAACCACATCCCTTCCTTCAACATTGGCCTGAACAACGACCTGTCGTTTAGCCGATTCACGGGTAATTTGTACAGGCCCATCTACCTCTTTAATATCCGTTAACTCGCTTAATGGTATCTTGACACCACTGGGCGTTTCGACCAGCATTGCCGATATTGTTTCAATTGAATTGCGTTTCTCTTCCGGATACCGTAAAACCACGGCTACCGGACGGTTACCTTCCACAATTTCTGTAACCACACGACCTCCAATGGCCATTTCTACCATTTGGTTAACATCTTCAGTTCTAATACCATAGCGGGAAATTTTCGCTTGGTTGATATCAACTTGCAGATAAAGCTGGCCAAATACAGGATTACGCACCACATCAATGGCACCTTTAATTTTATTGACCAACTCCTCGATCTGCATGGCTTTTTCTTCAAGAGTTCTAAGATCATCCCCATATATCTTGATGGCCATCATTGCCCTTACACCGGTGATCATTTCCGACACACGCATATCGATAGGCTGAGTAAACGCTAGCTCAATATCAGGAAATTGCTCTAATTTCTTCCGCAAATTCTCCTGAAATTCAGGCAAGCTTATTTTCCATTCGGAACGCGGCTTTGTAAGAATGAAATTATCCGTCTGATATAATCCCATGGGGTCAAGACGTAATTCATCGGCCCCGGTACGCGACATGACACCCGTTACTTCCGGAAGCTCCATCATAGCTTTGTGGTATGTTGCGTCAATTTCTAGGGAATGTTCCAAAGAAATACTAGGAGTCTTTTCTATAATGACAACCGTCGTCCCTTCATCCATGACGGGCATAAACTCTTTACCGATTTTTGGAAACAATACGCCAGCAATCACCAGCGCAATGACGGCTATTCCTATAGCCAATGTTCGGCGTTTCAATGCCCATTGCATCACCGGACGATAAACAGCTTTAAGTGTTCGCAATACCAGCCCTTCATCCTCTGTCGTTGATACTTTATGAGACATCAAGAAGCTGGCCAATACCGGTATGACAGTTAAAGATAATAATAATGAACTGATCAATGCAAAAGAAATGGTAATCGCCAACGGTGTAAATAATTTACCCTCTAACCCCGTAAGGCTAAATAACGGCAGAAACACAATAATAATAATTAACACACCCGATATAACTGGAACAGAAACTTCCAATACAGCACGATAAATGATGTGCAACCGGTTTGCTCCCTTAATACTTTGATGCAGTCTTGTATGGATATTCTCGACAATGACAACTGCGGCATCTACTAAAATACCGATAGCAATTGCCAACCCACCGAGAGACATGAGGTTTGCTGAAACCCCAAAAATATACATCAAGATAAATGTAAAAAGTACGGATAACGGTAAAATAAGAGCAACCGTCAATGCGCTGCGTAAATTACCCAACATAACAACCAGTACGACTAAAACCAGCACGACAGCCTCAAGCAATGCTTTTTCTACATTATGCACCGCTTTTTTGACAAGTTCACTGCGATCATAGAATGGAACAATGCTCACACCTTTGGGTAACGAAGGCTTAAGCGCTTCCAGTTCGACCTTGGTACCTTCTACAGTGATGCGGCTGTTAGCTCCTTTTCTTAACAACACCAAACCGGTTACAGCCTCTCCCTTTGCGCTATTAGTCACCCCACCATAGCGGGTTAAAGAATTGATGCGCACATCCGCAACGTCCTTAATATGAATAGGAACGCCGCTTCTGGTTGCTACCGTAACATTTTGAATATCCTCAATACTTTGCAGATTACCGACGGTTCGTACCAACAAAATTTCATTCTTGCGGTTGATTCGGTCTCCTCCTGCGTTACGATTGTTCTTAGCCAAAGCTGTTTCCAATTCATCTAAGCCAAGACCATGCTGCACCAGCGCTTCAGGTTTAGCGACAACTTCAAAAGCACGAACCTCACCGCCCAATGAATTCACATCGGCAACACCATCAACGGTACGCAGGCGCGGACGAATGACCCAATCCTGAATACTACGTAATTCCTGATTGCTATAGCCTTCCCCTTCAATGCGGTACATATATATCTCACCCAAAGGCGTTGTAATTGGGGCTAGATTCGCATCTGCGCCTTCTGGTAAAGACGACAAAACTAAATTAAGCCGTTCTGAAACTTGCTGCCTTGCCCAATAAATGTCCGTACCATCTTCAAAATCTACTGTAACAATGCTAAGCGCATATTTAGTTGTTGATCGCAGCACCTTTTGCCTCGGCAAGCCTTGCATTTCCATTTCAATAGGAAAAGTAATGCGTTGTTCGACTTCTGTTGGTGACATGCCTGGTGCTTTGACGATGACTTGTACTTGGGGAGAAGAAATGTCCGGGAATGCGTCAATCGGCAGACTCTTGTAAGCCCATACTCCGCCTGCGATCAATGCACCTGCCATCAATAAAATCATCAAACGCTGTATCAAAGAAAAACGTATTAAAAGACCAATCATCACTTACCTCCAATACTGCTGTTAAAGTCTCTATGATCCAATAATGATATGCCCGCTGCCAATCGTACTTCTGCAAATTCGATTGAGGCTTCATACAATAATTCGAGATAATTCTTACGCGCCTCAAAGTAAGTTTTATTAGCATCTATGAAATTAAGCAGATCAACTTCCCCCACATCAAAACCTGATTTGGTTAATTCAAGCACTTCCTGAGATGGGATTAATACGTTGGTTTTATACTGCTCTGCTTGCTTTACCAGTCGTGCTAAATGCAAATAACCCTGATGTAACCTGACCTGAAATTCCTGTTCTATTGTTTTGAGATCATATTTAACTTTTTCAGCCTCATGTTTTGCTTTTGAGATTGATCCCCGCTTAAAATCCCAAATAGGAATCTGAAAATTGATGGCAACGCCATAGAAAGCCTGTCTGCCATCATCAAAAGTATCCGTCTCACGAAAGACTTTTACGCTAGGATCAGGAAAAAGCTCACCCCAGGCCAACGAAATACCGGCATCCGCAGCTTCCTGTTGGTATCTAAAAGCTTTTATGGCTGGGTGACGTTCTTTTTGTTTGCTTATCAAATCTTCCAGAGTTTCAGTAAGTTGTACGGGGTTTAATTCAGCCGTTTTATAAGGAGCATCCGGTGATAATTGCAGCAATGTCCTTAAGCCGTATAGCTCTTCGCTATATTCACCCTCGGCACTTAACACCTCTTGATCTGAAGTTGCAAATATTATATTCAAACGCTTCTGTTCCAAGGGTGTGAGATATCGTACGACCTTCTCCTTGGAATGGTTAGGATCATTCTTTTGATACTCTTTAGAAAATTTCAATTGTTCTTGTGCCAGATCCAGTTTGGCCGCCTTTAACTGAATCGAATGAAAGCGCCGGGCGGTTTCAGTTTCAAGCAATAACTGCTGATAAGAAAAATTTTGTTGGGCAGCTTGTAGTTTGGCTTTAGATTCCTTCTTTTGGCGGGATAATCGACCAAGAGGTATTGGCTGGTTAATGGATATCTCAGTAAGATCATTGCCCCCCGAATTATCTTGAAGTCCAAGCTTCTCATTAACATTTAACTCGACACTTGGATTAGGCCACGCTCCTGCTTGAGATAAGTCCCCTTGCCGCGCAGATACTTCAGCGCCGGCAGAACTGACGCTATATGATCTTTCCATGACATATTTGACACTATCTTCTAGCGTCCATATTTCCTGAGCAAAAACCAAAACAGGAAACTGCAATATAAAAACAAACGTAAATATTCTTTTCATTCTAAGGTCTCCTTTAAACTCGGGGCTTTTACTTCTGCTCTAATTGGGGAAATCAGTTGATTTAAAAGAATAATTGTAAAAGATAAAATTTGCATATTCCTGCTCATAAAATTAGACTCCGAGATTACAGTTTTAAAACGTAAAAGAAAAAGCCTGGATTTTATGAGAGGACTATTGGAGGGCGAAACGAAGCGAGAATGACGATTTCTTGACGAAGATTACCTTTAGGGGAAGAAAGAAATGTAGATAACAGCGGGACATTATATCTGACTTTGTCGGGGAGTATTAATTGACAACATGCAGAATGGCAGGTCATCGTACAGTGGTGAGGCGCATCTTGCGAATGTGAATCATCACAAAAAACACTAATTGGAATAGCAGATAGAAGAAAAATCGCTACCAAGATTATTTTTAAAATTTTCATATGGTTCAAAATATACCACGGAAGATATTTAATGTAAAGCATCTTTGAGCTAATTGGAGCCAATTTCTATCAGCTAATTTAGATTCTTGAATTTTTACAATTTTATTCCCCGCAACCTTAACGAATTCCCAATAACATTTACTGAACTAAACGCCATCGCTGCGCCAGCAATAATTGGACTCAATAGTACCCCGAAGAACGGATATAAAATTCCTGCTGCTATAGGAACTCCCAAAATATTATAAATAAAAGCAAAAAATAAATTCTGACGAATGTTTTTCATAACAGCGCGACTTAAACAAAGTGCTTTTACAATTCCATTAAGATCGCCCTTGACCAAAGTTATTCCGGCACTTTCAATAGCAACATCTGTGCCTGTTCCCATCGCAACGCCAACTTCAGCTTGTGCTAAAGCTGGCGCGTCATTGATCCCATCTCCAGCCATCAAGATTACAGCCCCTTCGCCCTTTAATTTCTTAATAATTTCCTGTTTATCTTGTGGTTTTAATTCCGCATAAACTTCATCGATTTTTAATTCTTTAGCAATAGCTTGAGCGGTTGCTTTATTATCTCCCGTCAGCATAATGACTTTTAATCCCATTTCATGCAGGCCCTGAATGGCAGTCGGGGTCGTTTCTTTAATAGGATCGGAAATTGCCAAAATGCCAGCAATTTTATTCTCCATAGCAACCCACACCACTGTCTGTGCTTTGTTCTGAAGCTCTTGCGCCTTTTGTTTGAGGTCATCCGCAAGCTGGACACCAGATTCTTTCAGAAAATTCTCTTTCCCCAATAATACTGCTTTGCCATTTACTTTTCCTTTAATTCCCGCGCCGGTGACTGACTCAAAACCTTCAACGACTGCAAGAGAATACTCTTTATCTTTAGCATAATCTACGACAGCACGAGCCAACGGATGCTCGCTGTTTTGCTCAAGTGAAGCCGCTAATTCGATCAATAATTTCTCATCAATGCCTTGCGCCACAATGACCGTTGTTACTTTTGGTTTTCCCAAAGTTAATGTCCCCGTCTTATCTGTTAAAACATGGGTTATCTTTTCTGCCTTCTCTATAGCCTCAGCATTCTTAATCAAAACTCCCATTGAAGCTCCTCGTCCCACACCAACCATTATAGACATTGGCGTTGCTAATCCCAGAGCACATGGACAGGCGATAATTAAAACTGCAATAGCATTCACAATGGCGTAAGCTAATTTTGGTTCAATACCCCAATTTGCCCAAATTATAAAAGTCAAAATAGAAATCAAAACCACAATAGGAACAAAATATCCAGATATCGTATCAGCCAATTTTTGAATGGGCGCACGACTACGTTGGGCTTCAGCTACCATATGCACAATTTGAGATAACAATGTTTCCGAACCAATTTTTTCTGTCTTCATTAAAAACGAACCAGTCTGATTCACCGTCGCCCCAATAACTCGATCACCAACATTTTTCTCAACAGGAATAGGTTCTCCTGAAATCATGGATTCATCGACAACACTTTTGCCTTCAACAATAACTCCATCAAGCGGGATTTTCTCTCCCGGACGGACACGCAACATATCTTCTTTTTGAACAGAATCAATCGGCACATCTTCTTCAACGCCATTACGGATTCGATGTGCATTCTTGGCTGCCAATCCTAAAAGAGCCTTAATGGCCTGACCTGTTTGGCTTCGAGCCTTTGCTTCTAACAACTGTCCTAAAATAATAAGGACGGTGATGACGGCTGCGGCTTCAAAATAAAGATCAATCTTTCCCATCTTTTTTAATGATTCTGGAAAGATTTGAGGAAATAATACAGCCACGGTGCTATAGCTATAAGCCGCTCCGACACCAAGGGCAATCAACGTAAACATATTTAGGCTTCGATTGATTAAAGATTGCCAACCTTTAACAAAAAACATTCCCCCCGTCCATAAAACGACTGGTGTTGCCAGAATAAATTGTATAAAAGGAATAAAACGGTGAGGAACAAAGGATTGAATATTAAGAATTGGTATCATCTCACCAATAACCAATAAGACAAGCGGAACTGTAAGACCAATCCCTATCCAGAATTTTCTTGATAAGGAACGAATTACTTTTTGATCCTCACTGTCATCACCGGATGGACTAAGTGTCTCCAGGTGCATACCGCATTTCGGACAGTCCCCGGGATGATCCTGCCTGATTTCGGGATGCATAGGACAGGTATAAATTAATTTTGCTGAAGGCTCTTGATTTGACTTCTCGCTGACCGGCGCAAAAACCATAAACTCTCTCCTTAATCGCACATCATATTACAAAACAAATATTGGGCGCAGAATATTCTCCCGCGCCCAGAGTTTCTCTAAAGATTAATGATGGCTGGCGTGATCGACTTCTTTTTCCAGCGCTATTGAATCATTCTTTGCTCCGGCATTGTTATCCATCATCCCCTTCATCATCGGACAAATGCTTTTCATATTTTCCATCATCTTCTGCATACCTTCCATATCCATCTTTTGTTCGACTTCTTTAACGACATTTAAATCCTTGTCGTACTTGGTAATCTTATTTCCGGTAACGACAACAATTCCTCCATCGTTGGTAGCCACGACTTGCTTTTGCATCATGGATTGCATCATCGGGCACATCCCCATCATGCCCATCATTTTACCGCCCCCCATCATGCCGCCCTTATCCATCATATCACCCTTCATCATACCCATACCCTTGTCGCCCATCACCTCTTTGCCTTTGTCCATTTGGGCCAAGGCCAGTCCTGAAACGGTTAAAAATAAAACTGCTGTAATTGCTAATACCCCTTTTTTCATACAAAACCCCTTTCAATTAATGATAACCACTGACTGTTTAGTTATGATTGTGTGTTTGGTGTGTGCTACAGCAACCATGACCACCAACCATTTTTGCCAAAGCAAATCCCGAAATTGTTAACACAAAAACTGCTGTGATAATTGCGATACCATTTTTCATAAACCACTCCTTTTTTAACATTTACATTATTTCATATACTTCATCGGCTCTTTCTCAAATTTTTTCTGACAGGATTCGCTGCAGAAATAAAACGTCTTGCCCATGTGACTCGCAGAACCTTTGACTTTTGCTTTATCAATCTCCATCCCGCAAACCGGGTCTTTTACTTTTTCATCCATTTTATACTCCTTTCTGAGCACCTACGGCTTAGTTACAGCACGCCCCCTGTTTGCTATCCCCTTTTTTAGAACAGCAGGTTTGTAAATTATAAAAACTAGCAAAAAGTGAACCTGCCAGCCAACCCAAAACAAATATCTGAATCAACCCAAAAATGACATCCTGCGCTAACATTCCAGATGACATTAAAATTGGGCCGACATCAACCCCACATAAAAGCGTCCTTAAGAAAGCTATCGCTTGATCATGGCTTACAACTGAAAAAAGGATAATGCATCCAATACGCAAAACAACCAAAGTCAATCCAAGGGCTAAACCCGCTTTCTTAATATTAATGGCACCCATGATGCTCTCCTTTCTTATGTTCTTCATTGCCTGTTTTATTCTCATTGGTATCTTTGTCGTCATCATGTCCGCCATGCCCACCCATCATTAAGAAATGGCAGGCAAACATCATTAATACAAAAAACAAAACCGACCCATTGCTTCTGACCCCAAAACCTGGCAAAAAGAAGATTGCAAGTAATGGCAGTAGGCAACACAACATCATCCACCATGCATGGTTTTGATTCTTCATCTCTACTCTCCTTTTCCGAATTTAGGAATAAACGCAGGAACTTTTTTCCTGTATTCCTCGTATTGTTTTCCAAAGAACTTTTCAACATCTTTTTCTTCCCTCATTGCTAATCGATAATAACTGAACATCAAAATCGGCCACATAATTAACGCTGTTATAGAAGGCCATTGGATCAAAAGACCAACTGTAATTAAAAATAATCCGCTGTATTGTGGGTGTCTTACGTAAGAATAAACCCCCTCAGTAACTAACTTTTTTCCTTTTGCGTCATAAATCAACATCCATCCTTTATAAATGACATAAAAACCAAATAAAATAATTGCATTACTGACGATATGCAGAATAGTCATTGCTAAAGGTGAATCAGCTAAACCCAAGAATACTAATAACAAATGTCCATGGTTATGTGTAAAAGGATTCAAAACTGGGTATGATTGTCCCATCCATGATGAAAGTAAATAAATAGTAAGGGGAATACCATACATTTCGGTAAATAACGCAACGATAAAACCAATGAACGCACCCATTGAACCCCATTCGACATTTTTCTTGGGAACAATGTAACTCATCACAAAAAATACAATTAATAAAATATTAAAAGCTACTGCTGTCCACATGCCATAAGCATATCCACCTAATTCTTCCCCATGCATATCAACCTCCCTTTTTATTATGAGAAGCAGAGCTTTCCTGAGCATCACTTCTTTCAATTTGTGGACAAATAGAAAACTTTATATTTCCGGCATCTTTTGGATTAATCCAATGGTGAAGCCGTTCGCTTAAACGCTTCTTGGTTTCTTTCAATGCTTTAATTCTTTGTTCACAATCCGTTATTTTTTCTTCAAAAACCTCATGAACCAAACAACATGTTGCATCAACGCCCTGGCTGCTGCGTTTGATGATCTTCTTAATCTCAGCCAGCGTTAAGCCTAAATCTTTTGATTTCTTGATAAATAAAAGCTTCTCAATATCTTTCAAACTATAAACACGATATTGCGACATTGATCGTTTGGGTTTATGTAAAAGCCCAAACTCTTCGTAATAGCGAATCGTTTTAACAGGAATGTCCGTCTTTTTACTAACCTCACCAATAAACATAATTATTCCCCCTTTACGATTACAAATACACTATACACTCTCCAGTATACTGGAGAGTCAAGGGTTTTATTTCTCCTCATCAACCACATCGGCAACTGTGCCCTTTGGATGGGGATAATCACTCGGATGATCGTAGTCTTTAAGATTGTCCCGAACCATCAATACAGTAAACATTCCCCCCATACCAGTAGGCCCAAATTGTCCTTGTCCACCCATCATGGGAAGAGTATTTTCGGGCCCCTTCATTTTCATATAATTCATTTCATCCATGCCGTTTTCACCCATTGACATATATCCGGGAACTAAATCACGGACTTTATCTTTCACATCATCCTGATTAACGCCTAAAACATTTGCGGCATCATGCCCCATCGCATTCATCGGATGATGGCGGCGATGGCAATGAAGCGCCCAATCTCCCGGCGCATCAGCGACAAATTCAATAGTACGAGTCTGCCCGGGAAAAGTTACTACTGTTGTTTCTGGCCATTGAGCTGATGGTGGAACATCTCCACCATCAGTGGAAACTACTTTAAAAGCAAAACCGTGTAAATGAATTGGATGTGATTCCTGTCCCACGTTACCAAAACGAACTCTTACTCTATCTCCCGTTTTAACTACGAGCGGTGCTGTCCCGGGGAAAGCCCTGCTGTTAAACGTAAAAATATTAAAATCCGTCATAATGTTAGGATTCGGTGTCTTTGTTCCCGGTTCAACAAACCACTCATTTAAAAAAATGGCAAAATCACGATCAATCTTAGGCCCCGTTGGATTCTTCGGATGCGAGATCAGAAATCCCATCGTTCCCAAACCCATCTGAACCATCTCATCACCATGCGAGTGATACATAAACGTACCGTGTTGTTTCATACGGAATTCATATTTGAATGTCTGTCCCGGCTCAATAGATTTTTGGGTCAATCCAGATACACCATCCATGCCGTTAGGTAAAAATACTCCGTGCCAATGAACCGCCGTACCTTCCTTTAATTCATTCTTTACATAAATACGTAATAAATCACCCTCTACAATTTCAATCGTCGGGCCCGGCGTCTGTCCGTTGTAACACCACGCATTAATCACCATACCCGGCGCAACTTCATGTTTGCATTGTCCAACTGTGATATGAAAGATTTTTGCCCCGTCTTTATCCAGCGTCCACGGCATCGTAGAGCCGTTTGGAGTAATGACAGGCGTGTACGGTAATTTCTGATTTTGTATTACCTGATTCTTCTCTGCATGCGCAGGTGGAATATTAATGAAACCAAATAAAACAAACACCGCGATAAAAAATACTTTTATCTTAAACATTTCATCCTCCATGATTATGTTCTTGATTCATTATTTTAGGCTGCTCCTCTTTCTTCATCACCGGAGGTTCCGTTAAATCAAAATCCAGCTTAGCGCCTACAGCATTCTCAAGCTCAATGCGTGAAGCCCAATAAGATTTCAATGCATCGGCATACTCTTTCTTGGTTTCCAATTCAGCCTGCTTGGATTCAAGCAGATGAAAAACGTCTGTCAGCATAAAGTTATACTGATAAAGCGTCTCTTTAACCATCTGTTGATAAACGGGCATTGCCTCTTTGTAAGCTTCCACAATTTGACGGCTTGTCATTAGATTCTGATAACTTAAGCGCACTTCCAACTGAGCTTGCTGTTCCATCGCATCAAGTTGATGTTTGGCAGTCTCAATCGAAGCTTTAATTCCCATACGCTCAGCTTGTTTACGGTTAAATAATGGCACTTGCCCCTCAACAACCACCCCTTTTAGCTTATGACCGCTGGTTTCACTTTCTTGGTTGTATCCTACTTCTACTTCCGGCAAGAAACCAAGTCCCGCTAAATTCTGCGACTGCTCTAAGGTCTTGATCTCCTGACGCTTCATTAATAAATCAAGCCGGTGATCAAATGCTATCTTCTCTAAATTCTTATCATCAAAATTTTCCTTAGGCAAATCTGGAATCTGTACAACTTCCTCCATAAAGAATTGATTAGGTTTTAATCCAAGCATTGTCCGTAAACGCTC
>CAZOXU010000021.1:0-19842 GCA_964583975.1 uncultured Planctomycetales bacterium
CCTAGTGAGCTACCGGGCTGCTCCACCCCGCGAAATGTTTTTTCCTGCTTTTTCTTTGCTTGGTACAATCTTATAAACTGTTTCACCCTGACGAATCAACCCCATCTTTTCACGCGCGACTTTCTCGAGATACTCAGGATTATTGATCAAATGCTGCCGCTCTTCTTCCAGACTTTTATTCTTGGCTTCTAGTTGTTCGATACGTTGAACAAAATCCTGATTCTTTTGCTTTAGTTCCTGCATCTTCGAATAAGACGGCAGGAATAAAAGCACGATGACAACAACAATAATAAAGAGCGATAAAGCATTTTTAATCATGATCGATTAATAAATCTTGGACCACTGATTACCTGCATACACGGCTTTTTTACCTAATTCTTCTTCGATGCGTA
The DNA here is from genome assembly GCA_964583975.1 of uncultured Planctomycetales bacterium. Classification (GTDB taxonomy): domain Bacteria; phylum Omnitrophota; class Gorgyraeia; order Zapsychrales; family Fredricksoniimonadaceae; genus JACQCF01. The sequence continues at coordinate 393 of CAZOXU010000021.1, forward strand.
ACAATTCATTATATTTAGCCAAACGATCGGTACGTGATAGCGAGCCAGTCTTGATCTGTCCAATGTTGGTAGCCACCGCTAAATGAGCAATGGTCACATCTTCGGTTTCGCCAGAACGATGCGACATAATCGAATGATATTTGTTCTTTTTAGCTAGGTTGATCGCATCTAGGGTTTCTGATAATGAACCAATCTGATTAACCTTAATCAAAATGGCATTAGCTGTTTTACTATCAATCCCTTGCTTTAATCTTTTGACATTGGTCACGAATAAATCATCGCCAACCAACTGGGTCTTTTTGCCTAAAGCATCGGTTAAAGCTTTCCACCCACTCCAATCATTTTCATACAAACCATCTTCGATCGAAACAACCGGATATTTAGCCACCATGCTGCTGTAAGCTTTGATCATGTCTGCTGATGAAATCAGCTTACCATTGTAGTTATATTTACCATTTTCATAAAACGAACTTGAGGCTGCATCGAGGGCGATAAAAATATCTTTACCAGGTTTATAACCAGCTTTTTCAATGGCAGCGATGATCACATCTAAACCTTCTTCGTTGCTACCCAAGTTAGGAGCAAAACCACCTTCATCACCAACTGAAGTAGCTAATCCTTTATCATGTAAAATTCCTTTTAAGGTGTGGAAGATTTCGCAAGCCATTTGCATAGCTTTGCTGAAAGTTGGAGCGCCGATTGGCATAATCATAAATTCTTGAACATCTAAATTATTATCTGCATGCACACCACCATTGATGATATTCATCATAGGTACAGGTAGGACATGTGCTTTGCTACCACCAATATAGCGGTATAAAGGTTGCTTCTTTTCAATCGCAGCTGCCTTGGCCACTGCCATAGAAACACCTAAAATTGCATTAGCGCCAAGCTTTCCTTTATTATCAGAACCGTCCAATTTATTACTGATCGCATCAATCGCACGAAAATCTGCATCTTTTCCCTTAATAGCCTTGGCAATAACCGCATTCACATTGTTAACAGCTTTTAAAACGCCTTTGCCCTTATAGCGGCCTTTGTCGCCATCGCGAAGTTCAACAGCTTCATGTTCACCTGTAGAAGCACCTGATGGGACTGCAGCACGGCCTAAAATTCCAGAAGATAAGACAACATCAACTTCAACTGTAGGGTTACCGCGCGAATCAATAATTTCACGAGCTTTAACTGATTTGATTTTGGACATATCTGTTCTTTCTATTTAATAATTAAAACTATTGGGACGTAAAAATTGTCTAAATATTGAGTGACTAAAGTAACATAGATTAATTGGAGCGTCAAGAGGTTCTCAAAGCTAGAAGAGAGTTTGAAACTATCTGCTTGGTTTGACTTAACCATAAGTGTGTGATACTCTTGGATAAGTATTAATGAAAGTCATTTAACAAGAAAGGTTTATGCATGTTTCGTAAATTCTGGATTTTTCTTCAGTTGTACTGGATTCGAATTATCATGGCCTCACTGATTGTGACTATGTTTGCTTGGATGATTCAGTTTATGGTTGTTTCTAATAGCAATTATGACCAGCTCGAGTCGTTCTCACGCCGCAATATCTCAGCCCAAATGGGGCAAAGTTTAATCATGTTTATCTTTGTGACCTTGGTCCAAATGCCTATCTCTTTTGGGCTTTACTATTGGATTATGTCCGGTGGAGCTGCAGGGAAATTAGGTGCCCTTGATCTAAAAAAGACCAATGTGAACGTCAAAATGGATGAAGTCATCGGTATGGATGATCCTAAACGTGAAGCTTGGGAACTTGTGAAATTGCTTAAAGATAGAGCTCTGATTAAACAAATTGGCGGCAAAATTGTCAAAGGTACCATTATGTTTGGACCTCCGGGTTGCGGAAAAACCTATCTGGCCAAAGCTATTGCGACCGAGGCAGGCCTTCCCTTCCTTTCTTCTGTAGGAAGCGAATTCGTGGCCATGTTTGTAGGCCAAGGTGCTGCCCGTATGAAATCTCTTTTCAAACAAGCCCGCACCCTGGCTCGCATGGAAGGCGGTTGTATTATCTTTATCGATGAAATCGATTCTTTTGCCCGCCCACGTATGGCAGATGTGGCAGGCTTCGGCGGCCAGCAAAGTGCGAATGCCACGATCAATCAATTCCTCACCGAACTCGATGGATTGCGTAAGGTTGAAAATAATATCGTTGTCATTGCAGCAACCAACGTTGGTGAAGAAGATTTGGATGAAGCCATCATGCGCGCAGGACGTTTCGAGCGTAAGATCTATGTGAACCGACCGAATCTTAAAGAACGTAAAGAGATCTTTGATTTCTATCTCAAGAAGGTCAAGGTCGCTGAAGGTTCAGGGATCAACACCGAATTACTAGCTCGCAAAACCCTTTGGTTTTCGCCTGCAGATATTGACTATATGATTCGTGAAGCTGGTATCGTAGCCATGCGTGATCATCGCAGTGATATCAACAACAGGGATCTATCCGAAGCCTATGACCGTATTGCCTTTGGTATGAAATCCAATATCAAACAAAACGATAAGGAAAAACTTTGGACAGCCTACCATGAAGCTGGCCATGCCATTATCGCCTATTTACTAAACCCTTCAGATGATGTTATCAAAGCCTCTGTCATTCCCCGCCGAGGCAGCCTAGGGATGGTATATTCACGACCTCAAGAAGAGTCGTATAAATCCACCCGAGAGAAATTCATCTCAGAGATCAAGGTTTGCATTGCGGCCTATGTAGCTGAACGCCTGCAATTTGGCACGACTGGCTCGGGAGTTGGCGGCGGACCCGGATCAGACTTCTACCAAGCTATGAGCATTGCTTCAAGAATGGTTAGAAGTTTAGGCATGGGTAAAAGCGGTCTGGTTGGTGATTTCCTACATTCTGAGAAATACAGACACTTATCTGAGAAAACCAAGGAAACGCTCGATAATGATGTTCAAGATATTCTTCAAAGCTGTATTAAAGACGTAGAAATAGTTTTAAAAGACAAAAAAGAACTGCTCGACTATTTTGCTCAGGAACTTTATAAAAAAGAAGAATTGGAATACGATGAAATCGAAGGTATCTTCCAAAAATTTGGCCTCAACCGCCCTTCCCAGCCGACGGTATAATTTCCTAACTTTCATCGTTCTCTCAGCCTTAGTTTTAGTCGGCTGTAGTGGTGAAAAGTTAGAACCGAAATTTACTGTGACCGAGGCTCAGAAAGCTTTCCAAGCCAAATGTCTTAAAGATTTCAACATGCACGTGCGCACCCGTCAGGTTGGGAGCACCTTCTGGATTTATCTACCCATTAAAGATCCTATTTTTGATTACGAAGTCCAAAAACCTAAACCTCCAGGAAGCCAGCCTTCGCCTAATAAGTTTGTGGTCAATTTTACCGATGGTAAATACAAAAATGGCCTGTTTACATTTGAATACGATATTGTCGAGAAAAAGAAAACTAAGGACGAAGATTATGGCTTTAGCAGCTCTTACACGGACAGTTATATTAAAAATCAGAACAATCTTTTCACGGCCGTCTATGAAATCTTCTTTAACACCAAACCTAAAGGTGATGAGGTCTTGCCTCAATTCTTTGTGATTGTCATTACCGACATTAAAAAAGGCATTGAAACACGCGCTACGTTTTACTTAGATGACTTTGTACGCTTTATGTCGGGAGCCATCCCTTATGATGAGTATGTGAAAAGATTCCTCTCGGATAGAAAAGGAAATCCCGCCATGATCGGCGATGAAACCGGATCGCATCTGCGCTACAGCAGCATAACGATGTCCGAATTCCTCACTCGGCAAATTGTTAACCGCATTAGTTTCAAATTCCAATATAGCGACTTTCCTCCAGGCGAGAGTTATGATAACACTATCATTGGGATTGTAGCCGACACCCTGAGGTATTACAAATTTAACGACTATACCAATATCCGTTTAAACAATATTAGATTGAGTAAGAAATACTTATTCGACAAATCTCAATTAGTGAATTTTGGTGAGGATAAGCCTAAAGAAAATCAAGGCCGACTGATTCATATTCGATTTAAGGACGGGAAACCCGAGTTCGAAGAACAACCTTCCGACCAGACAACTTCAAACGCCCAAGAGCCAGATCATTAACAACTTTCGGATATAATTTATGTTCGACTTTGTGGATTTTCTCTTCTAAAGTCTTCAGGGTATCTTTGGCTGTAATCTTGACAATTTCTTGCGCAATAATGGCTCCTTCATCCATGGCCTCACTGACAAAGTGCACACTCACCCCTGTAATCTTAACCCCATAATCAAAAGCATCACGTATACCGTGGATCCCTTTAAATGATGGCAATATGGCAGGATGAATATTAATAATCCCATTAGGATATTGCTTAATAAAGTATGGACTTAATAATCTCATGTAGCCTGCTAACACCACAAAATCGACCTTGTAGGCTTTAAGGTACTCAACAACCTTTTGATCAAAAGCCTGACGATCGCTAAAGTCACCTGGATTGACATAGACGCTGGCAATTCCAGCTTTGCGGGCACGCACGAGTGCAAAGGCTTGAGCCTTATCACTGATGACCACGGTCAAATTAGCTCGAATTTTTCGCTTCTTAAGTGCATCGATAATGGCCTGTAAATTTCCGCCGTATCCTGAAGCTAAAACCGCAAAATTCTTCATACCAATCCTTCTTTCTTAAAACTTCGTAAAAGTCCAACCACTCCGACCGCTAGGAATATACCACCAACGCCAATTAAAATCCAGGCGCGGGCAATGTACTCAGCTAAAAACGAACTGGCTAACATAGCTAACAAAAAAGCTAGATGCATAACAAATTCCAAAGCTGCAAATACCTTGCCTGACATTTCATTGGAACAAATTTGATTAATCACCGTATTCGAAGCAATGACCACGGGACCCACCACAAAACCTAATACAAAAGATATCGCCATCGCCAACAGTCGATTATGCGTTCCTTCAACCAAGCTAGCAAAAATGATCATCATCACTCCCCCTAACATCAATGACCAGAAAATGGTTTTAAAAGCAGACATCTTACCTCCCCATCGTCCATAAGCTAGCGATCCTAAAAACAATCCTAACCCTAAAGGAACAGCCAGAAATCCTAGATCCTTAGTCACGCTTTTGAAAGCCTGCTGGATAAAGACAATGATTACGACATAAATAGCGCCTGCCGCTGCAAATAACACCGACATCATGGCAAAAATAAAACCAATCTCTTTTTGCGAACGGATATATTGAATACCATCTTTGATTTCATGCCACACGGTTTTCTGAGATTTAATAATTTCTTTGGTCCCTGCAATGATGGCTTCCTTATTGGGTAAATGACGATTTTTTCTTAAGCGTGTTATAGAAAATACCAAAAGACCCGACACAGCAAAGGTAAAAGCGTTCCATAAGAAACCTCCGCACGAACCTGAATACTCAACAATCAATCCTCCCAACAACGCCCCTAGAACTAAAGCAATCATTCCAGTGGTTGTGACCAAAGAGTTAGCAATATGCAAATCATCCCGAGCCACCATCTCAGGGATAAATGACATTTTGGCTGGCACATAAAAACGACTAAAGGAGAAAATTAAAAAGACTGCGACATACAAAGGCCAAATGACAGGTAGATACATCAAATAAAGCGCAATACTTAAAACTAAAACACTGCGGATAAAATCACAGACAAAAAGCGTGGTTCGCCTGTCCCAGCGATCGATAAAAACCCCTGCAATAGGTCCCACAATAAACACCGGCAGAATGGTAAATGAAAGTAATTTGGCTAAATCGACCGCTGATCCGGGATGCTTGGTTGCGATCAATCCCACCAAGGCCATTTGATGAACCCGATCGCCGAACTGGGAAATCAGTTGGGCCAACCAGAAACGAAAAAAACCCCGGTTTTCTTTATTTCGGAAAAACTTGAGCATGTTTTTTTGTCTTGTCATCCCCGAATGCTTCTATCAGGGATCCAGGCACTAGATTCCCGACATCCGCCAAAGGCGGACCAGCCTCTGGCTGGAAAACCAGGAATGACATTAACGCTGTTCTAAAAATTGTTGAGCTACCCTTTTATTATCTTCTAAAAGTTTAGCAAATTCACCAGGTTTGTCGATTTGATTATAAATCTTTAAACACTCTGCATAACGCCCCTGATCACAGATTGATTTAGCTAAAGCAATTTGATACCGAGGGTTATGTGGAGAAGCCAACATAGCCATGGCAAAGTGCTCCTCGGCCTGTGTAAATTGCCCTTTACGCGCATACAAAAGCCCTAAAGATGACTGCACTCTCCCATTGAAAGGCTGATGTTCTACTGAGCGCGTCAGCATCGCTTGTTCATTACTGGCATAGATATTCTGTTCGATCGTGGTCAGTGCAAAAAAACCCAGCAATGCTCCTAAACCTAAGTAGATAATCTCCTTCTTAACCCATTGTCTAGTTGTATTCATTTCTAAAAAGGTTTTAATAATTAACAAGCTCAAAGCAAAGATTGGAACACAGGCGATGTACAAGAAATGATCGGCTGTAGAAATCATCCCAGGGGCGACCCCGATAGCATGGATAATCTGCGCCACGGGCAACATCTCAAGGACGAACCAGCCGATAAAAAACCAGGCGATCCGAGGCACCTGCTGACGCTTAAGCCATAAACCTGCCGCAGCAGCGAGCCAGAAGACGATCGTAGCCATGGCCTGCACATCGGCAAACGACATAAATAAGCGCTGACTGCGGTCAAAATAAAGACCGAGCGGCATAAACAGTTCACGAATACCTGTAATCAGCGAACGCAAGAAACTAATAAACCCTAAAGCTGCCTGAGAGCTATCAGCCCAAGCAAATGTATGAATAATCCCTAATGATGCTCGTAATCCAATGTAAATCCCCACAGCTGCTACAAAAGGTAGAATTTTTGATACATCCTTCTGACGTAACCATACATACAGAAATAAGACCCCAGGCAGCACCGCCACTGATTCTTTACACAGCAAGCCTGCAGCAAAACTCACTAGCGAAGCTATCAAAAATTTCTTTTTCCAGGCATGTTCGTAAAGTAAGAAAAATGCTAATGAGGACAAAGCAAAAAAACCTCCCAACAAAATGGCGCGTCCTGAAATATTATTCACCGCTTCAGCCTGAATCGGATGAAGTACGAATAATAGTCCACTAAAAAAACCAAGAGTCAGGTTATTGAGGATCAAACCTACCACAGCCCACACCAAGAATGCATTAAGGATATGTAAGCAGAGATTGTCGTAATAATAATAAAATGCAGTAGCGCCAAAAAAATGGTACTCGCCCATAAATGACAGATTAACTAGCGGACGGTAATAGGTTTGGTCTTTAAAAACACCTTGGGTAAAAATCTCTTTGATGTGCGTGGTGTCATGGATAAGAGAATTATTGAGGATAGAGTTCTCATCATCTAGGACTCTAAAGGAGGCGCTTAACATAAATGAATAGATGATGATAGCTATGACAACGATCAAAAGAGCGCGAAACCAAAATTTGGATAGCATAGATATCAACCAAAAAGAAAGCCGACGAGAGGAATTCCTGCCTGCCGGCAGGCAGGGCACCCCTGCATAAATCAGAGCCGACGGTCAGAATTGCACTGACGGCCCACGCTTTACGAAAGCGTTGCTCTACTAACTGAGCTACGTCGGCACGAAATGTATTTTATACTAACTGTCCCACACACATCTTGTCGGACCCCGCCTTGCTTTGTGGCGGGGAGCTACGTCGGCATACAATAGCATGTATTATATTTTAAAAGTCGATTAATTCAAGGAGGGATAAAAATTAGGGACAGCGCCCTATTTTTGTGTAAAACTAAATGTATCTAAAAATAGGGCGCTGTCCCTAATTTATTTTACTAATGCCAATTGCTCAGGTTCGCGAGCCACTGATGTTGGCGTTTTAATGCCGCTATCTGCTGTCTTCTGGCTACCTTTGACTGGTAGTGCAAAACCCAAAAGCAGCTGCAGATTCTCAACTGGTGCGATCTTAATAATGATGGGCATAAATCCATCAATCTTCATATCACTAATAGGTTGTTGTGACAATGGTAGCGGCACGCCTTTGCCATCGCGCTTGATCTGCAAATTCATTAATGTAGGATCAAGGTTGATACCACCTAGTGGTGTCATTGCAGCGTCTGCCTTAGCGCCTACTGCTCCAACAAATCTCTTTTTGATAGCCTCTGCTTCTTTATTAGCATCAAAATTAGGATTATAAACCGTGCTCCAAACCTCTTTAGCAACACGTCGACCCGTTGAGACAATAACAACATTATCAACATCTTTGATAATCTCAGGATGCGTTAAAAGTGCAATTGTTGCAGCCCCTGTTGCCCCTTCAATAGTATTGTCCGGACTGCTTCGACTTGTATCCTGATAAGCCAAATTCATTCCAACAGCCACATCTTGACGAGAAACATGTACCAACTTAAACACATCTTGATAAATCTGCGCAATGGCTAATGAAAAAGGAGCCACCTCAGGAACAGCAATGCCGTCTTCTAAATTATAGGCATCAATACCTTCCTGACCTTGACCTTCCCCTTGAGTTCTAATGATTCGGCCAGCTTTCAAGGACAATTCTAAAGATTGATAATTATCTGTTCCCACCCCCACCACCTTCACATTCTTTAAACCGATAGCTTGAGCCACAATAGCAATACTGACCGCCAATCCACCTTCCCCAACTGGCACAGTAATAAGCGTTGGACTATCTTTTTTGATCACAGGCGCTAATTGTCGAGCGATTTCAACCATCACCGTTCCATAACCCGCGCCAACTGTTGGCGAAGAATGCGGAACCATAATTGTTGCATCACCTCGAGTCTTAAGATATTCAGCAGAAGCAGAACGAGCTTCTTCATAATCTTTAATTGGCCGACCATCTAACCACTTATCTTTATATGTTCCACCTCGTCTTAGAATATCCTGTCGTTTAACATCAGATACTTTATCAGAAATAAAAGTAATACTTGTTTTACCCATAGACTGTGCTAAAAACGCTAAACCTGCCCCATGATTTCCTGTGGATCCACTAATTAATTCTGTAACAACATCAACTCCTCCATGTCGATCTTTGGAAAGCTCCATTTGCCTTACAACATACGGCCAATAACGCGGTTTAAATGATTTGGTTGCTTGTAAATATTCAGCTTTAATAAAAACATTCTTACCAACTACAGAGCCCACTGTGGAAGCTTCAACTAATGGTGTTTCTTGTATTTCATATTTAGAATTCTCTTTATCCGCCTTTACTGCCATCTCTGTAATGATTTGGGCTAATCGATCTCTCCCTAAACGAGCCACAATGTTTTGAAAAGCATTAATGGCCTCAGGCATTACATTACTGTTATCTAACTCACCATCAATGTAATCAAAAACCTGTTTTAAAGCATCTTCAGGATCTTTATTTATTAACGCTCTAATTTTAGAAACTAAACTCATATAATGAGCATCATCTTTGAATATCGCATCTCTTTGGCTCTGAACAAAAGGAATTGCATTACCTCGATACGGGTATCTTCGTTTGATATCTCCTTTTTCATCTCTAACAATAAATTCTGTGGCTCTAGAATTCCGATCATAGTTTAAAGTAACCGTATCTATCCCATCTATATATGTATAGGTTAAATACTCGGCAGTTTTATCTTGCGCAGCAGAAATCGTATTGCCCATCTGGGAAGATCTAGATTTGATTTCTCCATTAGGTCTCCTAACGATTGTTTCTGTTGTGTTAGTACTTGGGTCAAATTCCAAAGTAACCCGTAATTCTTCCTTAGAATTTGGATCTAATTCAGTATAGGTATAAGTAGATTTCTGCGCGGCATCGGATGTTCTTTGTTGTCGAACTTCTCCTGTTGCTGGTTTGAAATCAGCTGGATCTTCTAAGGTGAAATAGTGCAAGCTAACGGTGGTCAGCTCTGGCGCTTTGGGTGGCCAGGTATTGTGATAAGAACCATTGGGGTGTTTGCGAAAACCTGCTTCCTCAACCCGAGCCACATAGATAGGCTCTTCAATAATAAACTGATCCGATAATAAATGGGATAATTGATACGCAATATCCAAGGATCGTCTTAAATTCTTAGATGCCACCTCAGGTTTGATGGTGTGTAATTCCAACACCAACAGATCACTTTGACCAGAAGCTCTTAAGGCCTCTGCCCATGCTTTAAAGTGCTCGTAAAGATTTTGCTCAACTTCTTCATTTGATAAAGCTAACCCACGCCAACCAAAAGCACCTGTTGAACTTGAAACACGCTTTTTAAGCATGTCGCGATCTTCGATAGCCTTCCATGGTCGATTATGATCTAAAAATGTACGGGTATGAATAACTGATTTCTTAATTCCTTCTCCATATTTCGCAACTAACTTAGCATCTACATTAGTGACGATAGTCTTAGGATCATTAATATCACCAAATAAAATTGTGTGAGGAATATTTGCATTCGCTAATCTACGCTGAGTTGCGTCTTGCGATACTTTATTATAATCAACACCCACCATCTCTAATCTATAAAGATCTGGATATTCTTTTAAAAGAGCTCCAAATTTAGTTTTTTCGAGTACCACATGGTAGATATGCTCAAGAAATGCACCATCTCCTGAACCAGTATCAGCCCATGCGAAAACAAATGGTCTATCTTTGCTTAGCTGATCTGGTGAAGGGATTCTACCAGTATCAATTTTATAATTCACCGCATCAGCAACAATACGATCAACTTGTTTAAAATAAGTGTCGTGGGCAAATCCTGACCCTTCAACGTTTCTTAAACGATCCACCAAGGCTTCGCTGCCATCTGCTCGTTCGCGAGGGATTCTATTCACATTTCCAAATAATAACTGTTCGACAAGTTTATAACTTGGGTCATAGGAAACTGGAACGCCATTGGCCAAGGTTCTATCAAAAGCAATCACACCTTCATTGGTCAATTCAACTTCATCTCCAAATCGAGTGACAAAACCAGCTTTCGCCATTAAATCAAATGCTGCTCTTAGGCGATCCTTATCTCCCCCCAGAGACTTAATATCTAATTTTAAATCACCATCAACGCGTCTAAAGATCTTCTCTTCATTCATCGCCATAAGCAAATTGCTGATCAAATATCCATCCATATGTCCTTCAAACTCTTCAATAAGTTCTTTGTCCGTGACGTCTGCGGGGATATCCCAATCTCTCTGGGAGAGAGCTGCTAATTCAGAAAGTGTTCGGGCTCGATTTGAAATACGTGGAGCATTGGGTCTTCCCATTAAAAAATCACCCAATCGAATAGATTCAGGCATAAATTGAGAAACCAACTGATATTTATCAACCAATTTTAACGCCTGCTTACCTTTTTCAGTTAAGGTAAAGCTCATGTCCTCACTGGCCGAGCGACCTTGACGGGTTAACCAACCCATAGAATCTAAAGCCCTAAGAACTCCCAATATATACTGGTCATTGGGTGTTGTATAAGCAACCTCTTTGGGCAAACCTTGCACATGTTGCTTAATTTGCCTTAAGGTCACGGATTGATATACCCCTAGTTTATTTACAAACAATTGAAAAATACGGTATCGATTTAAAGTATCAATGGTAGTTGCTATGGAACCAGCTGAATATAGTGCTAATTTCTCAATTGCCTTACTACGCAAAGCACCTTTCCAATCTTTGTAAGCTTTAATTAAGTTTTCTTGAGATTCACCTTTAGACATTAAACCGAGAAGGATTTCATCCGAGGATACTTCTGGGGAACTGGGCACAACATAAACACCACTTTCAACGCTTCCTTTAAACTGTGAGTCGCTCATTGGACCTGCTCGAAGCTGGCCTTCTCTAATAATTCTCTGCAATCGTCTAAACTCACTAATACTGTTGGATTTATAAAAAGCTAACAAATATTGAGTCCATCCCGGAAGATTAGATTCATTTACAATTGGGACACTGCTCAAATCAAGTACTGTCTGATTCTGCTTGGAGTTCATCGCTACATCAGTAGATTGCCTTAATAAAGTCAACTTCTTTCGAATCATCTCTTCTGATACATTATATTTGGAAGCTAATTTCTCAAATAAGGCAATAGAACCTTCTTCGGGATAAACACGACGATCATAAAGAACACTTTGGCTTTTGTTATAAATACTTACTCCTTCAGCAGAAAAGTCAACAGTCTCCTCGCTTAAATCTACCCCTAACTCTCCAAGCCAAAAAAAGACATCTGCTAATACTGCCTGCCAACTATCTGATGAATATTTCTTAATTTTTCCGTCCTTCCTAAAGTTTATCAAATCCTCAGGACTAACCACCATTGCAGAATCGATGCTAGCTTCTTCAACAAATTTATCTACGTCTGGAACCGCTCCTGGGGAGGCTCTATTTAATTGAATAGCATATTGTTTTAAAACGCTCTCCGGTGAATCTCCAAGATCAAACTTCATTTCTACATTATTAAAAGTTCCCGACACAATGTTCTGTGTCACTAATTGCATTCGCTTCATGCGTTGAACAAACTCCCCAATGGTTTCATCAGGTCCTTGCGTCAACATCGCTGCATCAGCCTGAGCAGCTGCTTGGGCTTTGTCTGTTGGATTCTCACCTAAGACAATTGAAACCTTCATGGCTGAATCGCTGGGAGCTGCTGCTCTTTGAAGTGTCGATAATTGTGCAAAATCTGTTCTTGTTTCTAATGTCTGTGCAGGCAATCCAACTGCTCCACCTGAGAAGTATTTGCGAGGCACCACTTGGTTGGTGGCTGGGTCAACTTCTTCCTTAATATAGTTATATGCACCCTTCTTAAAGGATTGTAAATACTGCTGATAGATTTTTTCTTTGGCTTGGACGTCTGCTAAATCAACACCCTTAACCTTGTTTTGATCCATGTATACCTGACCTAAAAGAGATTCTCTTAAGTTCTTCTTAAACCATACAGCTAAGATCATCGAGTTATAGATCTGACGAAGATTGGCAAAGTTCTTACCTTGATTGACTTCTTCTTCGATTTGAGGAATGAGAATTTCACGGATTACCTGGCTGCCTAAAGAACTGGTGTCATTCTGAGGCGAAGCCGAAGAATCTCTTTTAAGATCCTTCGCTGCGCTCAGGATGACAGAGTTTTTTTGCATCGACAAATAATCCGCCTCTAACATCACCTTTAAATGGCTTTCTACCACAAAGGCACTGTTACTATGTTCATACACAACTGCTTTGTTGGGAACGATCCACACTTTATTAAAGGTATTCACTGGCAGATCGGTTGTTCCATACTGAGCTTGTACCTTGGCTCTCACCTTACTCCAAAACTCACGACCTAAATCGCTCTCTGGATAGATTAATGAAGCAGTTAATTGTTTTAAAATGTAATCTTGAGCTAATAAATCACGTCCCATCTCGGTCTTACCAAAACCTTCAGCAATGATTCTGCCCTTTTCATACGGAGATAGGTTAACCCACAAATCTTTTTCAGGAACAGTCAAAGAAGCCAAGAAGTATTTGATCATTTTATTTGCTTCACTACGCAATTCTTTCCCTTGAATTCTGTTATCTCCCGTATCCACAATAAAGTCAAACGCCAAAGGATTCTCTGGATGAACCGTAATTCCCTTTATTATAGAAGGCGAAAAAGCATTACTCTTGGTTACCATGGTTCCCACCGCAGGCAGAGCGACCCCTTGTAATTGAGCCTGAGCAACTTGGGGTGGAATTATGGTATTAAATACGAAACAGGTTAGGATAAGGCAGGAAAGATAACGTTTCATTCTCAAACTTCCTCCGAGATTAAAAAAACTAGTGTCATTCTTTAAAAGACTGTCACTAGTGTTTAGAAAATATTTGTCATTCTGAGCGAAGCGAAGAATCTCTTTTGAGATCCTTCACTCCGTTCAGGATGACGAATTATCCAGCTAAAGCTAATTGCTCTGGTTCGCGAGCCACAGGCGCTGGAGTTTTAAATCCAAATTGTGTGGTCTTACTCCCTTTTGTTGGAGGAACAAACCCAAGCAACATATTCAAATTCTCAACTGGTGCAATATTAATGATGATCGGCATAAATCCGTCGATCTTCATGTTGCTAATTGGTTGTTGCGAGACAGGCAAGGCCACGCCTCTGCCATCGCGCTTGATCTGTAAGTTCATCAAGGTTGGATCCAAATTGATACCTCCGAGTGGATCAGCTGTCTGGGCATGATCTTCCTCGCCAGCCTTATCTTTCTTAACAGTAGCTCCACCACCAAATTGGTTCTCTGTAGATGCTTTACCACCAGCACCTGTGGCTGAAGAACCGCGAGCCATAATCTCCTCACCTGCTTCTACACGAGGAACGCCAGCTGCTTTTTGATGGGTCACAAAACGATCCTTGGCTGCTTGTTCTTGTTGTTGTACGCCTCGAACAAACCCACCCGCTCCGTCTTTCAATAAATTTTGAAAAGATTGAGCCATCGCACGTGAACTAGTGTGATCTTGGAAAATTGTAACAAATTGAAGATCATTTCCTGCCTTACCCATATCAAAACTGAAGCCATTAATAGCATCCACCATCTTAGATAGGGCCGCACGATGATCTTGAGTTAGAACATCCCAAGTTCTTTGATCTCGAATATCAAAACCTTTGGTTCTTTGTAATTCCTTAACCTTAGCAATTTCATCTTTACTTAAAACATGTGACCAGCTATCTGGATTGCTCCAATTAAAAGATGGAGAAAGGTTCATAGAATGATAAACACCATTGGCTTTAGGATCGGCGTTAACATTAGCAATATATTGAGCCCCTTCTTTTAAGTTGGGCTTTTCTTGTTCCATCCAAACACTGGTTGCGATACGAGCAAATACACGTGAACGAACTGCGCCTGTGATAGATCCTATTTTAGAATCAATTTGGTAGAACCCTTCATAGGTACGTGCTGGATCCCAAGACCAATCAATCTTGATTCCATAGGTAGCAGTCAAGGCCTTCATCTGATCTAACGACAATGTGTTCGTCAATGGATCGGTCGCTTTCATCCATGTTTCTGCTTGCTTGGCGCCATCTTCAGGCCTTCTCAATTTGAGTTCATCGGCCACGGCTTGACGGTAAGTCTTCAAATCAGCTGCTTTATCCCACTGATTAGTCAACTCTTCCATGAATTTGAGTTCTTGGTCGATCCCTTTTGGTTGACGATCAAGAATTTCTCGAACTGTCATTCTTTGATTCTTATATATTAAAACTGTCTCATATCGAAAAGAACTTTCTCCTAACTGAATAGCTTCGGCATTTTTCCAAACATCTTCAACAAATATTCCGGTACCTAAACCATCCAAACTATCTAATGGTTCATTGGGTTCCAGTCTTTGGCCATTGACTTGTCCGCGAGCTTGCCAGATTTTTTCAATCAAATCAGCAAAAACAGGATATTCACCACGAAGCTCACCGATTAAGTCTTCAGGGGTCTTAGGAGATAAGATTTTTCTGACCTCATCTTCGCTGATTCCTGGCATTGCCTCTTTCATTTGGGCAATAATTCCTTCGTTATTGGCACGACCATCAAATTCATCGACTTCACGACGAGAAAGACGAATGATATAGGCCAAAGAAGGAATTCTCTTAGTTGTTCCCTTAATAGCAAAATGATCACGAGCATCTTCATTGCTTGCGAGTAATTTAGCTGCTTGAGCATCAGTTCTAGCAATAATGCTCAACAGAGAACCCATTCTTAACGCCGTTGATTGTGCTTCCAATAATCGTTTGTAGTGTTCGCGGGTGGACACTAAAACTTTTCCTGACATGTGTCCGCATTTCTTTTCACCGTGAAGTTGATCTTCCAAGTGAATAGATGCTGCGTTAGCATTGATGAATAAGCGAACTAGTTCTCCAACAGACTGGTGACCCGCATCCCCATCAGCAAAAATAGGAATTCTATAATCCACCATTTGTTGTGTTAGTAATAGTTTAGCAGCCCCTCGAATCTCATCACGTCTGGGTTGAGAATTATTATTAAAGTAGGTAGCTACATTCTTAAAGACTTGCTGCAATAATTCAGTAAATATTGTTCTAAAATACTCATCGACATCAGAACGAACAACATTAACATATATATCTGTATCTATTTTGGCTGCAGCCACCAATTCTTTTACAGTGGCTTCTTGCAATGCTTGATAATCTTCTGGCTTGGCGTCTTTGAGCTTGATAAAGAAACCATTCAAGATAGTATTCATTCTTGTAGTTATTTTATTTAATTGAATTTGTTGCTGATCAGCCTTGTTTTCCAAATATTTGTAAATATTCTTAATAACATTTGGAACAGTATCTAATGGATACTTAGCCAAATCTGGTTGAGCCCAATGGTGAGAGGCTTGCCAACCACTTAAATATATAAACTTAGCTCCAGCTTCAGCCGCAGCGGCAGCTGAAGGACCATCCATAACACCACCAGATACGAGAAATTTATCTGTGCCATGTACGCCAGCCCATCCATCTCGTAGTTTTTGAGATAAAAGGTTCTGCAAATCTGAAGCTACTTGAGGAGCCTCTTCATTAATTAAATTAGCTAATTCTGAATCGGTCCAAGGAAAATTCTTCTTGGTACGATCGAAATAACCTGAATTGGTTAATGCTTTAACTCTTTCAATTGGAGTCTTTGATGCCATCGCTGCGTCGGCATACTGAGGATTTTCCGTCAAACGAATCAATCCACCAGAACGCTTATAGGTGTCGATATAGTTATCCACCTTTGCTGTTGCGTCGGCCAAATCCTTGGCGTTTAAAGCCATGTTGGTTAAATCCACCAACCAAGGCAAGGTGATTGGCGTATCGCTAAATAAGAATCTTTCAACAACCATATTGGCAATTGGAAGTTCTTGTGTTTTAGAAGAAGCAAAGACGATGTCATCAGGAGCTGTTTGAAGCTTAGCGAACTCTTGCTTCACAATCGTTCTAATTAACTCTGGTGTGAATCGATCTCCTGCTTTGAGGCCTAATAATTGAGAATCTTCAGGAGTCACTTCCGTGATTTCAGCATTGGCCTTCATCCACTTCAAGGTCAACTTAGAACGACCTTCACCTGTTGCCATATCTTCCATAATAAATAATTTGGCAGGATCGCTGAATAAATCTGCACCTTTTAATGCGGCAGCCGCACGACCAGTTAGGTAAGCATTCACATATTGAATAGCCACGCTCACTAAAAATCGAGCTTCAGCGATTGTTCTCGCACCAGGCTTTAATTCTGTTAACGCAGCCGCTGCTGGTTGATCATATTTTAAAGCATCAATTGTTTCTCCAGCTAAATTCTGGGTGATGCCAATTTGATTAACCTTTCCTGTGGCTTCAAAAAGATTCTTTTCATAAACCCTTCTTAATCTTTTAACCATTCCAGGATGGGCGACCCAGGTACCACTAGCGCCACGTTGTAATTCACGTAATTTAGCTTTCTCAGCAATTTGCTCTGCATTTTCAATAGCTGCTTCTCTATCTGCACGAGAGATCTTTCCTTTCACAACAGGAATTTGTGGTTCCATTCCACCGATCCACAATACCCGATTACCATTCTTATCTGGGGTATTCACCGCACGCACAACTCGTCCTTCGTAGTTATGCATAAATGGATACACCATGGTCATTTCTTTAAAGTTTGGCGGTACCCAGCCATTATCAAACATGTTTTGTTTAACAACATCCGCAATATAATCCCATCGGCCAGTATTGAAACCAACAAAATGCTTACCTAAAGCAGCACGCATTTCCATTAATTGGAAGGTTTCTTCTAATTGTTCAATTAAAACGAACACCTTGACCGTCCCACGTTCCCATCCCATTTGATCTTCAATAGAATCAATGATGGAAGCCATCCAAGCTGCTTCTTCGGCAGTTTGTAATTTGGGAAGGTACAATGTTGGAGTTGATCCTTGTTCTAAAAGAACCGGGCCTGCATTGACTAAATAATTTGTCATATCTGCAACGGTCGCTGAAACAGCCATGGATGTTCCGTTCGCATCTGTATACTTCATATGACGATCATCCAAGTGCATACCTCGCACACGGTAAATTCTGGTGGTAAAATTCTTTTCAATCAAGTCACGCCAATTCCAATCGGCAGGTTCTTTGCCTTGATTAATTTTTTCTTGGGCAAGTTCTTGGGCAGTTTCCCAAAATAGAGGTGTTTTCTTATAAGCTTCAACTAATGCGCGCACGTTATCCAAGGACATACTGTCATATTGTCCTAAGGCATCTTCGCCATCAAACATCATACCGTCTGCACCACTGGTCAATGCATAAAACACATTACGTAATTGTCTTTTGAGAACTTCACGGTCAGAAAGACCGGACGGAATATCTTGAGGAGATTTAGCAGCTGGACCGGTTAACTGAATCCATTGACGCTGCAAATCGGCTGGTACAGGAGCACCTTCAAAGTTACCTGCGCGAGCATCTTTAACTGTGATATTAGTTCCTGGAACCAAAGCATCGCTGCCATCTGCGTTTTTCTCAGGTAAGAAACCAACCTTGATTCCCTTAGTTTGTCTATCAACAAAGGTTTCATCTCTTTTAGTACGCAATTGGGCTAGTTTTTCAGTCAATGGCGCTGTTTTTGCTAATACTTCGAGTGTTCTTGGATTTAAAACATCGGCATACGCCTTACTTACATCTCCGACCTTAGTATCTTTACGAAATGTCAGCATCGCTGCATCGGTTTCAATTTGAACTGTAATTCCCTTAGGTAAAGGAGTATTTATGCCTGCTTTTTTCAATAGAGGATTTGATTGATTTAACTCTAACAACCGTCTTGGACTTACAGCTGAACCCCTATTACCAGCCCTATTAACCATGATGGCCAGAGTAGAAAATGTAACGCCATCACTCTTGACTTTATATGTTCGATCGTGATGCGCATGATAACCACTCATCGCCGCATCAGCACCTTCTAAAGGATTTTCACCTAAAACAGCACTGACCCTCATAGCACCATCGTTTGCTAAGGTAGCTGTCTGTGTTGGTGTTAAGGCTGCTGGATTTCTTTGGATCTGTACCATGGCAGAATCAACACCTACGGCCCCACCAGAGAAGTACTTGCGTGGAACAACTTGATTAGTTGCAGGATCTACCTCTTCCTTAATATAGTTATATGCACCCTTCTTGAAGGATTGCAGATATTGCTGATAGATCTTCTCTTTGGCTTGGGTGTCTGCTAAATCAATACCCTTAACCTTGTTTTGATCCATGTAAACCTGACCTAATAACGATTCTCTTAGGGTCTTTTTAAACCAGACAGCTAAAATCATTGAGTTATAGATTTGACGAAGATTGGCAAAGTTCTTACCGCCATTGACTTCTTCTTCAATTTGAGGAATAAGGACGGAACGGATGATTTCAGATCCGATTTGATTGGTTTTATTGGCTTCTGATCCAGCAACACTGGCTGCTGATAAATTGGCATTCTTCTGTAAGGATAAGTAATCTTCTTCTAACATCACCTTCAAATGGCTTTCAACCACAAAGGCACTGTTGTTATGTT
>CAZOXU010000022.1:0-19628 GCA_964583975.1 uncultured Planctomycetales bacterium
CAGTTGAGAAGAATGTTGGTGATCGGGTCATTGGTGCGACAGTTAATCAAACTGGTAGCTTTGTTATGAAAACAGAAAAAGTGGGAGCAGAAACATTACTGTCTCAAATTGTTCATATGGTTGCTGATGCGCAACGTAGCCGTGCGCCTATTCAAAAATTAGCAGATACAATCGCCGGTTATTTTGTTCCTATTGTGATTTTGATTTCCGTTTTAACTTTTATTATT
Source organism: uncultured Planctomycetales bacterium (assembly GCA_964583975.1). Lineage (GTDB taxonomy): Bacteria > Omnitrophota > Gorgyraeia > Zapsychrales > Fredricksoniimonadaceae > JACQCF01. The sequence goes on from CAZOXU010000022.1 coordinate 228, forward strand.
TGGTTGAATTGGGGGGTAGAGCCAAAATTGGCATATGCGATTGTTAATGCCATCGCAGTATTGATTATTGCTTGTCCATGTGCTTTGGGACTAGCTACGCCTATGTCTATTATGGTTGGTGTTGGCCGTGGGGCACAAGCAGGGATTCTTATTAAAAATGCTGAGGCGATTGAGAAGTCTGAAAGAATTACACATGTTTTAACAGATAAAACAGGAACGCTTACAGAAGGAAAGCCTAAGGTAACGTCTTGCATCTCAAGTTATGGTGAAGATGAAGGGAAACTTGTTTTTATGGCTGCGTCTCTTGAACAAAGTAGCGAACATCCGTTGGCTCGTGCTGTGATTGATTATGCAAAAGAAAGAAAAGTCAATTTGCAAGTTGTACAGAATTTTGAATCGATTACGGGTGGTGGTATTAAAGGTAAAATTAATGGACAAACAATCATTTTAGGAAAACAAAAATTTATTGAAGATCAAAAAATTCAAATATCTGAAGATTTAAAAAATAAAGCTGAACAATTGCAAGAGAAGGCGCAGACTGTAGTTTGGTTGGCTGTTGATCAAAAAGTCATGGGAATGCTTGGGATTTCTGACCCTATTAAAAAATCAACTCCAGAGGCAATCGAAGCTCTTCATAAAATGGGGATTAAGGTTGTGATGTTGACAGGAGATAATCAAAAAACTGCTGACGTGATTGCCAAGGAGCTTAACATAGATGATGTGCGGGGACAGTTAGAGCCAAAGAGTAAACAAGAGATAGTTAAAGAATTCAAAGCCAATGGTGCTGTAGTCATGATGGCAGGAGATGGTATTAATGATGCTCCAGCTTTGGCACAAGCAGAAGTGGGCGTTGCGATGGGCACAGGAACAGATGTTGCTATTGAAAGTGCAGGAATAACCTTGGTTAAAGGTGATCTTAACGGAATTGTCAAGGCTTTACGATTAAGCAGGGCTGTTATGAAGAATATTCGTCAGAATTTATTCTTTGCATTTGTTTATAATGTGTTAGGAATTCCTATCGCTGCAGGTATTTTGTATCCTATCTTTGGTATTCTTTTAAGTCCCATTATTGCTGGGGCTGCTATGAGTTTTAGTTCAGTTTCGGTTATCGGAAATTCTTTAAGGTTGCGTAATTTTAAATTATGATGGAATAAACTTGAAATTAAATTTCAAAATGATAGAGTATGAAAATGTTTAGAATTATTTTCAAAATTTTATTGGTTTTAATCGTTTTTATTTCATTCGTTCCCAAAGATGGCTTTTGTGATAATCATACAACGGTTAATCATGATTGCAGTCTGGCATGTACGACCTGCTGTGGCAGTGCAGTAGTTTTACCTTCTTTGCCGTTATTTTTAAAATCTTCATTTCAGCAAGCAGTAACCATCACTAAGTATTCCTTCCTTTATAGTAGTCCCGTTCCCGAAGGTCTTAAAAGACCTCCTGTTTTTCTTTCCTAAAAAGTTATTAAGCAATTTTTTGATCTTTTAGGAAGAACTGTTTCCAGGAGTCTTTTATGTCTATCAATTCATTTTTTATCACAATATTTTTAGTATTCCAATTTTTAATCCCAGTGTTTGCCGCTGATAGTATTGATCGGTTAGATTTTAGCCATGCCCTTAAACTGGCTTTTGACCAGAATCCTCAGATGGTTCAAGCTAAAAAATCTATTGAATTTTCTAAAGGTGATTTGATTAATGCACGTAGTTTACCTAATCCCGAAGCGGAAATAGAATTTGGAGGTTTGAAGAAAAATGAAGATGGCAAACGGGATAGTCACTTAAGTTCTATTGAAATTCGCCAACCGTTTGGCCCTTTGGGAGTTAAATTTTTAGAAAGTAAGATCGCCTCTGAAAACGTAAAAATTCAAAAAGAAGAATTTAAAGTAGTTTGGGCTGAAGTTTATACAAAGGTCAGGGACAGTTATTTGTCCGTTATCCTAAAAGAAAAGAAACTCGAACTTGCCCAAAAGAATTTGGATTTAATGCGTCAATTTTTTAATCAAGTACAACTCAATTTTAATTCTGGCAAAGCGCTAAAGAATGATTTTCAAAGAGCAAGAATCGAGCTGTTAAAGGCAGAAGGAGACTATTTATCTTCCCAAAGAGATTTGAAGATTGCTCGAGCGCAATTAAATCTGCTTTTGGGAAGTCCTATGGAAACAAGTTTTGACATTGCAGAAAATATACAACCTGAGCAATTAAGCAAAAGTCTTGAAGAGCTTAAAAAGATTGCCTTAAAGCAGAATCCGCATATTAAGTCAGCTTATTTAGAGTTGGAGGCAAGCAAGTCTAATCTTATCAAAGAACAGCTTAATCGTCTGCCATCCTTCTTTTTAGGTTTTAAACGTACAAACGATAGTGGGGATAAAGACTACGCTATTTTAGGCGGAATAAGCCTTCCCATATGGAATTTAAATCAGGGAGAAGTTAAGAAAGCAAAAGCACAAAAAGAGATACAAGAATCTAAATTGGAAGCAACAAAGCAGGAAATTACTTTTAACGTTTATCAGGCGTTTTTAAATGCTGAACTTAATCAAAAACAAGTGGATTTATTAAAGAAATCCTTAGAAGAGGCTGACGAACTTATCCGCTTGGCTAATTTGGGTTACAGTGAAGGAGAGATCAATTTTATCAATTATCTTGATCAGGTTAAGACCGCTGTCACAACACGGGTGGCTTATTATGAAGGCCTATTTAATTTAAACAGCAGTATCAGTGAATTAGAAGAACTGATTTATTCATCTTTAAGAGGAGAGGATTATCTGAAATGAAAAACACAAAGCTTATCATCATTATTCTTGTAGCATTTGCTGTGGGGGGAGCCTTTACTAAGATTTTTTTCATGAAAGAAGTAGCTGCTACAGAGAAATCTGAAGAAGAACATAAAGACGGCAGTACAGAGGTTGAATTAAAAGCAAAATCCCAGGAATTGATCGGTTTAAAGACAAGTAAGGTGATATTAACTAAGCTTAAAAAAACTATCCCTGTCATTGGTCAAATAGCTCAAGATGCGGAAAATGTTAATCATATTACATCTTCTAAAAGTGGCGTTATCAAAGAGTGTAAAGCGGAGATCGGTTCTTTAGTCAAAGAAGGTGATGTGGTTTGCTTATTAAAAACAGATGAGACGGAGTTAGAAATTAAATCACCTGTAGCTGGAGTTGTGATTGGAAGTTTTGTCAAAGTGGGCGATAAGATTGATACTGTTTCCTCTATTTGTACAGTGGCTGATTTATCTAAGTTATGGGCGAATTTTGATGTGTATGAGAAAGATATTGCTGATGTCAAGGTTGGACAAAAAGTCACGGTGCGCTCATCTGCTTATTCAGATAAGTTTTTTGAGGGAAAGATTATTTTTATCTCTCCGCGTGTTGATGAAACCAGCCATACAATCAAAATTCGAGCTGTAGTTGAAAACAAAGATTTTTCCCTTAAGTTGGGGATGTTTATAAGCGGGGAAATTATTTCGGAAAGCAACGAAGAATATTTAAGCGTACCTACTCATGCGGTCCAAACCATGAGTAATGAAAAAGTTATTTTTATTAAAACAAAAGACGGAAAATTTGCAATGAAAAAGATTAATGTCAAAACAGAAACAGCCGAAGAAGTTTTGATTGATGAATCTATCCAAGAAGGTGTTCAGGTTAAGGAAGGGGATGAGGTTGTTATTGAGGGCGCATTTTTGTTGAAATCAGAGCTTCAAAAAGGTGAATTGGAGGGCGAATAATAATGTTAGAAAAAATGATATCTTTTGCCCTTCGTCAAAGGCTGTTAGTTCTAGTTATTGTACTTTTATTGGGAGGTATGGGAGTTTTTGCCTTTAAACAATTAGCCATTGATGCTTTTCCCGATGTGACCAATGTTCAGGTTCAAGTTATTGCGGAGGCACCGGGACGTTCACCTATTGAAGTTGAGAAATTCGTCACCTTTCCTATTGAAGTGCAAATGACAGGTCTTCCTAAATTAGTTGAGCTGCGTTCTTTATCTAAGTTTGGTCTCTCTATGGTCACGGTTGTATTTGAGGATAATGTTGATACTTATTTTGCCAGGCAACTGGTTTTAGAGCGTTTAATTGAAGCCAAAGAGAAGTTACCTGCGGGGGTTGAGCCTGCCTTAGGGCCTATTTCTAGTGGTTTAGGCGAGATTTACCAATACACGCTTGAGCGTCCTAAAACACACAAGAACATTAATCTTATAGAAGATTTAACCGAATTAAGGACTGTCCAAGATTGGATTGTAAGACCAATCTTAAAAACTATTCCAGGTGTAACTGATGTCAATTCGTTCGGTGGTTATGTTAAACAGTATCAAGTCATCGTGGACCCTGAAAAATTAGCTAAATATGATTTAACCTTAAAAGAAGTTTTTGAAGCTATTGCAGCCAATAACAACAATGCAGGTGGTAATGTTCTGGAACATTCCGCAGAACAATATTTAGTACGAGGTATTGGATTGATTCAATCGTTGGATGATATTAAGGACATTATCATTAAAGAAAAAGAAAAGGTGCCAGTATTCGTAAAAGATATTGCGGAGGTTAAGTTTGGGCCGGAGGTAAGACAGGGCGCTTTAGTTGTCGATGGTAAAGGTGAAGGAGTTGCTGGTATTACCATGATGCTCAAAGGTGCAAGCGGTAAAGAAGTAGTTGATCAAGTTAAAAAGAAAGTCAAAGAGATTAATGAGTCTAAAATTTTGCCACATGGGATTAAGTTAAAACCTTTTTATGACCGCACGGAATTGGTGGATAAATGTCTTGAGACAGTCATTAAGGCGTTACAAGAAGGTGGAATTTTTGTTGTGGTACTGCTTTTCCTATTCTTGGGAAATATACGAAGTGCATTGATTGTGGCAGCAACATTGCCTTTAGCAGCATTAATTACTTTTATTGCCATGAAACAAATAGGCTTATCCGCCAATCTTATGTCATTAGGCGGCCTTTCTATTGCTATTGGGATGATGGTTGATGGTACGGTTGTTATGGTTGAGAACATTTATCGGCATTTATGTGAAAAGAAAGCGACCAAAGAAAACCGTGTACATATCATTATGGAGGCAGCCAATGAAGTAGCCCGACCAATTGTTTTTGGGATCTCAATTATTATTATCGTTTTCTTGCCATTATTTACCTTACAAGGCATGGAAGGCAAGATGTTTGCTCCAATGGCATATACGATCAGCATCGCTTTATTTGCTTCACTGGTATTATCTTTAGTTTTATCTCCCTTGTTATGCTCGCTATTCTTAAAAAGTGGGAAGGATGAAGATGTTTTTATCATCCGGCATTTTAAGAAGTTCTATTTGCCTCTTTTAACGAAATCATTAATCCATAAAAAGAAATTGGTGGGTGGTACGGTGATCGTGTTTTTAGCGAGTTTATGTTTGCTTCCGTTTCTAGGGACTGAATTTATACCGGTTTTAGATGAAGGAAGTTTAACACCACAAATTATTCGGCTTCCCAGTATATCGCTTAAAGAATCTGTTGAAATCGAGATGGTAGCCCAGAAGATCATGATGCAGTTTCCAGAAGTAGAAACGGTGGTATCAAAGATTGGTACAGCAGAAATTGCGACAGACCCTATGGGGCCTAATGTGAGTGATCCGATTGTTATTTTAAAGCCCCGTAAGTATTGGACAAGTGCCAAGTCAAAGGAAGAACTTATCGAAAAAATGAGGGACGCTCTGGCTCAAATTCCAGGTATCGGTTTAAATATCAGCCAACCGATTGCCTTGCGGGTTGATGAGTTGATTTCCGGTGTTAAATCACAAATAGCTATCAAGCTTTTCGGGGATGACATGGATGTCTTAAAAAAGAAGGCTGATGAAATTGCTAAAATTGTTTCAGGGGTTAAAGGGGTTGAGGATTTACGGGTTGAGCAGGTTTCGGGTCAATCCTATGTGGAGGTTACAATTGACCGTCGAAAGATCGCGCGTTATGGTATCAATGTCAGTGATATTCAGGAAATCATTGAGACAGCAGTTGGAGGAAAATCCCCAACGGATGTTTTTGAAGGAGAGAAACGTTTTTCTGTGATGGTCAGGTTCCCGCAGGACAAAAGAGATTCTATCAAGGCCATTGAGAATATTTTGGTCAATTCATCCAAAGGTTTCAAAATTCCCTTAGTTCAGTTAGCTACGATTAAATTGGTCGAAGGGCCTGTACAGATTAGCCGTGAAAATAGCAAACGCCGGATTGTCATTGAGTGTAATGTTAAAGGGAGGGATATAGGAAGTTTCGTAACGGAATCCCAAGCCAAACTCAAAGAAAAATTAAATCTGCCCTCAGGTTACTACATCACTTGGGGAGGCGCATTCGAGAATCAGCAAAGAGCCATGAAACGTTTAGGAATCATTGTTCCTATTACAATTTTGTTGATCTTCTTTTTGTTGTTTTCAAGTTTTAATTCTTTAAAGCAAGCTCTTTTAGTAATCATTAATTTACCATTTGCTTTAATCGGAGGCATTGTTGCTCTGTTTATATCAGGCTTATATTTAAGCGTACCAGCATCCGTAGGGTTTATCGCACTTTTTGGCGTTGCAGTATTAAATGGTGTGGTTTTAGTCAGTTACATTAACCAATTACGTCGAGAAGGTGTTGCTTTAACGGAAGCTATTGTCAAAGGCTGTGAACATCGTTTGCGGCCGGTACTTATGACAGCTTCAGTAGCAATTTTTGGTCTTATTCCAATGCTTTTTGCAACTGGACCTGGATCAGAAGTACAAAAACCATTAGCAGTGGTTGTTGTGGGTGGTTTGATTACATCGACGATATTAACTTTGCTAGTTTTGCCGGTTCTTTATGGATGGTTTGAAAAAGAAGAGGAATAAAAGTTTTTAAAGGAGATTACTATGAAAAGAAAAATCTTCATTATCGTAGTATTTATTATTAGTTTCTGTGGAACCAGTTGGGCGGCACGTCACACACGAGCCAATTTCAATTTTAAGCACTTTGATAATTCAACCTATGAGAAAAATAAAAGAAACTACAACAGATAGGAGATGGAATGAAGAAAATTGAGGCGTATATTCAACCGTTTATGCTACACAAAGTTACTGATGCATTACGTGCTATTCATGTTCATGGGATGTCTGTCATTGATGCAAAGGGATTTGGAAAAGAAAAAGACGAAAGCCACCCACATCACATTAGTGATGTGATTGATTTTACTCCAAAAGTTAAGATTGAAATTGTTTGTAGTGAGAATGATTATAAGAAAATAATTGAGACAATTCAAACTTCTGCGCATACGGGCCGCAGAGGAGATGGGGAAATATTTGTAACAAGTATTGAAAAGTCAATTAGCATTCGCACGGGACAAGAAAATGAGAGAGCTTAACGAAAAACCCGTCTATTTTAAATGCAGTTACATAGAAAGGATGGTTATGAGAAATATTTTTTGTTTAATAGTGGCTGTTTTAATTGGTTCAGGATGCCAAACTATCTTTTTGAATAGCGAAAGTGTGCCTAAGATAGTTGATATTTCATCAGTAAAAGGAGCTAAATCACATTTAATTGAGTTAGAGGTTGATGAAAATTTGAAAAGCATGTTAAAGAAAATCAGCTTTTATAACATTACGGAACGTGGCAACAAATATCTCTTAGTGGCTGGTTCCATTCAAAAGCAAATGGGGGCAAGTTCTATTGAACGTAAGAAAATTAATATTCGTTTTGTCGATGAACAGGGTAATATAGTAGAAGAAGGAACGGACAAGATTTCGATAGAACATTTGCGTAAACCCATAGGGTCTAGAGGAAGATTCTCAATAAAAGTTCCATATCTTTTACAAATCAAGAAATGTGTCATAGCTTTTGAAGTTAAATCAAAGTAATTACCTTAAGATAAATTTAATTAGTTCAATGAAATGGAGAAAATAATGGCACGTTCGATTATTAACATAATATTAGTGGTGTTGCTTGGGCTACCGGTTCAATGTTTGGCGGCTACTCAACAGTCTTATACCATTATGATTAAAGATCATAAATTTGAACCTGCACAGCTAAATATTCCTGCGGGTCAAAAGGTTAAAGTGATTATTGATAATCAAGACCCAACCCCGGAAGAATTTGAAAGCTATGAATTAAATCGTGAGAAAGTAGTTGCTGGGGGTAAACAGATAATTATATATTTAGGTCCTTTAAAACCAGGTTCTTATAAATATTATGGAGATTTTAATCCTAAAACCGCTCAGGGTATTATTGTAGCTCAATAATTAGAAGTAATAATTTATTAACTAATAGGAGGTTAGTGGTGATAGTAAAAATATCTAGTCAGATGTCAGTTGGGTATATCAAGAAGTTTTATGCTGTGATTATGATTGGATTAATGTTTGTTTTTGGCGTATGCCATCCCGCCTACGCACAAAAAAAGGTGTATTCTCCCATTGTAGAAAAAGGGGAATTAGAAATAGAGACAACAGGATCGTATGATTTTGACCATAGAAAAGATAAGAATGCTGCACAAGAATATAAAAATGCTATTGGATACGGAGTTACCGACCGTTGGGCTACAGAACTGTATGGGGAATTTGAAAGACAGCCACAGGAAGATGAGGATGGCAATACCAAGCTTTCTAGGATGAAATTCACTAATATTGAATGGGAAAATCGCTATCAATTGACTGAACAAGGTAAATATTGGCTGGATGCTGGGATTTATTTTGCTTGGGAAATTCCTGTTCGTGAGAAAAATTCTGGTAAAGTTGAAGGAAAGATTTTATTGGAGAAATCCACACAGAATTTCACAAATACAGCTAATCTGATTATTGAAAAAGAAGTTGGTGGCGGAAGCACTGAAATGAGCACTGCAGGTATTGCTTGGAGTAGCCGGTATCGATTGTCGGAATATTTTCAACCAGGTTTTGAGTATTGGGCTGACTTTGGAGAGGTGAGAAATCATCTGCCTTATCAGGAACAGAATCATCAAGTGGGGCCCGTTTTTTATGGACATTTAACGCCACAAATCAAGTATGATGTTGGTTATTTATTAGGCGTATCCCGATCTGCGCCCCAAGGAGAATTGAAGTGGATTCTTGAATATGAAGTAAGATTTTAAATATTATTAATAATTCATTTAACTAGATTATATTTATTTTCGTCATTTGAGATGACAATCTAAATTGGAGATTTCTTGACAAGTTTTTGGTTAACTATAAACTCAAATTATGAAATTTATTAAAGTTTTAATATTCGTTCTATTTTTTATTTATTTTTTACCATTAGGGGCATTTTGTCATGGGAGTAAAGATGTCAAAGGGAAGGTGCATTGTTTAGTTTGTCATACGGTATGTCCTCAAATAGTTGTAGCTAATATTAACACCTTTATACCTGCATTTTCATCTCTTCAAGCTGTTATTCCTCAAATAAAGCTTTCTTATCAAAATCCATCCTTGGAAGCTCTAAAACGACCGCCAGTAGTTTTTGCCTAAATTTTTATTTATTATTTATTTGTGCTCGGCTATGTTTCAAATTTATTAAAGAATTTTTAGATAATTACATCTTTTAAAGAAAGGAATTGGTTTATGAAAGATAATTTTTTAACTGTAGTAATTATTGTACTTGTTGGAGTAGGTGTTGTGCTTGGGGTTGGTAATATTATTTCTATACACCTAGGGCCTTTGACGGCACAGATGGGAAAGATGAATGCTGTTCAAGAAAACATCTCATCGCAGATGCAGCTTTTAAATCAAAAGATTGCAGTTTTGGAGACTAGGGTAGCTGTTGCAGGCTCTTTAGGTAGACAAGGACAACAGCCGCAAGGGCAAGGTGGTTGTGGGGGTGGTTGTGGAGGAGGGGCGCAAGCAGGAGGTGGTGGTTGTGGTGGGGGAGCTCAAGGAGCCGTTGAAGACCCTAACAAAGTTTATGCCATCGACATTGGCTCTTCTGCTGTTTTAGGTAAGAAAGATTCACCTGTTACAATTGTAGCTTTTCTTGATCTACAATGCCCATACTGCAACAAGTTCTTTCCAGCTGTTGAGGATGCTGCTAAGGCTTATCCTGATAAAGTGAAAGTAGTAATCAAGAATTATCCTTTACCTTTTCATCCTAATGCCTTACCAGCTGCAAAATTAGCTTTGGCTGCAGGAGTACAAGGAAAGTATTTTGAAACAGTTGATTTACTCTTAAAGAATCAAGCGTCTGTTGCAGAGGATAAAGTTAAGGAGTACGTCCAACAGTTGGGAATGAGCTATGATCAATTGATGGCTGATTACAAAAATAAAGATGCCCAATGGCAAAAAATGATTGATGAAGATAAAGCTTTGGGAGAAAAAGTTCAAGTCAACGGCACACCAACCTTTTTTATTAATGGCAAAAAAACTAATGCTCGTGACTTAGAAAGTTATAAGGTTGAGGTTGATAAAATCTTAACGGGTAGTGCAGAAAAAGAACAAAAGATAATATACACATGTCCAATGCATGCGGAGATTCGTCAAAATGGACCAGGAACTTGTCCTAAATGTGGAATGGCTCTGATTAAAGAGAAGATTTAATAAGTTATCCATAGGAGAAATGCTTCATGCTATCTTTTAATGAATACATTGCTCAGGGGAATGCGTGGCTATTTTTTCCTATAGCTGTTTTTCTAGGGGCATTACATGGATTAGAGCCTGGGCATAGCAAGACCATGATGAGTGCTTTTATTATAGGTATTCGTGGTACGGTTTGGCAGGCTCTACTTTTAGGAGTATCAGCCACAATTTCTCATACAGCCATCATTTGGATACTCGCTTTTGTTGGATTGCGGTATTCTTCTAGCTTAAGTATAGAGGAATTGGAACCATATTTTCAATTAGCTACAGGTGTTATTGTTATTGGAATGGCTTGCTGGATACTTTACCAAACCCGTCAGGCGCAAAAACGATTTTACAGTCATGGGCATGAACGTGTGGGGCATGATCACCACCATTATCATGGCAAGCTTGCTCCTGTTGGAAATATTGAATTTAGTGATGCTCATGAACGTGCTCACGCTACAGAAGTTGAAAAGCTGGTTATGAATAAACAAGTAACAACGGGGCAGATTATTTTGTTTGGCTTAACGGGGGGCTTATTTCCCTGTCCATCGGCATTTGCAGTATTATTATTGTGCTTGCAATTAAAGAAGGTAGCTTTGGGGTTTACTCTTGTGCTTGGTTTTAGTATAGGGCTTGCCATTACCTTGGTGAGCGTTGGAATTATTGCTGCCATTTCTGTTAAACATGTAACTAAAAAGTTTAAGAGATTTGGTGAATTTGCTCGTAAAGTTCCCTATGCGAGTTCTTCAATATTAATATTAATTGGTTTATTAGTTGCGATGCAAGGTTTGCAGCATCTGATGGTGAAATACTATAAATAGGTATAGGGTCATGGATTCATTAACAATATTTGGCCTATTATCAGTTACATTAATGCTGATATTTTATGCGTTAGAACATTACAGTACTTGGTTTATTTTGGCATTTGCTTTTTCATGTGTTTTGGGATCGATTTATGGATTTTTACAAGGCGCATGGCCTTTTGGTCTTGTTGAGGTTGTTTGGTCGATTGTTGCGCTGAGACGATGGTGGTGTATAAGTCATAAAAAATAATAATTAAAATTTTATAGTATTGAAAAAATATCAAATAAATATTGACATTTAATAAAATATTCGTTGACAAAATTTCTTGATCTGTTAATATTGCTCTCAGCAATTAAGAACAATTGATTGTTACCGATTTCCCCAATCGGTTTGAAGCTCAAAATTAAATTTCCCCAAATTTAAGGAAACCCGCCATGCGGGGGACGATTTCTCAAACGATTCAGATTCTAAGGTTCATTGCTGAACAGGGCGTTGTCAGTATTGATGATGTCAATCGCTATCTATTTAGCGAAAATAAATTCACAATCATTCGTTCTGTTGTCTACCGTTTGGGTATTAATCATATCCGTTATTGTAATTACTACGGTGGACTGTGGCATATTGATAATCAAGAACACTATGACTTGTTAGTTAAGTATTTTCCTCAGTTTCCTGAATTTAAGGTAACTCCGCTTTCTATTGGCCTTATCCCGCATTATCTAGAGCTCAATCAAATCCGCATTGCCCTTGAAAAATCTTCCAAAATGTCCATTAGTCAATGGTGGTCAGAAACCTACATCCGTGCTTTAACACCCGCCATGCGCATGACGGTCTGCGATTCTAAGATTCCTGATGCCATCTTTTGGCGTAAACGCAAGGATGGAAACCAGCAGAAATTCTTCCTTGAATATGAACGCTCTTTAAAGAGTAAGGAACGGTATGAGGAAATATTGTTAACTTATGCCAATCGTGAAGATGTGGAAGGTAAAAATGTGGTTTATATCTGTAAAGACGAATCAATCAAAAATGAGCTTTCTTCTATTGAAGAGAATTTAGCCAAAAGAGGAAAAATTGAAGGCGTTAATTTATATTTTCAATTTATAACCCTTGAAGACTTTTATAAGTCGTATCCCGTTCCAAACCCAATAATCCAAGGAGAGAGCCGTTATGAACAACAAACGCAAGTTTACGCAAACGCAGTTGTTTAATTTTCTATTAATGACATTTGTATTTTTTATTGTTTTTAATACACCCGCTTTTGCTGATTTAACCAGCAGTATGGAAGATTTACAAAGTAGGATCAGAAGTATTTGTACACCTTTGGCAATAATCTTTCTGGTTATTGCAGGTATGCAAAAGGCAATGGGTAATAACCAGATTTTTGTTTTGGCTTTAGTTGGAACCGTCATTATGTTTGGTGCTCCACAAATTGTTTCATTTATCAGTGCAGCCTTTGGAGGATAAGCCCCATGCGCCTTTACATGGAAAAATGCTTAAGGAATCTACAAGATCGAATGATTGTCTTTGGTTTTGAAGGCTGGGACATCTTTATTGTTCTTGGGAGCGCTTTAATCCTACAAGCCATCAAGGTTAATAATCTTGTGATTTGGCTTACAGTAGGGGCCTTAAGTGGTTTTCTTATTTTGATTAAACGTGGCAAACCGGCCAATGCAACGGAACATTACATTGACTGGTTCTTTAAAGACAAAAAATTTACCGCCTTTCCGCAAGAATTCGCTCATACCCTTATTGGCCGAAATATCGATATCAAACTCAATAGCTTGCAGGAGATTCTTCCATATAGCCACTTTGAAGATGATCTTTTGATCTTCAAAGATGACTCAATCTCTGGTGGGTATGAGCTTTCCTGTTTATCTATTGAAAATTTATCCAGTGAAGAGTTAATTGTTCATTCCCAAAAAATAGAAACCTTGCTTACTAACTTGACTGATAGAGCCACCTATCAAGTATTCTTCACCCTTGATAGTAATTACCAAAATGAAATCAACGAACATAAGGCAATTAAGGCCAATCATCCTTTAATTAAAGCTATGCACAGTCAAAGAGTGGAGCGTTTTGAAAAGATAGCAAATGAGAAGCTATTTAGACGAAGACGTTGTTATTTGTTTGTGAACTTTGCCTCTAAATCTAATGGGACGGCTAATCGGTTGAATTTTTTTCGAAATATTAAGAAGCTAACGGAAGGTGAAGTAGAGCTTAACAAAAGAGAATTTCGTTTAATCCTTAATAATATAGAAGAAGGCTTAAATGGCGCAGGATTTGGGTTAAAGGCGCTCGATGAATATGGCTGGATGCAATTGATTTATAAATACCTTAATCCTGATCGCCAAAAACAAAATCTTGAATGTCCAAAACCAAAAGCGTCAGAAATCTTTGTTAAACAAGTTTGCTGTAGTGATGTGAATATTGATGACAAGAAAGGCGAGTATATTCATTTTGGCGGTGTCTATCATAAGTATATATCCCTTAAAGTCCTGCCTGAAGCCACCTACCCAGCTATGCTCACTGGTTTAAATAATCTTTCGTTTTCTGAGTTTGATGTAATTGTCAACTTTGAGGCCCCCACGAAAGAATGGGGGCGGGCTAAGATTGAATCCATGCGAAAGCGTGAATACGGCAATATTCAAGGCATGTTTGGTATTGTCAATAAAGATGCTCAAACCAAAGTTTCCCAATATGAATATCTCTTAGAGGAAATCCAACAAAGCAATCAAAAGCTCTTTCGTATGCAATTAACTGTGCATGTATATGCGGATGAATTTGAAGACATTAAAAAACGAACAGCAGAGGTCTTACGTTTGTTTTCAGCTATGAACGGCACGGAAATGCACGATGAACGCTGGGGTTCAGTAAAACCAATATTTGTCAGTTGCTTACCTGGCTGGACAAAAGAATCATCACGTTGGACGTTATTAAAATCATTACATCTAGCAGATTTTTTACCGTTCTTTTCAGAGTTTAGAGGAAGCGGTAAGGCCGAATGTCTTTTTTATAATACCACTCATGGACTGGCTTCTTATGACCCATTTTGTGATAACCTTTCTGCTTTTAATACAGTCGTTGTTGGTGCTTCTGGAAGTGGCAAGAGTTTTACAATTAACCAGATTATTAATCAATACAGTAAAAACGACCCTGTTGAAATATTTATTGATATTGGCGGTTCCTACAAACGTCAGGTCTTACTTAAAAGTGGTGAATATATTGATCTTGGTTTAAAAGAGAAATTCACCATCAATCTCTTTGACCTATCCTTAAATCGCAAACTCTCTGACTTTAGCGAAGAAGAACAAAACGAAATCCTTATTATCAAAACCAAGACCATTGAACAGATGATGGGAGGGGTTGCTCGTTTTAATGGGTCTGACCAGATTGTGGAAGATTTTATATTTCGTTCTATTCAGTATCTGTACCAAATGAGGGACTATCCGGTATTGAGTGATTTAAAGGAAGCTTTAAAAGCCGTTTCAGAAAAGTATGCACCAATGCAACCATTCTATGAACCGGTTGTAGGTTTATTAGGTAATTGGTTTAAAGGCGGTCAATATGGCAGTTATACCGATGGCAAGTCAACTATATCCTTAGATAAAAGTGTCATCTGCTTTGACCTTAAAGGTCTGGAAAAATTTGAACGCTTACAAGCGGTAATGCTCACTATCGTGACCAATTTTGTTTGGGGCAAGATCATGAGTGAACCAGGTCGACGTAAATTTGTTATTTTTGATGAGTGTTGG
This sequence comes from uncultured Planctomycetales bacterium, assembly GCA_964583975.1. Taxonomy (GTDB): domain Bacteria; phylum Omnitrophota; class Gorgyraeia; order Zapsychrales; family Fredricksoniimonadaceae; genus JACQCF01. The sequence goes on from CAZOXU010000022.1 coordinate 15,295, forward strand.
AAGCTTCTATCAACGCCAGAGGCTGCCAAATTTATTGCGGAATGTTACAGGACTTTTCGTAAATACGGGGCAGGGGCAATATCCATTACACAATCACTTAATGATTTTCTAGGTGGTGGTTTGGAACATGCCATCTTGGGTAATTCGAATACACGTTTTATTTTAAGACAAAATTCTATGCCTGCGGTTAAGACAATCGTGGATTACTTTAATTATAACGAACAAGAAAAACGTCTTATTGAAAGCTTACAGATTAAAAAAGGAGAATTTTCAGAAGTGTTTTTTTCGCAATCTAAGGAATTGGCTCACATAAGCTCAAAGATGGTGATTTGTCCTACACCTATTGAGTATTGGGTTGCAACAACTGATTCGATGGATTTGAATTTTTACGAGAAGATCAGAGGAGAAAACCCATCTTTAGATATGTACGAAGTTTTAGTTAAGTGTGCCAAGAAATATCCACATGGGGTTGGTTATTCAAAGTGAGGTTAAATATGTTTAATAAGATTCTGATCTTGTTGTTTACGGTAATACTTGCCAGTGGTTGTAGTTTAAGACAGGCAGGCTACACGGTAGGCGGTGCTGGAGCAGGTGGAGCGATTGGTTATTCTATCCATCACGATAAAAAGGAGGCTACTATTGGAGCTTTAGGAGGAGCTTTGGTTGGTAACATTGGGGCTCAAATCCAAGATTCAAGTGATAAAAAGAAACATAAAAAAGACTATGACGAAGGCTATGCCCAAGCCCAGGTTGATATAGCTAATCAAAATTGGCAGGCAGGTACAGGTCAATTTGCCAAAAACAATTCAAATTTATCCAAACATTTAACCCGATTCAAAGTACCCAAAAGAGAAGAAAACGGTGTGGTTTATGATGAACATTACATCACCCTGGAGGACTACCGATGAAGAAAATACTTATCACTATTACTTTGGTCTTTTTATTGTGTTTTAAATCACAACAAGCTTTTTGTGATCCATCGACAACCGCCGCGATTCTACAGCAAACCGTAACCCAAACAGTTGAACATTTAAGACAATTAGCCCAAGCAATCCAACAAGTAGAGCTTTTGCAGTCTCAATTAACTAATGCCCAAGCAATGCTGCAAATAGCTCAACAAAATGCTCAAGGAGTTGATGGCTTACAAGCGGTTGGGGACTTTCGTAATGTCATTTTATCTGCTAATGAGGTCATCCGTAGTGTGGAATCTGATATCAATACAAACCAAGATTTACCCCAACAGTTTAGAGGTCTTTTCGGATCGCTAGACCCTTGGATACAAAATGCTCAAAGCACTTTTAAAAATATAGATATATCTGATAAGACCAATACTTCTGCTTATTTAATAGGGGATAGTTACCAACGTCTCTATGAACAAAATGCCCAAAGCGTATCTGATTTTATTACGAACGCTCACCAGGTAAGTGAAAAAGGCGCATTAAAGCAAATTGCAGAAGAAACCGCCCATCTTATTCAGATGGAAAATAATGTCGTTTATCTTTTGTCTCAATTACTTAAAAGCCAAAGTATTGAAGCTTCTAATAACAATCTAAAGCGCAAAGAAGAAGCTCTCCAGTTTGAACAGGAAAATCAAGGTGTTCAAGATTTTATGGGGATCGTCGATCATCAAACTTTTAGCATTTAACTTATGGATATCGTTCTTACAGCCGTCAGAAGTGATTTAACTACAGTATTAAATACTGGCAGATATATGCTGATATCTTTATTTATTTTGGCTGTATTTGTTAATTATGTAGGAATTTTAAGTCAGGGTGTTAATTGGACGGATGTCATTATCAAACTTGTCATTGGTTTTATCCTTTTACAAAACTACGTTTGGATTATGGATACAACCTATAACATCGTCTCTGGCCTTGACCAAACGATCAATCCAAATCAAAACTACGTTGATCAATATGCCGCTATGAGCAACAACATGCAGCAGCAGTTTCAAAACAATACGCAACAGAACCTTGCCTCGCAGATAGGTAATGCTCTTTTCGGCAGATTCTCTTTACATAATTTAATCATTAACCTTTCGTTTATCTTTTATGCCGTTCTTTCCAAGATTATGGAAGCGATTCGTTATACCTTGACGGGGATTTGGTATAAGCTCGGGCCCATTTTAATTCCACTCATTTTATTTAGGTCTACAGCAGGTGTAATAAAGGGATGGTATATCAGCTATGTGGCTGTCCTTTGCTGGCCGATTCTTTGGCACATTGCTCTTTCTATTGCGGTTGCTTTGAGCAATCAAATAGGTACAACAGGGGGCGGTATTGAGCAATTTGCCTGCCTTAATTTTGCCGTGTGCTTTATCGTTGTTTTTTCACCTTTTATCATCACTGGATTGGCATCAGGAACAGGTGGAAGTTCGCCCGTGGCTGCAAGCGGGATTATGGCTAGCAATAAAGCTGCAAGTCTTATGACTATGTACCCAGGAAACTTTGCTGGAAATATTTCAGATCGATTCACGCAACAAGCAAAACAATTAACCCCACAAACACCTACAACAAGCAATGGCAAATTTAAGGATTTTATGACAGGGAATGATAACCCAACAGAGGGATAGACAATGAGCGAACTAATTTTTAACAGAACCATTTTAGAAAAGTACAACCAGATTTTATCCATCCTGATCATTATTAGTGTATCTGTGAATTTACTTCTGGTTGTTATTGTTTTAGGGATAGTCAATAAGCCTTCCTTGATGGTCTATTCCAATGAAGGTGAGATAGGTGTTTTGAAGTCTAAGAATTTAAAAATGGATGAAGCCATGCTGCAGGGCTTTACCAAGATGATTGTTGGTCAATACCTGAATTTTACAACAGGCTCACTATCTCAACAAATCGAAGGAATTGCTCAATACCTATCCGTCAAAGCCAAACAAGCGATCACCGACGCCTATAAACACAATCAATCAACTATTGAAAAAGACGGGATTAGTCAGCAATTTGTAATTAACACCATTGATATTACAAGAAAGAGTAACCCATTTTGGGTTGAAGTCAAAGGGGAACGCACGCTCTATGTGAACGGCAACAATAAAACAATCCTTGTAACTTATGTTTTTGAGATTAAGAAGGTTAAATCCAGTGAATCTAATCCCTACGGATTGCTGGTTAATGATGTTATTCAAAAGAAGGATAAAGCGTCATGAAGCCTTTATTGATTTTAATTACTTTATTTTTGTTCTCTATAAATACGGCAATAGCACAAGAGAGATATTTAGAGGGCAGTAAGGTTTTGTATGAAGCCCCCGAAGAGGCAGATGTTCTAAAGGTCAATACCTCACTGGGTTTTTGTACGGTGTTGGAATTTAAAGAAAAACCTATGTTAGTGACTGTGGGGGATAATTCTCTCATTCAAGTGGAAATCCCTCAAAACTCTAAAAGTGTTGTCATTAAGCCCCTGCAACAATCGGGGGAAACTAATCTCTTTGTCTTCACTCCAAGTCAAAGATTTAACTACAAGGTTGTTATCGCAGATCCAGCCAATGTGGATTATGTAGTAGACACAAAAGACTCAATTCCAGAGGTTGCTAAGGGAGAAAAAGAGATAGGCTGGATAGATATTTTAAATCTAGCCAGAAATTATCCCATTCTAAAAGACATCAAAGCCGTTAATAATCGTAAATTAACCCGTAAAGATTTATTTTATTCTTATTCTTACCCCAAATTCAAAATAGACTTTATCGAATCCTTCTCAAGAAAGAATCCTAATTATGTAGTCCTGCACATTGTCATTAATAATACAACGAACAATTCTCTTAAGCTCATTGAACAAAACACCAATTTATTTATTGGTAAGCAATTATTTATTCCGCATTACATCCTTTTTGATGCACATATTTTGAAGGCTAATACTAAAACAGATGGATGGTTGGTGTTAGAAGATACGCATATCTCAACTGATAATAAATTTGAATGTCAAATCGGCTTTAAGGAGCAAGACAATGTTTGGTACACAGATATTTCTTAAAACGGACAATAGGGGAAGACGTCAGCTAACTTTTTTTACCTGGGGTTTAATATGTCTTATTGTTTTATGTTCTTGTCTTTTTTCTCAAGAAAAAAAGCCAAAACATAAAAATGAACCTAAACAAGCGATTCTAAAAGAAAAAGATATTGTGGAAGCAGCCAATACATCTTTAAAAGATCAGGGAAGTAGTTTTAATTTGGATTATACAAAAAATTTTCAACCATCCAAACAGAAGGACGTAGGGTCTTTAGAGTCAACCTTTAGGAACAGCCTAAAACCAATGACGCCCATAAACACCAAAATGATCGTCTTTGATGATACCAAAGACTACAAATCAAAGAGGGTTGTCCCCT
>CAZOXU010000023.1:0-14253 GCA_964583975.1 uncultured Planctomycetales bacterium
TTCGTTTGCGGTAGATTTTTATAAGTAGCTGTATTTCAAGGGGTTGTAGGGTTCGACTTCCGTCCACGACTACCCGTTTTTTTATTTTATCTTACCCCCCTTGAGTTTTAATAATTAAGGAAAATTAACGGCTGTTATGAACGCAAAAAAAGTCTTTTTCTTAACTCTTATATTATCTATATACCTGTGTGTCCCATGTTTTGCTGAGTTTAAATGGGATTTAGGCGGCGCTTTAAACCAGGCATATGACGATAATATTACCTATGTTAAAAACGATAAGAGTAGCGATGCTATAACCAGGGTTTCTTTGGGCGGGGGATTTAGTGGCAAAGGCAAGAATGAATCGATCGATTTTAAAGGCATTATTACCCAGAATATATATGCTCAACACTCCTCATTTAATAACCTATCAGAAGAATTATCGTTAAATCTTAATAAAGATTTTGGTCCTTATCAAAATTTTAAAATTCTCGAAAACTTCCGACATGCCGAAGAGCCGCGCAGTTTTGAAGACTCCTTTGGTCGTGATAGCGGCCGATATTCTATTTATACCAATAATCTAGGGTTTGAATATGCCCGTCTCATCACACAGCAGTGGGAGGTTATTTGGAAATATTATCAAGTCGACACTTATTTTACACGTCAAGATTTAAACGATTCCACCCAATATTCCCCAGGAGTCACTAATGAATATACGATTGATTCAAAGAATAAGTTTTTAATGGATTACACCTACCTACGGCAAGAATTTGATGGAGGGGCCAATGCGGATCTCCATAATATATCTTTGGGGTTGAGGCATTTTCTAACCAATCAGTTTTATCTAGATGTTAAACCTGGAGTAAATTTTATTTCTGCGTACAATAACGAACGTTTTGTAAAGCCTCGATATGAGCTTGGGCTAACACAAGAGGTAGATGAAATTACCAAGATTAACTTAAAATATATTAGGGAGTATGCTTCAACAGCCTTTACGCAGGATATTTTTAATAGTTGGAAGGTTGTTTTATCGTATCTAAAGGATTTAACTGATAAGTTGGCTTTAAATACTGCTTTATTTTATGGTCGTGGCCAGTATAAGTTAACCGGTATTAATGACAAATTGAGCGGGGCCAATTTAGGCGTGCAGTATCAACTCACCAAGAAAGTCAATTTGTATACCAATTATGTTTTTGAACAGACTGATTCAAATTTTACTAGTCGCGATTATGTGCGCAATATGATTCAAGTAGGAATTAAATTCATTTTTTAATATGCTTAGAGAATATTCAAATATTTTTCGTCGAGCCTTAATTTGCTACGATGGCATACTTATAACGTTAGCTTTTTTCTTGGCTTACGCTATTCGTAAGAACCTTATCAATTATTTCTTTCCATATAATCTGTATTTCATTAAAGAATACGTTTGGATTTTGATAGCAGTTTTAATGATATGGATTCCCACCATGTATGCTTTGAAAATGTATGAATCTTTTCGTTTGAGGAAAATTAGAGAGATACTACGGATAGTTTTTCAAAGCGCTTTTTTAACCTTTAGTGTTTTTAGTATGTTTTCCTATGTTTTTAAAATGGAACATATCAGTCGTTCGTTTGTTGGTCTTTTCTTTCTCATTTCGATAGTTTTAATTTGTATCCATAAAATAATTATGATCATTCTTTTTAGAAATTTGCGTGCCCAAGGTCATAATTTTCGTAATATCCTGGTCATTGGTACAGGACCTAGAGCAATTAAATTTGTTAAATATTTGGATAAACATAAGGAGTTGGGTCTAAAAGTAGTTGGGCTTATTGATGAAGATCAGTCTAAGGTCGGGAATGCAATTGAGAACTATAAAGTTTTAGGTACTTTTGATGATTTGCTGCCAGTTTTAAAGGACCGGGTTGTTGATTATGCTGTCTTTATTGTTCCACGATCTTCACTTAACAAGATTGAAAATGCCTTAGTTCAGTGTGAATTAGTTGGAGTGACTGCAAGTGTAGCCATGGATCTTTTTAATTTGAATTTTACGGTAGGTAAGGAAACGAATCTGATGGGGATTCCCATGATCACTTTTGAAATGACTCCGCATAGTGTTACAGCCGTCGTTGTAAAACGGATGATTGATATTGTTATTTCGGCTCTTGCGCTTATTATTATTTCTCCTGTTTATTTGGCCATAGCCATCTTGATTAAAGCGACTTCACCAGGACCGGTTTATTTTGTTCAAGAACGCTGTGGGCTTAATAATCGAAGGTTTAAACTTTATAAATTTCGCACCATGGTGGTGGATGCTGAAAGTAAACTTGATGATTTGTTAGCTTACAATGAAGTGAAGGGACATGCCTTTAAAATGGATAATGATCCTCGGATCACCAAGATCGGAAATTTTTTAAGGACATTTAGTTTAGATGAGCTTCCTCAGTTGTGGAATGTCTTGCTTGGTGATATGAGTTTGGTGGGGCCCCGTCCACCATTACCCCGAGAAGTAAAACAATATGACCCCTGGCATCAAAGACGTTTGAGCATGCGTCCCGGGATAACCTGTTTATGGCAGGTTGGAGGGCGAAGTAGAATTACCGATTTTGATCAATGGGTTAAAATGGACTTGGAATATATTGATAATTGGTCTGTGTCGTTAGATGTCAAAATTCTTCTTAAAACTATTCCAGCTGTACTTTCAACCAGAGGAGCAAAATGATGAGGTTATTTATTTTTATTTGTGGCCTAATAATGATGGGTGAGCTTAATTTAGCCTATGCCGACACTAATTTTGCAGCAAGTAAACCCCAAATCAAAGAAGGTTCAGCAACGCTTCAGTCAATTGTGGTGTCTCCTAATATTGCTCATTCGACTGTAGATGTTCCGACAGCTCCATTGAAAGAAGAGCCTACAGAGTATACGGTTGGTATTGATGATATTTTAACGGTTGCTGTTCTTCAGCCAGAACAAATTCTCAACGATGTTGTTGTCTCTCCCGATGGTTCTATCGCATTTCCTTATATTGGAAATTTTAATATTAAAGGAATGACTATTAATGAAATACAAAAAGAGATTCAAAGTAAGCTTGCGGATGGTTATTTGAAATACCCTTCTGTCGTGGTTTCCCTAAAAGAATCTCGTAGTCGTAAGTTTTATGTGTATGGGGAAGTCATAAAACCTGGTCCATATCAGATGGAGGAGAAAGCTACCGTGTTGCGAGCCATTTCAATGGCAGGTGGTTTTACTCGTTTTGGTTCTGCCAGCCGGGTCAAAATCTTGAGGCCTAAAAGTACGGGAGGTTATGAATTGATCCAGGTCAATATTAAATCTGTCATGGATGGTAATTCATTAGAGGATATTACATTGAAATCTGGCGATATTATTGTGGTTTCTGAAGGTATTTTATAAAGGAGTTTTGAAAATATGACTGAGTTATCCTATTCTACCAATCAAGAAATGACATTAAGAGATTATGTTCGTATTTTATTTCGTCAAAAGTGGGTGATTGTTTTATCGTTTATCATTGTAATGTCTATTGTCTTTTATGGCCTAACCTTTCGCACGCCCACCTACCAGGCAAGTGTCAAAATGCTCGTTTCCGGACAAAAACAAGTCGATGCCCCTTATTATAAAGAGCTTTTAAATTTCCAACAAACTCAAGTGGGTCTAACGCAAATGGAAGTGGTTACTTCTGATCCTGTTATCTTAAGAGCTGTTTATGCTTTATATTTAGATCATAGACCAACCGATTATGAAAAAGAATTTGCCTCTCCTTTAAAAAGAAAATGGATTAATTTTCAAAATAGAGTTTATATCACTCGATTGAAGAAATTCTCTCCTCAAGAAAGAGAGCTTTTATTGCTTCGAAGGGCTGTGGAGCAATTACGAAGTAATATTAAGGTGGAAGCTGTCAAAGACACCAATATTTTTGTGATTAGGGTTAAAGATTTCGATCCTATCAAAGCAGCCATTACGGCCAATGTGGTGAGTCGATCCTACGTTATTTTTGATCTCGAACAACAAATGGCTGAATTAAAGCTGAAATATGGGCAAAAACATCCCGTGGTTATCCAACTGCAGGACAATATTCAACATATGAAGGAGGGTTTAAACGGTAATCAATTGCCTAATGAGGATGCTATTGGAACAGCCAGTGTCAAGATTATTGAGCAAGCTAATGTGCCGTTAAATCCTGTAGGTTTAAATAATAAGGTCATATTATTAGTGGCCATCTTAATGAGTTTGTTTTTTGGAATTGTTCTGGCTTTTATCCTTGAATATTTAGATCAGAATATTAAATCACCGCAAGATCTAGAAATGAACCTGAGGATTCCTTATTTTGGGGGAATTCCTAAATTAAAATTAAGGAGAAATCATTTTGTAAAAGGAGCTCTTTCCAAAAGAATCCCCAAGAAATATAGAAATGCTTTTCGGATCTTGGCCGACCAGTTGTATTTGATGATAGCTACCAATCCTTTCAAAGTTTTATTGCTGGCTTCTTCTGGCAAAGAAGATAATTCAAGTTTGGTAGCCGCCCATTTAGGTTACCATTTAGCTGATCATGCCTCTAAAAGAGTGATTATCATTGATGCAAACTGCCGTGATTCAAACTTCCAGCAAATCTTTAATCTCAATCAGCCGCTTGGACTGATGGATGTTTTGCAGGGTAAGGCCTCATTAGATCAAACAATCTGTGTAATCAACGATCGTTTATCTGTTTTACCTTCTGGACGCAGTGATATTAACCCTATGATTTTATTTGATTCGCCTGCTGTAAAAGAGTTGTTGGGGCAGCTTAAGAAACAATACGATCTAGTCTTAATTGATACTCCAGAATTAAAATCCTACCAAGACGGATGCATTCTGGCTTCTTTGGCTGACAAAACTATTTTTATAGTCAGTGAGAATCAAACACGCAAACAAGCTGCTGTAAACGCTTTGGCTTCTTTAAGAGAAAGAAATATCTCAATTTTAGGCGCTATTCTTAAGGACCGTAATTATCACATCCCCACCTTTATTTATGGACGCGTTTAGATTTTATGAGACCCCTGTGCTATATACTTTACTATTTCTTTGCTAGATGGCTTCCTCCATCGGATGCGCCAGGGGGAAAGATGTTTAAAAAGATTCGTTATTGGATCTGTAAGCCCTTATTTCTAAGATTTGGGAAGAATGTCAATATTGAAGCGCATGCTTTTTTTCATTCTGGGCGGGAGATTTCTATTGGAAATAATTCGGGAATAGGTGTAGATGCGAATCTTTCAGGAAAAATAACCATAGGTAATGATGTGATGATGGGCAGAAACGTAACTATATTTACGGCTAATCATAATTTTGATCGAACGGACATTCCTATGAATCAACAAGGATTTCAAAAAGAACAGCCTGTTGTTATTCAAGATGATGTGTGGATAGGAGATAGGGTCATCATTCTTCCAGGGGTTAATGTCGGAAAGGGAGCTATTCTTGCTGCCGGAGCGGTTGTTACTCGAAGTGTGGCTGATTATGCTATCGTTGGTGGTGTTCCAGCACGTTTAATTAAATCTCGAAAACCATCTCAATAGGTTCTACTTAATTTATTAATATGAAGAATCAGATAGCAAAGAATTTGGCTACAAATTATATCGGCAATTTTCTGGGCATGGCCTTGGGTTTCTTTGTAACCCCTTTTCTTATAAACAAATTAGGAAAGGAAGCTTTTGGTATCACGATTTTAGCGGAATCTATCATTTCATTTTTTCAAATCTTTGCTTTTAGTGTAAGAATTGCTCTCTCAAGGTATACCACCATCGCTTTGTCCAAGAACCAAAAGAAAGATTTTATCGAATATCTTTCAACCGGAAGAAGAATTCTGTATATCGTTATGCTTCTTGGTCTTGTTCCTGGAATCATCGTAAGTTTAAGTTTTCCATCCCTATTTAATGTTCCTGTCCAATTTCATCAGCAGAGTAGAGTATTGTTTTTATTAATTACTATAGCTTTCAGTTTAACTATTCCCAATATTGTTTTTTGGTCCGTATTGTACGCTCGACAGCGGTATGATTTGCTAAATGTGTCTAATTTTGGGGGAGTGATCCTCAGGGTCGTTTTTATTTTTATCTTGTTTTCTTTCCTGCCTAGTTCGTATGTAAACATTGTTACTTATGGTTTTGTTTATTTATCTATGACCTGGATCCAGAATTATCTGGTATATAGATGGTCGATACACCTTATGCCTGATCTAGAAATTAAAAGTAGAAATTCTAACCCTGCCAAGGTGAAAGAAATACTTAGTTTCAGTAGTTATGCATCTTTGGGGAATTTGGGTGCAGTTGCCCATGAGTCGGTTATGAATATCATAGTAAATGTCTTTTTAGGGCCTATTTACAATACGATTTATTCAGTCAGTATTCGAATACCTAATATGATGAAAAGGCTTTTTCTCGAGCCTTCCTGGTCATTGACCCCTACATTTACTGATCTAGCTGCTAAAAAAGATCAAGGACGGCTTGAGATGCTGTTTACAATGTATCTTAAATTGATTAATTTAATCATTTTTCCTCTTAGCCTAATCATCATATTTTTATCACATCCTATTATATCGTTATGGGTAGGCAAGGACTTTGCGGAAGCTTCGCAGTTGATGCCCTATTTTATGATTGTATCTTTAATGATGATCTCTGCGTCTGTGTGTTCTTGTATTTTAACGGCTTATGGAGAAGTCAAATATCCAACGATTATTAATTTAGTCATTGCCTTTTTAAGTGTTGTTTTTGGATGTCTTCTTGCGTTTCATTTTAAACAAGGGTTGGTGGGGATTGGCGTGGCTGCAGTGGCATTTAATTTCTTAGGTTCTGTTGTTTTATTGCCTGCCTACGCATGTAAGGTGAGTGGCATTAAAGTTAATAAGTATTGGATCGAGTCCTTATTGAAGCCTTTATTGATTACTGTAGTGGTTTTTATGTTTTTAATGTTTTGTTTTAAAAAGAATTGGGGAACCTTGGGTTTAGGTGTGTCTGATTTGGTTCTTTATTTTCTTTTTAATTTAATGGTGTATGTTGCTGGATATTTTCTGGTTATGCGAATAGAAGAGCGTAAACAATTGTTAGATTTGATTAGTATTAAATTCTTAAAGAAGAAGGCTATTTAGTAATTATGGTTTCGATCATTATTCCAACTTATAATCGTGCAAAAATTCTGCCTCGCGCCATTAATAGTATTCTTGGGCAGTCCTACAAGGATTTTGAGTTAATTGTCGTTGATGACTGTTCATCAGACAATACGGATGATGTTATGAAGAGCTTTACAGATCCTCGTATTCGATATATCAAGCATGCTCAAAATAAAGGGGGAGCGGCTGCAAGAAATACTGGAATTAAATCAGCCCAAAGAGAGTACGTGGCTTTTCTAGATAGTGATGATGAGTGGCAATCAGAGAAACTAACGAAACAGGTGTTCAAAATCGTAAATTCTTCGGATGAGACAGGTCTTGTCTTTTGTTTATTTAAAACAATTGATAGTGTTAAAAAAGATGAGCGGTTGTATTCTGTTTACAAAAATGAAGCGACCCAGGCCAAAATCTTAACAAGAAATTTTATCGGCACCTTTTCTGTTGTTTTGATCAAGAAGAAATTCTTGGACATGGTTGGAGGGGTGGATGAATCTTTGACTTCTTGCCAAGATTGGGACTTGTATGTGAGATTAAGTAGGGTTTGCCAATTTGATTTTATGAATGAGGCTCTGGTCAAATATTATTCCTCCCGATCCAAGAATCAAATTTCTCATAACAAAAGAGCTATTGTCTTAGGATACACTCGTTTTATTGAAAAAAATAAGCAGGAATTGAATGCTTTAACGGTTAGTGAAAGAAGTGAATTCTTACATTTTGTTGGCAGAGTTTTTATTGAGGTTGGAGCTTTTAGACAAGGGGTTTATAACATTTTTCATTCCTTTTTATTGAAAAAGACTTGGGGTAACTTTAAACGTGTAGTCAAAGGAATGCTAGTAGGAATTATTATAAAGATTGGATTGGGTGATGTTTATTTTAAGCATCGTAAAGAAGCATAATCTTATTTCTTAGGTCATACGAATGAATCCAAAAGTTAGTATTATCATTCCCAATTATAATTACGGCAAATTTATTGCCCAAGCTCTTGAAAGCGTACTGAGGCAATCTTTCAGGGATTATGAGGTGATTGTTATTGATGATGGTTCCACAGATAACAGTTGCGAGATTATTGAGCAATACTCAGAAAGATTTGGCACGAAGCTAAAGTGCATTGTTCAGAGCAATCAGGGGGTAGCAGTTGCGCGCAATAATGGCATTTTAAAGGCCAGGGGTGATTATATCGCTTTTCTGGATGCCGATGATATATGGCTAGATTATGCTTTGCAAAGTCTGGTGGATGCCATAGAAGGCTCAAATTGTGGGTTAGTTTATGGAAATGTTGAATATTTTGATGTAGCCATGGAAAAGCGTATGGGGATTCGTTTTACTTCCAACTCTGAATTGGTTCCTTATCGCGGTAAAGATTGTTTTGCTAAGTTATTCGTGCATGGGAATTTCATTCCTATGGATGCAGCTATTATGCGATCATCTGTGTTTAAAAAATCAGGTCTATTTGATAAAAGATTTAGATGTGGGGAAGATTTGGATATGTGGATGAGGATTGCCCTGCAATATGAGATTGGCTATCTAGATCAAATTTTGACCCATTTACGCAAGCATAGTTCTAGCCTCAGTTCTTTGTTTATTGATAGCGCTAAGGCTGACATACTTATGACCCACCGAATGTTTCAAGAAGTGCCTCATTTTACAGAGTTAGTCAGTCAAAAACAAATGGATGATAAGCTGTATCTTTCTTATTACAGATTGGGTATTTTTTATATTCTTGATGGTAAGGGTAAGAGGGGGAGAGCTTGGTTAGTTAAAGCCTGGAAAATAAATTCGAATGTCTTTAAGAATAATATAGTTTCTTATTTTTGCATTTCTTACCTTCCTTTGTCCGTGTTCTTTAAGAGTACGAGATATTGGGTACATAAAATATTTCGAGGAGTTTAATGTCTCAAATTCAAGTTTTACATATTATCAAAACTTTGAATTTGGGAGGGGCAGAGACAAATTTGCTCAACTTTGCAAAAGCTATGCCTACTAACCGGGTGACCCTTCACGTCGCCTATTCCTTTGGTGGTGAATTAGAGAGCAAGTTTGCAGATGCAGGAATTAAGCTCTTTAAATTTGCTGATCAACCCCAGAAATTGCTTAGCTTTGAATCGTTTTTTATTATTTTTCGTTTATTTAAATATATAAAAAAAGCAAAGATAGATGTTGTTCATTCGCATACATTTAATACCCATGTTTGGGGAAGTGTTGCTGCTAAATTAGCAGGTTGTAAAATCCTTGAGCATGTGCATGATTCGCGATATATGGATCCAAAGGAATTTGCCAGAAGAGGGGAAATGAGCAAGCAGTATCGATTTATTCATTTTTTTAAAAATATTTCTGATTTGGTGGTTGTTTTAACTCGTCAGAATGTTGATTTTATTATCCAGAATAAACTGTATCCTCTGGCTAAGGTCCGTGAACAACAAAATGGAATCAATTTTAATGACGCCCGGATTTTAAATGAAGAACAAAAGAAGCAATTAAGACAGAAATTCAATATCCCTGCCAATGCATTTGTTGTTTTAACGCCTATCCGTTTTTCTCCAGAGAAAAATTTAAAGGTACTTCTAGAAATACTTCTAGAGTCTATTCGTTTGATTCCTGGTTGTGTCTGTGTGGTGGCGGGAAGTGGCCCGGAAAAAGAGAATTTTGAAGCGGCGGTGCGTACTAATCATGCTCAAGAACAAATTAAGACCATTGGTTTTTATCCGGATATTTCAGGACTTTTAAATATTGTGGATGTTTTTTTGCTACCATCCACCATTGAGCTTCATTCCATTGCTATTTTAGAAGCCATGAGACAAAAGGTCCCTGTAGTTGTTTCGCAAGGGGTAGGCTGCAATGATGAATTTATACAAAGCGGTAAAAATGGATTTCTTATCGATCCTTTCTCTAAGGAAGGTTGGGCGCAAACTATACAAAGTTTACAACAAGATCCTTTGTTGCGTCAGCAGATAGGTCAACAAGGGTATCTAACTTGTCTGTCTAAATTTAATATTAATGATCATGTTAAAAGCTTTGAGAACTTTTATGTCGAACTCAAGAATCTTTGATTACAAAATTTGGCTGACCCTGGTCCTAAGTGCTGTTTTTGGTTTTATCTTCCTAGCACTTCTTCCAATGCTGAGTGAAAAACCATTGTTATTGCTGGCCTTGCCTTTTGCTGGTCTTTTTTTTATTTTGCTAGTAGTCAAACCAAAATGGGTGTTAGCGCTTATCGTTTTCTTTAGACCATTGTTAGATAATCTATTGAACTCTACGCGAACAGATAGTGAGGGGGTTGGATTAGGAGCTATTCTTAATCTGCTGGTGATTATTTTGGTAATTTTCTTGGTTTTTCATTACCATTCATTTCCATCTCGTAATCCTGTAGCGAAAAGTTGGTTGCTCTATTTGTTTTTTATGTTTTTAGCAGCAGCTTATTCCCCTTATTTATCAAGAGGGGGGCGTTTATTTCTTAATTTTGTAAGCTATTTTGCCATGTTCCTTATGCCTTTTTTGGTTATTAAGACGAAAGAAGACTTTTTATTTTGGTTAAAGTTGCTTTGTGCATCATTTGTCCTACCTGTATTCTTTGCTGATTTAGATTTGCTGCATGGGGGGCGCTATTATGCAGATGCAGGAATGCGTGTGGCAGGCACATTTTCTCATCCTAATATATTGGCCTTTTATCTGGTTTTAGGTATCACGCTTTATTTTTATATGATTAAAAGTAATTTTGTTAAATCTAAGTTTATGTGGATGATGCAGGTCTTATTAGTCAATATGCTTATTTTGTTGGTTTTTACTAAAACCAGAAATGCTTGGCTTGCTTGTGCCAGTATATTCTTGATATACGGTTTACTAAAGGACAAGAAATTCTTAATTGTCTTTTCTTTATTGTTACCTTTGACTTTGTTAGTGCCGCAAGTTCAAGATAGGGTGTTAACGGTGATGAAGGGCAAGGAATCCAATAATTATCAGGGGGTTAATTCATTTGAATGGCGCATTCAAATGTGGAAAAGCAGTTTAAGTAAGATCGCACAAAGACCGATTCAAGGTTATGGACTGACTTCGTTTAAACCGATGTCAGAAGAATTTTCCAATGCAAGAAAGGGAGCGGGGGCACATAATTCGTATCTTGAAACGCTTTTTGAGACAGGTCTTATAGGGCTTGTGAGTTTTGTACTTTTATTACTAAGCACTTTTAAAGTATTTTTTGATAACATGCTTAAATCTGTTCAAATGCAGCAAGCTAAATTATGGGCCATTCTGGTAGCCTATATGATTAGTTATATGATGATCTGTTTTGCAGATAATCTATCTTATTATTTAGTTTTAAATTGGTATGTATGGTTTTTTATCGCTTTAATGCAGCTTTCTGAGAGATACCAACATGATTGAGACTTCTTTTATTATTCCTTCTTACAATTCTTCGAAGACAATCAAATATACTATCGAAAGTATTCTCAAGCAGAATTTATTTGAGCAAATAACAGATATTATTATTGTTGATTCTTCTGATGACGACAGCACGCAAGATTTATTAAGAAGTATAAAGAATGAAAAGATAAAATTAATATTCTTACCTAAAAAAACTTCTCCTTCAGAAGGTCGCAATATAGGTTTTGAGCATTCTAAAGGCGGTTTGTTGTCTTTTATTGATAGTGATGTTTATCTTTCTGAGACCTGGCTAGAGAATGTAATTAAGGCATACGATAAGGGGTGTAGGGTCGGGGCAGGCTCTGTTTCAATTCCTCATTTTCAAATTAATAATAAATTAGCTTTGGCGCAGCTTTATTTACAGTTTAATGAATCCCTTGAGGTGGGGGATACGCGAAAAGTAGTTATGGTTCCTTCTTGTAATATGTTTGTTGATCGTCAAATTTTCCAAGAGACAGGTGGTTTTCCAATTATTAGAGCTTCTGAAGATGTTCTTTTGTGTTTAAAGATAGGAAAGACTAATCCAATTTGGTTTGTACCTCAAGCCAAGAGTTTTCATATTTTTCGAGAAGAAAAACAATCCTATTATCGCAATCAAATTATTCTTGGTAAATATATCATCATTTACAGACGTAATTCTTTTAATAAATGGTTCTATAAAGGAGTTTGGCCGGTTTTATTGTTGCCTTTATTTTTATTGATTAAATTAACCCGTATCAAGTTGCGTATTTTTAATGCCGGTTGGAAACACTATAAGAAGTTTATTATTAGTTCTCCCTTATTTATGGTGGGTTTGTTTTATTGGGCTGTTGGATTTTTGCAGGGATGTTTACACAAGGAGAAGGCGTGAGTCATTCAAGAGTTAATATTGGGCATGTCCTTATTGATAATGTCACCATGGAAGATACTCTTCGTAGAATTGAAGAATTTATTCATCGAGGTGAGCCTTGTTATATAACAAATCCTAATGTGGATATTATTGTTCGATATAACCGAGATTCTGAATTTGCTCAATATTACAATGAAGGGGCTCTTTGTGTAGCCGATGGCGTTCCTATTCTTTGGGCAGCTAAATTTCTTGGAACACCTCTTCAAGAAAAGGTTTCTGGATCGGATCTGGTTCCTAAGGTTTGTGAAATGGCTAATCGTAAAGGTTATAAATTATTTTTCTTAGGCGGCCGTACTGGAGCAGCCCAGGCAGCTCAAGAAGTCTTACAAAAAACTTTAACTAGTCTGAAGGTGGTTGGTTTATATTCTCCGCCCTTGGGTTTTGAAAACGACCCTGTTGAACTAGAAAAAATATCTCAAATGATTAAAGATGCTAAACCAGATATTTTGTTTGTTGGATTAGGGGCCCCTAAACAAGAGCGATGGATTAAGAAGTACCATAAATCACTGAGGGTTCCTGTTTCAATGGGGGTAGGTGTTACTTTTGAATTTATAGCAGGTATAGTCAAACGTGCCCCTAAATGGATGCAGAAAGTTGGTTTAGAATGGTTTTGGCGTCTTTGTATGGAGCCAGGAAGATTATGGAAAAGATATTTGGTAGATGATATGTTGTTTTTTAAGATCATTTTTCAACAAAAATGGAATCGAAATGGTTAATTCTTTAAGAGTCTTAGTTATTAGTTTTATTTTCTCAGTCATGATCAGTCCTTCACAGGCACAAACCAGACATTGGGAATTTGCAGGGTGGTATGGTGGGGGCTGTTATCCTAATATCAGTTTTGATGAACACAATAAAGACCGCCTCTATTTAGCCTCAGACGTAGCTGGAATTTGGCGCAGTGATGATCTGGGAGAACATTGGTATTTCCTTACTAAAGGATTGGGACATTTAGTAGTCTCACAGATTATTGTCGCTCCATCTGATTCCAAGGTTTTGTATGCAGCTACCAATGGCGGCGTTTATCGCTCGTTCAATGAAGGACAAACCTGGGAGCATGGCGATTCCATGAATAATAGGATCTCTTTTGAGCGGCCAGTGAATTATCGTCCAATCGCTGTTGATGCAAAAGACGCTCAGAAATTATGCATAGGAACATCCAAGGGAGAAGTGTTTTGTTCTAATGATGCTGCGCGACACTGGAATAAAATTACTACTGTAAAGGGCAGTGCTACTGCGCTAGCCTTTGAAGTGTCGGGAGATCTTTTGATCGCATCAGAACAAGGTTTATCCAGATGTAATTTTGGCGCTAAGAATAGTTGTCGAAGTCTTAATGAAAAACCAATGCCGATCACCGATTTTGCCGTTTCTAAACGAGTTCCTGCCAATATCTATGCGGTAGGTCAAGAGCAGCTTTGGATTTCCCACGATTCAGGTGCAACATGGGTGAAATCTCCTTCTGGGTGGCAGGGTCAAACTTATCGGATTGCCTTAGATGAGTCAGGTGATCAGCCTTTGATTTATATGATTTGGAATGAAGATTGGAAGGGCGGTGTTATTGTAAGTTCTGATGAAGGAAGGTCTTGGATTTCATTAGATCAAAATTTACACGTCGATGAGGTTTCAGATCCAACCCGTATTTGGGCGAGTAAAGGTGGGAAATCGACTAGCATTAAGGTTAATCCATTTAATCCCAAAATCTTGTTTCGTACCGATTGGTGGGGTGTATGGCGCAGTGATGATGGAGGTTCGAGTTGGAATGAAAAGATTATAGGTACTGCCAATACGGTAGCTACTGATATTGCCATTGCCAAAGATGGCAGTATTTATGTGGCTAGCATG
>CAZOXU010000023.1:14263-19464 GCA_964583975.1 uncultured Planctomycetales bacterium
AAGCACAGACGAAGCCAAAAGCTTTCATGCCTTATTTCCAACACAATACGATCCTGCTAAAAGTGGTCATGTGTGGAGAGTATTACTGGCGGGAAAAAGTATTATAGCTACTTCTTCTCCCTGGGCTCAACAAGTTAACCAAGTAATAGTATCTAAAGATGAGGGTCGATCGTTTAGTTTGGTACGTAACGGTCTGCCTCTGGCTCGTCCTAAAGTAAATACTATGTGGGGGCAGGGGTATCCCCGTGCTTTTAGTGTTGATCCTAATAATTCTGATATTATCTACTTAGGAATTGATGGTGATGATCAAGGTGGCTTATATGTTTCCAAAGATCAGGGATCAACATGGGTTCGTAGCCAAGGGCAGCCCGGATCGTTGCGGATCTATCGGGCCTTGAGTGTGGATCCTACCGATTCAAAGCGTATTGTGTGGGGTGCTTGTGCCAAAGGTGGAGGAGTATATCTCTCTGAAGATGCAGGCAAAACTTTTCAATATGTGTTTTCTAAAATGCAATGGGTCTTTGATTCAGCGATCAGTTCCAATGGGACGATCTATGTGGCAGGAGATAATGGCGGAGCCCAATTGTATGCTTCGAAAGACCATGGAAAGACATGGAAACTTGCTGGATCATTCGAAAAGGACCGGGCCTTAGCCGCAGTGAGCGTTAATCCTTCAAATCCTAAACAAATTGCAGTAAGTACTGCTAGTTGGAATACAGGAGCTCCTAATAAGATTTATTTAAGTGAAGATGAGGGAGAGAATTGGAAAGATATCAGTGGAGATTTAGCTGATGGTTCAGGGGCTTCTTCCATTGTATTTGATCCTGCAGGGCGTTTCATTTATATAGCTAAATACGCAGGCTCCATCTATCGGCTGGCGTTGTAATTATTTACCAAAGATAATTTTTGATTGTTCCATATTTAGGCCAATGTCGAGATTTTTAATAAAATCTTGGGCCGCCGCAACAGAACGTTTAATATCAGATTTAGAAGTTAAAATATCTAATCGAATAATTAATCCCACCCTTTTTTTTCCCAAAAGCGCATAAAATAAATCTTTGGATTTCTGTCCTATCCAACTTAATTGTTGTTGATCAACGATTAACCAATACATGACCAAGGTATCAGAATTCTTTTTTCTAAAGAATATAGTTTGAGCTGTGAATTTCTTTTTTGATATTTCAAACTCGGTATCTGGCATTTCCATAGGAAGATAGCCTGAAGTGCTAAAGCATAATTTAGGGTTATGAAAATTGCCTGCATCTAGAAGGGTTATAAAGATTTGATCGTGTGTTGAATTCGTATATTTAATCATTTGATAATCGCCAAGATAGGCCAGGGACCCTTCGCCTAAATTAAGTTGTTGTTTAACTTCTTGTCCTTTCCAATTACCAATATCAAGGGGTAGGGAAAGGGTTTTAAGGACATTGGTTCCTTGATATTTCTTATGAGTACTGCCAAAACAAAGGGCCATGGTTGCGATCAATAGCCCTATAGGGATGAGAAGTTTTATGTGTTGAAGGCGGTTCATTGATCATCCTCACTAGAATCATAGAATTTATCGATCATTAAGAACCCAACAATAATGACACTAAAGACCAGAATCCCACTAAATTGATGCAAAAAGCTTTGCCCTAGATCTTCTCCTAAGTTGTAAGTAATGAAAAATAATACGAAGACCCGGATCATGTTGCCCAATAAAGCTAAGGGAAATACGCTTAAGAGAAGTATGATTTTCTTCTTTAAGCTGCTTTTGATTAAATAGACATATAACAAGGCTAGGGATAGAAAGGTGATAAGAGAGCGAAATCCGCTGCAGGCAGGAGCAATGAAAAGTTCCTGATTACCTACATAAAGCAATAATCCTTCTCTGTGAATGGGAATATGAAATGATTGAAGAATAAAGTTAGCTAGGATCGAAACCCCATAACGCATAGGAAGGGTTATGCTGTCGAGAACTCCCAAGGGTGGTGGCACCATTAAGAGTAGGTAAGCCAGAGGAAAGGTTAATTTTTGTAACACCTTTGGTCCATATAAATATCCGCACATTCCTGCAAGAACAAGAATAAGAGAGAAGGTGGAAATAACGATGTAATCTCTGTTCCAGCCCAGAATAAAAAGCAGAAGACCAATTAAAAAGACCAGGAAGCTAATAATGGAACAAGTTTGAGTGGGAGCAATGATGTTTTGAAGTTCTTTACGTTTAAACCAGACAATTAAAAGCGAGGCAGGCAGTACAAAATAGGCATGGGTATAATCAACAAATTCCCAGCGGTTTTTATAGAGTTGAAATAAGATGGGCCCATATAAGATGCTTATAAGGGCCCATAAAACATATTGTAGCATTGAAAAACCTTTGATTGTTTTATCAAGCTAAGCGCCATCGGCGGCGCAAGAGAGCTGCTGCCATTAATAATCCCCCAACAGTATAAAGAACTATGCTGATAGGTTCAGGAGCGGCTACAGGAGCAGCGCGGTCAACTAAGAAAACAAGATCATTATAATCCTTATCACTATTGGCCCCATCATGGTCTAAAGCCACATCTTCCCAGGTGATTAAATAGGGGTCTGTAAAAGTGTAACGTTCAATACTTCCACTAACAGATTGAACATACATCGTCTTATTTTGTAAATCTGATAAATGATAGGTCAACATTTGATCATAGCCTTCAATATTATTGACAGGATTTGAATCATGTTCAAATGTGAGGCCATGGCTTGAACTTGTTAAGTTAAATTGAAAAAGACTGCCAGCTGCTAAGGGAGATGTTCCAGCTAGGTAAGGATGATCGATTGATCCATCACCTAAGAAGGTTTCGCCACCAGCAAAGCTTAAACCAAAAGGATTATTTCTTAATGAAGGGTTGTTAATATTGTATGTAGAAAGAGTGTTGGTGTTTCCTGCAGAAAGGCTGATAGCTGCAAAGAAAGGAGATTGGCCACTGGTACTTACCCAAGTGTTGTCATTGCCAGTATATTGAAGAAAATCTACACTTTGATTATTAGTATAGGAAGTGCCTAGAAGATGATTGATAGCATTGTAAATATTGTTTGGTCCGTTGGATTGATTAGGAGTTGCTATGGAATCTGGGGAGGAATCATATCCGTCAGCGGTCATGGTGCTTGTATAAGGACCGTATGCAAAAACCGGTGAAATGCTCAATGCTAAAAGGATGAATAATATTATTAATTTCTTGATCATGATCGTTTATACCTTATTTCTAGAATTTATAAAAGTTCAATAGTCTAACACAGGAAATTAATGGATGGATATGATAATTTTAGAAACATTGCAGGGGGGTTTTATAAAAGATTAGGGAATTTGGCGAATTCTTTGGCGTATTCTTTGGTAATGATCCCTTTAGCAATGAGCTTGCTTAGGCTTTGTTCAAAGGTGCACATGCCTTCATCACCAGTTACCATTTGACCTCGAATTTCTAATAGCGCGCCACGTCGTATGATATTACGGATAGAAATGGTTGGGATCAGCGTTTCTGTGACTAAAACACGTCCTTCTTGACCTTGCAAAGGGACTAAAATCTGACCAATGACTCCGATAAGGTTTTCAGCCAATTGAGCACGGATTTGATTTTGTTTACCTGGAGGATACACATCAAGGATACGATTAATAGATTCTGAGGTGTCTGGTGCATGCAAGGTGGTGATTACAAGATGTCCTGTTTCAGCTGTTGTTAAAGCAATAGAGATAGATTCTGCATCGCGGATTTCGCCTACCACAACCACATCAGGATCTTGGCGCAAGGCATGTTTGAGTGCGCTACCAAATGATTCGGTATGTGAACCAACTTCGCGTTGAATAACCAAGCTTTTCTTAGATTCATGGATCGTTTCAATAGGATCTTCAATCATAACGATTTTACAACGTCGTTCTTTATTGATGAGATCTACTATGTAGTTTAATGTCGTTGTTTTGCCGCTTCCAGCCGGACCGCAAATCATGATCAGTCCTTTTCGTTTGCGAGCTATTTTATCTATGCTAGGAGGCAGCCCCAATTGCTTTGCTGTTGGTATCTGGGTGGGAAGAATGCGGATATTCACGGCAGGATGACCTTTTTCAATATAGACGTTAACCCGGAAGTTGAATCCTTTAACGCCTAGGTAGGATAAATCAATGTCTTGTTTTTCTAGAAATGTCTTTCGTTGGGTATCGGTTAGCATGTTAAAGATAATCTGCTGAAGTTCTTCTTTTTTCATAACCGGAAGATCAGAGGTGTTTAATTCGCCATGGATTCTAAAAATAGGTGGTTTATTAACTACCAGATGGATATCAGTAGCATTTAAATCTATGGCTTTTTGAAGGAGAGGAAAAACTTTTGTGTAGTCTATGTTTATTTGAGACATGTTTTTTGGTTCTATTCTGGAAGCGGTCTTACTTTCATTGGTAAAAGAACCATTGGTTTCTGAGCTAGGTGGATTCGTGTCAAACATACTAGTAAGTATACCCGATAATATTGCGAAATGGTAATGGCTGTATTAAGTTACGGTTAATTTGATCTTAATTTAATTTTAATAGTAATCTCTCCATACCTTAACTAATTGAATATAGATTAATACCATGCTTAGGAGTTTACTGATCAAGTTGCCGGTGGTTTTAATCTTTTTTATATACAGCCTAACCATTGTTCCTTTGCCTGGGTATGCGCTAGAGACGCAAAATTTTGCGTCTCTACGTTTGCCTGCTCCAGGGCAAATGGTGCGTTTAAGTTCTAAATTCAACCCGCCTATTCTTAAAGGAATTAAGGTTCATAAAGATAATCCATTTCAATTTGAATTTATTATGGATCAGGGCGATGTAGGGGCACAGCATGCTGTGCCCCTACATGATGAAGCCAATCGACTTATCAAATATTTCCTAGCCAGCCTTACCGTGCCAGAGAAAGATCTCTGGGTCAACCTGTCTCCCTATGAAAAAGACCGCATCGTGCCAGAGAGCTTTGGCTTAACGGAGATGGGCCGAGATTTGTTGGCTGAAGACTATATGCTCAAGCAGATTACTGCCTCGCTCATTTATCCAGAAGATGAGGTGGGAAAGAAATTTTGGAAGAGAATCTATGAAGAAGCAGCCAAGAAATATAACACCACCAATATTCCAGTGAATACCTTTAACAAGGTATGGATCGTGCCAGACAAGGCTGTCGTTTACGAACGACAGCCGCAGCCCTTCGAAGCCAAAGGCGAAA
>CAZOXU010000024.1:0-1275 GCA_964583975.1 uncultured Planctomycetales bacterium
CCAGAGTACCTTAAGGATCAAGAACAAAGATTACTTGTACGATATTCTCATTTAAAATCAAGTGTACGCACCAAATTGGGTGTTTTATTAGGCGGCGACACCAAGGGTGTAAAATTTGATGTTCAGCAAATACGTTTTCTAATTCGCAAATTAAAAGAAGCTGCGCAACATTTTAATATCGAATTACTCGTAACTACTTCGCGCAGGACGCCAGCCGATATTGATGAAATGATTATTAAAGAATTACGTCGTTTTGATCGCTGTCCTTTATTGGTAGTGGCTAATGAAACAAATATTCCTGAGGCCGTAGGAGGGATTTTAGCTTTGTCAGATTTTTTGGTTGTTTCAGGAGAAAGTATTTCAATGGTTTCTGAAGCTGTAAGCTCAGCTAAGAAGACAATAGTATTTTCTCCTACGGGACAATATACCAATAATCCTTCAACGAAATATGATCGTTTTGTATTGGATTTGAGTCAGGAAAGATATTTATTAGCTTGTTCTATTAAAGATATTTCCGTAGCTTTGGATCAGGCTTTGGGACAGAAGATTTCGATGAAGACAATGGATGATCATCAGACTATTATTCAAGCGATAGAAGGAATTCTGTGAACATACTGCAAATATTACCAGAGTTACATGTCGGGGGAGTAGAGACTGGTACTATAGATTTGGCCAAATATTTAGTACAACATGGTCATAAATCTGTTGTTGTCTCTGCTGGGGGTGCTTTAGTTGGAGATCTAGAAAAGCAAGGAAGCGTCCATTACACTTTATCAGTGAATAAGAAAAATATCTTTGAGATGATCAAAGCTAAGAAAAAGCTGGTTGAAATCATTCAAAAAGAAAAGATCGATGTCATTCATGCTCGTTCCAGGGTTCCTGCCTGGATAGCCTATTGGGCCTCTCGAGAAACTCACGCCATATTTATAACCACTTGCCATGGGTACTATAGTCGACATTTTTTTAGCCGCGTTATGGGATGGGGAAAGCGGGTGATTGCTATTTCGGAAGTCATAGGCCAGCATATGGTCCAGGATTTTGGAGTTCCATCACATCATGTACGTATTATCCCTCGTAGTGTTGATATTTCAAAGTTTAATGTCCCTCGAAAAGCTAAAGGATCAATGGATCCATTGATTGTGACCATGATTGGTCGCATCACTCCGTTGAAAGGTCATTCTTATTTCTTAAAGGCCATGGCGCAGGTCGTAAGGACTTTGCCCAATGTTCGAATTCAGTTAGTAGGCGATGCTTCTTCCAAACGACAAGGTTACA
>CAZOXU010000024.1:1285-16186 GCA_964583975.1 uncultured Planctomycetales bacterium
GAGCTCATTCTTTTAACAAAACGATTAGGAATTGCCCACTGTGTGGAGTTTTTAGGAAATCGTCGGGATATACCTCAATTATTGGCTCAATCTGATTGTTTGGTTCTTTCTACAATTACCCAAGAAGCTTTTGGACGCGTCATCCTCGAGGCCCAAGCCGCTAGCGTGCCAGTAGTGGCTACCAAGGTCGGGGGAGTTGCTGAGATTATTGATCATGAAAAAACAGGTTTATTGGTTCCACCCAAAGATATTGATGCTATGGCCAAGGCTGTGATTCGTCTTTTGCAAAACCGAGAGTTGGCTTCATCGCTAATTGAAGCAGCTCACAAGAAAATTGAAAATCGATATACCCTAAAACATATGGCAGAGGCTACCTTACAGGTCTACCGTGAATCAGCGCATGCTTTAAATATTTTGGTTATTAAATTAACAGCTTTAGGTGATGTTATTCTGATCACAGCTACGTTAAAAGCATTACGTCAGAAATATCCTGACGCTGAAATCCATGTGTTGACTTCTATAGAAGCAAGTTCCATTGTCCAGCGTTGCCCATACATCAATAGCGTTATTATTTTTGATGTCGCAAATAAAAATCCAATGTCGATATTAAAAATGAGTGATCTTCTGCGCAAATATAGTTTTGATAAGATCATTGATTTGCAAAATAACCGTATTAGTCATCTGTTGAGTTTCTTAAGTTTTGCCAAGAATAGTTATGGTTATAAGAATAAGAAATTAGGTTTTTTGTTAAATCGGGGTATTAAAGATGATTTAATTGAAATGCCTCCAGTTGAACATCAGTTTCGTGTTCTTAAATCGATGGGTATCGATTATCATCCCGATGTTCAGTTAGAGCTTTGGCCTTCAAACAAGGATGAAGAATATATTGCAGAGCTTTTAAATGCCGAGTGGATGGGGACTTATAAAGATATTGTTGGTTTGAACCTAGCAGCCTCAGCACGTTGGGCTACTAAAAATTGGCCTGCAGAACATATTATTAAATTATGTGATCTGTTGGCTGCTCGTAATATTCGAGTGGTGTTAACAGGGCAAAACAAAGATGCTTTACTAGCTCGTTATATCGTTTCGAAAGCTAAATCCAAGCCAGTTAATTTTGTAGGGAAAACCAACATCCTTCAATTAGCTGCATTAATGCGTCGTTGTAAGGTCTATATTTCTCCAGATTCTGCTCCATTGCATGTAGCTGCAGCCATGAATACACCTATTGTGGGTTTGTTTGGCCCAACCGATCCTGTTCGACATATGCCCCCAGCTTCTAATAAGATTGTTTTTAATCGAGAATTAAAATGCGCACCTTGTTATTCAGGGGTTTGCAAAATAAAGACTCATAGTTGTATGAAAGAAATTACGCCAGAACAGGTGGTTCAAAAAGTTTTGGATTTAATGCGATGAAAATTTTATTCCTAACTTCTCATTTAAACACCGGTGGAATTACAAGTTATTTGCTATCGCTCACGCGAGGTTTAAGTCAAAACAGACATAATGTCTATGTGGGAAGTGCAGGAGGGAATTGCCAAGGTTTAATAGAAGTTTGTGGGGGGAAGCATATTAATTTGGGTTTTCGCACCAAGTCAGAGATTGATCCTAGGATTTATTTGAGTTTAGATGATATAAAGAAATATATAATCCAAGAGAAAATTGAAATTATCCATGCACAAACCAGGGTCATGCAAGTCATGGGGTATTTTTTATCAATATTTACAGGCGTTCCTTTAATTACAACTTGTCATGGTTTTTTTAAGCCGCGTTTCTTTCGACGGATTTTTCCATGTTGGGGACGAGCGGTGATTGCTATTAGTAAACCGGTGCAAGAGCATCTGATCAAAGATTTTCATGTTTCCCAAGAAAATATATTTGTAATTCCCAATGGAATTGATAGTGATCGTTTTACCCCCGTAACAGAAGCTCTAAGGCAGCGGCAGCGCAATCAATGGAATATTACCGCCCCACAGGTGATTGGAATCATTGCCAGACTTTCAGATGTCAAAGGAATAGATGTGTTGCTTCATGCAATGAACAAGGTAGTCGCGCAATGCCCAGATGTTTTACTTCTGATTGTAGGCGAAGGGCCTGAAGAGAGTCGTTTAGTGACCTTGGTTGATCGTTTGAAGTTACAAAAGAATGTGCGTTTTGAGAGCGTGGTCAATCAGACAGCTGAAATTCTACCAGTATTTGATGTTTTTATCATGCCTTCAAGGCAGGAAGGTTTGGGGCTATCAGTGATGGAGGCACAAGCTTGTGCCTTACCAGTTATTGCTTCAAAAGTGGGAGGATTGGTTGATTTGATCGAAGATGCGAGGACAGGATATTTTGTTCCTCCTGAGAATGTGGATGCTTTAGCCCAGAAAATAATTGAAGTTCTAAAGAATCCTCAGCAGGCTCAAGAGGTAGGTATGGCTGCTAGAGCGCAAGTTATCAAGAATTTTTCTCTAACACAAATGGTAGAGGCTACTGAAAAGGTTTATGAACAATATTTTGGTCGTTAATGTCAACTGGTTGGGGGATGCTGTTTTCTCTACACCCGTATTTAAAGCATTAAAAAGTCATTATCCTGGTGCTAAAATCACTTGCTTTTGCGTTCCTCGAGTCCAAAGAGTTTTGGAATTTTGTCCGTTTATTGATGAATTCATTGTTTTTGACGAAAAGGGCGAACATTTCTGGCCTTGGTCTAAATGGACTTTAATTAATCAAATACGTCAAAAATCTTTTGATGTAGCTTTTTTATTACATCATTCTACAACAAGAGGATTGCTGACATTCTTGGCTAAAATTCCTAAGAGAGTTGGGTATTGTAAAACCCGATTGTTATTAACCGATCCTGTTGAATTTAATGATCAAGATGTACATCGTGCTGATGTATATTTAAAAGTTTTAGAAGATTATGGTTTAAAAATCCAGGATCGTAGCTGCCAATTAAATTTGAATCCAGCTGATGTGGAAGGTTTGGATGCTCTTTTAAAAGAACGAGGATTAAATCCTAATGAGAAAATTATTGTGATGCATACGGCGGGCAATTGGGATTTAAAACGTTGGTCCGCTGAAAGCTTTTCCAATTTAATTACAGCCATTCAAGATCGATGGAAAATCAAGGTGATTTTATCAGGAGGGCATAGTGATCGAGAATATTGCCTAAGTATTAATCAGCAAGCTAACAATTCGGCTCTTGTGTTGGCGGGTGAAACTACTTTAGGGCAATCACTAGCGCTTTATTGTCGTTCAGAAGTAGTGATTTCATCTGACAGCGGGCCTTTGCATTTGGCTCATAGTGTGGGGTGCAATGTGATTGGTCTTTTTGGTCCTACGCGTCGGGAAATTACTGGTCCTCGAGGTATGGGGCAGGCTGAAATTCTTTTTCATGAAGTAGGTTGCAATAAGGCCCCTTGTTATCATTTAAGTTGTTCAAATAATCTTTGTATGAAAGCTATTACCCAAGAAGATGTTCTGCAAGCTATCAAAAAATTCATCAGTTAAGAATATTTTAGTGATCACCTTAAGTAATATTGGTGATGTGATTGCGACTGCCCTGGTGATTGATATTTTATTGAGAGATTTTCCTCACGCTAAATTATCGGTCATTACAGGGGGTAAGCCAGCTTCTTTGTTTGAAGGCAATTCAAGAATCGAGAATATACATATTTATGATAAGACTTTATCTTGGATAGCAAAGTTTAAATGGATTTTAGGATTAAGAAAATATCGCTACGATTTAGTTGTAGATTTGAGAAATTCTATGATTGGGTTTTTGTTGTTGCCTCGTTGGATTACTTCGCTAATGATTGTTAGTGATCGACATTTGCATATGAAAGACAGGCATTTGCAGCGTTTGCATTTATTGTATGATGAGGGTGTGGGAGACGCTGCGAAGCTGGCAATTAAAGCGTCAAGAAATGATGAGCAAATCGTTAGTGGCTTGTTAGGTTCAAGTGCGCATCCGTTTGTAGTGGTAGCACCTCGGGCTGCCGATTCAGCAAAGACATGGTCGCCAGAGAAATTTCATAATGTATGTCGAAGCATTGTTGAGCAGTATCCGGTGAAAATAGTTTTGATTGGTTCATCTGAAGATGTGGCGGTGGTTGAGTATATCCGCAGTTCATCGCCAGCAAGAATGATTAATCTGGCAGGTAAGATTAATTTAATTCAAACTGTTGATTTAATTCAGAAGTCTCTAATGGTTATTGCTCATGATAGCGGGCCTATGCATATATCTAGCTACCTTAATAAATCTGTGGTTGCTCTTTTTGGTCCAACAGATCCTGAGTTTTCTCATCCTTGGGGTCAAGGAGTCTCAAAAGTCATTGAACACAAAGATCAATGTCAGCGTTGTAAAAATCCAACATTATCCGTGAATCATACATGTATGGATATGATTTCTGAGCAAGAAGTGTTACAAGCATTTGGGGAGATTTATGCGACGATTCGATAATATTTTAATTATCCGAACAGACCGCATTGGGGATGTTGTTTTAACAACACCTGCGATCAAAGCGCTAAGAAAAGCTTATCCAATGTCTCGGATTTCTATACTGGTTAGTCCATTTACCAAAGATTTGGTTTGGCCAAGCCCTTATTTGGATGAAGTTTTAGTCGATGATCGAGCTGGACGCCATCGTGGATTAATAGGTTTTCTAAAATTAGCTAGAGATATCCGTCGAAAGAGTTTTGATGCAGTTTTTGTTTTTCATACCAAGCGTCGATATAATTTAGTTGCTTATTTAGCTGGCATTCCATTTCGAACAGGCTATAAAAATGAAAAGTTTGGACTTTTATTAACCAATCCAATCAAAGATGTCCGATCTCAGGGGCAGAAACATGAAGTTCAGTATTGTTTAGATGTTCTAAAACCAATTGGAGCCGAAAATAACGATATGGATTTATTTGTAGCTACTCAGAAAGAAGCTGAGGTTTGGGCCAATGATTGGTTGAATGCCCAAGATCTTAAGTGTGGAGAGTTTATTGCAGTTCACTGTGGGTCTTCGGATCCTGCAAAGTGTTGGCCGGTAGAGAAATTTGCCAAGTTGATTGATGCTTTGCAGCAAAGGTACAGTTTAAAGGTTGTTTTGATAGGTTCTGGAGATACCACGGAGCGGGCAAATCAAATCAAACAATTAACGGCTTTGAAGCCTTTAGATGTTACAGGCAAAAGTTCTTTGGCCCAGACAGTAAGTTTATTGAGACGTTGTAGGCTTTTGATATCCAATGACTCAGGGCCAGTTCATATTGCTGCTGCGGTGGGAATCAGCGTCATTTCATTATTTATGCGCGATCAGCCAGGCATAAATCCTGAACGTTGGAAACCTTTGTCAGATAAGGGTTTGTATCTTTATCGTGCTGAAGGTCTTGAAATTGACCATGTCTTAGAAGCTGTTGAAAGTCTTTTGCAAAAGGATCATCAGAAAACTTTTCACTGGTGATAGTCGGCGTTCTTGTGTATAATTTGCGTTCTTATTAGGCTTTTTGTATTGGGAACGGGACGTAGCGCAGTTGGATTAGCGCACTTGAATGGGGTTGCTTATGGGGCTATTTTACCAACCTTTTAAAACATACAAATTTACCTCAATCTCCGACGATAAACGGAGATTTTTTGCTTTATCCAATTTTAACTGTTTTTAACAGTTTTTGACCAAATATAGACAGTTTTTGGACACTAAAATAATGATGAAAGAGGTGATTAAAATGGTTCGAAATATTAAGAATTTTATTGCTCAATTTCATGACAAAACCTTTGCTACTCTATGGTTAGAGTCACTGTTATTTTCAGTGCTTTTTGGGATAGGGTTTCATTCATGGTTGGTATCTGTTTTGATGTTTTTAGGCTTATCATGGCTTATGAATAAATGGAAGGGAACGCTCTATACAATTTTCACGTTAAGTTTTCTATGGGGATTTATGATCTTTTGTATTGTTTATAGCGTTGGTGGATGGGTATGGGGGCTTGCTTTAGGATCGTTAGTCTTTTATAAAGGTGTAAGGATACATTTGCGGGAGTTGAAAGAGTCTTTGAATTTTAATTTTTTTGGCTCTAATAATGTTAGAGAGTGGCGACAAGATAATTATTGGGGACGGCAGAATTTGAATTAATAGTACTGGTTTCGTGTCTAGAAGTTATATTTTAATTTATTCCTTTCATCATTAACCGCAGTTGAATTTCATTAATTGTTTCTAGTTAATGTAATTATTTGATGCCCTTCCATTGACATTCAAGAAATTGATCGTAAAATGCTAAATAGATAAGGCGAACCTTATCATTGTTCTTTGGCTTTTTCCTCAAACGAAACTCACGAATTTCCTCCTTTATAGTTCAAACAATTTGTTTGAGCCTTTCTCTTTTTGAGACTTTCTTTCTATGTAGGATATGCTGTGGCGTGTATTCACTAAGAAACGTAAACCATAGTAGGAATTGACATGGTTTATAAAAATTAGCTGCATTATCGTCAATTATCTAAGCTTTCAAAGTACCAACAGCAAAGATATTAAACTATAAGCATACATAATTCATCATAGAATTATGGATAGAGAGCTAATGGCTATTATTAGTCATTCAAGATGGGGTAATCCCAGCAATACGGACAACCAAAGATGAAAGGAGGTGTGAAATGAGGAAAAAACGGCATTGCCGTGAAAAGACTCTTAAAGGAATTAAGTGGTTTAAGAAAAATGGCGCATTCTTAAAAGTATTTCTAGAATGTGTTAATGTTTTAATCACAATACTTAAAGGAGTCTTTTCATCTTGTATTCTACGTCCTAACAATGGACTTAATTTTATTATTTATTACCGATGGCTTTAACAAATGAAAATTCTTTACTTGCTGTTCGTTCAGTAGCTACATTATTAGATATTGATCCTGCCCAGTTGCAAAAAATACTCCAAAATCTTAAGAGACACTACCATTCTTCTACCGTCGTTATCAAGGGTAAGAAGAGAGATATTACTGATCCTTCTAAAGAATTAAAATTACTTCAAAGAAAAATAAATAAGTTTATTTTAAAAAGGTTTAAATTTCCCGAGTCAATGCATGGCTATAATAAAGGTCATTCTATAAATACGAATGCAAAATGTCATGTAGGAAAGAAGTTTGTTGCGAAGTATGATATTAAAAGTTTCTTCCCTAGTATTCATCACACCCGTGTTTATAAAATATATAAATCTTTAGAATTAGATGACCAGCAAGCGCAAATCTTGACCACGCTTTCGACAACAAACTATTGTGTGCCTCATGGTTTTCCTACCAGTTCCACACTGGCTGTCCTATCATTGGTTAATTTAGATCGCAGGTTTCAAAAAGCTTTTGAGGGGTATGGTTTTGATTACACTTTCTATTCTGATGATATTACAATTTCTGCGAATAGAAAAATTATTGGTTTTGAAACATTGATTTATAAAATGCTCAAGCAGGAAGGTTTTAAGGTTAAAAAAGACAAGAAGAAATATTTGGGCAATTATAAAAGGCAAAAGGTTACTGGTAATGTAGTTAATGAGAGGGTATCTTTGCCCATTGAGCGGAGAGAATTAATTAAATCCATTATAAATAACTGCGTAGTACAAGGGCCAAGTACTCAAATTAATAAATATTGGGAAAACTTTGGTGAAGTAAAGAGTCTGGAAAAGTCAAAAACTAAGTTTCAAGAACGATTGTTAGGAATGATAAAGAATGTAACAATTTTACATAAGAGCTATGGTCAAAGGCTTAAGCGAAGATATACCCAGATTGATTGGAATAAATAATAAAGTTTGGTATAAAAGGGGCATTTTAATCTAAGAAACTAGGGCAGAGGGTCAATATTGTTTTATGGAGATTGAAACATATGGTAAATAACAGTTTTTTATTGAAAGAATATGAAATAAATTTTGAACAACTTAGCTTTTATGACTCACGTCAGGCGGATACTTTTAAATATTTTTTCACTCTAACATCAGCTGTTGTTGTGGCTCAGTTCGCTATTTATAAGCTGCAAGGAGCGACAGAAGTTTTTTATGCATGTCTTTTGGCTATGTCTTCAATTGTTTTTGTTGCTTCCGTATTGCTTTATACAGTAATGCTTCAAAATAGAATTTATTTTGTTTTAATTTCACGTCATTTAAATGCAATACGGGGGTATTTTCTAAAAAAAGAAGTTCCAGATTTTAAAGAAAATCAGCTTTCTATTTCGACTGATGTTGCTGTTATTAAGTCTTCAAGTATACATATCATACAATTAGTTGGGGCTTCTTTAATATCATCAATGTTTGCAGTAACTATATTTTATTCATTGAGAGGTGTTTTTCAAGAACCTCCTTTGGAATGGGAATATTTGTTATTGGGTTTTATTATCATGGTTTTTTGTCATATATTTTTTGGTTGTAAATATTTAAATGAACATGGAAAAAAGAAAGTAGATCAAACTATGCATATAGAATAAATAATCGTTTATTATTGAATAGTTTAACAAAGCCCGCTCAAAAAGCGGGCTTTGTTGTTTAATGACACTGTAATGAAGGAGTCGTTTCACAGGTTTTTATTGACATAATTTTTTTTATAAAGATAATGCACATATGTGCATAAATAAGGAATGTTTATGAGACCTAAGAAAACAAGGTGGATCAAATGCGATCCATCTGAAAGGCTTTTTAAGCCACAGGGGAAGTCTGATAAAGAAGCTATTGTTTTAACTTTGGATGAGTTTGAAGCAATAAGGCTTTTGGATTATCAATGTTTATCTCAAATCCAAGCAGCCAAAGAAATGCGTGTCCATCGTTCTACGGTATCAAGAATTGTTTCATCAGCACGTCAAAAGATAGCTAAAGCATTAGTTAATATTAATACGTTAAAAATTGAAGGCGGTTGTTGCAAAATTATTAAAGGAGGCTAGGTATGTCTAAAAAGAAAGTTTTATTTGTTTGTATTCATAATTCAGCAAGAAGCCAGATGGCAGAAGCTTGGCTCAATCATTTTTGTGGTGATTATTTTGAAGCTCAAAGTGCAGGATTAGAGCCTGGGGTTTTAAATCCATTGGTTGTTGAAGTAATGAAAGAGGTTGGAATAGATATTTCACATAAAAAAACACAGGCTGTTTTTGATTTGTTTAAAGCAGGTAAATTCTTTAGTTATGTAATTGCTGTCTGTGATGAAGCTAGCGCAGAAAAATGTCCAATTTTTCCTGGAGCCGTTCAAAGATTACATTGGAGCTTTTCTGACCCTTCTAAAGCTGAAGGGACGAAAGAAGAAAAATTAGCCAAGATTCGTATTATTCGTAATGAAATCAAAGATAAGATCAATAATTGGTGTGCTCAAATGTGTGTTGCTTCCGAGAAATAACATGAATAAATTTTTAAGTGAGTTTGTTGGTACTTTCGCATTAGTATTTGCAGGGACTGGCGCCATTATTATTAATGATATTAGTGGGGGAGTGATTACCCATTTAGGTATTGGCTTAGTTTTTGGTTTGATTGTCATGACTATGATTTATGCATTAGGTGAGATTTCAGGGGCTCATTTTAATCCAGCTGTTTCATTTGGGTTCTGGATCGCCAAAAGGTTGTCTTTTAAGGATTTTTTACTATTTGTTTTTAGTCAAATTCTAGGAGCAATAACAGCCAGTTTGTTATTAAAAAATATATTCCCACAGCATCAGACTTTAGGTGCCACAATGCCACATATGGTTTCAGGTAACGGTGATTTTATTCTTGAGACAATACTGACATTTTTTTTGATGTTTGTTATTATCCATGTCTCGCAAGGAGCTAAGGAAAAAGGTTTAATGGCAGGCGTTGCTATTGGAGGCATGGTTGCATTAGAGGCTATTTTTGCTGGCCCTATTACAGGAGCTTCCATGAATCCCGCAAGGTCTTTGGCTCCAGCAGTTGTTTCAGGACATTTAGAATTTTTATGGATTTATCTTACAGCACCATTTTTAGGTTCAGCATTGGCTATTTTAAGTTGTTGTTTGATAAGACAGGATAACAAATGCTGTAAATAAGATTTAATTAAGTTTAAGATAATTGATATAACCCGCTCAATTGAAGCGGGTTTTTTGTTGCACAAATGTTGCACCATTGTTACACGAATGTTAAATAATTTAACAATCGTGCAACAAATCACTTTCCTAACTCTCCCATTGCCAACGTGTTTTTGGGGAGAAGCACCCAAAACCGTTCCCGACCACACTCCCTCAACCATAGGTTAAGCGAGGGAGAGTGGTCGGGAACTACCCGTAGGCAATGGGAGAGGAATGTGATTGGAGAGGAGGTTTAAGTTGGTTAGTGAGTATGGAAAAGAAGTTGAGTATATAGATGGGAAGGTGAGGTTGTTTAGTAGTTATTTGTGTGTTGAAGGTTTTGTTAATGAGGTCTTTTTGTGATGTTTAGTTTATTGTTGTTTGGTTGTGATTTTAATGTCTTTGCTTTGTCTTGTGGTAAAGGTTTACATAATAAATTGATGGTTTAAAAATCTTCTACCAGCCGTATTAATCCAATTCATATGTGGTTTGTCTCTGGTGCAGGCAGGTTAGGCTCATTCCTTAGTTTAAGAGCCTGCTTTCAATACTCTCGCCATTCTTTCGATTCTGATTTTTAAATTATGACATACGTATCAAGGACTACGCCCCGCATAAAGCTTGCGGGGCTTGCAAGTGCTTCGCATCCTTGACACGTATGTTTTTTGATTCAAATAAACAGAATCGAAAGGGGCACGTTATGCAAAACACACAAACAACACCAAGAATTTATGTAGCTTGTCTGGCAGCTTACAACAGCGGCTTCTTACATGGTCAATGGATTGAGGCCAATCAAGAAGCAGAAGCTATCTATAAAGAGATACAAGAAATGTTAGCCAAAAGTCCTATAGCTGGTGCAGAAGAATGGGCCATCCATGATTATGAAGGCTTCATGGGTTTACAGTTATCAGAGTCTGAGGATATTGCCACTGTAGCAAGCATAGCCGTTATGTTAGAAAAGCATGGAGAAGCTTGGGCATTATTTACGGAACATGATGGCAGAGAATATGCCACACAAGAGAGATTTGAAGAAGCATATGAAGGTGAATGGAATTCAGAAGAAGATTTTGCTGAGAATTTGGCTAGTGAGACTATGGAAATTCCGAAGCATTTGGAATTTTACATAGATTACGGGAAATTAGCCTATGATCTTTTCATCAACGATTATTTTTCTGCGGAAGGAAGTAGCTATAAGGTTCATGTATTTAGAAGGCTTTAGATATACGACCTGAGTACGTCGTTAAACTGCTCTACATTAAATAGTAGAATTCCTTTAAAAATCATAAGATCATAAATCTTGTTGTCATAATCAGTTTTTATGGTAGCCTTTAAGTAAGGTAAAATTATGCTTAAAAAATTTATTTCTTTATTTATTGTTTTTCCACTTTTCATTGTTCCTTTGGTTTGTTGCTGTGTGAAACCAGCACAAGCAGGCGCAACGGTGGGGCATTGCGATGATTCTAACGAGCATGGCTCAACCGATCACAAGGAGCATTCTGGAAAAACTCATTCTCATGCATCGTGTGACTGTCACTCTTTTTCTACCGCAGCTGAGAATGTTTCAGCGATCCAAATAATTTCTTCCGCTTCAGATCAATTTGCTTCATTAGAAACCACAGAACCAAGATTTGTTGCTGCTTTTAAGGGTTCTTTGCATTTGGCATATCTAGGACCGCCAGGCAGCGTAGCTACAGTTCCTCTTTATACTCTGTATCACTCTCTTCGTATTTAATACTTAATTTTATAATTTTGGTGCCTTTCGTGTATTTTTAAGCGAAGGGTTGTCTTTTTATTTTTTTAATTTCTTTTTTAAGAAACAGGAGAATATATGAATACTAAATCGTTAATTTTAGCTTTAGCAGTTTTAGGATTATCAGGTGGTTTTGTTTTAGCCCATGAAGGCATGGAGCATGAAAAAGGTATGGAAACCATAGACCATGAAAAGAAATCAACAGATATGACAAAACAAATGCGTGTCGCGACAGAGGAAGATATTAAGAATTTACCTAATGTCGGAAACAAAATTTGCCCTGTGAGTGGTAATCCTGTTGATGATGGCACAATGGGTGAAGCGATAAAGTACGTTTATAATGGCAAGATTTACAATCTTTGTTGCAAAATGTGCGTCAAAGATTTCAAAAAGAATCCTACAAAATATAGTGCTGTTGCCGAGAAAGAAATTAACGGAAACAAATAATAGGGGTGATATATGGAAAACACATTAATACAAATGTTGTATCCGATACACCCTAAACTCGTTCATTTTCCCATAGCACTGATGATCAGTGCTATGGGAATGCAGGGGCTTGGCTGTCTTTTGCGTAAAGATTTTCTACGCAATGGAGCGTGGTTAATGTTCAACTTGGGAGTTTTATCTGTACCTGTAATCGTATGGTCAGGGATTTTTGAAGCTGATCGTTTACATTTAAACCATCCCGTCTTAACCGCACATAAACAGTTTGCTTTTGCAGCCATGGGGGTTTCTTTAGGGGCTTTGCCAGTTTTATGGGTAATGCGTTCTAAGAATATTAGAATATTTCAGATTATATTTTTAACGGTATTAATTATTGTTTCCAGCTTATTGGGTTTAGCTGCCCATCAAGGGGGAAGAATGGTTTATGAATATGGAGTTGGGGTAAGTCAATAAACCAGATAAATTAAGGTAAATAAAATGAAAAAGTTAAAGAAATTGACCTTGCTTTTAAAAGCACGGATGAATTCGACATGGGGAGTATTAAGACTTTTTCCATGGTATGTAAGCGATGTTTTAAAACAGCGCATAAAGCGTTTGCCTTCGAATAATAAGAAGATTTTATTTGTCCTTAATGATGATCGGTTATTTCGAGATGACGATAATAGCGGTCGTGGAGCCTATCAGATTATGAAAACTTTTAGCGATGGAGGTAGGTACAATGTGTATTTTTACAGGCCACAAGATTTCAAAAGTTATTACCGATTACGTAAGTATGGTCGTTTGATTTATGGTATTAAAAATCTTAAATTTATTAGCAAATTACCTGCAAGTAAGTTGGATTTAATTTATGCTTTCGATACACTTCAACCTGATCTCATAAAATTTAGATGGAAAAATCTGTTATATGTGAATATTGAAAGATCACCGACTTTTCAAATAGGCAATGTAATTTCGATACCGTATCCCATGCATCCGTATATCTATAGTGCTAAAGCAGATCAAGATATTCATCAATATCGAAAGTCTTTACGTAAATGTCGTGTTTTCTTTGGTGGGAATTTCAACAAGCATTATTATGACGATCCTATTTTTAAGGGACGTTATCCAAAATATTTAACTCGGTTGGAAGCGCTAGATGTATTGGTTAATTCAGACTTAAATATTTCTTTAATAAGTCAGAAGAATGATTTGGATCAGCTTTTTAATAATCATGATTATTTGAGGCAAATGGTTATTCTTCAAACCAACTCTGCTTTTCCTATTAAAGCAGCAGAATGGCTTAAAGTTGTCAGTCATAGTGATTTTTTTATGTGTTTCTCTGGTACTTCTTATCCTATGTGTCATAACGTGATTGAAGCTATGGCGGTAGGCAGTATTCCTATTATTGCTTATTCCGATTGGTTTGATCCAGAATTGAAACATGGAGAGAACGCTATTATTTATACGGATAAAGAAGACCTCATAAAGAAAGTAAAATCGGTTTTAGAAATGAGCCAGGAGGATATTCAGAAAATTAGTAAAGGTGTATTGGAGTATTACGATACTTATTTGACGGAGAAACACCTTGTTCGTAAATATGAAGAGCATATCCAAAAAATGAATACTATTATGCTTCTTCCAAGACTTGTTTTAACTGAAAAAGATAATAACGAAGGGAAAGTATTCAATGAAGCATTAAAACAGATGATAAGTAGTTCCTAAAGAGAGGGTTTATGAAAAAAATAATGATGATGTTCTTGTTCGGAGTTTTGCTAAGCGGATATGCGCACGCTTCTGATCAAAAAAACCTCAAAGAAGTTAAGGATTTGGTGCAGAAACAAACAGGTTATGTCGATAATCAACAAGATGTTGAGCACTTATTATCTATGCCGCTGACGGAAGACGGGGCTGTAGCAATAGCATTTCTCAATAGCCCAGTGATTAAGGCTCAATTATCATCGCTGGGGATTTCAGAAGCAGATATGCGTGAAGCTGGGATTTTACGTAATCCAACATTCATGTTTAAAACACGTACTTCTAATGAAGAGGGGGCTAAGCGTAATAATGAAATTGAAATTAAACAGGACGTGTTCGATATTCTTTTCTGGCCTTTACGAAAAAAAATAGCAGGAACACGTTTTAAAGAGTCTCAGTATGAGGCGGCTCATCAAATGACTGATTTTATCAAAGAGGTTCGATTGTTGTATTTGGAATGGTTGGCAGCTATGCATAAACAAGTGTTGGCAGAAGATCATTTTAAGGCCCAAGAATCTTCACTAGAGATTGCTCATAGACAGAAGGAAGCGGGGAACATCAATACTCTTAAAATGGCAGAAGCTCAAACAATCTTCCAAAAAGCAAAAATTGAACGGCTTAAAACTAAGCAAGAAATTCAAATGTTGACAGAACGGCTAAGAGCAATGCTTGGGTTAAAACCTGATCAGTCTTTTATGGAAGAAACAGTACAAATTCCAGATTTACCGAATGAAAATTTTGTAGTAAAAGAACTTGAAAAGAAGGCTCTTGATCATCGTCTTGATTTATTAATGAAACGTCAGGAAATCAAGACTTTAGAGCAGTCACAAAATTTGGCTGGACTTGGATTTTTGCCTGAAGTTGAAGTGGGGTATAACCAAGAAAGTGAAACGAGTGGTAGCAAATTAAAGGGAGTGGTTGTTGAAGGGCAAGTGCCATTATTTGACCGTAAACAAGCCAATAAAATGGGAATTAAAGCATCC
>CAZOXU010000025.1:0-157 GCA_964583975.1 uncultured Planctomycetales bacterium
ACAGGGTTCGCCTGAGCGTCAACAATGGCGGAGAGGTCGGGATTCGAACCCGAGGATCCAGTTACCCAGATCAATTGATTAGCAGTCAATTGCATTCAGCCACTCTGCCACCTCTCCAAAATTACTTTGTAATTTTGGATTCCGAGCCAAACTTAAG
>CAZOXU010000025.1:257-15920 GCA_964583975.1 uncultured Planctomycetales bacterium
ACTTCGTTCGAGACCTTCGCGCCTTCGGCGCTTCGGCTCTGCCACCTCTCCAAAATTACTTTGTAATTTTGGATTCCGAGCCAAACTTAAGGCGAGGAATCATATGTACTATAGATCTCTCACTTCGTTCGAGACCTTCGCGCCTTCGGCGCTTCGGCTCTGCCACCTCTCCAAAAAATTACGAAGTAATTTTTTGGACCTCGAACCCCGTGTTTTGGGGTGAGAGGTCTTTTGCTAATTCTCTTCTACTGCGTTTTTCTTTCGCTTCTTTTTAAAGAACTCACTGAGCAAAACGGAACATTGCTCAGATAAAACATCAGATTTTATATCAAGACGATGGTTAAGGGCTTTGTGATTAGCGATATTTAAGATGGAACCGCAGGCACCAGCTTTAGGGTCCCAAGACCCAAAACATACACTTCCCAAACGCGCCAAAACTAATGCTCCAGCGCACATCGAACAGGGCTCGATTGTAACATAGAGCCTACATTCCTGCAACCACTTCGAGCCCAAATAATTAGTAGCTGACGTTACTGCAATCATTTCGGCATGGGCGGTGGGATCCTTCAAGGTTTCTACCTGATTATGCGCTCGCGCAATGATTTTGTTCTGACAAACAACAACAGCTCCAATGGGCACTTCATCAAGCTCAGCTGCTTTCTTAGCCTCCCGAAGAGCCTCTTGCATAAACATTTCATCAAGATTAATCATATTAACTATTTACCGGAAGAAGCATCCTAACCTGGGTGCCTTTACGAAGAGAACTTCGGACATTGATGGAACCACCTGCAGCCTGCACAATTGTGTAAACAATCGATAAACCTAGGCCTGAGGCCTTTTCTACCCCTTGTTCCTTGGTAATAAAAAAAGGCTCGAAAACTTTAGCTAAACGCTGCTGCGACATTCCCACCCCATCATCGGAAATCTCAACCATGACCGATTGACTAGGATTATCCAAAGAAGTGTGGATCTTGATATTGCCACCTGCTGGCAAGGCCCGCATAGCATTGCTGAGAATATTATGAATAATATGACGACAATCAAAAAGATTGAGTTTCACTTTAGGTAATTTTGTAGACAATCGAAGAGTAATCTCAATTTTGGAACGCAATAATTTATTTTTAAAAAGTTTTAAAACATCAATGATAGCCGCATTGATGTCGCAAGATTCATAACGAACCGTAGACTTATTTAAACCAGCCAAACTCTGGGCGCTATGATAACAGCGCTGGATCTGCTTATTCATTTGCTCTAAGGTAAAAAGCAGGCGTTGAAAATCCTTATAGGAGATGTATTCGAAATCCTTGCCCTTATAGGCATCTAATAATTTCTGAGAACTTAAAGAAATAGTTTTGAGTGGCGAGTTAACTTCTTGAACAAGGCTAGTTAAAAGATCGGCAGATTGCTGGGAAATATTTTTCTTAGTCATATATAGGAACTTGTTTCTTCGAAGCTCCAATTCGAAAAAATTGGAGCGAAGAAGAACGCGCCTGAGAGGGATCGAACCTCTAACCCTCAGTTCCGTAGACTGATGCTCTATCCAATTGA
The DNA here is from genome assembly GCA_964583975.1 of uncultured Planctomycetales bacterium. Lineage (GTDB taxonomy): Bacteria > Omnitrophota > Gorgyraeia > Zapsychrales > Fredricksoniimonadaceae > JACQCF01. Next base: position 1,806 of record CAZOXU010000025.1, read on the forward strand.
GCTACAGGCGCAAAGCATTAACTTAAAATTTTAACTATAGAATAATACTATCCTAAGTCAGAGCTTCAGCCAAGGCTTCAGCAACAGCTGATCGACCTACGGCGGAAATTGAGTAGAAATTATACAATAAAATCCCTAAAAGTATACCGGTTTTTTTAGATGATACTTTAAGCATTCACAAAGAAAATGACGTACAACAAAACGGAGATAATCAGGAAGGCTACGAGGTAAAAATCATTGAAATAGAAGAAATCTTTGAGCTTTTCGGCTGAAGTATAATCGTGGTGGATCGTTTCGCTAACCACCTGGCCACTAGAGCGCATTTCCATAATTTCATTACGTTTAAGACGTAAAAACTGATCCGCAATGCGGTAGGCTTGCAATTGGCCCCCTTCAATCATATCCATAACCTTCTTCTCGGATATGCCTAGAATTTGGGCGGTTTCACGTACGCTGATATATTGTCCGTTCATCATTTAACCCTACCTGCAGAAGCCCATTGATCAATCTTGACTCGTTCAAACTTCCAACCACTGTCTTCTTTAATCGCTGGAATCTTTCCTGTAGCTGCCAACTCTTCAATGGCTGAAGGTTCAATTTCAAGGTATTGCGACAAGTCTTCAAGGTTCAAGAAATCATCTAACATCTGGCAGCGACCTTGAAAAATAGCCCCTTCAACAATATTTAATTTAGGGGTTGCCACATCTCCTGTCAGCACAGCAGTTGGCATCAAAACCAACATTTTCTTGGCTGACACATTACCTTTGACCTTGCCTGCAATAATGATATTATCGCCCTGGATATTGGCATCTACAAAGGCGTTAGGCCCTATGGTTAATGTCCCTCGGGTATCTAGCTTTCCAGAAAATCGACCCATGATTTTAAGATTCACGGGATCTCCGAAACTCAACGCACCATCCATTTGGGCGCCAATTTCGATGACTTTCTCTTCAACAACTGGTTCCTTGGGTTCACGACGTATAAAAGCCATCTAATCTCCTAAATGAGTCCCGAATCTTAACGGGACGAAATTTATCCCGAGCCATTAGCGAGGGATCTGAACCTAGTATATACAAATTCCCCTATGAAAGTCAACCTTCGATCATTCTGTAGCCAAAACCTGCAATCATGGCTGCATTATCCAGACAAAAAGCAAATGGAGGAAAATGGACTTTGACCCCTTGGGCAGCTCCTTGTTCGACCAATCTATTTCTTAAAGCAGAATTAGCCGCCACTCCTCCACCAATTAATAAAGTCTTAGCTTTCTTAGCCAACGCTGTTTCTATGGCCTTATCCGTCAATACATCCACCACACTCTTTTGAAAAGAATAGGCAACTTCTTGGACCTTATAATCTTTATTTTTCTGGGTGTAATATAAAACTGCTGTTTTAAGCCCACTAAAGCTAAAATCGTATCGATTTTCAAGCCGGCTCTTAGGAAAACGAATAGATTCATTGACCCCTTCCTTAGCCAGCCGATCAATCACGGGTCCGCCAGGATAACCTAAATTCAAAAGACGGGCCACCTTATCAAAAGCCTCTCCGGCCGCATCATCGCGCGTGGCGCCCAGCAGCTTCACCTTCTTAAAATCCTTGATTTCAAAAAGACTGGTATGTCCTCCTGAAACAACCAATCCTATGGCAGGCAGACTTGGCAGTGGATTGGCATCATTATTTAAACGTAGAAAATTCGCATACCAATGCGCCTGGATATGGTCGACTTCAATTAAAGGCTTTTTAATGGCATAAGATAAGGCCCTAGCAAAAGAGATCCCTACTAATAAAGATCCTATCAAACCAGGCTTGGTGGTGACAGCAATGGCATCAATATCATCTAAGGACATCTTAGCCTGAATTAATGCTTGAGATACAATTGTATAAATGGATTCTATCTGACGACGTGACGCGATTTCAGGGATTATTCCTCCAAAAGCAGCATGCTCTTTTAAAGAGGAAATAACGATGTTCGAATGGACCTTTACCCCATCGCTAACAACAGCTGCCGATGTCTCATCGCAGGACGTTTCTATGCCTAGAATATTCATGATTAATTTATCTGTGTTTATTGTCATTCCCGAATGCTTCTATCGGGAATCTAGATCATAGTACCTAGATCCCCGATTAAAACGTTCGGGGATGACAATTAAAAATTTAATTCTTATTACGTAGCAAATCTTGGACGTGAACTATTTCAAAACCTTGTTTCTGTAAAATAGGGATCTGCTCGAGCAAGACTTGCATCGTCAAGGTGCGATCATGGCCAATAGCAATGGCATAGCCTTTACGGCGTGCCTTTTGAGCTAAATCGACAAATTGTTTTTCAATAGCTTCTTTAGTATTAACATTGTCTAAAAACACATTTCTTTCCGCAAATGGGACATTCATTTCATCAGCCAATTCGCCACAAATAGAATGGTTGGGAGCTGTCATGCTATCCACAAAGAACAATCCCTTCTCCTTGATCTTCTTAAAAACAATTTTCATCAAGGACTTGCTCTCGGTAGCCTTAGAACCCATATGATTGTTGACACCAATAATTAAAGGCATTTTCTTAAACGTTTCATTGATGAGTTTTTCCACATTGGCACGCGACATTTTTGTGGTAATCAAATAATTATCTGGATAAGGATCACGATTAATATACGGCTCAAGCGGCAGATGCAACATAATGTCTTTATTATAAACATCCGCACATTTCATAATATCATCGCTATGACGAAGATTAGGCAATACAGCAATCGCTAAAGGAGCTTTGATTTCTTTTAAATAATGACAATTACTCATACGATATCCCCAATCATCCAAAACAAAAGCGATCTTGGCTCCCTTTCCAACAGGCAATTTCTCAACCACCACAGGTTTTTTAGGTTTAACAGGAACAGCAACGGGCTTAGGCACTACGCGGATGACTGGCGGTTTAGGCTTAACAACTGGCTGCTCTTTCTTAGGTTGATTAAACAATAAAAAAACACCAGCCACCAATAAAAATACCAAAATAATGATCACGGTGGCTTTAATTACTGTTTTATTTCCTGAAGGAGTTTTCTTCTTTTTGACCATTGTTAGTTAGAATTGCTAAAAGCTCGATAAACTTTAACACCTTTAATGACATTGATCGCAGCTTGCAATTGATTATCTTCTAAATCTTTCTTTTTCTGTTCCAATTCTTTTTTCTTCTGTTCGCTCATAGCTTCTGTTTGAGGATCATCGATCTTGCCTACATCTTCAAAAACCTGTTCAATATCTTTCTTGTCCTTTTTATCTTTGGCCTTATCCGCATCTTTCTCTTCATCTTTAGGCGTACGTTTAATGACCACATCAGGGGTAATTCCTTTGCCATGGATCGATATCCCAGAAGGCGTAAAATACTTAGCAGTGGTTAATCGCAACCCTGAACCATCTGGTAAAGGGATTACGGACTGAACAGAACCCTTACCAAATGACTGACTTCCCACAATCACAGCCCTTTTATTGTCTTTCATAGCTCCTGCAAAAATCTCACTGGCCGAGGCGCTTCCCTCATTAATTAAAACCACCATAGGCAGGGTCAAAAACTCACCATTAGAATTATTAGATTTAGAAATCGTGTCACTGGTTGGAATTCTTCCCTTGGTTGAAACAATCGTCTTACCAGCAGGCAAAAAATCTTGGGTGATCTTAACTGCTATATTTAATAGCCCGCCTGGATTATTTCTTAAATCAATGATCAAGCTATCAGCCCCTTGCTCTTTGAGCTTCTTTAAAGCAGCATGAAATTCTTTATAAGAACCTTCGCGAAATTCGGTTAACCGGATATAACCAATCGAGCCATCGATTAAGTGAGGATCTTTAACATCCTGCACATGAATCAACTCTCTTTTCATGGTAAATTCTTTAACCAATCCTTCAGCTTCACGTAAGATCGTAAGATTGATGGTTGTTCCTGGTTTTCCGCGCAAACGCTTAACGCAATCATCCAAGGTCAAATCACGCGTTACATCTTTCTCAATCTTAACAATTCTATCGCCGGCTTTAAGACCTGCTTTCCAAGCTGGCGTATCTTCAACGGGAGTAATAATAGTTAATAAACCCTCCTTCATGGTAATTTCAACGCCAATTCCACCAAACTTGCCTTCGGTTTCAGACTTTAATTCTTTGTAATCGTCCTGGTCCATGAATTGGCTATGCGCATCTAACGATGACAATAACCCTTTAAGAGAACCATAGATTAAATCTTTAGGAGTTTTATCATCCACATATTCAGATTGAATGGTTGTTAAAGCGTAGCTAAAAATCTCAACCTTGGAATACAGATCATCTTTAGCGTCTTTGCTGGCATCTTTTTTCTTTTCTTCCTCAGCAAAAGCCAAAGAAGCAACGCTTAGAGTCAACACAAAGATCAACGATAATAATTTCTTAAACATTAGTAATTCTCCTGGTAATAAGCTCGTTGAGTTTCTTAGGGTTGGCCTTACCACCACTTTTCTTCATAGCTTGACCTACTAAAAACCCTGCTGCTGAGGGTTTACCTTGCTTGATCTGTTCAACAACCGCTGGATTTTGTCCAATAATCTCTTCAATAATACTCATCAGAGCTGAATCATCAGAGACCTGAGCCAGACCTTTGTCTTGAATAATCTGATTAGCCCCTTTTCCTGACTCGAGCATGAGGCCCAAAACATCTTTACCTACTAAATTACTAATCACCGATTCTTCAACGGCTTTAATAAGTTCAACCAGATTCTCAGGGGTTAATTTCAATTCAACCAAGCTGGCCTTACGTTCATTCATTTCCTTAAGAATAGCCCCATTTAACCAATTCGCTATTTTTTTAGGTTGATTGTATAAACTGCAGCATTTTTCTAAAAATTCAGAAACCTTTGGATCCGCAGCCAGGACACCAGCATCATATTGGGTTAAACCATAATGCTTCACAAATCGTTCAATCTTAGCCTGGGGTAATTCTGGCAATTCAGCCCTGATTTGATCAACAATCTTAGAATCAACTGTGAAAGGTACTAAATCGGGATCTGGGAAATATCGATAGTCATGCGCCTGCTCTTTCGAACGCATCGTTATAGTGACACCCTTTTCATCATTCCAAAGTAAGGTTTCTTGTACAATCTTACCACCTGATAAAATCACCTGGGTGTGGCGAGCTACTTCATAGTCGAGGGCTTTTTTAACTGCTGAAAATGAATTCATGTTCTTGAGTTCAGTCTTAGTTCCAAATTCTTTTTGACCTAAAGGTCGAATAGAAACGTTAGCATCGCAGCGCAGTGATCCTTTTTCCATGTCGCAGTCAGACACATCCAAATACATCAGAATCAACTTTAGAGTTGTTAAATAATCATAAGCTTCTTGTGAAGAGCGCATGTCTGCTTCGGTAACAATTTCAATTAATGGTGTGCCAGTTCGGTTAAAATCAACCAAGGAACAATTTCCCGAATTATCATGCATAAGCTTGCCTGCATCTTCTTCCAGATGGGCGCGCTTAATCCCCACGCGCTTTTCGCTAGAACCATTTTTAATCATCACAAAACCATCGTGAGCTACAGGAAAATCATACTGCGAGATTTGATAGCCTTTGGGTAGATCAGGATAGTAGTAATTCTTACGGTCAAACTTAATGAAATCATTGATCTGGCAATTCAAAGCTAAACCAACCTTAATTCCAGATAATAAAGCCTGACGGTTTAAAACCGGCAAGGTCCCAGGCAGACCTAAGCAGACCGGACAAACATTGGTGTTAGGCTTCGAACCAAAGACATTGGCACATCCACAAAAGATTTTCGTCTTGGTAGATAATTGCAAGTGAACTTCTAGCCCGATGACTGTTTCAAATTGTTGACTCATAAATTTGGTTTTTTCGTATGCCAGGGTGTATTTTGTTCGTAAGCATAAGAGACACGCAGTAACATTTCTTCATCAAACGCCCGGCCCATCAATTGCATGCCAATTGGCAGTCCCTCTTTATTAAACCCACAAGGAACAGAAATTGATGGAATACCCGCCAGGTTCGCTGGAATTGTATAAATATCGGATAAATACATGGATAACGGATCGGAGACTTTCTCGTTGACCTTAAATGCTGTTGTTGGTGCTGTAGGCGTTAAGATGACATCACATTCTTTGAAAGCCTGATCCAGATCTTGTTTGATAAGTGTACGCACCTTCTGGCCTGAAAGATAATAAGCATCGTAATAACCTGAAGACAATACATAAGTTCCTAACATAATACGACGCTTGGCTTCATCGCCAAATCCCTGGGCCCTTGTTTCTTCATACATATCAATCAAAGCATTTTTGCGAATGCCGCTCGGCGATTTGCGAAGACCAAAGCGCACACCATCAAACCGAGCCAGGTTCGAGCTTGCCTCGGCTGTTGCAATCACATAGTAGGTTGCCACCGAGTATGGCGTATTAGGCAAGGTCACTTCTTTAATGATGGCTCCCTGCTTCTTGAGTTGCTCGATGGCTGCTTCCACAGCTGCTCGGACTTGCGGATCCAGTCCTTCAACAAAAGCTTCTTTAGGAACACCAATCTTGATTCCTTTAACATCATTGATCAAAGCTTTGGTGTAATCTGGCACGGGCGTGTTGACTGAAGTCGAGTCACGCTCATCATAACCAGCAATAATATTCATCAATAACGCACAATCAGTAACATCCTTAGTCAACGGACCAATCTGATCCAAGCTCGAAGCAAAAGCAATTAACCCGTAGCGTGACACACGTCCATAGGTTGGCTTCATTCCCACAATACCGCAAAATGAGGCTGGCTGGCGAATCGAACCACCGGTATCAGAACCTAGCGCCCACACCGCTTCATCAGCTGCCACGGAAGCTGTTGAACCCCCGCTCGAGCCGCCCGGCACCCTGGTTAAATCCCAAGGATTAAAGGTTGGACCATAGCAGGAACTCTCGGTAGAAGAACCAAAGGCAAATTCATCCATATTAGCGAAGCCTAAAATTGTTCCCCCGCTTTGCTTCACCCGCTCGATAACACCGGCATCGTAAGGAGCTACATAGCCTTTTAAAATTTTGGAAGAACAGGTAATTTCCTGCCCTAAGGTACACATATTGTCTTTAATAGCAATTGGAATAGGCATCGAGCCGCTCTTAGCTACTGGCTGGCCTGTCAGACGAACATAGGAATGGACTTTAGATTCGACTTGTTCGATGCGAGACACAACATCTTTGAGTACTTCTTCAGGTGAAGCCTGCTTGGTTTTATAAAGCTCTAAAATTTGATGGGCGCTTAACGAGTGAAGTTTCATTCGATGACCAAGGGGACTTTAAAACAGCTATCTTTGTGCTCAACGGCGATCGATAAGGCTTGCGCGTTAGATAAGGATGGTTTAACCACATCCTCACGTAAGGCATTGGAAAGAGGCACAGCATGGCTGGTTGGTTTGACGTTTTTTAAGTCTAATTTTTGTAATTGTTCAACGTAACCTACAATATCTGTCAGGTTTTTGGTAAATTCGTTAAGTTTATCCTCAGCCACGTGCATTCTGGCTAAAGAAGCGATATATTGGACATCTTTAGGGGAAATTGACATAGGCAAAATACTACCATCAAAGGCTGGCCTTAACAAGTGTGAATTTAAGCATTGTAGGGGCACGGCATCCTGCCGGCAGGCAGGGCCAGCCAAATTGTCTTAATTAGCACCCAGAAAAATCCGTAAATCTTCTAAAGGATGGATATTGATAATGAGAGGTTCAAAGCCTGGGGCATTTTGAAGCTGTTGCAACATAGCAGGATCAATATTAAATTTGAGTTCACCACCATTACCTTTTATCTGCAAATTTATTTTGTCAGCATTAAAATCAATACCCCCTTTATTGGTATTCATAGCGCTATCAGCTTGAGCTGGCAATCTCCTTGCCAAATCCATGACTATGTCATCAATCGTATTAAATCTAAACATGACATCCGAGTACCTTCTAGCTTCGCGGGTTCTTTCTTCCAAATCCTCATACTGAGAACCATCTTTTTGTTCTCCCATTAAAAACTTATTAACCATCTGCTCAGCTTCTTTTTCTAGGTCTTGCCAATTCAAATCTGGTTTCTCCAATGTTAATTGTCTAATAATCGTGGACATTAGCATGTTTTTCTTATTATTTACTTGTGTATCATTTTGATCATGAATAAAGATTGAGCCTGAAGAAATAGCTTCCAACCAGGAAGCATTGCCTGTGACATACACAGGGAAATCGATAAAAAATTGATTATCCTTGTTTCTTTTAACAGAACCGTTGAGCTGGGATAACAAAGTTTTAAACTGGCTATTACGAATTGTGTCGTGCAAAATTACAGTCACAGGAACTTTTTTAATACGAGAGTTAACAAAAACCGCCCCATCACTTCTAATCACTGTAAACCCTCGATCCACTAAATCCTGGATCTTTAATCTTGGGTCTCTTAACTTACCAGGAACTAAATTAAAAACAATCTGTTGACCTCCTTCTACAAAAGGCAGAGCCGAAGCAGTCTCATCCTTAGAAAGTTTTTGCTGTAAAATATCCATTTCTTCTAAGAAATTTTGTATATCTTGAAAATATCCCGTAGTCCAAATGCTAGAAGCGACTCTCCATCCTTCTTGCTCACTTAATCGATTTAAACTGCTTAATTGTGATCTGGGAAGGTTTTTACTTAACCATAAAATCCTCTGCTTCATTAGCTCATCTGCCGACCATTGATCTCTCTGTTGTTTTCTTTCTAATAATCCTTTATCTAAATACATCGTGCCATAAGGATCCTGTAAATCGTTATTTGTAGTTAAACTAAAGTAACCGACTTCCTCATCTTTAAAACCTTGTACATACGTTGGATGAAACACTCGAAAGGTAGAATCTCCTTTTTTAACTCTAATACCACCAAATGCGGGATTGAAACTTTGGCTGACACCCACATGAACATTGGCACTTTTATCTATTTCATCTTGATACTTGATCCCAATAATCTCTATTCTTGAATTTACATTATCAAATTGAAAACCATGCGGCCTAGTCTCTCCAAATACGTATATCTTTATCTTTGCAGACGGAGCAAGCGATGCAATACCATCTGCTATGATTTTGGCTCTTCCCAAAACACCCCCAGCTGTCTGGTTATTTACATAAATATTAACAAGTTGAGTGGTTTTTGTTTTTCCCAAAGCTTCAATGGCAAGAATCTTACGCTGATCTCTGTCTAATGCTACTCTTTGAAAAATTTCAGGCGAATGGTTTCTATACTGTATTATTTCTTGAAATAACTTCTCTGCTATCTTTAATCTTCTCTCAAGGCCTTCTAAATGAGAGTCTTTCGTTCTTCTAAAATTACTTTGAATATAATCTTTAATCCGTCGGATATATTCATTGGTCCAACTGTCTTCATTGCCCAACTGAAATTCATATGAAGCCCCTCCCATAGAAAGATATTTATCACGCAAGTATTCGCAAACCTTCCTTCTAGCATCTCTTAATTGAATACTTAGTTCTAATAATTCTACGTTCCAATTTCTTCGAGCATCTTGTGCATCAAATGAGTCTATTTCTTCTCCCTTTTGAGATAAAACTTTTCTAGTTAATCCATCATAAACGATCGATTGATTGGCACTGTTCGTATAAGAAAACTTTCCCGTCATGGCGCTATCAAAAACCTTAGTTCTCTGCGGAAAATCTTCTCTCAAAGCATAGCTAACATCCTCAATGACTCTTTGTCTAGAACTTCTACCATAAGGAATCCATTCGCTGCCACCTGAAGCAAATCTCATTAATACACCAAAAGGCTTTCCCATACTGTAAGCTAAATGCACCATTCCGCCTTCTGCTGTTAAAACATAATCAGCATACTCTATAAAATATTTAAAAAACTTAGGATCTACGGCTGGCTCATCGGCAACAACACAGTTTCGAGCAATTTCCTTAGGTAAAGAATTTATCAAATTATCTGCAAGTCGCTTTGTTCCCCATGGTTTACCATTTGGCAAAAGTACAATTTTATAACCCCTAGAAACAACTTGGGTAATGATCTCGATCAACTCTTCTTGGGATTTAGGCGCTCGGCTAAACCCTTTCTCTTCCTTCAAGCCTCCATATGGATTCAGCACTACGACTGGACTTTGAAATTTCCCATCTTGAACTTCATTGCCTAACAAGGACATCATCGCCTGCCATTTCTCCTGGGCTGGCAGATAAGGAACACCATCGCTTAAAGAATTCGACCCTCGTTTTTCCTCTCCCGTTCTCAAAGGCAATCCTAATTCAGCAATTAATCTATAGGTTGGTTCATAGACATTGTTTGTCCTTGCCCTATTCAAACCCAACCTACCAGCATAGTCATATCCTTTAATAGCAAATTTTTCAAAAACAAAATCATCATTATTCTTATTGTTTCTAATGTTAATAAAAGCTCTTGTTTCAACAGCGCTGGCTTGAAGGGCTTTTTCCAAATCATTATTCTTGAATCCTTCATCTTCATAGTGATCAATCACCACATCATATGTAGCTTGAAATTCATACCACTCCTTCTTGCCTTTTTGAACATCTTCTATTTCAACAACTTTGACTCTGGGATGATCATACAAGTATGGTCTTGCCGTAAAAATGGTGATTTCAATATCTGGATTGTAATCTAAAAAACTTTGAACCAATGACCCTACATCTACAAGCTCATCACCTAATCCATCTTCCATGTTATGCACCACCAAAACTCGTTTCTTTCCTAACTTCAACTGTTCTAAAATTTGTTGCTGTCTCCAACCAAATAGACCATTGTCTTGGATGTACTTTTGGGCAAAACTTTTAACGTCCGGTGTAGCACGAGAACTATTAGACAAATAATATAAGAAATATCTGAACTCTCCGCGCTCCTTATAATAATCAAGAAGTTTCTCTAAGGTTTGAGCCGTCAATTCTTCGGGATGAGTAAATACAAATGGTTCTAAAAACCTGGTCAAAATACGATCATCTTCTGTGCCTTTCATAAAAAGAGTAAATATAAAATAGACAAATTCATAGCGATTACTGACCTCATACCCATCTGTCATGGCTTTTGTAATCGCAAATCCTATCGGTAAACCATAGAAATAGCTAACCTGCTCTTCATCTAAAAAGCTGAGAACCTTATTAACTTTTTGCGTATAAACAAGCAAACTTTCCTCTGAAGTCGAATACTGCCTGACAGCAGCAATTCCATACTTAAAAATATATCCAACATTCGCTCCTGCCGCATTCGCTACTTTTATTAAAAGATCCCAATTGCTCTTTAATTGATCCGGGGAATTAAAAATCAGCAGCACAGCTGGGATTCCATACCTAAGTAAATATTTCGCATTCGGCCCAGCTGCCTCGATCATCTTTACTAAACCATCGGCAACCTTATTAAATTCTCCGGGAGTTGTATATAAGCTCCACATACGCGGCAATACAAAACCAAATAAATACCCTGCTTGAGGGCCTGCTGCTTTAGTCATTTTAATAAAACCATTACTAACAATTTTAAAGTCATCAGGCGTATTACAAAGCTTGCTCTCAACATAAAAACTGTGATTAAATAAATCCATGGCATTAAAACCTGCAGCCTTTGTCATCTCTACTAAATCCCCTCTAATTGCCCTAAATTCATCTATTGTATTAAAGAGATGTCTCACCTTAGGTAAACCATGTATGAACAAAGCTCCAGCACCAGGCCCAGCAGATTTGGCCATTTGAACCAACTCTTCATTAACACCAAGAAGTTGAATAACTTTTTTTGTTCCTTCAGGTAGGTTACTCCAATCAATTTTCAGTACACCTGCCAATTGATTGTTATATTGTTCTTCAAGAAAATTCTCTCCAGTCAACATAGCTGCATCTATAGGAATATCATCTCCATCCTTAATCACACCTTGTCTAGAGCTAATTCCATAAGGAATCCATCTTTCAGGCTCCGTTTCTGCTGCCGCATCACTTCTTAATAAAACACCAAAAGGTTTTCCCATACTGTAAGCTCTGTGCATCATTCCGCCTTCTACTGTTAAAACATAATCGGAATACTCGATAAAACTTCTAAAAGACTTGGGGTCTTCTGAGGGGTCATCGGCTACAATACAATTCTTTCTAATATTTCTCGGTAAATCTTGAATAAAGCTACTTGCTATTGTTTTACTGCCCCACTCTTTTCCATTAGGCACAAGCACAACCTTATAGCCTTTAGAAACGACTTGCTCCATTATCTTAACTAGCTCGCGTTTTTCTTTTGCCTTTCGTCCAAAACCTTTAGCTTCTAACTCCCATCCATAAGGATTTAACAACACTACTGGATTTCTAAATTTCCCATTCTGAAAAACATTACCAACCTGCTCCATCATTGCTCGCCATTTTTTCTGGGCAGGCCCATATGCTTGCCCTCTCATTAAAGAGCCGGGTTCTTCTGCACTTCTCAAAGGTAACCCCAGCTCAGCAGTTAACCTAAAAGTTGCTTCATAAACATTGAGGGCCCTCCTATTACTTAAGCCAAGATTAGAAGCGTATTGCACCCCATTAATCCTTAATTGTTCATAAACAAAATCATCAGTAGTTTTGTTAGTCACTATTAAAATAGGGGCTTCTTTTATTATTCCGCCAGATCTCAGCATATCTTCAATATAATCACTCTGAGGTTTTTCAGTATCATAATGATTGACCACTACATCATATTTACCTTTCAAATCTTTCAAATGTGCAACATCCGATACTGACAGAGTCTTAACCCTAGGATGATCGTATAAGTAAGGCCTATTAGTGATGATAGTGATTTCAACATTTGGATTGTAATCTAAGAAACTCTGCATCAAAGATGCCATTCGAATAATCTCATCACCCAATCCATCTTTAATATTCTGTACCGCTAACACCTTTTTCTTTCCTGACTTTAATTGTTTGGCGATTATTTCTTGCGTCTTAAATAAATTCTTCTGTTTGATATGTTTCTTAGCAAGCTCTTTAACTTCGACTGAGACACCCCTACCGATTGAAACGTAATACAAAAAATAGCGCAGATTTTTGTTGTTCTCTAAAGAATCAACTAATTGAGATAAATTCTCGCTTGTAAGTTGATCTGGATAGACAAACACAAATGGTTCAAGAAATTTTGTCAACACCTCTTCTTTGGTATATTTATTTAAAGAGCAACTTAATAAAAATGATACAAAATCAAAAGGATTTTGTATTGAAAAAGACTCTTGTGTAAGCTTCTTTGTAATATTAAATCTTTTTGACATCTCAATAAAAAACTCAATCTGATCCTCATTTAAAAATTTCAAAATTCCAACAATTCTCTTGGTGTATAACAACCATTGATCCGATGCATCGGGATATTCATTTGTAATACTAAATCCATACCAAAACAAATAACTAGCATATGGGCCCGCCACTTTGACCACTTTTACTAAATCATTCCAAGCTTCTTTAAATTGATCCGTAGTATGAAAGGTTTGACGAACTTCAGGTAAACCATACACAAATAAATCTGCAGCGTTTCTTCCTGATGCTTTTGCCATTTCTACCATACCATCATTGATCCCAATTACCTGGAACACTTCTTTTGTTTCCTTTGACAAATCTTTCCAGTCTATTTTTATTAAATCAGCTAATCGTTCTTCATACTGCTGCTTAAGCGATTTCTTTGCGGTATCTGTGACACCCACCTTCATGTTAACAACCATGGCACGATCTTGATTGACAGTTAAATTAGCAGGAAGCGTTGAAGTATAGCTAATGGCAGGATTCGCAAGGCTTGTTATCTGTGCCATATCAACCCCACCGGAGAAATACTTGCGAGGCACAGGTTGTTGAGTGACAGAATCAATATCTTCTTTGATGTAATTGTAGACGCCCTTCTTAAAGGCTTGCAAATAGCGTTGGTATATTAATTCAACGTCTGTAGGGGCTGGCCCCTGTGCCTGCCCTTCTTGAGGGCGACCACGGGGGGTCGCCCCTACGTATTCAACACCCGCCGTTTTATTCTTATCTGCATACACCTGCGACAAGATCGAATCTTTTATCTTCTTCTTGTACCACGTAGCTAGGATTAAAGAATTGTAGACTTGTCTGAGTTTAGCGAAGTTAGCGCCTTCATTGACTTCGCGGGTGAGTTCGGGGATGACGATTTCACGGATGATGTTAT
>CAZOXU010000026.1:0-15273 GCA_964583975.1 uncultured Planctomycetales bacterium
ACATGTCAGCTTGTCACGCTGAAGATCGCGAGTTCAAGTCTCGTCGGCCCCGTTTTTTTCGTTTAAAAGCTTTCGCGTTGAGCTTCGAAATAACCCTGTTTTTTAACCTCTTTTTCACGAAGAGGTTTTTTTATGCATAGATTTTATAATAAAGTCATAAGTCATTCCAAATAAACAGCTTACAGACACATGCTTAGTGGACAATTAAGCAAAATATGCTATTCTTGTTCCTAAATATATAGACCCCAAACCTTAAGGAGAATTCGAATCGTGATTAGAAAAATCATAAGCAGTATTATTATCTTTTGTTTCTCTTTTTCTTTAATTGTTCCTTCTAAATCTTATGCCAACGGTGTTTTAGGCTTGCCTGAAGCGGGTGCAATGGTCAACCTAAGTCAAGCTTATGAACCGGTCACGATTAAAGGATTAAAGATCCATCGAAATAATCCTTTTTTATTCGATTTCATTATGGATATTGGTCAAGATCAGCTTGCTGGTGAATCATTAAAGCAAGAAGGTGAACGACTTATTAAATATTTCTTGGCCTCTTTGGCTATTCCAGAGAAAGATTTGTGGGTCAACCTTTCTCCTTACGAAAAAAATAGAATCATCCCTGATGCGTTGGGCCAAACAGATATGGGCCGTGACCTCCTAGCCCAAGACTATCTCCTAAAACAAATTACCGCATCTTTAATATATCCTGAAAAACAATTAGGAAAGACTTTCTGGGATAAGGTCTATGCTAAATCTCAGCAAATGTATGGCACCACACAAATTCCCGTGAACACGTTTAATAAGGTATGGATTATAGCTGATCGTGCGGAAGTTTTTGAGCACAATCAAACAGCGTTTGTGGTCGACAGTCATTTAAAAGTGATGTTGGAGGAAGATTATTTAGCGATGTCCAAGAATGGTATGCCAACCAGGGGACATGTCCCCGAAGGGGCCGCCTCCCCAAGCAGGTTGCCAAGCGAGACAGGATTGGATGCGAAAGCGACCCAGAGGAACAAAGCAAGTGAACTAAGCAGCCAAATCATTCGCGAGATTGTATTGCCTGAATTGGAAAAAGAAGTCAACAGCGGCAAAAATTTTGCTTCATTACGTCAGATATTTAACGCCATTATTTTATCTAGCTGGTATAAGAAGAATCTAAAACAAGCTTTGTTAAATCAGGTGTATGCCGACCAATCTAAGGTCAAAGGAATTGATTTAAACGATGCAAATATTAAACAGCAGATTTATGAGCAGTACTTGAAAGCCTATAAAAAAGGCGTGTTTAATTACATTAAGGACCCAGATCCAACTGACGTTGGATCTGGTGCAACATCAGCTGGACCGCGTAAATATTTCTCAGGTGGTATTTTAGCTGCTGGAGCTGCTGCTAATCCACATACAACAACGGATGCAGCAATGTTATCACGATCTTTGACTGGCAAGACCCTGGTGTCTTTTGAAACAGGAATGGATCAAAAAGCCCCTACCCTAAGTCAAGACCAAGGCGATCGTGAAGATGCAGCCATGAGTGCTCGAAGCTTGGATGAGTTAAGAAGAGAACCTATTTTATGGGATGAAGAAACATCTTTATTAGATTCAGTAGACGGTAAAGGTTTAGTAGGTGGTAAATCTTATCAAGCTGCCAAATATTGGCATGATGATCCTAACAATAATTTGCGAAGCTTCTCAGGTACAGCAACTGCAGCAATTGAGTTTCTAAGTTCTGATCCTAAACTGCTTCCAGAAATTTACCGAATTACACAAGAAATGGATGCGGCTGATGAAAAAGCCCGTGAAGAAGCAGGTGTAAAAATTCGTGAGTTAATTTCCAATACCCCGATACCACCAGCTATTGAACAAGCACTTCGTGAAGGTTATCGTCGATTGGTTCAAATTACTGAACAACCAGTAGTTGCTGTCCGAAGTTCTGGAAAGGCTGAGGATATTTCATTAAATATACCTGAGTTAGCAGGAATTAATTTAGGAGCTAATGCAGGACAACATGATACGTATTTAGGAGAATCAGGTGAGGAAGCCGTTGTAAAACGTTGGCGAGATTGTATTGCTTCGCTTTATACCGCCCGTGTGTTGGGATATCGCGACAGTATGATGGTCTTTAGTGCTTTTGGGAAAATTCTGCCTAAGAAACAATTGACGGCAGATATAGTTGCTAAATTAAAACAAGGAAATGAAGAAGATAAACTCGTCGCCAGAGCTATTCAAGGAGCAGATGGTCGCCCTAATATCATGATCATTTCTTCCTTAAAATTATTACGTGCTTTAGAGCGCAATGGTTTTAATGAAGCAGCGGCCTTAGTTAACGAAGCTAAAGATGATTTTACAAAGATTGATAATATTGCCATGGGCGTCACCATCATGCCAATGGCTGGGGTGGATATTTCCTTTGTGGCTTTTGGTCATGAGATGACCTCTAGTTGGACGGCAATGGATTTTCAAAAAATCCCTGAAGCGGAACATTTAAATAAGGGTCGAGTGGTGACAGTTACAACGACCTACGGCATTGGTGAATCGATTGTCCAGGGCGTAACCATGCCAGATACTTTTTTAGTGCATGTGTTCGAAGATGAAAACGGAGAGCATGTCAATATTTTGTCAAGGTCAGTAGGAACAAAGACGGTACAAGCAGTGTATGTGGCTTCTGTATTGCAAGCACTAGAAATTGATGAACAAGCAGTAGGCTTATTCTTAGATTTATTAAAATCTAAAGATACATCCCAATTTTTTATTAAGAACAAAGATGAAAAAAATATTTATGAAAAAATGCACATAAAGAATAATGCGGAATTCTTTATCATTAAAGATGTTTTAGAGCGATTGATTGACAAAAAAGTTGATGAGACTGCCTCAATAAATATTTCAGAAAATGAGTTGGCTCAATTCAAATACGACCGAGAGCAAATTAATAAATTAGCACATCTTTTAAAAGCTCTTTTAAAAGACCCTAAAATCAAGACTATATTTACTGATGTTCCAGCTCAATTGCGTGGTCAATTCTCTGCAACCGATGAACAGGTTGGAAAAATTGCTCGTGAATTCTTGAAGAAAGCCAAAGGTTACAATCATTTAGTAGATATGGAAGGGGCGGTAGGAAAGAATTTTAGCCGTTCAAATACAGCTGTTACTGTCCAGAGAAGACCTTCTAATGTGGATGGGGATGTTAAAGAGCCACAGAAAATTAAGATTAATTATACCTATGTTAGAACTAAGGATGTTGATGATATTCGATCAGAAAAAAGAAGAATACACACTAAAAAGGATCAATTGAGCAATCTTTTTGTGGGTGATCAGTTGGTTCAAGGTATTCCTACACGTAATAGTTTCTCAGGAGAAATTTATAAAATTGATGAGTCTAAGGATTTAACCGCCCAATTTGAAGAAATTAAACAGTTGGCTGATCAGGGTCATAAAATTATTATCCGAACCAATGAAACAACTCCCGATTACATTGATGTTTTAAAATATAGAAACGTTATGGGTGTTATCGCCTCTTCGGGTGGAGCAACTTCTCATGCAGCCGTTGTCTCACGAGAGCTTGGTATTGCAACTGTTGTTGGTATTCAAAGTTGGCTAGATAAATTGGTTGATTCAGTCGGTGCTACTAAGGCACATGAAATAGCGGATTATCTTGAAACTTCAGGAAGCATTGTAACAGTGGATGCCAATGCTGGTGAGGAGACAGGTGTAGGAACTGTTTATGCTGGCGAACTACCTGTGAGCACTAGAGACATAGAAATTGATTTAAAACGTCTTCCTAAATTATTTACTCCCATTGCCTATATCATGGGCATGCCTCATCCCATGATAGCTATGTCCAAAATGTCTCAATATGAAGGCTATTATGGGGTAGCCCTTATGCGTGGTGAATTTGCTTATGCTGAAGAAAATGTTAATCCTCGAGCAGGAAGAGCTTATGATTTATTGCTTGTTGATTTGTATCTAAAATCATCAAGAAATAGCGCTAAGTCAAAAGCGTTTTATAAATCTTTGACGGTCGTTGAACGTCAGGCTTTAGAGAAATTTAGGGCCTACCTGGATCGACGCGTTGAATTACGTCGACAAGGTCAAAATCTTCCTTTGGATGTAACTGAAGAATTAATTGAGCGATTTAAAGATCGACGATCTGGCGACGCTTTTTTAAAGAGTCGTTCAACCTATGAACAAACTGATATTGAATTATTAAAAAATGATAGTGAAGAATTAAATAAGCTTACCAAACAAATTGGTGGGTATGTTTCTTATAATGAATTCTTTGATGCAGTCCATGGGGGAGCTGTTGGAACAATGGCTGCAGCCAACAGTCAGACGGACAACACGGTTGTTTATCGTAGCATTGATTTTAAAAAGAATGAAGCTGCAGAGCTTATTGGTTCTAAAGTTTTTGATCCTGTGCCAGAGGCTGCCACCATGGTGGGTGAACGTGGTGCTCGTTGGCTTTTAAAACCAGAGAACAAGGTTATTTTGGTCGAAGAAATTCGTATGTTATTGCGCCAGGTGAAAAGAGGATATAGCAATATTGGATTTATGTTTCCTTTTGTGTCCACTCCTGAAGAATTGGATCAGCTTTTAACGATTTTGGAACAGGAAGAAAAGAGTTTTAGTGAAAAAGAAGGAAAACCTATTTATTTAAGAGAAGTTGGGCAAATGGTCGAGCTTCCTAGTAATGTCGTTCAGGCTGAAGATTTTATTAAAGTTTTAAAACGACATGAAAATGGAATTAAGCGTTGGTTTAAAACCAACTATAACGTTGAAATTAACCGTAAAGGATTTCTGTCCTTTGGTACTAATGATTTAACTCAATTAACTTTAGGGGCTGATAGAGACAATCCTAAGATGAGATCATTGTTCAATGAGGCGCATCGTTTTGTGGTTGAATCCATCCGACATGTGGTAAGCATGGCTAAGAAATATGGTATCAAATGCGGATTATGTGGTCAGGCCTTGGTGAACTTAGTTAATGTGGACCCAGAGAAAGCTGAGGAAATTCTTATGCTTCTAGGCTCCACGGGTGGTTATGCAGGAACTGATTATTTAGGTACGGTGGCCGCCATCACACGTTCAGCAAGTGCCACTTTGAAACACGGGAAAATTGAAGATTCAGTCGTGGCTTCAGCAGAGACTGTGCTACGAAATTTTGAAGCTACTTTAAATAAAGGTGCTGCAGCACGTCCATTATACCAAGTCACAACTAAAGAAGATTTAGCTAAGAGTTACGTAGGAGATTTTGTATTTCTACATGACGGTATTTTATCGCAGTATGATTCTAAGGATGATAAATTAAAAGAGCAGTTAGCTCGTTTAGGTGCAATTTTATATAGTGATGAGACTCAAACGCAGACTGTGTTGGAAATCAGTAAGAAACTACGCGTTCCAGCCATCAAGGTGAGCACAGGTGCTGAGAGTTTGGCAGCCATTGCAAATGGAGAGATGATTACCATTGATTTCTCTCGACAAACAATTTACAAAAATCAATTAGATGTCGAAATTGATCTTCCTGAGATTGAGAGCAAGGTCAATGTGGGAGCCAAACACCATGAGGTAACTTCCATTGAGTTTGATCAGACATTCAAAGTTGCAGATATGTATCGTGATTTGAAGGTCTATCCGCAAGCATTTTTAGCTTATGACGATGCAAATAAACGTCAATTATTGGGGAAAGAAACCCGTGAAGAAATCGAGCGATTGATTCGCGCAATAGAAGTTCAGTCAGCAACAGATGTATTGCGTCATGAAATAAGCAGTCGGCTGCTAGCCAAAATGCAATCTCCTAATGCGAAATTAGTTTATCAAACCTTAGATATTCAAAGTGATGATTTGGCAAAGCTTTTGGGACATAAAGAATTAGGTTTGCAAGAAGAGGTAAACCCTCCATTAGGATTTAATGGTCTTGAAGCCCTGATGGGAGACGATCAATTAAAAGAGTTATTTACGATTGAAATGAAGGTTATTAAAGAATTGATCGATCGAGGCCATGATATTTATATTCAGTTTAATAGTATAAAAACTCCCGACAGCTTGCAGCAAGCTATTCAAGTTTTAAAATCAGTGGGTATTCGACCAGAAGATAATAAAATTGGTATGAACACTGCCTGGCCAGGAAATTATTTGTTTCTCCAAGACTTCTTAGGTAAAGGGCTAGCCTTTGTTACAGTTGATGAAAGAAATTTAGCTAAAGCGTATCTAGCCGCTGATCTTTATAAGAACCGTAAGGTTCAAGATGCCTATCCCTGGGAGAAAATTGCCGATAACGTAGATATTACAAAGAGAATGATTGAAGAGGCTATTGTTGATTTTTCTTCTCGTAAATGGCCTGTTTCTATTCAGTTAGTGAATTTTGGATCGACAACGGATGCAGCTATGGCTAGTGCTCCTGTTAAGAAACCTACACTCAGCACAAGTGTACGCAAGGAAGAGAATCTCGGGGGTATTGATCTTAACACCACGGGCATGGGTTGGACCATTCGCCAAGATGGCAATGGTGTGCAGATGGACGTTGACCCTGTTATGCTTGAGAAGGTTAAGCGTGAAGGTGTTAATTCACTGACTCCGATCATTTTTAGAATTACACCCGTAACGAATATCTGGCCGTTAATTGGCATGCAGGAACCCGCTAAAGAAGCAGAAGATCGCTACGCACACGTTTAATGTGATAAAATGCTTTATCTATGTCGGTTAAGCATATCATTCTTATCATCTTATTGGGTTTTTTAGCCTACGCCAACACGCTGTCCAATGGTTTTGTTGCCGACGATAATCAATTGCTGGTTCAAAATACCTTCTATCGATCTTGGGACAATTTTCCACGCCTTTTTTCCATTCACAGCGGTATTCGAGACACTATTTATTACACCCAAGAGACTACTGACAAAGGATCAATTAATCCTTCATTTAGGCTTATTGATAAGCTAAGTTTTTTTGCAGACTATGCTTCTTTTAAACTAGAAGCTTGGGGGTATCATCTGACCAATTTGGGGATCCATCTTTTTAATGCAGCTCTTTTATACATCATTTTATGTGAACTAATGGCTGCTCATCTGGCTTTATGCGCAGCCGGCCTCTTTGCGGTGCATCCCATTTTTGCGGAAGCTGTTGCTAATATTAGTTTCAGGGGAGATTTGCTAGCCACGATGTTTGTGTTACTTAGCGTTTATGCATGGATTAATTTTGCTCGAGATTACAAAGACCGCGGCTATTACTATGGATCGCTCCTCTGTGCTGCGTTGGCTTTTTTAACCAAGGAATCCGCAGCGGCCTTACCAGCGGTGATTTTTATGTATCAATGGATTTATAGAAGAAAGCAGTTAGCTTTTAGATTTCAAAGCATGTTTTGGTTATTGCTAGGGGGTTATTTATATGTGTATTGGTATGTTTATCCACCTAGCCTTTGGAGTCAAAGTCCAGGACAGGTAAGCTTGGCACTTAATATCACAGGAGAGTATATAAAATCATTTTTTCTTCCAGATGGTATTTATCCGCTGCCTCCCAGACATGCACCTGCTGAGGGGCTGTGGGGCGCTTTTTTAATCGTTGCAGCGATCGGCACAGTCTGCTTTTATATCAGCCGAAAGAGCAAAGAGGCGGCTTTCTTTATAGGATGGATGGTAATTTTCTATTTGCCAGTTGCTAATATCATGGCCTTGCTCAATCCGATGGCCTATCGTTTTGTATATTTACCAGCTATAGGGCTTTGTGTGGTTAGTGTATTGGTAATCGATCATTTTTTTAAGGGGTATTGGAAGCGTTCTAAAGTGCCTGCCATTGTAGTTCTGGCGCTGGCAGCTTTCTTGATCTATCAAACTGTTGGATTGAATAGTTGGTTTAAATCCAACCGCACACTGGCCTATGCGTGGAGTAAGTATTATCCTCAAAATCCATGGGGATATTTTTTCTTAGGGCAGGAGTATTTAGCAGCTCGAGAGTATAAGCAAGCCCGAGCCACATTCGAAGAAGGATTTAAACACGGATTAAGAGACCCGCTCGCCTTGCATTACTGGGCTCAGAGCACTCAAAATTAGGGACAGCGCCCTATTTTCGAAAGTTCTATTTAACAAAATAGGGCGCTGTCCCTAATTTTCGTTTGAAGATAATGACCCCGTGATTATTGCCCCAGCCAGGTTCACTCTGCCAGTTACCACCATATCGATAGACCGGCTCAAAATTATTCATAATGTACTGGTAGATTAATGGGCAGTAGGTTTTTCCAAGAATTCCTAAGCCTGTTTCGGAAGACATATAACGATTAGAGATTAAGACGTAGGCTGTCTTTTTGGATTCAAGCTCTTTGATAATCGAGACTTCTTGTCGGGCGGGTATTTTAATATGATCAAAAAAAATGAGCTGGCGGGTGGGAGAGGGGCGGCCCGTGGTGTAGTAATAGAGGCAATCATAAGGTAGAGCAAAGAACAGCTCATCTTTCTTTAGGTTTTGATTTAAGAAGGCCGTGGCATTATTAACGGTCTCAACCCAGCCTCGTTCATTGCCAACGTAAATTTGGCCGCGGGGGAAATTTAGGAATCGCTCAGGCGTGCAATTGCTTCGAGCCGAAGGGATCGAGATACTGATTGTCACAACAGTGATGACGATCCAAAAGCCAGCAAGACAATAGCGCAGCCAGCGGGGAAAGAAGGCTGCCGCGGTTGCAATCATAAAAAAGTTAAAGAATAATAAAAATGGTTGGGACCAGAACGAACGATACCAGACACCGCTGACTACAAATTCATGGAAGTTGAGGGCAAAAATCATCCAAATAATGGCTAACGTTAGCCAGAACTTCTGTCGCTGAGTATCAAACTGCTTGGTGAACGAGAACATCAGAGCAGCTATCGTAGATGCATGAAGAATCAGATTTGAGACAAAGGTCATGGTAATGATGGTAAACATCAGGGCAACGATGGGGTTGAGCATCGCTGGTGAAAGCGTCAACAAAGGTTCAAGGATGCTTTGGAATTTCATCCAATGATGTTTAATTGTTAGCAAATGTTGGGTTACATAATAGGGAACAGTTTCAAAAACAGTTCTGTGATAAGGTTGATCATCGCCAAAGTAAGGATGGCATTGACGAATTTCATACAAGGTCAGGTCTTTAAGAAAAATCCAGTAGATCGCCGCCCATATCAAGGGAACCAATAGCGCTCCACACAGATAAAATGACCGAGTCTTACTTGTAATAATCTTTTTGTCTTTATTAGATGTGTAATTAATAAGAGCAATCGATAGCAGGGTGGCAGCCAGAAGAGTGACGCCAAAATTAATTTTGATAAATCCTAATAAGCAGCTCGCTGCCAAGGCACCGAAGCCAAAACGCAGATCCTTGCTGTAGAGGTATTTTAAGATCAACCACAAGACAGCTAGTTCGGCTGCGATGCCGCCGATATGATTAAAGGTAAAGAAGAAATCTTGTTGGCTCTGCAGGAAATAACAAGCAGCCAGGAAAGCCCACAAGGCTGGCATTACAACCGCGGAAGCTAGATAGAAGAAGACACCGCAAAGGATATTAAGCAGAAATTTCCCTAAAAGAATGCTGGAAATCTTTACCCCAAAGATAAGGAAGAAAAGCCCATAATAATAAGGCATTAAAGGGCCGTAGACCCACCAAATATCGCGGTCAACGAGCAGGCCTTTATAGACTTGATCATAAGCATACAGATCGCGGCCGTGATCACCTACGGAAAGGATATTGTAAAAATTCAGATGGGGCCAACCAATAAAAATGCCGGCAATAATGGTCAGCAGAAGAAATATGGTTTTTTTAGACACAAGCAAATGTATAACAGAGATTGATAGATCACGCTATATAAATCTGGAGAAATCTATTATAATGGGCCCCAAATTAATTTATGGAACCCCCGCCTGGGCCGTTAGCCCAAACGGCGGGGTCCTGTTAGGAGAGTCACATGGCAACTATTGAAGATTTTAAGAAGATTGAACTTATTGTAGCCCAGATCAAAGAGGTCAAAGAACATCCTAATGCCGATCGCTTGTATGTGATCAAATTAGACACCGGCAAGGAAGAGCGCCAGGTGGTAGCGGGTATTCGAAAAGCATATACCCCAGAGCAATTAATTGGTCGCAGAGTGGTGTTGGTGGCTAATCTCGAGCCAGCTGTTATTCGCTGTGAAACATCCAATGGCATGCTTTTAGCAGCCTCAGATGAAAATGCTATGGGGCTTTTGGCGCCAGATAAAGACATTGCATTAGGAAGTCTTGTAAAGTAAACGTTTGTCATCCCCGAATGTTTCTGTCGGGGATCCAGAACAATGTGCTAGATTCCCGATAAATACTTTCGGGAATGACATGAAAATGATAAATCCAATAAAACAATATGTTCCTTCCCACGTATGCTTAAAATGCGATGGTTGCTGTCGTTTTCTATTAAGCGAGTCACCGTGGAGGCCCAAGGTTGGAGAGCAAGAGATCGTTCCGCAGTTAGATGCTCAAGGGTTTGTTAAGACAGTTGCTGCAGGGGAGCATCAGCAATGCGTCTTTTTTAATCCATCAGACAATACCTGCGGGGTTTACCAGCAGCGACCGTTTGAATGTTCATTATATCCATTTATCCTTTCAAAGACTTCTCAAGGGATTAAGATGTATGTGCACCTGGCCTGTCCCCATATACAGGACAATGAAATGAACGATGATTTCCAGCAGCACGTCGACTACCTGAACACGTTTTTTAACCAGCCTCAAACAAAAGATTTTCTTCAAAAAAATAGTCGTCTGTTGCATGACTATTCTAATTTCGAGCCAGAATTAAGATTCTTATTTAATGTTGGAGTCTAAAGTATGAGAAATATTGAAGGACTTTTAGCTCAGAAAACATTGTTTGAAAAATACAAGAGTCTTCAATCTTATGAACTGTCCCCGTTTCATTTTTGTTCGATTTTTCTCTGGCAAGATTTCTTCGACTTTGAATTTGAAGTGATCGATCAAAGTCTCTGCATTTTTGCCACTCAAGCTGGCGCTTGTTTTATGTATTTGCCGCCCTTGGCCAAAACACTAGAGATTTCAGTCGTAGAAAAATGTTTTACTAAGATGAATCAAATTAACCCTAGAACTGCAAGGATAGAGAATATCCAACAGTCACAGCTCCAATTTTTTGATGATTCATTTAAAGCCTATGCCAAAACCCAAGAGTATGTTTATCGACGTCAGGATTTAATTGATTTAAAAGGACATGCCTATAAAAGCCAGCGGCACGATATTCATCATTTTCAAATGCATCATCAGGGATTGTTTCGTCCTTATGAAGAATCTGATTTAAAATCTTGTTTAAGGCTTTATGAAGATTGGGCTAAGAACCGTTCAGCTAAACACAGTGATGAAATCTATCGCAGTATGCTTGAAGAAAACAGAGTTGTGCATGAATTAGCTCTAAGTTATCACAAGCCTTTAGGTCTTCGAGGGTTTGTCGTCGAAGAAGATAAAGAAATCGTAGCATATTCTTTTGGATATCTATTGAATTCTCAGACATTTTGCGTATTATTAGAAATAGCTAATGTTCATATGACTGGTTTGAATGCATTTATCTTTAATCGTCTTTGCGCTAGTGAAGATTTGCGAGCTATTTCATTTATCAATACCATGGACGATTTTGGAATGCCTTTTGTAGCAGCCTCAAAGCAGGCGTATCACCCGATAACAAGGCCTGTCGCATATATCATAAATAAAATTCGATGAAAATTTATAGCACAGAGTTTGTTGTTTTTGACGTTGAAACCACGGGTTTATCGCCTTTGGACGGGGATCGTATTATAGAAATTGCAGCTATGAAGATGAAGGATGGTAAGATCGTTGATAAGTTTTACTCATTAGTCAATCCTGGTCGAAGCATTCCTCCTGAGGCTACACGGATTCATACCATTACCGATGAAATGGTAGCAAGTGCCCCGCTAGCGAGCGACACCTTGCCTCAATTAATTTCATTTATCGGTGGTGGATGCGTAGCTGGTCATAATGTGCGTTTTGATCTTGGGTTTTTGTGCTATGAATTGGCTTTAGCGGGGCGAAAACTAAATGATTCCACACCAGCTGTGGACACCTTAAAGATGGCCCGCGAATTTTTGCCATACTTGAGTAATCATCGCTTGGGTTATTTAGCCCGGTCTTTAGGGGTTCAAGTTTCTGAAACACACCGTGCCATGGCGGACGTGGAGTTAACGGTCCAGGTTTTGATTCGCATGATTGAAATGGCTTCTGATAAAAATGCTGATGATGCGTGCAAATTTGTCAGCCAATTTAGCACTGAAAAACCTGTCTTTAAAATTGTCTCCTCGAATCAACCATCGCTTTTCTAAGCAGCTTTCGCTATAATTAGCGCCATGCAAATTTTTTCCCATACAATTCCTTTTGAGGGTTCCTCAGAACAGCTTTTAGACATTTTTAAAAATGAGCCAAACCTTTTTCTTTTAGATAGTAGTCTGCAAGAAGGCGTAGACGGGCGTTTTTCCTATCTGGGGTTTGCCCCTTTTAAAACGATCAAGCTCAAAAATTTCAAGGCCTTAAGAAAAGCCATTAAACCTTATTTAGGTCTGACGGATTCTTCCACCCTTGCCAGTGGGGCTGTCGGATATCTTGGTTATGAAGGAGATATGTGGTTTGGTCTTTATGATGGTATTGTCGGCATTGACCATCAGAGTCAAACCATCACGATTGCTGCTACAGGGCTGCCTTATCAAGACCGAGTTCGTCAAAAATGTGCTGCGCAACAGAAAATCGATTACATTGTTTATAAAATAATGTCGTCCCTGCCTCGCCGGCAGGCGGGCCCGAAATCTTCTCCGCCAAAGGCGGATCAGCCTTTGGCTGATATTGGGGACCTAGTTCATGCTAAAGCTGGACCACCGACTAAAACATTCGGGGGCGACATCCGACGCCAGATCAAAAACAGCACTTCCAAAGTTCAATACATCCAGGCAGTTAAGAAAGCCTTACGACATATTTTTAATGGCGATATTTATCAGATTAATCTATCGCATCGTTTCGAATGTGATGTTAAAGGTGATGGTGGCGTTGAGATTTATAAAAACTTAAGAAGTCTATCTCCCTCGACATTTAGTGCTTATTTGAATGATGGCGCACATCAAATTTTAAGTTCTTCACCTGAACGATTTCTTAAGTTCAGTCAAGGCGTTGCCCAAGTTCGCCCCATGAAGGGAACCAGGCCCCGTGGAAGAAACCCTGAGGAAGATCAAAAAAACCGAGAGGAACTTCTTAACAGCACTAAGGAGAGGGCCGAGTTACTCATGGTCACGGATTTAGAGAGAAATGATTTGGGCCGTGTCTGTCACTATGGAAGTGTGCATGTCAAGAATATGCGTACCATCGAAGAATACGCCACGGTGTTTCAGGCGACCTCCACAGTCGAAGGAGTTTTAAAAAAAAGCTATGATCAATTTGATCTACTGGAAAGCACCTTTCCCAGCGGTTCGGTGACAGGTTGCCCTAAGATTGAAGCTATGAAAATTATTCGTAAATTAGAGAAATCCCGACGAGGATTTTATACAGGAGCTTTGGGATATATTAACTTTAATGGCGACATGGATTTCAATGTTTTAATAAGAACTCTTTTCTTAGAGAAGAAGAAAATTTCTTTTTATGTGGGTGGTGGTATTGTCGCTGATTCAGATCCCAAGAAAGAATACGAGGAGACCTTGGTGAAAGCACAGGCGATGGTGGAAGCGCTCAATAGATCATTATGAAAAATTTATCTACTATTTACATCAACGGTGAATTCGTTAAGGTTCCAACAGCAACCTTAGAAGTTTTTACACCAGGCGTGTTTGCAGCTCAGGGAGTTTTTGAGACAATGTTGGCTATCGGAGAAGAAGTTTTTGATGGCAGGTCCCATTTAATGCGCTTGAGTCGGGCCTTTAAAGGTGCAAAGATTTCTTTGAGTATTATTCAGAAGGTTGTGAAGCTTAATGGTTTTGCAGTCTCTCGTGTTCGTGTGTTGGCCTGGAAGCATAAAGAGCACAAGCACGTGATTGTGATGGCCTTAAAATATGTTTTACCAACTCAGGAAACATATAAAGCTTGTTTGATTAAAACTTCTCGGCCAGCCAATGCGCGCTTAGCCAATATCAAATCATTAGATTATAAAATATTTGCGGATGCCTACACTCACGCGCGTTTAAAAGGATTTGATGAAGCTTTACTTATTAATAAGAAAGGCTATGTTTTTGAAGCAAGCCGTGGCAATGTGTTTTGGGTGAAGAATAACAAGATATTCACACCGCCTTTATCTTCGGGGTGCCTTAATGGAATCACCCGAGCCAAGGTTATTAAGCTAGCACATCAATTGAAAATTCCTTTTCAAGAAAAGAATTGTTTAGTGACGGAACTTAAGGTTGCGGATAGTATCTTCATAACAAATTCTCTCATTGGCCTCAAATCTCTCAAAATTCAGTCTTAGAATATCTAAGAAAACGGTTTCTCAATATAGCCTTCCAGCCCTTGATTTTGCATATATATATGCTTTACTTTATATAGATATGCAAGACCCCATTAAATCTATATATTGGCAAAAAGCCATCCGTCTACTCGTCATTGTTGCTTTTATTTTGACTAGTTTTAATATTCCTTTGGCGCAGGCGCAGGATTTTCGATTGCCCAAACCCGGCGTTCGAGTCAGCTTAAGCCCACCAGTTAATCCAGCTATTTTGAAGGGTATCAAGGTTCATACTGATAATCCATTTCAATTTGAATTTATTATGGATGTTGGGGATCAGGGCGATGTAGGGGCACAGCATGCTGTGCCCCAGCATGATGAAGCCAATCGACTTATCAAATATTTCCTCGCCAGCCTTACCGTGCCAGAGCGAGATCTCTGGGTTAATCTATCTCCCTACGAAAAAGACCGTATCGTGCCAGAGAGCTTTGGCCTGACTGAGATGGGCCGAGATTTATTGGCTGAAGATTACATCTTGAAGCAAATCACTGCCTCGCTTATCTATCCAGAAGATGAAGTGGGAAAGAAATTTTGGAAGAGAATCTATGAAGAAGCAGCCAAAAAATATAACACCACCAATATTCCAGTAAACACCTTTAACAAGGTGTGGATCGTGCCAGAGAAGGCGGTAGTGTACGAGAACGCCGAGGCAGGGACAGCGTATGTGGTGGAATCACGCTTGAAGGTGATGCTAGAGGCAGATTATTTATCGGAGGCTAAGAATGGTGTACGGGCTGGGTCGCCCAGCCCTAACAAGGGTGAGGAGACCTCGCCCGTACGTAGCAAAGATGTCAATCAAATCGGATCCCAAATCA
>CAZOXU010000027.1:0-12509 GCA_964583975.1 uncultured Planctomycetales bacterium
ATTCGAGGGGCATTAGTGAAATTTGAAGAAGCAGTGATGACAATGAAGGAAAAGGGTGTAACCAAAGAGGTCAATGATAGTCTCAAAGAGTTCTTTCAATTTTTTAATGATGAATTTATCCCTCATGCTAAGAGAGAAGAAAAAACATTGTTTCCAATTTTAGCTCAAATGCTGAAAAAGGAAAGAGAGCTAAGTATTGGTTCTGGTGAGACGACTGCGGTTGATCTGATGGAAGATGATCATTTAAAGGCGATTCAGTTAACCGTGGTGATTTTTAATTTTTTTGGCTTAGTTTCGCGACTCAAAGATCAAGTCTCACGAGATCTTGTGATGGATGCAGCACTTGAACAGTCTGATCAATTGATTGAACTACTTAGACTTCATATTTTTAGAGAAGACACCATTGTTTTTCCGCTAGCGCACAAGTCTATTGATCCAAAAGAATTGGATCGTTTGCAACTTAATAAAAGTTGAATGAATAGAAATTAGGATCAATCTTTAAAAATGAAGATTTGTCTTTGGAATTCATCGAAGAAATTTTATCATATTAGAAAAATTGATTAGCAGGGAATGAAACAATGCAAGAACAAGCAACATCACAGTCACACAGGGTTCTTTTTTTAAATACTTTAGCTTTTACAATCTGTTTTGCTGCCTGGATGATTAACGGGGTGCTGGTTACTTTTTTATCGTCCAATCAAATATTTAATTGTGGACCAGTTGAGATTGGTTGGCTTTTAGGTATTCCAGTATTGACAGGCTCTATTTTTCGTTTACCTGCTGGAATGCTTACAGATAAATATGGCGGTAAGCCGGTGTTTGGGACATTGCTTGTATTTTGTTCTATACCTATGTTTCTGTTGTCTTATGCGAATAGTTTTATGAGTTTTGCTTTGTGTAGTTTTGGTTTTGGATTAGTAGGAGTAGGCTTTTCAATAGGTATTGCATTTTCATCAGTGTGGTATCCTAAAAGAAATCAAGGAACAGCCTTAGGTATTTTTGGAGCTGGTAATGCTGGCGCTGCCTTGACTACCTTATGTGCGCCTAAGCTTCTAGATATTTTTACACAGAATGGAGCTAATTTGGATGGTTGGAGAACCTTGCCCAGATGTTATGCAGCCATTCTTTTTTTAATGGGCATTGTTTTCTTTATTTTCTCGATCAATAAAAAACCATTGTCCCATGGTAAAAGTTTGAAGCAGATGCTCACACCTTTGAAGGATGTTCGGGTTTGGCGTTTTGGTCTTTATTATTTCTTAGTGTTTGGTTGTTTTGTTGGTTTTTCTCAGTGGCTGGTTCCTTATTTTGTTAGCGCCTATTATATGCCTCTGATTACGGCAGGTATTTTGGCTTCTTGTTTTAGTTTTCCTTCAGGATTGATTCGTGCGCTTGGTGGATGGATGTCGGACCATTGGGGGGCTAGAAAAGTGATGTATGCGGTCTTGGGATCATCTGTTTTTATTTGTTTGTTGCTGATTGTTCCAAAAATGGAAATTTA
Organism: uncultured Planctomycetales bacterium; assembly: GCA_964583975.1. Taxonomy (GTDB): domain Bacteria; phylum Omnitrophota; class Gorgyraeia; order Zapsychrales; family Fredricksoniimonadaceae; genus JACQCF01. Next base: position 1,499 of record CAZOXU010000027.1, read on the forward strand.
TTCTCCTGGACAGGGTGTAATGGCTACAAAGGGTGGAGTTGTAAGTGTTGCTGACTCAAAACAGATTGTGGTAGGTGATAAGATCTATTCGCTTGTTGAAAAAAATAATTTAAATCAGAATTTTGATGACAAGCTTCTTATTTTTCCAACCAAGGAAGTTTGGCAGGAATCTGTTGTTAAGGTAGGACAGAAGGTTCAGAGAAAAGAACTTTTGGCTAAAGGTGTGACACGAATTTATTTTCAAGCCAATGTTTGGATATTCACATTTTTGGTTTTTGTCCTTGGAATTATTTGGGGTATTGGCAAAGCTGCTGTTTATAAATATATTCCTGATTATTTTCCCCATGAAGTTGGCGTGGTTGGTGGGATGGTAGGAGTTTTGGGTGGCTTGGGAGGATTTGTTTGTCCGATCGTTTTTGGGTATTTACTTAAAAATACGGGATTGTGGACGAGTTGTTGGATGTTTATGTTTGTATTATCAATAGTTTGTTTTTGGTGGATGTTGAAAGTTGTTAATAGCTTGATCAAGGATAAATATTCTGAAGCAGGAGAGATGATTAAATAATAAAAAGTAATTGATTGGAGGAGTTATGTCGAAAATAAATATTGAACATTGGGATATTGAGAATACAAATTTTTGGGAATCTGAAGGAAAGAAGATTGCTTATCGTAACTTATGGATTTCCATTCCTTCTTTATTGCAATCTTTTGCCATTTGGATTATGTGGGGCATCATTATTGTTCAAATGAAGAAATTAGGTTTTACATTAGGATTGCCTCATAAAACCCCAGGAGATTTAAAAATTATCAATGAATTGCTATGGACATTGCCAGCTATCGCTGGCCTTTCCGGAGCGACCTTACGCATACCGCATTCGTTTTTAATAGCCATTGGAGGAGGAAGGAATGTTGTCTTCTTATCGACATTGCTCTTAATATTACCAACAGTTGGAGCAGGATTTGCTTTGCAGGATATCAATACATCTTATTATGTATTTGCTATTTTGGCTGTTTTATCTGGATTGGGGGGAGGTAATTTTGCTTCTTCCATGTCAAACATCTCTTCCTTCTTTCCAAAACGTTTGCAAGGGATTGCTTTAGGCCTTAATGCTGGTTTGGGAAATTTGGGCGTCAGTGTCATGCAGTTTTTAATTCCGATTGTCATTACCGGATCTTATTTTGGAAGCCCAGCTGGATCGGGTATTCTTTTAGTTGAAGTAGATGGAGTAAAAGCAGCAGGTGCTGTAAGTTTTATTCAAAATGCAGGATGTGTGTGGCCACCATTTTTATTTTTATCTGCTATGGCAGCATACTGGGGGATGAATAATTTAAAAATTGCAACCCCGCAGCTTGGCAATTATACAAATGAATTTTTAAGAAGTGGTCTGTTAATTATCTTTGGTCTAATAGCTGCAGGAGCGGGAGCGTATTTTTTAATTAGTTTAAAGTGGAATATGTGGCTTGTTCTGCCTGTGACTATTGTTTTGACTCTGCTATTGATGAAATTTTTCTCTCCTTCCCAGATCAAAGGGAGTTTGGAACGACAATTCTCAATTTTTAATAATAAGCACACCTGGATTATGACAATTCTTTATGTCATGACCTTTGGTTCTTTCATTGGATATTCAGCGTCGTTTCCAAAACTTATTCAAGATGTATTTGGGTATCTTCCTGGCGGAGCTGTTAATCCTCATGCTCCAAACCCTATGACTTGGGCATTTTTAGGCCCATTGGTCGGAGCAATTATCCGACCTATTGGGGGTTGGTATGCAGATAAGATTAATAGTGGATCAAAAGTTACTACCTGGAGTACGGTTATTCAAGTGTTTGCAGCCTTAGGGGTGGCATTTTTTATTGTAAAAGCAAAGGCATCCCCTATGCCAGAAACCTATTGGTGGCCATTTTTTAGTTTATTTATGGTTCTGTTTATAGCGACGGGTCTTGGAAATGGATCGACTTTTCGAAGTATTCCGTATATTTTCCCAAAAGAATTAGCTGGTCCAGTTTTAGGATGGACATCTGCAGTTGCAGCTTATGGAGCATTTATCATTCCTATTGTTTTTGGTCAGCAGATCAAGGCAGGGCATGCGGAATATGCCGTGTATGGATTTACGGTTTATTATGTTATTTGTCTTGTTTTGAATTGGTATTTCTATGATCGAAAGAATTCAGGGGTACAGTGTTAAGAGGTTATTTATATGAATAAGAAAATTTTGGTATGTGATGTTGAGCATGATGTTTTAAAAGTTGTTGTAAAAAGATTAAAATCTTGGGGTTATCAAGTATTTATTGCTGAGGATGCACCTCAGGGTGTTCATATAGCTCATCTCGAGAAACCTGATTTAATTCTTTTAGATATTATGTTGCCTGCTGGAGGAGGGGAAGCTGTACGTAAAGGTCTGAGCCAATCAATAGAAACAGAATTAATACCTATTATTCTTTTTACAGAATTACCAGAGCAACAATTAAGAAAAATAGCTGAGGAATATGGGGCTGTAGATTATATTGTCAAACCATATGATCCTAATATTTTGCATCTTAAAATCTTAAAGATTTTTGGTGACGCAGAACAATATAAGGTTTCTTAATTTATGTCTAAAGCTTCAATTATTGCTATTAATATTTCAAAAGGGGGCATCCCTAAGCAGCCTCTACCTAAGGTAATGGTGGGTGTCGAAGGGCTTGAAGGGGATGGGCATAATCATGAAAAACATCGCACTCCTTTTCAGGCTGTATGTCTGCAGGACATTGAGAAATTAGAAGAGCTTAACCGCGAAGGCTATCGTCTTGACCCAGGCACTACGGGGGAGAATTTGACCGTACGTGGTTTAAATGTGAATACTTTGCCGTTAGGAACTGTATTGCAGTTTAGTAATGGAGTTGTCTTAGAATTGACCAAGGTTCGTAAACCTTGTTATGTATTAGATGCCATCAGTCCTCGTCTTAAAGAAGATATCATAGGTCGTTGCGGCACCTACGCTAAAGTTTTGCGTGAAGGTACTTTTATGCAAGGCGAAACTATCACGGTTATTTTGTCTTCCAGTCAAGAATTCTCCGGTCACATTTAAAATCCGTTTGAAATACGTAGTACTACGTATTTTTCTACGTGATTTGTCTCATTTACCTCTACCCATATTAATTCCATAATTAGATTAATTAAGAATATCTTAATTGGCGTATTTAGTTCAATCGTAAAGGGGATAAATTATGGAAGATTTTAAAGTGAGTTCATTCTTTACGCATGATCATGATGAGTTGGATAATTATTTTGTTAAGTTTCAACAACTTAAAAGAACAGATTATCCTTTAGCTAAACAATTTTTTAAACAGTTTAAGTTTGGTCTTCAGAGGCACATTGTATGGGAAGAAGAGTTTTTATTTCCTCTATTTGAACAAGCAACTGGTATTGTTGATGGGCCGACACAGGTCATGCGAGATGAACACAGACAGATTGAAGTTGCAATGGAGGCAATTCATAAAAAGGTGCAAAAATCAGATCCTGATAGCGATGATCTTGACCGAGCGCTATTAAGTATTCTTAAATTGCATAATGATAAAGAAGAACACGTTTTATATCCAGCCATTGATCAAGCTGCAACGCAGGAGCAGCTTCAAACGTTGCACTTAAGAATGGAGACATTGCCTCCAGAGCGATATAAAGTTTGTTCCTGTAGTCATGGGCATTAATAATTCATAATTAATAATAATGAAAGGGAAAAGAATGAAACAGTTATTCTTGGTAGTTGGTATTTTAATCTTTATGGTTTTGCCAGTACAAGCAGGAGATGTCATTAATAAACATTTACCATCGTATTTAAAGATGGATGTTCAAGTCAGATATCGTTTAGAGTCTAAGGATAATTTTGATTTTAGTGATACTAGAGAAGATAGGGATGTGTATCATCTGATTCGTACACGAGTCGGGATTGATTATACTCCAATTAAACAAGTTGAAGTCTATGCTCAATTGCAAGATTCTCGTGTTGAAGGTATAGAGGATTATAGCAAGACGACCTTAGCTCATTTCATGGACATTCGTCAGTTATATTTCTCTCTCAAGGATCTTATTGAGCCACAAGGAATTTTGCCACACACTAAACTTACTTTTGGTCGTCAATCCCTGCAATTTGGTTCAGGACGTTTGATTGGAGATCCAGATTGGTCAAATATTGGGCAGACCTTTGATGCTGGTCGATTAGGATTGGCTTGGGATAAGCCTAATGTGAAAACAGATATCTTTTTTGGCAGTCTAACAGCAAATAAAACTCCTCGAGAGGGTAATGATTTCTATGATCGATTTTCCAAAGATTCAATAGGGGGTTATTACACTGTTTGGGGTGTGGATAAGAAATTAACGGTTGAACAGTATTTAATTAATCGTAAAACTAATAAGAATATTTCTTTTGGTCCTTCTGGCAGCGCAGAACTGGATGAATATACGATGGGTGGACGTATTGTAGCTAAGGAGTTGCACGGCTTCGATTATGAACTTGAGATGGCGGGTCAATGGGGCGATTTTAATGATAAAGATATAGCAGCGATGATGACGGTAGCTTTAGTTGGGTATACATTTGATATACCTTGGAAACCACGCTTAGGATTTGAATTTGACTACGCCAGTGGCGATACTAATTCTTCTGATGCAACTCGCAACACCTTCGATAATTTGTATCCTGCTAATCATGCCTTTTATGGGTACATGGATTTTGTTGGACTACAGAACTTAAATGATTATCGATATTCTTTGTCGGTTAATCCGACGGATAAATTAAAAGTAACAACAGATTTACATTTCATTTATTTAGATACGGTTAAAGATTCCTTTTATTCCGCTGCACGTGGAGTAACACGAACTTCATCAGGGATTGGGATCAATAGTCATGTGGGCAATGAATTAGATCTCTGGGCCAGTTATAAAATATGTCCGTATGCATCTGTGGTTGTCGGGTATTCTCGTTTATTTGCAGGTAAATACTTGGCTCAAACTGGAGCCAATGATGATGCTGATTTTGGTTATACTCAGCTGACGTTTAATTTTTAAATGGATACGAAATGGTTAAGATTGAAGAACTTAAAAATCTTTTAGAATTGAAAGAATCTGATGCAGCTAAGATGAGTGTTGAGCAATTGCGTTTGCTGCTAGGGGTGCTTAGATATTCAACTCGAATTGTTCAACGAGAATTGAATACCCGCGAAGACTTTATTATCTCAAAGAAAGTGAAATCTTCACCTGCGTAAATCTACGTAGATTTTTGCGTAGTTGTGCGCATAGGAGAAGTTCTTTTCTTGATTTATGATACCTACATTATGTAGTGTAGGTACCATTATTCATAACCAACATATAGTTGTTTCTCTCCCAAATAAGGAGTTCTCATGAAACTTTTGTTTATTACCCCTCCTATTGGCGCCTGGGCCACTCATGGTGACCACAAAGCTCCCAATCAGTTTTATGCGCAATTAGCCGCCTATGTCCGTCAACAAAAATTAGCTGAGGTCGAAGTATTAGATTGCCGCGCTCTAGATTTGGATTACTCAACCATGATTCAGCGTATTAAAGTTATTAACCCCAATGTGGTCGTAATGGGAGATCTGTTGCATTCAACCGGAGGGCTTGCGGTTATTTGGCATTTCAATGAAACCGCACGGTTAATTAAAGAAAGTTTACCGAGTACAAAAACTGTCACGGGGGGATTGTGGTATTCATCATATGCACGTGAGACGATGGATGAGAATCCTCAAATTGATTTTATTTTGGTAGGCGAAGCTGAATTGACATTGGAAGAATTGTTAAAATCACTTGAGAAGCAAACAAGTGATTGGAAGGACATTGCAGGTTTAGCTTCCAGGGATAGTCAGGGACGCATGGTTATGGGGCCTCATCGAAGCTTGATTCCTGATTTAAATGTTTTACCAATGCCAGCTTATGATTTATTTCCTATGGATAAATACGTCGGACATACATATTGGAAACCATTCGCGGAATTAATGACGTCACGTGGTTGTCCTGGAGGGTGTCATTTTTGTTATGAGTGGAGTTTGTATGATCCGCGTTCCTCAACACAGGACTTTACTTCCTGGCGCGGTCTTTCAGCCAAACGGATTAATGATGAACTAGATCTTTTGTATAAAATGTATGGGATTAAAGTCGTCGTGTTTCAAGACGATGCGTTTAATGTGGATTCCAAGAGTGTTAAAGAATTTTGTGAAGAGAAAATCCGTCGGGGCAATCCTATTCAATGGGTATGTTTGGGACGGGCTGATGATTGGAGCAAGCAAAAAGATTTGGTGCCTTTGATGGCAAAAGCAGGATTATTCATGGGTTTAGTTGGCGTCGAGGTGGCAACAGACCGTGAATTGACCCGGATCGGTAAGGGTGTCACTCTTGAGCAAATCAAAGGCACCGTAGATATATTACGCGCTAATAATGTGGCTACTGTTGGTACGGTTCTTATCGGGCTAGAAGATGATGATGAAGCAAAAATTAAGGAACGTCTGCGTGTCGCTGAAGAAATTGACCCTGATATTTTAGCATTGGATTATGTGACACCGGTACCTGGTTCGCCTATTTGGCGAAAGTCTTTAAAGAATGGTTTTTTAAACCCTAAAAAAATCAATTTAAAAGAATGGGACTTCCAGCATCCGGTAATTCCAACTAAGTATTTATCTATTTCAGATGTGGGACGTATGGGGGCCTGGTGTATGCGTGAATTCTATTCAAGACCAGAACGTATTCACCGCATCATGGAGAGTAATTATGATTTATTAGTTAAATTATGTGTGAAGGATTTTATGAGCAATATTAGCAAGTTTGAAGAAACCTCCAGAAAGGAGAAATTGTACGTATGATTAATCCTTTTCAATATATTTATGGGCCGGTTTATTCATGGCGTCTAGGGCGCTCATTGGGAGTCGATCCTTTATCTAATAAATCCAAGATATGTAATATGGATTGCATTTATTGCCAATTAGGAAGGACTGCTCAAATAACTAATGAACGCAAAGAATATATACCAACACAAGATATGGTTAATGAGATTAAGGGTATTCCGTTGCATTTTGTTGATTATATTACCTTTTCTGGTCGAGGAGAGCCAACATTAGCCAAGAATTTAGGTGATATGATCCGTGCGGTCAAAGCTGTACGTCATGAGAAGGTGGCCGTCATTACTAATGGCTTATTGCTTGGGGTAAATGATGTCCGAGATGATTTAATGGAGGCAGATTTTGTTTTGGTCAAGTTAGATGCTGGCAATCAAGAAGATTTTGAACTTATTGATGGAATGGGAGAGGATTTTAATTCTGTCATTGAAGGGATTAAACAATTTCGCCTAAGTTATCACGGGAAAATGGCTTTGCAAGTCATGCTGGTTGAGCAAAATATTGATCAGATCCAGGCTATTGCTCAATTAGCCCGCGAGATTGAGCCAGATGAAGTTCAACTAAATACTCCTTTAAGACCATCAGGCTCAAAGCCCATTGGCCGCAGTCGAATGGAATGGGCCAAAAGATTTTTTCAAGGTATGAGTGTTGTTTCTGTTTTTGACGCGCCTTCTCAAGAATATACACCAATCAATGAAACAGCAACGGTTAGCCGTCATGGTAATTTTCGTAAAACACGTTCTCATATTTAATCTTAATAAGGGAGGGATTATGTCGATTGCCTTGTTTACCCAGATTATCAAACGCAACGGTAGAAGAGAAGATTTTCAACCACAAAAAATCACCAATGCCCTTTGCAAGGCAGGCGAAGCAACAGGTGAATTTAAAGAAGAGGTAGCCAAGTCTCTTACTGTGCGGGTTGTTAATATTGCCCAGCTGATGTTTACAAAGGAAGATCCAACGGTAGAAGCCATTCAGGATATCGTCGAAGACGTCCTTCTTTCTTCTTTGTACCGTAAAACCACCAAAGCCTATATCCTTTACCGTCAAAAGCATTCGGAAATCAGAGAAATTGCTTCTAAATTTAATACGGATTTGATTGATCAATATTTGAATCAAAATGACTGGCGTGTGAATGAAAACAGTAATATGGCCTATTCTTTGCAAGGATTGAATCATTATATTTCTTCGGAGATTAGTAAGCTTTATTGGCTTAATCGAATTTATCCTGCCAATATTAAAGCTGCACATCACAACGGTGATTTTCATATTCATGATTTAGGGCTATTAAGTGTGTATTGTGTTGGATGGGATTTGCAGGATTTGTTGACGTGTGGATTTAAAGGCGTATCAGGAAAGATGGAAAGTAAGCCACCAAAGCATTTACGTAGTGCTTTAGGTCAGATTGTAAATTTCTTTTATACACTGCAGGGTGAAGCAGCTGGTGCTCAAGCATTTTCGAATTTTGATACATTGCTGGCTCCTTTTATTCGTTATGACGGGCTGTCTTATGAAGAGGTTAGACAAGCACTTCAAGAATTTGTATTTAATATCAATGTTCCCACCCGTGTTGGTTTTCAAACCCCTTTTACTAACATCACTATGGATTTGACAGTGCCGTCCTATTATTCAAATCAGGGAGTGATCATTGGAGGAGAAGCAAAGAAGGAAACCTATAGTGAATTTCAAAAAGAGTTAGATATGTTTAATAAAGCTTTTCTGGAAGTCATGCTTGCTGGCGACGCTAAAGGGCGAGTATTCACTTTTCCGATTCCAACTTACAATATGACCAAAGATTTTAACTGGGATAATCCCAATCTTGATTTGCTTTGGCAGATGACAGCGAAGTATGGAATTCCATATTTTTCTAATTTTATCAATTCAGATATGAACCCTGAAGATGCGCGCAGTATGTGCTGTCGCTTACGTTTGGACAATCGAGAACTACGAAGCCGCGGCGGAGGCTTATTTGGAGCATCCCCATTGACTGGCTCCATTGGTGTAGTCACCATTAATCTGCCACGGCTTGGATTTTTAGCACAGAACGAGCAAGAATTCTTCATCAAGCTTGAAGAAAAAATGATTTTAGCTAAGGAGAGTCTTGAAACTAAACGAAAGGTATTAGAAAAGTTTACTGATGAAGGATTGTATCCTTATATAAAGTTTTATTTGCGTAATATCAAAGATCGTTTTGATCAGTATTGGAAGAATCATTTTGCCACCATTGGTCTACTAGGTATGAATGAAGCCTGTGTTAATTTATTGGGTAAGAACATAGCTTCTGTGGAAGGAAAAGAGTTTGCTGTGCGTGTATTGGAATTTATGCGTGACAAATTGCTAGAATTTCAAAATGAGACAGGAAATATTTATAATCTTGAAGCAACACCTGCAGAGGGAACTTCTTACAGCTTGGCTAAATTAGATAAATCCATGTTTCCAGAAATTGCCTGTGCTAATGAAGAGGAATACAGCCAGGGTCATGAGCCTTTTTATTCCAATTCCTCACATTTACCTGTTCAGTACACAGATGATGTTTTTGAAGCGTTAGATCATCAAGACGATTTACAGACGCTTTATACTGGTGGAACTGTCTTGCATGGGTTTGTAGGTGAGAGTATTGACGATCCACAAGCTTTGAAAGAATTGGTTAAAACTATTTGTACGCAGTATCGATTGCCATATTTTACCATTACACCAACTTTTAGCGTTTGCTTTGACTGTGGATATTTAGCAGGTGAGCACTTTCAGTGCAAGCGTTGTGGAAGTGAATGCGAAGTGTATTCACGTGTAGTTGGGTATTTGCGTCCAGTGAAACAATGGAATAAGGGCAAGAAAGAGGAGTTTAAGGAACGAGCGACATATCATTTATGCGCATAGGTGGACTTCAAAGATTCTCTTTAATTGATTATCCTGGGAAGATAGCAGCCATTATTTTCACACAAGGCTGTAATTTTCATTGTGGCTACTGTCATAATCCACAATTGGTTTGCCCCCAGCAATTCCAGGTTCCAGTTGATGAATCCATTGTTTTGGATTTCTTAAAGTCTCGTCAGGGAAAGTTGCAGGGGGTTGTAGTCACAGGTGGCGAACCTACCATACAAAAAGGGCTGTTGGACTTTTTAGCCAAATTAAAATCTATGAACTATGCGGTAAAATTGGATACTAATGGTAGCAACCCAGAAATTCTGAGAGCTGTCATTGATTTAGGCTTGGTTGATTTTATTGCAATGGATATCAAGACATCCTTACCTCGTTATGAAAATGCTATTGGGGTGAAACCGGATGTTATAAGGATCAGGGCAAGTATTGATCTAATTATTAAAAGCGGTATACATCATCAATTTCGTACAACGCTTGTTAGTTCTCATTGTACAAAAGAAGATTTAAAGGATATTCAGGGGTATATTGGTGCCTCTAGGCACTATGTTCTTCAATCGTTCATTCCTATGTCAAACATCATAGATTCACAATTATTAATTCAAAAACAATATACTTCACAAGAGATTAGCGATTTACGATTACAGTTTCAACGAGGTAATTAAGTTTTTAATAGTTTAAGGCGGTGATTGGTGATGCTATAATTCCGTTTACGAAAGGAATTTATGGAATTGAAGCATAACCACAATACATTAGATAAAACTCTTAAAGAATTGGCAGATATTAAATTTGCCCTTGATACTTCTTCGATTGTTGCGATTACTAATCAAAAAGGTAGAATTATTTACGTCAACGATCAGTTTTGCCAGATCTCTAAATATTCAAGGCAAGAGCTTTTAGGGCAAGACCATAGGATTATTAATTCAGGGCATCATGCCAAAGAGTTTTTTCGTGAATTATGGCGAACGATTGCGCGGGGCAAGGTTTGGAAAGGGGAAATTCGTAATAAAGCTAAGGATGGAACTTTTTATTGGGTTGATACAACGATCGTTCCATTCTTAAATGATCAATGCAAACCGTATCAATATGTTTCTATTCGTAATGAGATTACTAAAAAGAAGTTAATGGAGGAGCAGGTTAGGGCGTTGCCGCAGCGGATCATACAAGCACAGGAAGAAGAGTGTAACCGAATTGCCAGAGATATTCATGATGATTTAGGACAGTCTTTAGCGACATTAAAAATGTTAATTCAATC
>CAZOXU010000028.1:0-12302 GCA_964583975.1 uncultured Planctomycetales bacterium
GCTTTCGCCATACGCTTCTGAGACGTACGCGTATACCAATTCCGCCACCCGGGCAGCTTTTTCTATATATTTATGGTAACCTGCCTAGGCGTCGGGAATGGTTTCTTTACTTCCAATAGCGATTATGGTCGAAACCCTTACCGCCACCCGGGCAGAACAAACAAGCCGTCAGTATAATTGGCATCGTTTTACCTGTCAACTCTGAATCTGGCTTTACTTTTAATATCTTTTTTTTATTGAAGCTTTAGGGGAAGATATATATAATACCACCCTATGAATAAATCCTTAACCCTTGAAAATAGTAGAGTTATTTCTTATCCCTTTATTACAGAACATGATATTTACTTGTTCAAAGAAGGGAATCATTTTAAGCTTTATGAAAAGTTGGGGGCCCACCAAATTGTGGTGGATGGCCAGAAGGGTGTTCATTTTGCCGTTTGGGCTCCTAATGCCAAAAAGGTTTCGGTTATTGGTAATTTCAATAGCTGGAACCGTCACACCCATGCTTTAAATCCTCGTTGGGATTCTTCGGGTATCTGGGAAGGTTTTATCCCAGGTATCGCTCAAGGTGAAATCTACAAATATTTTATTGCTTCCAATAAAGACTATTACCAAGTTGAAAAACAAGATCCGTTTGCTTTCTTTAATGAGGTTGCTCCTAACACTGCCTCGGTCGTTTGGAATTTAGACTATCAATGGAAGGACCAAGCCTGGATGGAACATCGGCATAAGAAAAATAGCTTGCATGCTCCGATGTCGATTTATGAAATGCACCTAGGGTCCTGGAAGAAGGTTGTAGAAGATCATGGCCGTTGGCTGACCTACCGAGAAATGGCCCAACAGCTTCCAGAATATCTTAAATATATGGGCTATACTCATGTCGAGTTTTTGCCCGTTATGGAGCATCCTTTTTATGGTTCATGGGGTTACCAAACCTTAGGATACTTCTCTACAACCAGCCGTTATGGAACGCCTCAAGATTTTATGCACTTGGTCGATTGTTTGCATCAAAACGGTATTGGTGTATTCCTTGATTGGGTGCCTTCACATTTTCCAACTGATGAACACGGTCTTTCTTATTTTGATGGGACCCATTTATTTGAACATTCTGATCCACGAAAAGGTTATCATCCTGACTGGAAAAGTTCGATTTTTAATTATGGCCGCACAGAAGTGCGTGAATTTTTGATTTCTTCAGCCATGTTTTGGGTAGAAAAATTCCATATTGATGGATTAAGAGTTGATGCGGTTGCCTCCATGTTGTATTTGGATTATTCTCGTCAAAACAGTGAGTGGATCCCCAATGAATATGGTGGACGAGAAAATCTGGATGCCATCTATTTCTTGCGTAAACTTAACGAAACCATTTATTCTAATTTTCCTGACACACAGATGATCGCCGAGGAATCGACCTCTTGGGGAGGAGTTTCTCGACCTACCTATGTCGGCGGTTTAGGTTTTGGTTTGAAATGGAATATGGGTTGGATGCACGATACCTTGGTGTACATGACCAAGGATCCGATCTATAGAAAATATCATCACAATGATTTAACATTTTCGTTTCTCTATGCTTACACTGAAAACTTTTTATTATCTCTTTCTCATGATGAGGTTACACATGGCAAAGGCTCTTTATTAGCCAAGATGCCCGGTGATGATTGGCAAAAATTTGCTAATCTGCGTTTGTTGTTGGGTTATATGTTTGCCCATCCTGGTAAGAAGTTGAATTTCATGGGCACTGATTTAGGGCAATGGGAAGATTGGAATCATGACCGTAGTTTGCAATGGCATCTTTTAGATTATGCGCCTCATAAAGGCTTGCAGAATTTAGTTCGAGATTTAAACGCTTTGTATCGCAGCGAGCCTGCTTTGTATGAATGTGATTTTACGCATGAAGGATTTGAATGGATTGATTTAAATGATTATCAAAAAAGTATAATCAGTTTTGTCCGTAAATCGCGGGAGAATCAAAGCCAAATCATTGCGGTGTGTAATTTTACCCCGCAAACTTGGAAAGAATATCGCATCGGTGTGCCTCAAGGTGGATTTTGGAAAGAAATTTTAAATAGTGATGCTGGTATTTATGGAGGAAGCAATCAAGGTAACGAGGGCGGTAAGGAAGCTGAGCACATCCCTTGCCATGGCCGGCCGTTTTCATTGTCGTTAACCATTCCACCGATGGGTATATTATTTTTAAAAAAGTAGGGGCGAGGTAACCCTGTCTGCCGACAGGCAGGCTTGTCCTTACCAACAATCAGAGAGGGAATTATGAAAGACAAAATTATCGAAACAGCAGGAAAAACATGGAGATTTTTAGGCCAAAATGGAGAAATCAATGTCGAGCAATTGCCTAAAGCGCTTAAAGAAAAAGACCACGTTGTTCTGCAATCCCTTGGCTGGTTAGCTCGTGAAGATAAAATTAGTTACACCATCAAAAATCGTCGTACCTTCGTCTCTTTGGTGGAAGGTGAATTGCAAGCCTTCAACAGTTTAATGTACAACATTCAAGGTGAGCTTTCCAAAGAGAAACCCAAGACCCAAAACGGAAGAATTAGAAAATAACCCGTAGAATCCTCTTGTTTTTATGAATCGTTTTGTCTGCATCCATGGTCATTTTTACCAACCTCCCAGGGAAAATCCCTGGCTTAATGAAGTTGAGTTGCAAGACTCTGCCTACCCTTACCATGATTGGAATGAACGCATTAATGTGGAGTGTTATGCGCGTAATGCTTTTTCACGAATCTTAGACGATAAACAAAAAGTTGTTGATATTGTTAACAATTATTCCAAAATTAGTTTTAATTTTGGACCGACCTTGCTTTCTTGGCTCCAACAAAAAGCCCCTGATGCTTATGAAGCTATTTTACAAGCTGATCGATTAAGCCAAAAGAATTTCTCTGGCCATGGTTCTGCCTTGGCTCAAGTCTACAACCATATGATTATGCCACTGGCTAACAGTCAGGACAAACGCACACAGGTATTGTGGGGCATTAAAGATTTTGAATACCGTTTTAAACGAAAGCCGGAAGGGATGTGGCTGGCTGAATCGGCAGTTGATTTAGAAACGTTAGATATCATGGCTGAATACGATATTAAATTTACCATCCTTGCTCCGCATCAGGCCCAAAAAATTAGACCACTCGCTCAAGAACAATGGCAAGAGCTTCATGGGCAGAAAGTGGATTCGCGCAGGGCCTATGTATGTCGTCTGCCTTCGGGTCGAAGTATTAACATATTTTTCTATGATGGTGCTATTGCCCAAGGTGTTGCCTTTAATGGTCTTTTAAATAATGGTGAAGGTTTTGCGAATCGATTGGTCTCTGAATTTAATGTGCACACTTCGGAAGCCCAAATGGTTAATATTGCAACCGATGGGGAAACCTACGGACATCATCATAAGTTTGGTGATATGGCTTTGGCGTATTGTTTACAGTGTATTCAAAGTAAAAACCAGGCCCAGTTGAGTATTTATGGTGAATTTTTAGAGAAATTCCCTGCTAGTTACGAAGTAATGATTGTAGAAAATTCTTCATGGAGTTGTGCGCATGGGGTAGAACGATGGAGAAGTGATTGCGGCTGTCATACCGGTGGTCAAGCAGGTTGGCGACAAAACTGGCGACAACCTCTTCGTGAGGCCTTGGATTGGTTACGCGATCAACTCATCGAAGTTTATCAAAATAATATTACAGCTTTTTCAAATAATGGATGGGTTTTAAGGGATCAATATATTTCACTTATTCTTGATCGCAGTCCTGAAAATGTTCAGAAATTTATGAGCAGTCATATTGCGAATTCTCTTAATGAAAAAGAGAGGATCCGCTTGTTAAATCTTTTAGAAATGCAGTACAACGCTCTTTTAATGTATACATCTTGTGGTTGGTTCTTTGCCGAGATTTCTGGTATTGAAACCATCCAAATTCTTAAATATGCAGCTCGAGCTATCCAACTGGCTCATGAAGTCACAGCGGTAGATTTAGAGGCAGGTTTTATCCAACGTTTGGAACAAGCTCCTAGCAATTTAACAGAATATAAAAATGGGGCAAATGTGTATGTAACGTCTGTAAAACCGTCGGTCGTTGATTTGCTTAGAGTTGGGGCCCATTATGCGGTTAACTCTTTGTTTAAGAAATATCCTTCAAAAGTCCAAATGTATTGTTACACCATTCACAGTGAGTTTTATGAACTTAAAGAAGCTGGCCGTCTGAGTTTAGCTTTAGGGTATGGATGGGTTTCTTCGAATATCACAGGTGAGAAAGCGCATGTGCGCTTTTCTGTTTTGCATTTGGGAGACCATAATTTTATTGGAGGGATGGGGTATCAAAAAGACGAGGATTTTAAAAAGATTCATAAAACACTGACCGATGCTTTCTTAGAAAGCAATGTGCCGCAGATGATTAATTTGATTAATCAAAATTTTGATGCGCGTAGTTATTCTTTGTGGGATTTATTTAAACAAGAACAAGAAAATGTTCTTAACCATGTTTTACACTCAACCATCGAGGATATGGAATATTCGTTCCGACAAATTTACGAACACCATTATCCTTTAATGCAAATCAAAAATGATACCCGATTGCCTTTACCACGCATGCTCATTACAGTTGTCGAATTTATTTTAACGCGTGATTTAGTGGCTTTAATGGAAGAAGATAATTTGCAGATCGATAAAATAAAAGTATTAGTCGAAGAAATGAAGCGTTGGGCTTTTAAACGTGATCAGGTCAGCTTTGGATTCTTGGCTAGTAAACGCTTAAGCATTTTGATGGATAAATTAATGGAACATCCCGATGATATCGAACTGCTTGAGAGAATCACAGTTACTTTTGAATTACTCAACCAATTAAGTTTGGATTTAGATATTTGGAAGGCGCAAAATTCGTACTTTGCCATGGTCATTAAAATTTATCCTGAAATTGCAGCTCAAGCTCACAAAGATGAATTGGCTCAACGATGGGTCGCTTGGTTTGAGCGGTTGGGGGATATATTGCAGGTCAAATACAATGCCTTTGTACCACCAGGAGTTTTTAAGGTATGAGCAAAAGATGCAGCGGTATTTTGCTTCATATGGGTTGTTTGCCCTCCGCCTATGGGATCGGAGATTTTGGTCCTCAGGCCTATGCTTTTGTAGATTTTCTGAAGAATGCGGGACAGCAGTATTGGCAAATCTTGCCGCTTAATCCAACCGATGGTATTAACGGACACTCTCCCTACAGTTGCTTTTCTGCTTTTGCTGGTAATCCACTTTTTATTAGTCCTGATTTTTTAGCTATTGACGGTTTTATTAGGCCAACCGATTTAAGAAATGCTCCAAAGTTTGGTAAAACTGAGGTGGATTATGCACAATTTGTTACATTTAAACAAAAACTTTTTGAATTAGCTTTTAAGAGTTTTTCCCGTACCAATAAGGACGAGTATCAGACCTTTTTGTTGCAAAATAAGTATTGGCTCAATGATTTTGCAATTTTTGTGGTGGCCAAAACAAAGTACGAGGGTCTTTGTTGGAATCAATGGCCTAAATCTTTGAAAGATCGTAATCCCAAGGCCTTGACGGCTTTCAGTAAGAGACATCATAAAGAAATAGAACTGATTAAATTTATTCAATATTTATTTTATCACCAATGGAATAAATTAAAAACCTACACTAATAGTCGTGGGATCTCCGTGATAGGTGATATTCCTATCTATGTCAATTATGACAGTGTGGATGTGTGGTGTAATCGAGCATACTTTAAACTCGATAAAAAAGGTGAGCTTAAATTTGTTAGCGGTTGTCCTCCAGATTATTTCTCTAAAACAGGCCAACGTTGGGGCAATCCAGTTTATGATTGGACGGCCATTAAAAAGACTAAATATAGTTGGTGGGTCAAACGTATTGCACATAATTTATCACTTTATAATTATTTACGCATTGACCATTTCCGAGGGTTTTCGTCATTCTGGCAGATTCCATCCAACGAGAAATTGGCTGTATTTGGGCAATGGATTAAAGGCCCTGGTGAAGATTTCTTTAATTCACTTTTACGCTATTTTAAATATTTGCCTTTGATTGCGGAAGATTTGGGTGAAATAGATAACGATACCATAGCTTTAATGAAGAAATTTCAATTTCCAGGCATGAGGGTTTTATTATTTGGCTTTGGAGGCGATCTCGCTCGAAATCCCCATGTACCAGCTAACTATCCACAAAATTGTGTGGCCTATACAGGAACGCATGATAATAACACGATCCAAGGTTGGTATCATCAGGAAGCCAAGGAATATGAAAGAGCAAATATTAAAGAAGTTTTAGGGTGCAAACCACAGCCAAAGAATTTACATTGGCAGATGATTGAAGTAATTATGAAATCTAAAGCGGATACGGTGATTGTTCCTTTACAAGATATTTTGGGGTTGGATGCTTCGGCACGCATGAATACGCCCGCAACCAAGGTCAATAATTGGCGATGGCGTTTTGAATCGGGTGTTTTAACAGCTTCTTTGGCTGCAAAACTTTTTAAAACAACACGTCGTTACAAAAGATGTTAAGGAGAGTTATGGCTTTATCAAAAAAATCACTCACTGGATTTATTATCGTTGGAGCAATTATCCTCGTAATTGCTATTAAGATTTTTACTACAAACTCTTCTAAGATCGACCCTGTGGCTGCGCGTACTTTGGGGCCAGCTAATGCTAAGGTGAACATTGTTGAATTCATTGATTTTGAATGTCCAGCCTGTGCCTACGGGGCTAAGGTATTAAAAGAATATGCGGTTTTATATCCGGATCAAATTCGCTTACAGGTTAAATATTTTCCGCTGATGAACATCCATCGTCATGCCTTACAAGTGGCTTCTTATGCTGAGTGTACAGCTCGCCAGGGAAAATTCTGGCCATTTTTTGAGCCCTTGTCTGCTCAGCAGGCCCAGTGGACTAAGTTAATTGCTGCAGGAGATATTTTTGATCAGTTAGCCAAGGCAGCCGGGGCTGATATGGGGCAATTAAAATCGTGTCTGGTTTCCGAAGATGTTTCAACCACGATCATGGCTGAAAAAACTTTAGGAAGATCCTTGGGAGTTCAGTCCACACCAACTTATTTTATTAATGATAAGATGGTGGTGGGCACCAAATCTCTGATGGATGAGCTAAATAGTTATTTTCCTAAAACACCCAATAACCAACCTAAGTAATCATCGATTATGGCCGTTGTTCTTCGAATCTTCATAGGTTTGATTTTTTTGGTCTCAGGCTTCGAAAAAGTTCTAAGCCCTTACCAGAATTTTATGTATGTTATTCAAGCTTATGAACTTTTTCCATCATGGATGGAAAGGGTGGTAGCCATAAGTGTGCCGTGGGGTGAATTATTTGTGGGACTCTTTTTAGTGTTGGGTCTTTGGATTGAAATTTCGCTTAAAAGTGCACTGGTGTTTTTTGCTAGTTTTGTTGTTGTTGTGGGTCAGGCCCTTATTAGAAATTTGCCTTTAGATCAATGCGGTTGTTTTGGAGCTAGTATTCACATTCCTCCCAAAGTGATTCTTGTATTTGATAGCTTTATGTTGTTAACTACGTTATGGCTTCTTCAAAATCCTTCCAAGGTCAACCGATTTAGTTTAGATAAGAAAATGAAATTTTAAGATAATTAACAAGATAATTAGGATGTGAGTTTTTAGGAATATTTGTTATACTTTAAACTATATGATTATTTATGAAGACATTTTGCGAGCTTTTTATAAAAACAAAGTCAAATACGTTTTAGTAGGTGGCTTGGCTTTAAATTTACAAGGTGGTTTTAGGAATACAGCAGATTTAGATATTCTTGTTGAGATGACAGATGTCAATTTAGCTAAGATTGTAAAGATACTTAAAAGCAGAAACTATTTTGTTAAACAGCCTGTTGATCCAATGCAAATTGCAGACGCTGCTATTCGAAAAGATTGGATCAAGAACAAGCATATGAAAGCATTTTGTTTTTTTAAAGAAAATGGTGAACAGGTTGATTTGATTATTGATTCTCCAGTTAAGTTTAATCAAGCCATCAAAGAAGCAGATATTCAGAATGTGGATGGTATACGTCTACCAGTGGTATCAATTAGACATCTTATAAAAATGAAAGAGAAAACTGGTCGAGAAAAAGATAAGCTAGATGTTTTTGAGTTAAAACAAATAATGAAATTTAAAGGGAGTCGCTAATGGATTTTGGATGGGAAACACAAACAGAACGCATCAAACGTCATATACGGTTGACTTCTAAAAGAAAATTGGAAATTCTTTATGAACTTAATCGTTTTGTTAGGAAGTATGCTGTTAAGAAGACTCATGCCAAAAAGATGTCTATAAAATAATTTTTCTTTTTCCACTAAGCCCTATCTACCTCATGAAGAAAACGGTTTTGACGGTTTTAATGTTGTTGATCGGCTGCAGTGCACAGGCTGGCTCGGTTAAAGAGCCTAATGTGGCTGGAACGTTTTACAGCTATAATCCCAAAGAGCTGGTTAGCCAGATCGATACATTTACCGAGCAAGCTTCGGTCAGTCCTTCCCCAGAAAATATCCAAGCCATGATCGTGCCACACGCAGGCTACATTTATTCCGGGCCAGTGGCGGCCTATGGCTATAAGGCTGTCTCCAAAAACAAATACACTACCATTGTCATCTTGGCCCCGAGCCACTATTTTCCTTTTGATGGTGCCTCGGTATGGAATGAGGGAGGATTTAAAACTCCCTTAGGGTTAGTGAATGTGGATCAAGACTTTGCCAATCGCTTATTGAAGGCTAATAACGACCTTAAGGCTGCCCCGGAAGTTTACGAGAAAGAGCATTCCTTGGAAGTTCAATTGCCTTTTATTCAAAAGACCTTTGGAGATGTAAAGATTGTGCCTGTGCTTATGGGAAATCCCGATGCACAGGTCTGCAAGCGTCTTGCAGTTGCTTTAAATCAATTGATTGGCTCGAGCCAGGATGTGTTAGTCATTGCCTCCTCTGATATGTCCCACTATTTCCCTTACGAAACAGCCAACAGTATGGATGCCGCTACTCTGGAAGCGATCAAGCAGTATGATTTAGAAAAGTTTTGGACAGGCTGCCTGGCTCGCAAGATGGAAATGTGCGGGTTCGTGCCTGTGGCGACTTTGCTGCTCTATGCCAAAGAGCGAGGGCTTAAAGTTGACGTCCTCAAATATGCTAATTCTGGAGATACGGCAGGTGATAAAGCTAAGGTGGTGGGGTATTCATCCATTGTGTTTTATCAAGATCGAGACCAGAAGAGCCCGCTACTGGCTATGGCCTACGCTACTCTTAAAAGTTTTGTAACAACAGGCAAGGTTACCGAGGCAGGAACCACCGATCAGAGTTTGCTGCAAACGAAAGGGGCTTTTGTGACGCTACGCAAAAAAGGCGAACTCAGGGGCTGCATCGGTCATGTAGTAGGAGATAAGCCTTTGTGGGAAACGGTAAAAGCGATGACTGTTGCCGCTGCCTCGCAGGATCCGCGTTTTGCACCAGTTAAGCCAGAGGAGCTTAAAGACATTGAGATTGAAATTTCTGTGTTGTCCCTGCCGCAGCGAGTAGCTGATGCTTCAGCGATCGTTTTAGGACGTGATGGGGTGATTGTCAGTGACGGCGGCCTGCATCAAGGAGTGTTTTTGCCTCAGGTAGCTACCGAAACCGGCTGGAGCAAGGAAGAGTTTTTAAGTGAACTGTGTAGTCAAAAGGCAGGCTTACCCGCAGACTGTTGGCGAGACCCTAAAAATAATTTATTGACCTTTCAAGCTGAATTGATTAACTCATGAAACCTAGAAATGTCATCATCTCCATCTTTGTGGTTGTATGGTTACTGGTGTTTTATTATGAATCTTCGCGGATTTTCTTTCTAGAACCCTTATTGCAACGCCCTTTACCTAAAGTGAAATTTCTTTTTCCTCCAGCAGGCTGGATTATGTTTTATTCAGTGGGAGATGAATTTGGGTACGTAGAAGTTTTTGGCATGAAAGATGGCCGATCACAATTGATTGATCCTCATGACATACTGCAGACCAGAGCTATCGGCTATGACAATATTCATCGCAACGCTTTAATTACCGTGGCTTCCAGAAATGTGGCTCAGCCTTTTTGTGCTTTTTTGCAACGCAAGTTTCCTGAGTTTGATAATTTTATGATAACCTATGTCAATTATCCGTCGTTAACCCAGCCATCGAGAGTAAGACAGCAAAGAGTGCTTTATGAGTGTAAGTAAAATCTGGAATACTTTATTTTTGGAAGAACGCCCATCCATTGGACTATCATTCTTTCGTATTTTTGTGGCCTTAACCACAGGCTTGCATGTAATCCCATCATTTTTTCATCTGGATGATAATTATTTCTCCACCGCTTTTAAATTAGTGAACGAAAACTTTTTTACTCCTGAGGTTCTAACTCTAGTGGGGCAGAGTTCAGATGCGATCGTTGTATTTTTTGTCGGTCTTTTTGTGATTAGCTGGTTCTCTTTTTTAATTGGATTACATTCTCTGATCAGTTGTATTGTCATGACACTATGTGGGTACTATTTTTATGCTCTCAATGATTATCATATTGGAACCCTGTCATGGGATATTTTGTTGGTGACTCTTTTTCTGATGTGCGTAACGCCATATCATGGAGATTATTTCTCTGTAGATTCTCTTAGAACTAAGAATCCCTTGGCCTATCGGCGGCTGAGGCCATTTTTTATCCAAAGGCTTTTGCAACTGCAAATCGTTTCAACCTTCTTTTATACCGCACTCTCGAAGATTTCTTTGCAAGGTAATTGGTTAACAGGCAATCCTATTCATTATTTAATGAATTATCCACCCCAGGGAGTGACTAAGAATTTCCTCATAAAAGAGTGGATGGCCACCCAGCCAGGGTTTTGTTATTGGATGGGGATATTTATTGTGTCTATGGAATTAGCATTGCCGTTTTTATTGTTTAATCCTAAGACACGCCGTTCAGCCATTTATATGGGCTTTATATTTCATATTGTTTTAATTTTGACCTTGGATGTACCAGCCATCTTTTTCTTTTTATTTCCGGCTCAACTATTATTATTTATCCATCCCCAAAAGATCGTAGATTGGATCAATCGTAAGCGGTCTGTGAATGTTTTAAGCCCACGATATAAAATTGTTTATGATGGTCAATGTGGATTTTGCCGCAGGAGCCTTGATCAACTAAAGGTGATGGATCTTTTTTGTCGATGTGAATATCTGGACTATCATTCTGTAACTAATTTGTCATCGCTGCATCCAGCGCTAACCCAAGAGGCTGCAGCCCGACAAATGTATGTACTGACTCCCAATGGGAAGCTATTCGGTGGTTTTTTTGCATTTAGGCAATTAGCCTGGATTATGCCGATGCTTTTTCCATTGCTGTTTATTTTGTATTTGCCTTTTATGGATTGGACAGGTTCGGCTGCCTATCGATGGATTGCGGGGCATCGTTATTTACTGCATGCTAAAAACAGCTGCAACAATGATCGTTGTAGAAAATCATGATTGCACATCGAAATATTCCTAAATTTATTTGGATCCATACTATATTGATTGTGGGTATTGGACTTGTTGCGCTTTATAGTGCTTCCTACAATAATTCGCGCGTGGGGCATGAGGTCTTTTACGATCAACTTTTTTGTGCCATTTTTGGGCTATTGATCATGTCGTTCTTATATTATTTTGATTATCGTAAGTTTTTTGAGGTCGCGTATGTGGTTTATGGCCTAAGTACTTTGTTTTTGTTTTTAGTTTTATTCTTAGGTCGTCAGGCCTTAGGCGCAACGCGATGGTTTTCCTTTGGTGGATTTAGTTTTCAGCCCTCCGAATTTAGTAAATTAGCAGTCATTTTGTTTTTGGGTCGATATTTAAGCCTTCGACGTCCCAAATTAGCATTTAATTTCTCTAGTTCCTTAAGAGGAGTATGGGATGATCTGATTTTTCCTTTACTTGTAGTTGGTGTATCGATACTTTTGATTTATAAGCAACCGGATCTTGGTACAGCGATTTTAATCTTTGGTATTTTTATTGTCATGGTTTACACCGGGGGGATTGCCAGGCGATTATTTACCATTTTTATAACCGTAACCTTGTGTTTAACTCCCATTGTCTGGCATTTCTTAAAACCCTACCAAAGGGATCGTCTGACGGTATTTCTTAATCCTAATCATGACCCCACCGGAGCAGGATATACCATCACGCAATCGAAGATTGCAGTCGGATCAGGACAGTTGATAGGCAAGGGGTGGCTTTCAGGCACTCAAAATCAGCTGAATTTTCTACCAGAACGGCATACAGATTTTATTTTTTCTGTTGTGGGAGAAGA
>CAZOXU010000029.1:0-7847 GCA_964583975.1 uncultured Planctomycetales bacterium
TTTTAAAGAAGTGTCGGACCTGTACGGCATGGACCAAAGCGCCATATCGCACAGGTTAAAGAAGATTAAAGCGGCTGTGCGGAATCTTCGACTTTCTTAGATTCAGGCTTTGGAATTTCAGGAATCTGTGGAATCTCTTTTCCAGAGCATCCAGGCGCCCCGTCGCATACAGCGGCATCAAAGAGAGGCAGCACGATGGGTACTAGAAAAGGATAAGCGGTGGCACCGATTCCTGCGCCTAAAACCATTAGGGACACATTGCGAAACCAGGGTTTGTTACGGTAGAGATTACTGAATACTGACATAGTGCATTAGTCCTTGTATTTACGTAGTATAGACATTCCGGCAAAATAATCCAAAATCTTTCCTAACACGGGTACATCCCGCAGCTCTTTAAAAAAGCCGTGGTCAATTGAATCTGGGATGATCGCATCCAGGGCTGACATGAGCACCACGAGCACACCAATCAATTGAAACAAAATAGGGAATTGATTTTCAAACAACGAGCCAATCGAATTAATAATAGGCGCTAAAAAATCCATTAAACATCTCCTCTATTTTATTTTACTTCAGATCTTCTAAATCAGGAAGCGTTTCGTCGTCATCTTTGTTTAAAATCGGCATCAGATCTTCCATAATTTCCCGATATTCAGGATATTTTTTACGAAGCAACATGTCAGTAACCATAAAATTTTTAGCTCCACGGGAATTTGCAGCAGTATCTAAAGCCTGTTTAATTACAGGAGCTTTTTGTAAAAACATTTGCAAATCCAAAATTTTCTGAGCAGCTTTAGGACCAAAACGGTCAAATGTGCGACCAGCTATCGCCCCCGCTGCATCAGTAAATTCCTTATCCCATCCTATTTTACCAACTGGTGCTGATAACATACGCCACAAATTGACGTTTGCAGAGCCGTTTGCATAGGTAGATTCAAACGCCTGTCTTGCCTGAACATTTTTAGCCTCTTTTATGAAATCTTTTCCCAACAAATCCCCTAAAGATTTTAAGGCTTGTTCTTTTGGAATGGGAATGCCATACTTTGAAGATTCTTGCTTTAATCCTGCTAAAATACCGCCCTGTTGTTTTTTTCCAAAAGCCTTCTTGCCTTCAGATGCGACTTTGGTCATTTGGGAAACCTTGCTCATTTGTTCTGCATACTCAGGACTAGCTTCTTTTATTCTTTGATCAATTGAAGACCGCAAATTACCAAATTCTCTTTTTGCTGCCGGATTAAAGTCTGAGTCGTAATCAATAATTTTATCAAGACCCTGCAAATAATCCTTTGCTTCTCCATAGGGTATTTTAAACCCTTCCATTCTTCGCTCAAGCGAAGGCGGCGGCGGAACTTTATCTTTGGGATTCCAGGCTTGATTAACATAATCAACAAAATCAACAGGCTTTTTCTCAGGAATTTCTTGTATCTTTTCTTTTAATTGAGGATATTTCCCAATTAAGTTTGCTCTTTGTTGTTGTAAATTCCTGACCGCTTCCTGACCCTTTGGTGTGATATCACCACTTTGTTTTAATCTGGCAATCGATTTATCAATACGATCTACTGCCTCTCTTAAATTAAAACTCCCTTCAACGTTTTCTAAAATTTTGTACGCTTGACCGCTTTCTTGGCTAATGCCTTTTCGTAGTGATTGGTATTCATCTGCAATATTTTGTGAGAGCTGCGGGAGTGTTGGTGATTGCATAACTCCCTTTGGGTCACTTAAATAGCGCTGCTGCATCTCTGGTTTTGGTCCAAATAAAACAGACAACATGTTTTGCCCGACACCTTTTTTTGGTATCCTGGAAGCTCCAGCCATACCGCCACCGCCTAACGATGCTTCGGCTAAGCTCATTGCGCCAGTTTGGGTTAAATTACCACTTTGATCATAGCCACCAGATTCTCCCAAACGGCCTGCCTGATACATCCCGCCTTGAATCGCTCCTGCAGGTATTTTCATTTTTAAACTAGCTGGAAAAAGAAATTGACCGACTTTGCCGAGCAGACCAGGAGCTTTTGCTATAGCACCATAAGGCATTGCTAATTGGGCAGCAGTCCCTAAACCTGACGTAACAGGGTAATTCTGCTCAAGCTCCTGATTACGATTCCTTGCAATTTTTTTATATTGCTCATAATGTTTTTGAAATGAAGCCAAATCTTTGTTTGCCAATGCTTCCTTAGCTGCTCTTGCCGCTGCTTCAACTTCATCCGAGTAAGAGCCAACAAATGGTGTTCCACGGACAAACGACCTGCCAAACGCTTCCGCATATTCAGCAGGGCTGCCGTCTCCAGCTGTTTCTGGCTTTTTTTCCTCTTCTTCTTCCTCGCCAATGAGGGAATCCAAATCATCTTCAGTTACTGGCATTTTTTTACCCTTTTTATTTTTTCTTAACAGATTTCAATTTGGCTATGACTTCATTACCTTTCCGAATCTTTTCCGGATCACCAGAATTTATTAATTTATTAGCTGCTAAAATATATTCTGCTCTCTCTTTTTGCGTTAAATCCTTAGCCTTTTTTCCTGCTTTTATTTTGTCGTATTCTGGAACCTGACCGCCTCGTGATTTAAACGTGTTAACAACGTCTGGATGAAAACCAGCCACAACATTGTTTTTGAGTTTATTTTCAATCTCCTTAAACCTTCTTGCCGCGTTCACAAGCTGTTCTTCGGTGTTGAATTTACCCATGTTGAAATCTTCTTTCATGTTTTCAAGCTCTTTCTCAGTTACAGCCTTACCTGAGCGATCATACAATTTTTGGAATAAAATTGATTTAACCGCCGACTGAAGCTCGCCGAATTTTTCGCCAGCTCCTACGCGACCGACAAACGGCAACGAAATACCAGGTAAATTAACCTTTTTAGGGTCAAAATTTTCTAGTGTGGCTCCATATTTAGAAAGGACCTTATTCAAATGTTCATATTTTTGCTGGGCCTCAACATGACCTTCTAAGGCCTTGGAAAACTTTTGAGCCTGGTTTTCAAACTGATAAGCGGACATACCAGCGGGTTTTGCAATTCCAAGTTTGTTTAGCCTCATTTTGGCTATTTCTAATGCTGTTTTATCTTTCATCCCTTGAATAACAACATCACCAGCTTGTTTTTTGTCCAATAAATCCATTCCGCCCTTAGTTTTGGCGTCCTGTAATTTAAGGCCTTGATCTCCCTGCATTTCCCGATCAATTAATTTAACAGCAGCATCAAATTGAGCTTTATTAATAATGCCTGCTTGTTTCATCCCCTCTAAATATTTCATGCGATCAGTACGCATTCCTTCAAGAGCCTTTGCCTGAGATCCTTTTTCCTTTAATAACTCCATGGCGCTGTCAGATTTTGCACCTTGGATTTCTTCGCCCTGGTCGCCTTTTAAATCCTGTAATTGTAAATTCTGATCACCCTTTAAATCCTGAAGCTCATAGGCACTGCCAGCCTTTGCACTCTCCAAACCTAAACGCCCACCTTGACGTTCTTTCTCTAGGGCTATCTGTTGATCGCCTCTTTTATCCTGCATTAGGCTTGCCATCATAGACTTAAATTCTTCGCGTCCTAATGCTCCCTGATCACGCAATATTTGCAATTCTTTCGAGATTTGCCCCTTTTTATCAGCTAGGTCAGCTTCACCACGAATTCTAGTTCCCAGAACATCCCTCGTGGTTTCACCGCGCATTTTCTCAATCTCTTTTGCGGATTTATATTTTTGCTCACCAAGTTTTTCTTTCTGCCCAAATGTGGTTAAATCCTTCAGCATCGAATTAACAACACCCTCTGGCAGGTTGTTAATAGATTCCTCGTCAGCTTCATAACCACGAGACCTCAATTCCTGTTTATACAAACTTTGTAAGGATCTTGCAGAAGCCGTTGTTGGATCTGAGGCTTTTAATGCATCAACTTTAGCCTTGGCCGCCTTGTCCTTTGCAGCCTCAACCATGCCCTTGCGATATTCACCGAGCCGTTCTGAAGCTGCCACGTCAGCCTTAGCTTTTAATGGTTTCATCATCCCTTCTAATTGGCGAGCACTCATCCTGCCTTGTTTTAATTCAGGAGCGCCAAGGTCACCAACTGCCTGCCTCATTAAATCGCTGGCTTCACTGTCGGGGTCTGATAATGCCTCTTCCTCAATAGCTCCGATCTCCTCCTTGTACCCCTTTTGAGCACCACCAAGTAAGGCCTGAGCATACGGTTTGTACTGCCAATCTTCACGATTAGCTGTCTGTGGTGTAAAAGCACGTGCTATTTTTTCTCCAGCATACCCCATTCTTCCCATTAAATCAGATTGGAGATCCGCTTCTTGCGCTTGCGGCCACATTTCACGAGCAGCTTTTGAGCGACGTAATAAATCAGCAATCCTACGTTGGCGTTCTATATCATTATCGTATGGCATACATTCCCCTAGGCGTAAGTTTTTCTTTGGCCGTAATAATCATAAATGTCGGACAAATCGTCGTCTTGAGTATTTGGAACTTTTGGCGTTGGGTAATTATCCCGCCCCTCAACCCGTGGTGTTTTATTTAGCTGATCAAGCAATTTTTGCTGCTGAGAATATTGAGCATACGAACCCAGACCTTGAGCTATACCACTACTAAAATCACCAATGCCCTTGCCTAAATCATTCACATTTTCTCTTCCCGCAGCACTGACGCCGCCTTGGGCAGCACTCATTGTTTTTAGCTTATCTAGTTGGTTTTGATAATTCCTCTGCGCTATGGTGTTTCGATTCTCCATGCCTTTATTTATTAAATCAACATTTTCATTCGCAATATTTTGTTTATTCTCAAACATGTTTTTATTGCGGGCGTTTTCCTGTTCAACTTTATATCTCAAAGCATCGTTCATCATACCTGTATTGAACTTAGAATAAATATCTTTTGCCCGTGCTATTTGTTGTTGTTGACCAAAATCTTGGTTGCGCAAATTAGAAGCTTGCTCCGCAAACATACCCATACTTTGTAGTGCTCTTTGGCGTGCTGATGCTGCCGCATTTAACGATGCTTGATTCAGCCTGTTTGCATCGTCCTGTCCGGCTTGTTGCTGCATCAAATAATCTAGAGCTGTTCCGCCACGGCCAGATCTAGCTGCCTGAGCCTGAATTCCGGCTCTTTGTGCTTGCATATTTTGATTAGTCTGCATTTGCGCTTCATTCATAGCCGCAACAGATTGTGGGTCTAGGCCGCCTTCCTGATAAATTCTCTGAATTTCATCAAGGACTTGCATTTGACGACCACGGGTGTCCTCATCCAAGGCCATAGAACCTTCTTCTGTGCCTGGTAATAGGTTTGGTGAGTAGCTTTCAATTTGATATGGTGATACTTCTCTGTATTGCTGATATTCAGGTGCTTGCAAATTAGGAACGGCAATTGCTTCCGCTTGATCATATAAGCGCTTAAATGCCGCCATTTGCTGCTCATTATACCCCTGTTGAATTGCATAATTTAAAAGGCCACCTGCGGCCTGAACTGCACCCATTAGCATTATTGCTGTCATTGGCTCCATTTTTTACCTACCAATTCTTTTGTTTTTCGAGAAGGCTTGGGAAACCCATGCCAGTTTCTTTATTCCACTGATCTTTTTCATCTTTTCGTTTCGAAAATTCTTTACGCTTCTGATCTTCTAAAAACCTCTTTTGCTCCTCGCTTAATTCAAAACCAACTTCGCGACCACCTCTTTTGCGAGCATTAACAAGATCTAAAGCACTTTTTGCCCCACCTACATTATAACCTAAAGAATAATTCTTTGGCCCTTCTAAACGTATTGGATCTAATCCCAACATAGCATATGTATCCTGCAAGGCTTGGTAGTCGTCGCTTTGATCCGCGCCATATGAAAGCAAATCACCTTCAGGTATTTGATTAATGTCTGGAACGTCTACATACCTATTTAAATCTATCCCAGCGTTAGCATATGCTGCCGGATCACCAAAAGTATTTGCTAAGCCCATATTTTTGGCTTGCTCAAGATTCGCTGTTAATAGCTCCTTACCCTTAGCAATAGCAGATTTTCTAGCAGGGTCAGATTGGTTTTTTATGTAATCAGTTAATTGTCCTGTAACATCCTTTTGCAAACCAGCCGCATTTGTGCTTGTTTGACCCAATTGCTGCCTTAATAAATCATTGGTCATACCTAGATTTTCACCTAAAAAATCTGCATTCTGGCCAGCTCCACCTTGGGCTAAAAACATTTGGTCCATCAAGCCAGCTTGAGTTGGTAACTGATTAGACTGAAGTCCCATACGACCAGCAATGCTCCTAGCAGCCTTCAAATCAGCTTGTGTTTTAGCAACACTATTGATTGTTTGCTGCATTTGACTTGGGTCAAATTTATAGCCTTCCCTCGCCACCTGGCCTATGTGCTGTCTAGCATCTTGATTCTCAGGACCTCTAAGACCTGAATTCACATATTGAGCAACATTTTCTTTCGTTTTATCAATATCAGCCTGAACAGCATTTAAACCACGCTGAACTCCCGTTTGTTTTTTTTGAGCTTCCTTCGCCTGATTCTCAAGCGATTTATTATATTCCTCTCCAGCTTTTTTACTTTGGTCTTTGTTGGCATCAATTATTTTCTGCCAGCTAAAAAAACCTGAACCTGGTTGAAAAATTGAATTGTCCGCTACTTGCGGCATAGGCATAAAAAATTCTCCTAAAAAATAACTAGTGTTAATTCATATAGAGCGCCTGCACTAAAAGTACCATTGACGGCTTTTAAAAAAACATGTTCACCGTCTGACTCCCATTCAAGCGTAACAGCCCCTGCGCCAGTGGTGGTAGCAGCTGGACTAACCTTTTTTATGTTACCCAATAAAATGACGGTTGGCACCGTTTTAAGTTTAGTTAGCTTAAATTTCTGCACCGTGAATGGGTTTAGAGCCAACGTTACCTGTTTTATCTCGCTCCTCATATTCTCTTCTAGTGTAAGGTTGTTGCTTAACCCATTTACTACTTGCACCGTGAAATTATTTAGATTGGTGAGAAAGTTTCGAAGCTTCTCGCCAATCTCGCCCAAATCGTTCGGATTAAATCTATTAACACTTGGTGGTTTCATCGACGCGTCCTTTCGGAAACAATTTCATAGTTAACAGACAAGCCCGCAAAATTCATTTTCGAATATCCCCAATCTACGGTCATTTTTGGCGCAATGTAGGTAGCTCGCGCTTTATCTCTCGGAAATAATATCCTAGGACTCTGGCTAAACGTCACATTATCGCCACCAAACGGGCCTGCGCCCCATGGTGATAAACCAAATCCGCCAATCATCCAGGAATCAGATTCCAGGGTAGTTCCGGAATAGGAATTAGATAAATCAGTCCTGAATGTGTAGTCGCACTTGTAAAATAACGAGCCTTGCAAGTTTACCGTGCAATCCCGGAAGTTCTTTAAGATGCCAGGCGCGCCTAAATGGATGGGGTAATATTCCACACTTTGGGTAAAGTGCTTTTTAACCGTACGTGAACCTGTAGTGAAACCAGGCTCACCAAGAGTTGTGAGATCGTTTCCGCTAATTGCCGTTATGTATGTCCAGATTGTAGCAGACTGCCATAAAACATCACCAACAGAAACACCAGAAGAAGAGGCTAGAGTAACAGTAGTCCCAGAAACACTATTAATAGTAACCGCCAAATCTTCGTCGATATAGTCCGTATAGTCGCCAGTTTTTCTTTCAATATAGAAATTTTTAACTGTTGTATCAGGAGCATTTAAATGAAGTTTGTTGTCGTTTGGATTAACAAACCCCGAATAACTTCCCTTGGTAATCGTTGTCCAGGTGTCTGTAAGAGTATTATAAACGAACCACCTATCACCATAAGTAGAATTAACTGCAACAGGGATATATAAGTAATATTTATTCTCACTCTCATAAGC
>CAZOXU010000030.1:0-5305 GCA_964583975.1 uncultured Planctomycetales bacterium
AAAATGATCGTCTTTGATGATACCAAAGACTACAAATCAAAGAGGGTTGTCCCCTTAGGCAGTATGGTCAAATGCCTTTTGATTCATAATATTGTGACTAATAATTTTGAGGCCCCAGTGATTGCTCAAGTCTGGGAAGATTTTTATTTTGATGGAGAGCTTCTACTGCCTTTTGGAACAAGGATTTATGGTACAGCATCTTCTGGCAGGGAAAGAGACAGGGTCACTGTTAAATTCCATGACATTGTTTTTCAAGATGGCAAAACGATCAAAATTAATGCCATTGGTTTAAGTCAAGACGGATCAGGTGGTTTAACTGGCACTATCATTAATGACAACAATAAAAAGACGATTATTGGTATGGCTTTTAATCTTTTAAGCGGGATGGCCTTAGGATTCCAGCAGACAACAACCAATGCTTTAACAGGAATGAATCAGGTGGAGGCTAATTCTCGGAACGCCTTGCTTAATGGAGTTTCTAATACCTTTCAAAAGCAAGCCGATCAGATTCAAAATGACGTAGAAGCCTCCAAAGGCTATGCGATTATTTTAGCGGGTAATGAGATGGTTGTTTATTTCGAAAAAGAAACCGATGTACAAGCTATTTAAAGGAGAAAGACCTATGTATGTAAGATTATTGATTCTTTTAAGTATTGTAATTACTTGTTCGGGCTGTATCACTCTTGTTAAAGAACAACAGCCTCAAAATGATGTTTGTTCCGTTCCTTCCGATAAGAAGCCAGACATGGTCTGGGTTGAGGCTAAGACCAACAAAATATGGGTCAATCCTCATTTGGATGATAACGGAGACATGGTTGAAGGTCATTATAAATATACCGTCATTACCCCAGGTCATTGGGCAGTTGTGAAAGAAAAACAACATGAATAATATAGATAATAATAACAATGTAAGTCATAGCTTGGAAAACACGGTAGCCATATTGGTTTTAATGTGCGCTTTCTATTACAAGTACCGAATGGTTATTCAAGAGTATTGGTTAGGTTTTACAGAACGATTAGAAAATCCTTTTTTTATAGTTTTTCTGGTCTCCTCGTTTATTGCATTGTGTTTGCTCTATTACACGGTAGGGCATCATCTGGAGAAGTTTTTTAATAAACTTAATATGTGGCGACTTGGCATTAAAAGTGATCCTAATCAAAGGCCGATTTCTTTTAATTACATGGCCTTTGATTTTCAAAAACATATTCAAGATTTTAATAATAACTCTGAAAACAAAGATAAAACCTTTATTGGCCTTAATGCTGAAAAGCGCAATAAAGAGGCTGTGAGTATTTCCGACATCCAGCGCTGTGAACATATCCAGGTTATTGGGCAAACAGGTACGGGAAAGACAACGGGGGTCTTTTTGCCTCTTATTTATCAAGATGCCCTTAAAGGTCATCCTGTCATCATCATTGATGCCAAAGGCGAGACGGCTGCCATTAATCAACTTTATGGGCTATTAAACTCTATCGGCAGAGGTGAAGATTTTTTGTTATTTTCGCTCGTAGATAAAAAGAATTCCTGTACTTATAACCCTCTTTTTGTAGGTGAAAGTGATCCGCAGATCGTGATTGATTCATTTTTAAGTAATTACAGGGAAGATAACTCCTTCTATGAGGAAACAGCCAAAAATATTTTTACAGATATTTTTTACCTTTTTCATTCCTTAGGCAAACCATTTACTACCAAGGATATTTATGCGTATCTTAAAGATGAAGTTTGTAGGGAAAACATAAAGAAACTGATCACCGAAGAAAATAAAAAAGGTCTTTATTATTTAAAAGAATTGGAGAATTTGTTTGAAAGCTTATCGGATAAACATAAGCGATGGGAATATGTCATGGCAGGGTTTAATAATTATCTTAAAGAACATAGTGACGATATCTTAAATGAGGCTGATAGCGATATTGTTCTGACAGAGGCCATAAGGCAAAAGAAGATTGTGTATTTTCAGCTTCCAACCAATGCCTATCCATTACAAGCTGTTAATATCGCTCGAATTGTTCAGGCAAACCTACGCTATATATCATCCCTGATACAGATGGGGCAATTACCTAAAGACACTCTAGTTAGTGTCATTATTGATGAATACGGCTCTTTGGCAGAGACTTCATTTGCTGAGCTTCTAAATAAAGCCAGAAGTAGCGGCATGATGGTGACTATCGCTATGCAAAGTTTAAGTGATCTAAAGGCAATATCAGAACCTTTTATGAAACGTATTGATGAAAGCACGCTCAATAAAATTTATCTTAAACAAACCGATCCAGAATTGTGTGAATTGATTGCTAAAAGCATAGGGACGTATGTAAAGGAAGATAAGACCTATCGAATGACCGGAGGCAGGTTTGGAAATCAATTATTCAGCGGTGAATCATCCAATCGTATGGTCAATGAGTTTTATTTTCCGCCAGATAAAATCAAAAATTTACATAAACGAGGGCAGGGATATTTTGTCTATCGTGGGGACAATAGTTATGTTTGTGTCAATTTAAGTTATTTTGATCGTATGTATGGAATACCATACGAGAAGAAATCCAAAGACAATAAAAAAGAAGGATTAGAGCTTTTTAAGAGATATTATTTAGTCGCCCCAAAAAAGAAGAAAACGCCAAAGAAGTCTAATCCATCTAAAAAGAAAACCCCTAAGCCAGGGGATATTGAAACAGGAGATTCACCAGAACAAAAGGGGCAAGTATGAGCATATTAACGATTCAGAAACGTTTTTTAGGGATTGACGAATGTTCCGAATTTCTAGGTGTAACAAAAGGAACCCTTTATGTTTGGGTCTGCCATAGAAAAATTCCTTACACAAAAGTCGGAAGGCTGGTAAAATTTGATTTAAGAATCATAGAAGAATGGCTTAAAGAAAATTCTGTAGCAAGGCTAAACTAGCGTGTTGAATGGATGCTCTTTGATATAAAATACATTTGACAAGCCTGCTTTATCCAGATATACTTTGTCCAGATATGTGGACGTATGTACAGATAACTGGACAGTTAAAATGAGACTAAATAAGCCGCTTACAAATATTTTAGACAGTCAGGCAAAAATTATTTGCCTGCGCCTGCTTTGCAATCATCCAACAGAAATAAATGGCAGACAATTATCAAAGATTGTTAGGCTATCTCCCACAACTGTACACAAGGCTATGAAAGAATTAGCCAATGAACAAATTATTGTTCTAAAGAATTACGGAAACTCACATG
The DNA here is from genome assembly GCA_964583975.1 of uncultured Planctomycetales bacterium. Lineage (GTDB taxonomy): Bacteria > Omnitrophota > Gorgyraeia > Zapsychrales > Fredricksoniimonadaceae > JACQCF01. Next base: position 3,211 of record CAZOXU010000030.1, read on the forward strand.
TGTACGAATTAAATAAAACAAATAGGATTGTGGTCGAAATATTAAAGCCTTTATTTAATAAGGAGAAGGTGATTTTAGATAATTTTATAAAGGATGTTATACAAAGGATTAAGAAATCTGAATTAAAAAATAGAATTTCTTCAATAGTGCTTTTTGGTAGCGTACATGAAGGAACAGAAAAGCCAGGTAGTGATATTGATTTATGTGTTGTAGTTAAAGAATCAAAGGATAAGAAGAAAGTGGAAGATTTGATATTTGATTTAGATAGTACATTAATGGCTCAGATAGGCATGAGTATTGAGCCCTACATTAAGACTATTAGTGAATTTAAGAAAGATAAGGAATTGGGTGTCATTAAATCAATATTAAAATCTAATCGTGTCATTTGGGGTCAAAGTCTGGAGAAAATATTATGACTGCAAAGATATTAATGGCAACAAACGTTAAGCAGGGTGAGTATAAATCACATTTGAATAAAGCAACTGACTTCTATCAAGGAATGAAGTTAGCAGAAGACAAAGGTTTGTGGCATTCAACAGGGTTGAATGCAGTGCATTGTGCGATTTCACTAAGCGATGCTTTAACTATTTATTATTTATCTAAAAGATTTAGTGGAGATGATCACAAGCAAGCTTCCGAATTACTTTCGCGAATTCCCGTTGAAGGTATCGAACAAAAGGCGAGTAGCTTCAAAAAGATTATTTTAAAGAAACACATGATTGCCTACGAAGAACGGGAATTTCGTAAGAGTGAAGCGGCTGAAATCGCCCAGCAAACAGAAAGATTTTATCTGTGGGGCACAAATCAACTGTCGCACTAAATAAAGGTTAAATAACATGTCAATCTATAATCGAGTTACATGTCAAGATTGCGGTAAACACTATAACGTTTATAAAAGCGATGTTAGGGAGATTGATTGTTCGCAATGTAAAAAGAAGATCAATGTCAATCCTACTAAGGGCAATTTCTTTATTGAACTCTATGCCGAAGGTAGAAGGATTAGAGAAAGGATTGGTTCAAGTAGAAAACTTGCCGAGACTGTTGAAGCTAAACGCAAAGTAGAAATTGCTGAAGATAAATTCTTGGATACTAATAAGAGTAAAAAAATTAAATTTGAAGATTTTGGAAAAGAATTTCTAAATGTTCACTCAAAGGTCAATAAAAAAAGCTGGAAATCGGACGAATATAATCTTAATAGCCTTGGTAAATACTTTGCTGGAAAATATCTGCATGATATAAAGGTTAAAGATGTTGAGAATTTTAAAGTGGAACGTCTAAAAACCTTTATTGGTACTACTAGGAAGCCTAAAACTCCACCTCGGAATATAACCGCAACAACTGTCAATCGAGAGCTTGCTACACTTAAAACCATGCTTAATAAAGCGGTTGTTTGGAACAAATTAAAAGTAAACCCTGCTAAATCCGTTCAGTTTCTAAGGGAGCCAAAAGGGAGAACTCGATTTCTGGAACAAGAAGAAATCGTTAAACTTTTGACTAATAGCAATAAGAAATTACGTGCCATTTTAGTAGTAGCTTTAAACACAGGTATGCGTAGGGGTGAGATTTTTGGGCTTAAATGGCATGACATAGACTTTAAAAGAAATAATATTAATTTATATGATACAAAGAATGGGGAAGCCGTAGTGTGGATATGAACGAACAGGTCAAGACGGCTTTTATACGTACCCTTCGGAACCCTACAAGTTCTTACGTTTTCTGTGGTTCAGATGGTAAACCATTGATAGATATAAGGAAATCATTCTGGACAGCCTTAGAAAAGTCTGGTATAAAAGATTTCCATTTCCACGACCTAAGACACACCTTTGCGAGCCAATTGGTGATGTCGGGTATTGACTTAAATACAGTTCGAGAATTACTTGGACACAAGGATATTAGAATGACATTAAGATATAGCCATTTATCAGCTGGCCATAAGAAGCATGCGGTGGACGTTTTGGGTAAAAAGATAGACACTTTTTGGACACTAAGTGAAAAAAGCGATAAGAGCAAAGATTCTATTTATTCACAACCTATTGGAAATAAACAACTTATTGGTAACGGGACGTAGCGCAGTTGGATTAGCGCACTTGAATGG
>CAZOXU010000031.1:0-4494 GCA_964583975.1 uncultured Planctomycetales bacterium
TCTTTAGCTGCTTCTTTAAGAATATCGCGTTTAAGCTCGTCGATCTTCGAGGACGTAAATGTCAAACCATAAACAGTTGTTTCTTTAATATCCGATAAGGTTGCAAAAATCTCACCCAATTTATCGATATTATAAACCGTGATCTTTAAGCTATATAACACCTCATAGCTCGTCGGCTTAGTGACACTGGAGAATAATTGCTTACCTTCATACAGAGGATGGTAGGTATACCCTAAATTACGGATATCTTCCTTTTTAACCCCAAAAGCAGCTAAGGTGTCATTTAAAGAATTAATTTTCTTTGAACTCTCCTTAATAGCCTGGTCTATTTTCTTTTCTTCCTGACGAATACGGATATTAAAATAAGCTTTATCTGCCAATACCTCCATCTTCGCCTCACCTTGAACAGAGATCCTAGGAAATTCTTCGTTGCAGCAGCGACCATCAGAAGCATAAGATGACGATAACGAATAAAACATTGAAGCAAACAAGCATAAAATTAAAAAGACCGTCTTTTTCATAGTTAAATCCCTTTCTTCTTATAAATCACAATCAGTCATATTACTTCTTTTTAGGCGCTGCTTTCTTTTTTGCCACGGGCTTTTTAGCTACTGCGACCTTCTTTTTTGTTACCTTAGCCTTTGATTTCTTAACTTCTACTGGCGCATTGACTGCTGGTTGAACAGATGCTGCTGCAGGTTTAGTATCAATGCCAATTTTCGACATACTAATCATCTTACGCTTTGAAAAACAATCCTTGCAATATACCGGCCTATCGCCTGTCGGCTTAAATGGAATAGAACACTCTTTCTGACAATCTGCACAAATAGCTTTAAACATCATCCTTTCTTTCGGCTGACTGCCATTGGGTTTTTGCGCAGGATTATTGTTCACGACAGGTTTAGGCAGAGACTTTACTTCTGCTGAGGACCGATTGATTAAAGTATCCACCTTCTTGTCCAACGCGCTTAATTGCGCTTGGATTTGATTAATTAAACCTACAATGTCTGGTTGCTTCATGTATTAGCTCCTATTTATTTCTTAATTTCAACAATCTTGTGACGTGATTTCTCACCCTTAATGATGGCAACGCTAGATTTACTAACATCGTAATGCTTTGCTAAAAATTTAACCAAGGCTTCATTGGCTTTACCGTCGACAGGTGGGGCTGTTAAATAAACCTTTATTCCTTCGCCCTCGTCTTTAAGCATATTCTTGGAAGCCCCTGGAATAACCTTAATTTCCAAACGCAATAAATCCACAGATTTCATACATATCCTTCTAACCCTTAATTTTTAATTGTTCATCTAACGCCACGCGTTCATCAAACACAAAACATTCCCCTTCAAAATATCCGCGCCCCATTTTCTTAAAATAATTTAAAATACCCCCATCAAGCTGATACACCTCACGAAAACCTTTTTTAAGCATCAACGGAGCTGCTTTCTCGCACCGAATACCGCCGGTACAAAATGTAATAATCGGCGCATCCTGCCATTCATGCGGGGCTTTTTGCAAATCTTCTTCAAAATCAGAAAAATGCTTTGTTCCCAGATGCACAGAATCTTTAAAACGCCCTACCTCAAACTCATAATCATTGCGTGTATCTAACACCACCATTTTTTTATTATCTTTAATCCATTGATGAAATTCTTCCGGAGAAATATACGGCGCCGAATCTATCGTTGGATCAATAGGCGTATCACCTGGCTTAGCCACAATGCACGGCTTAATCTTAATCAAGCTACGTTTAAAAGGTAAATCTTTGCTAAAACTTGTTTTTATTTCAGGATTATCAACATGAATGGTCTGAAAAAGCAATTGTAAAAACAAATCCATTTTCTCAGTCAGCCCGGCGAGAGAACAGTTAATCCCTTCGGGACTAAGCAAAATTGTCCCTTTAATTTCCAACTCTTGCATCCGTTTGAGTAAAATTTCTTTAGCTTCTTCAAGCGAGAAGGTTGGCTTAAAAAACAAATAGAAAGCTATATTTTTAACATGTAAATCGTTCATAATCTCTTAATACCGCACTTCCATTAACGTCAAACCCCGACTAGGCACAGGTTTAGGCGCGAGTTTCCGATCTTTCCCTGCTAATATCTTTTGTACAGTATCTAACGGCAATCGTCCACTGGCAACTGCAATTAAAGCCCCAATAATATTTCGTACCATTTTATACAAAAAACCGTCACCTGTAATGGTAATATGGATTAAATCTCCATCTTTTTTAATTGTAAGATTTGAGATCGTTCTCGTCGTGTTTGTTCTCTTGGAACGTTCGGCTGCGCTTTGAAACCCTTTAAAATCATGCTTACCTTTAACGAAAAGAGCTGCCTTACGCATCAACGATAAATTTAATTTACCAGGATAAAAAAACGCCCGGTCACGCCAAAGCGCTGACGGGTATGGCCGATTAAGAATAGTATAGCGATATGTTTTACCTTTGGCACTTTTATGAGAATGAAAATCGAGCGGAACCTCTTCTACCTTACTGACGGTAAGGTCTTTATCTAGAAAGTTATTTAACGCTTTGTGGATAAGGGTTGGTTCAAGTGCTGTATTGACCATAAAATGAACCACTTGGGCTTCGGCATGCACGCCACTATCCGTACGGCCCGAAGCGTGGCAGTGGATACGCTGTTTAAAAATACGGGCAACTTTATCTTCCAAGTGGGATTGAATGGTACGAAAGCCTGGCGCCTGGGTTTGCCAACCACAGAAAGCAGCTCCGTCGTATTCGAGGGTTAATTTGAAATTACGTACTGACGACATTAAGGCCTAGATTACTGCTTTTATGACGATATTTCAAGAATTTATACTGCTCACCTAATTGTCAGAGAAAACCCTAAACTTCCTAAAACCTGCATAACTGTTGAAAGACGAGGATTAGAATTCTTAGAAAGAGCCCTATATAAATTCTCACGATTGAGCCCGGTTGCTTTGGACATCTTGCTAAAACCTCCCTGTACTCGCGTTGCTATTGATAATGCATGAAGAAAAGCCTTCTCATCGCCATCTTTTTGATATTCTTCCAAAGCTATCGCTAAATAGCCTTTAATACGTTTAGGACGTTTTGTGTAAAACTCTAATTCAACCTCATCAAGCGTTCTATATTTTCTTTTGTTCATAGTAGTCTCTCCAATACTTTAGCGCTAGATTAACATCTTTTCTTTGAGAAGATTTGTCTCCTCCCATCAATAAAACCACTAACCTATTATCTTCTTCGCCACAATAAATCCGATATCCTTTTCCAAAATGTAATCGCAATTCAATAATTCTATTAAACCGTTTATGATCCCCATAATTACCTTGTTTAATTCTATGAATCCTCGTCCATATACGATCTTCAATTACATCATTCTTTAAACCATTTATCCACTCAATAAACGGTTCCTTACCTTCTTCAGTATGGTAAATTTCTATCTCTTTCTCCATCTCTACCTACCTGTTTAAAGTGTAGCTTATAAGCTACATATTGTCAAGTTTATGAAAACCTGATGGCTAGGGGAAGCCTACGTGGGGATTGCCTAATAAATCAGTTTGGGGGACTGACTCAATAACTACTCTTCTTTAACAAACTCCAAACCGCAAACAATGCATTCAACCTTACTTTTCATCACCTTCTGAAACCATCTCATAATCGCCTTTTTGGGGCCAAAAGGCAACTGCCCACCCGTTGGTGGCTCAATGGTAAAAACACATTGATCTGCAGGATCAAACGACTTATCGGTGATTAACTGAACACCTGTGGCGCTCATATCTAAAATCACCCCGTCACCGGAATATCCATCAACACTCCAGCGCACGGGCAAGTTATCTTTGATTCGAAAATGTTGGCGACCAGACATAAAGCTTTTCTTTAAGATTAATAATAAATCTTATTACTTATAGCCTCTATAACTACTGCCAGTTAAACTTGATGGGGCCTGGTATGGCTGATACGTGGTTGTGGATGTGCTGGAATTTTGTGATGCGCGAGCAGACGCGGCAGCAGCTGCAGCTGCTTGGGCTGCAGCAATTTTCGCATCTTCTGCATTTTGATAATACGGGCCATGGTATAACATTTCATCATAAAAATGTTTTTGTACCACACCCTCTTGGTTAAAAACAACGCTTAACCGACTAACTTCCGTTGTAAATTTTGTATAACAGCTTGGTGCCATAAATAACGCAACATAGCAATAGGCAGGATAATTAGGCTTGGATAATGTTTTTTCGTATACATACACATCGCCCGTATCTTCATGCTTAATTTCCATGGGTTTACCGACTAAAGCGACAACATTTTCTTTAGTAGAACTTCCGTCCGTAATTTGCTGAGATGTGTAAGAATCCATGTTTGGCCCTCTTAACACCGAGCAGCCACCCAAAAGAAATAATACGCCAAGTAAAATAATGTTTTTATTCATAGACTCCTATTCGTCGCATCAGTGAAGCTCAGTTCGAATCAATAAACGGGTAGTCGTGGACGAAATGCGAACCCTACAACCCATT
>CAZOXU010000032.1:0-3920 GCA_964583975.1 uncultured Planctomycetales bacterium
TTTTTTATTTTCCCCACCATTCAATTCCACTCCCAATTTTCCATCAAATAATATCTCTGGCTTTCGCCCATAAATCTCAACAATCGCAGCATTTTCTTGAATCACAATCCTACGAACCCTAGATCTTAAAATTTCGGCCTGTGCCGACATATCCTGAGCCTCAAAAGCCCCATTTTTAAAAATCCTTAAGTACTCAAAAGCTGTAGCCACATCTACCACGTTCGAAGTCCTATTAAACTCCTCTTTCATTGACCCTAAAGCAGTCATCGTCTGATCTAGCTGACCACTAATTTCTTTAGCTTTTTGCGTTAATCCAAATCTCAATTCCCTATCTTCGGTCTCCGAAATCGTTTCATACAAAATATTCAACTTCTGATCGAGTTTGCGCCTTTCCTGCTCTTTGGCATTTATCAATGATTTCTGGTGATCAAGTTTAGAACTCGAATCAGCCGCCGTTGCTCTTACCAAACCTGCAACCAACTCTCTATCGTCAGACAAATCCTTTAATCGCGAAATTAATGACTCCTCCAGCAAAGGGGCAGAAACATTTTCAACAGGGCAGCGCTGAAGGTGTCTATCATTTGAAGTAATCATTTTTCGCTTATGACCGTAATAAAAATATTTGCCGTTTTTGCCAGTACCAGATTTTCCAACCATTTGGCATCCACACTCTGAACAATAGACTAAACCTGTCAGTCGGTATTCATGAATGTACTTTCTGGCCTTCTTTTTATTTTGCTCCAAGAGCCTTTGCACATCATAAAACAGCTCCTTATCAATTAAGGCTGGCCAATGAGCATCTACACAACAATATTGGTCATCAGTTTTAAGCTTGTCCTGATCTGAGGTCCTAAATCGTTTGTTTATCTCGCGCTCACCAATATAAGTTCGATTCGTAAGGGCACTATAAAGCGATGAAAGAGTCCAGCGGTTCCCTCCGGCTTTCTTTCCATTCTTGGTAACAAACTCTTTGGTTCTATAGCCATTCTCATTCAAATATTTAACAACGTGATTTAGTCGTTTTAACTCCAGAAATTTTCTAAATAAAAGTTCAACGTAGGGCTTTTCACCTTCATCAACTTCACGGTAATTGGGTTTGTGCTCAATCAGTTTAAATCCCAAAGGCACATATCCATTTGCTAAACCTCTTTCCGCACGAGCCCTTGCTCCGCGCTTAATCCGATCAACAATTGTTTGCCGCTCATATTGGGCAAAGCTCATTGCTTGAATTAGCATAAGCTCACCCATAGGGGTTGATGTATCGAAATTTTCACGTAAACAAAAGAATGCTGTATTGAAGGTCTTAAATAACTCGTAAACCTCAAGAAAGTCTTTAACCTTACGGTTTAATCGCGAAAGCTCCGTAACAACCACGGCATTAATATGTCCAGATTGAATGTCCGCCAGCATTTTTTGAAAAGCAGGACGATTCATATCCTTACCTGAAAGATCTTTATCAACATACCAATCAACAATTTCACCCCAACTGCCATCATGTTGAATATTTTTACTTTCAACAAACTGCTTTATTCTTTGTGGGTGAGATACTAACGACCCTTCGTCACGTTCATCTGCTGAGGGAGAAAGACGAACATAACCACCAATTCGGTATTTAGTAAAACTACGCGGCTTTTTTTTGGGACCGAGAACTTCGCCTTTGCTGATATTCCTCCACGGCTCTGATAATTTGGCGGGCGAGTTTTGCAATTCTTTCTTCATTTTCATAATCGCTTAGCTCCACTGTTTCAAATTTGACTTCGAGTACCTTGGTTCCAACTTGAATACTTTTCCTTTTAGGTGGGCGGGCTATGCTGCCTCTCCTAACTTTTCAATTTCCGAAACCTTAGTTCCACTTGGAGATCCAATGATTCCGCAATCTCTATTAGAAACTCCATGGATACAGTCATCTTCCTCTGCAAAATCTTGTTGATGTTGTACCTCTGGGCTCCAATACGCCTTGCCACTTCGGCTTGGCTGATTTCGTCCTTCTTCATCGTCTCCATTGTTATTATGAAAACTCTTTTTTAAAATTCGACAAAGGTCTATATCTTTGAGCGTAGGTATTTCTTGTTCCTAAAATCTTAGGACTTAAGGTGTGTAGGACTATTTTCTTAAATCAGACTCATGGAGTTTGATTTTTTGAGATATATCCAAACTCTTTCAGTTTTTTAATCCATCGAGGAGCATTTCTTTTTACAATTAATTCCTCATAATTCACACTTGGCTCTTTATAAGGAATTTTATTTTTCAAAAGAATGTAGACGATCTCGAGGATTCTGTGTCCGAGAGCAATGATGGACTTTTTGTAGCCTCGCCTGATTACAAGGCCATCAAATCGACTCTTAAATTGCGTTTTTGTTTTTCTCGCACTATTTGCAAACTCGCAGAGAAGACTTTTAATATAGGTATTTCCTTTTGTTGTTCGCCCGCTCTTTCTTTTGCCAGCACTAGAATTGTTACCTGGGCACATTCCTGCCCAGGAACAAAAACGATCCTTTGAACCGAATTGATTCATATTGATCCCGATTTCAGCGAGTAACATTGCGGCACCCATTTTATCTATTCCAGGAATTGTTTGTAGCAATTGCCACTCTTCCTGATAAGGCATCATCGATGCCACGACCTGATCATTGATGATTTCTAATTCTTCGCTGATCTGGGCCATATGGCCCTGAATCTGTTGAAGTAAAAATCGATGTCGGTCACTAATTTTAATATTCATCGACAATTTTAAATCGTCGACTTTATTTTTTAATCGCCCCTTTGCCAAAAGAGCAATTTCCTCCGGCGAATGATCACCCTCTATTATAGATGCAATCATTTCTCTTGCCGAAACGCCGTCAATGTCACTCACAACACAACCTAACTTAATTCCACAGTCTTCTAGAATTTTCTGCAACCTGTTCTTCTCCGATCCAAGCATTTGACTCAATTTTCGTCTGTATCTCGTAATAATTCTAATCTCACGAAAATCTTTATTCGGGATAAAGCTCGGACGTAATAATCCATACCCAGCCAGAGTCGCAAGCCACTCGCTATCGAGAACATCGGTCTTTCTACCAGGAACAGCCTTCACGTGACGAGCATTAACGACCATCACGCGAAATGATAAGTCTTCAATTGCCGAATATACAGGCTTCCAATAAACTGATGTACTCTCCATTACAGCGACTTCAATTCCTCTAGATTCAAGCCATCGACCTAATTCCATTAGATCATCTGGGAAAGTTCTAAAATCCTTCGTTTCCTTTATTACAGTTTCACCATCATCTTGGAGATGTCTCACTGTACAAACAACGATTGTTTTATGAATATCTAAACCTGCTGTCTTTTTGACAATAACCTTCAAATTTATCACCATCCTTCCTAGTTATAAAATATGAAGGCCATCAAAAAATTACCTATGAAGAAAGTTTACATCACTGATTATATCAGCCAGTATCTCTACTTATTATTCGATCTTCATACCAATGATATGAGAGTCAATAGGGGGTTCGATTCAATAGGAAGGGTCAAGTTATTTTCCGGGATATTTACTCGCCAAAAATTATTCCGACCTCTTCATCTTAATGGCCTTCTTTTTTAGTTTAAAAAGTATCGCTATTGAAGTATAAGAGATTGGAAAATATTGGTCCTTTGATTGCAATTGAAAGACATTGTCGGAATAGGGAAATAGTTTTCATGCTCGGGGGTGATGGACTAAAGTCCATCATGTGAAGTTATTTAATTTATGAAAGTAGGCTAGTTTTTCTTGCAGTTTTGCCTGTAGATCAAATGGATTTAAGTTAGCTTTGATTCTTCGAAGGTTTTCTTTAACCTCCTCACTAACTGTGGGACACTCAATTATTCGCTGGAAGGGGGTTTTTGGTTTATCATATTTTTTAATAAACCCGTGTATATCAAAACACATCATATTATTA
>CAZOXU010000033.1:0-3792 GCA_964583975.1 uncultured Planctomycetales bacterium
CCAGTTTGATTAACTGTCGCACCAATGACCCGATCACCAACATTCTTCTCAACTGGAATTGGCTCACCTGAAATCATCGATTCATCAATACTACTATGACCTTCAGTAATAACACCATCCAAAGGAACTTTTTCTCCAGGACGAACTCTAAGCAAATCTCCTTTTTGAACAGCATCAATGGCTACTTCTTGCTCAACTCCATTTTGAATGCGATGCGCATTCTTGGCAGCTAATCCCAAAAGCGCTTTGATGGCCTGACCTGTTTGACTACGAGCCTTAGCCTCTAATAATTGTCCTAAAATAATTAAAACTGTAATAACGGCTGCCGCTTCAAAATAAAGATCAACCTTACCCATCTTCTTAAGCGATTCAGGAAAAATTTGAGGAAACAAAGTTGCGATGGTACTGTACCCATAAGCCGCACCAACGCCAATAGCAATCAGTGTAAACATATTAAGACTTTTATTAATTACAGATTGCCAGCCTTTAACAAAGAACATCCAACCTGTCCACAAGACTACAGGCGTGGCTAAAGCTAATTGTATCAATGGTAATAAACGTTGAGGTATGAATGCTTGAAGATTGATAGCTAAAATCATGTCCCCCAACACTAACAATACCAAAGGTATTGTTAGTGCTAGGCCAATCCAAAACTTTTGAGATAATGAATGAATTTCCTTTTGATCTTCATTTCCTTCACCAGTTGGATTCAGAGGTTCTAGATGCATTCCGCACTTTGGACAATCACCAGGGTGATCTTGCCTAACCTCTGGATGCATAGGGCAAGTATAAATAACTTTATCCACAACATCCTCCTGATTTCTTCTCCGTCTTAACGCCAGTGTTTGTAGAGAGAAACTTTTGACGACAGCTGTCGCTACAAAAATAGAATGTCTTTCCATCACGCTCAGCGTGCAAAGCCGTTGTTTCGTTCACGCTCATTCCACAGACGGGATCTTTGGTTTCTAGTTTTGTTTCTTTCATGGTCATATTCCTTTCTTGATCATTAAAACACCATTCAATGAAAATTACTTCATGATCATATTTTAGAAAGCAATTTGAAATGAATCAATTATACCGAAGTATACCTGCTTCAATGATTTAACTATTGCTACATGTTATTTTTCAGGATGATGACTAGCATGTTCCTCAGCACTAACTGCTGGCGCTTTATCATCAGCATCTGCCATTCCGCCACCCATCATAGCCATCTCTTCCACCTTAACATCAGCTTCTTTGACTAAATTAAGATTGGCATCATATTTATAGAGTTTTTTACCGGATAAAACAACAACCCCATCACCCACTGCAACTAAAGATGGTTTATTCATCATGGACTGACACATTTTCATCATGCCCATCATCCCTTTACCACCCATCATTCCCATCATGCCACCTTTATCTCCCATCATTCCAGCTTTATCAGCCGTCATGTCCTTACTCTTATCATTCATTTGGGCTAAAGCCAATCCTGAAACGGTTAAAACAAAAACTACTGTAATTACTGCAATACTTTTTTTCATATACTTACCTTTCCTTAGTTAACAACAGCTTCATTGGCTGTCTATTTAAATTATATTCATTACCATTTTCTTATTACTGAGCATGGTGCAAACTACAAGTATGATGAGCACCACCGCAACAACCGCCACCCATTCCCATCTTTCCAGCAAATGCTAAACCTGTAACTGTTAAAACAATAACCCCTGCAATAACAAAAATATTTCTTACCATATACTCCCCCTTGTTTTGTAACTACTGTTTATACTATTAATGACATCCGTGTTTTTTATGCTCTTCTTCCTTTGTATCAGATTCTGATTTCTTATCGTCATGTCCTCCGCAGCAACCACCGCCTTTTCTCATCATCATAAAGAAAACTAACAACATCATGGGAATCAAGATAAAAGCGCCATTCTCTTTATTAAAACCCAATGCTGGCAATACAAAAAACAACAGTACTGGCAACAAACAACAGACCATCATCATCCACGATTGATTCTTCATTTTGCACCTCCTAATTTAGGAATAAAGGCTGGGACTCTTTGCCTATATTCTTCATATTGTTTCCCAAATATTTTCTGCACATCTTTCTCTTCCTTCATAGCCAGACGATAATAAGCAAACATCAAAATAGGCCACATCAACAAACTCAACAACGAAGGCCACTGTAACAAAAAGCCCAAAGTAATTAGAAACATCCCACTATATTGAGGATGTCTTATATGCGCATAAATTCCATCTGTTACCAAACGTTTGCCAGCGGCAGCATGAATTAATGTCCAACCCTTCTGAATAATATAAAAACCAATAAGAATCATCCCATTACTAACTATATGTAGTACAGTCATTGCCCATGCAGAATCTGCCAGCCCCAATAAAACCAACCATAAATGACCGTGATTATGAGAAAATGGATTTAGTACTGGATATGATTTACCCATCCAGGTTGACAATAAATAAATCGTTAACGGAAAGCCGTACATTTCTGTAAAAAGCGCAACAATAAATCCTATGAAAGCACCCATAGAAGCCCACTCAACCTTACCTTGGGGCTTAACAAAACTAATAATAAAAAATGAAAAAATAAGTATGTTAAAAACTACTACGGGCCACATGCCATATGCATAATTACCTAATTCATCTCCGTGCATATTACTCTCCTTTCTTATTTCGACAAAAGCATTGTCCTTTAGAATCTCCTCTTTCAATCTGCGGACAAATAATAAATTCTAATTTCTTAGCTTCATTGGGTTTGATCCAATGATGAAGTCGTTCGCTTAAACGTTTTTTAGTTTCTTTTAATTCTTTAATCCTATGCTCACAATCTGCCACCTTTTTCTCAAAAACCTCATGTACCAAACAACAAGTCGCTTCAACTCCACTACTGCTACGTTTGATGATTTTTTTAATTTCAGCTAAGGTTAACCCCAAATCTTTAGATTTTTTGATAAATAAAAGTTTCTCAAGGTCTTTGTGATTATAAATACGGTATTGAGATAGCGATCTTTTCGGCTTATGTAAAAGCCCAAACTCTTCGTAATACCGTATTGTCTTAACTGGAATATCTGTCTCTTTACTAAGTTCACCGATAAACATTTTAATCTCCCTTGTTATCTAATAAAACTATACACCTTCCAGTATAGTGGAGAGTCAAGAGAAACTTTTCTTACTCATTTATTTCGATTACAGAAGACACAATTTGAGAATCATAATTTACTTTTAAATAAAAAGAACCTGTTCGAAAGCTTCTTGTTGTATTGGTAACATATGAAACATATGCATTTTTCTTAATAACAATTTTTCCTTGTTCATCTAGCAAAGAAATAACAACCTTTTCTCTTAAAAAACTTGAATTACATGGCTTTTCTAAATTGCCATAAATATAAAGAAAATGCTCATCCCTCTTAAAGACAACACTCTTAATACAAAAATCTTTGAGTTCTGTTGTCATTTTAACATTTTGTCTGGCTCTTAAAGAAGCTGAGGCTAAAACATCTTTTGTAGATATAAATCCGAAAATCAAAAATAAACCCAGAATTAATCTAAACATTTTATTTCTCCATTTTTATTAATCTTTAACATTAACTGCATCTGCAACTGTCCCCTCTGGATACAAATAATCACCTGGGTGATCATAATCTTTTAAATTATCCCGCACCATGAGCACTGTGAACATCCCTCCCATACCCGTAGGCCCGAATTGTCCTTTACCACCCATCATAGGGAGCGTATTTTCAGGCCCCTTCATATTCATATAATTCATTTCATCCATACCGTTTTCCCCCATAG
>CAZOXU010000034.1:0-3500 GCA_964583975.1 uncultured Planctomycetales bacterium
AGGACTTCAGATGGCCCAGATCATGTATTACAGCAAAAAGATTGCCTATAACGTTCAGCCCTTTCAAAAGATTAATTCAAAATCTAATTATAAAGTCTTATTTGCCGGCGACAGCACGGCTGTTGGCACAGGTGTCACTGACATTACTAAGAGTACAGCAGGGTGGTTTAGTCGAGACTTTCCTGAGGCGAGTATTGAAAATCATAGTCAAAATGGACTTAAACTTAAAGGCATGATCGAAATCCTCTCTGGCTTGCAAGATCGACGATATAACTTGGCCGTTCTTCAAATAGGTGCTAATGATATTATTGGTTTTACAGATTTGAAAGATGTTGAAATGAGATTACAACGAGTCATCGAGTTGTCAAAAAATATAGCTGACGATGTGATTATTCTACACTCAGGCAATGTGGGAGAAGCTCCATTGTTTCATTGGCCCTTTACATGGATTTATACGTGGCGCACATTAAAGGTAAGGGCTATTTATATAAAAAATCAGGATAAGCGAGCGACGTATGTTGATATATATCAATTAGAGAAGAAAGTTAAAGACCCGCATCAGAAATACTCGTCCGATAATCTGCACCTCAATGAAGAAGGGTATCACACCTGGTATAAGTTTATTAAAACCGAGATAAAATCAACAAACAGTTGATAAGGTTCTCTTAAATCCTATAATACCAATCAATGCAATCCTTCATTAAATTTTTCATTCTTACCTGTTTTTGCCTCTGGCTTATTCCATTGGGGCAATTTATTAAGAAAGACCGTCAGGAACAGGCTTGCGGCGGACAGCGTGCTATTTGTATGTGTTTGGCCAAAGGATTTAAAAAAACTTCTAATGGACCGGTCAAATTTACAATAACCACGAACACCGATTCAGCCAATCAAAAAGAATCCTCAGGTTCAGGAGGTGCAGGAAATTATTATGTTTCAACTGACGTAGCTAAGAGCAGCTTGCCAGCTTTGGCATTTCATTTTGACTCGCTCGCATCGCTTCCTTCATTATTATTTATCCGCAATATTGAACACGTCCCAAAGTTCTAAAACACCCTACTTATTTTAGAGAAATTTATCAATCAAGGAGAGGTGTTTCTATGAGGACAATTTTTGGTTTTCTATTAGCTTTTCTTTTAGTATCGGTTTCTAATTCTTATGCTTGTACAACTTGTGGATGTACGGTCAATATGTTGGGAAAAACTACCCGTATTAATTCACAGGATTCAAAAAGTAAGTGGTACTTCAATTATGTTTATGATCAATTAGTATGGAAAGATAAAAGCGCTCAAGAGATCCATACCTTACATCATAACGATCACGAAGTGCATGACAAAACGACCGAGGTGACGCATCATTTTCAATTGGGACGCCATTTTCTTAATGATGATCTTAATGTGTTTGTTGATCTTCCTTATGTGGTGCGTAACAGTCTTGAAATTCATGAGCATAGCGCCTTAGGTCAAAAACAAACGTCTAAGGGGGTAGGAGACTTACAGTTGCTAAGCGATTATCGTTTCTGGCATAATGATGAGAATGCTTTAAGTGTGGTTGCAGGTGGTAAATTCCCAACAGGGCAAACCCACGAAGAGAATTTTCAGGGTGAACGCTTTGAAATGGATATGCAACCTGGCTCGGGCGCGTATAATGCCATTATGGGTGGTATCTATAAGTTTCAAAACCAACAGTTTTCAGTGACGACCAATACTACGTACGTCATAACTCAAGTAGGCGCACAGCATTTTAAGTATGGGAATTTGTATACCGTTTCACTAGAGGGTAGTTATTTGTTAAACCCTAACGCTTCTAATTTTCAGGCTGAGCTTGGTTTGGATACTGTGTTTCAGCAAGAATGGAAGGAGAAAACCGATGGTGTTAAAAATCCAGATAGTGGCGGCCAAACCGTGTTAATGGGGCCTGTATTTAAAATGGCTATAAGCAAGGAAGCAAGTTTATTGGGAACCTTTTTGTATCCGGTCTCTCAAAGATTAAATGGGTTTACTCAAAAGCAGGCCTTTAACTGGACATTAACAACCAAATTAAGGTTCTAATGCGTAAACAATCCTTAGTTTTTAGTTTTATTTTATTGTGTTTATCGATTCAGACAAGCTTGGCACAGAATGCTGTTGAGCGAGGTAAGGAGCTTTACCTCGCTCACGGCTGTGCCGTTTGCCATGGTAAGGACGGACGAGGCAATGGCGTCAATGCCAAGAATTTTGATCCACAACCAACCAATTTTCATGACGTTAAAGATTATCATTATGGGTATGCCAAGCAGGACATTGTTTATTCTGTAAGAAATGGTGTTGCTCAACAAAACAGTATCATGCCAGCCTATACCCATATTCCTCGATTAGAAATAGCCTTGATAGCCGACTATCTTGTTTCATTACAACAAAAAAATGCTCAGGATATCGTGATTAAAGCTGCCTGGGTTGAGGCCATGCCGCCCATTCAAAAAATGACAGCAGCTTTTATGACCATTGAGAATGTAACGGATAGAGATATAGCTTTAGTATCGGTGAGCAGTGATATTGCCCAGGCCACAGAAATTCATCAGATGAGTCGTAGCAATGGCATGATGAAGATGGCTATGCTTAAAGAATTGACCATTCCAGCTAAAGGGCAAGTGGTTTTAGGTCCAAGCGGATATCATTTGATGTTGATCAATTTAAATAAACCAGCGAATAAAGGCGATACCGTTGTTTTAACATTGAATTTCAATAATGGGCAGAGCATCGAAGTTAAGGCCCAGATTCGTCCTCAAGAATAAAGGATAGAACCTATGAAAAGCTGTTTATACATGGCTGTATTCTTGTTACTCCTTGGAGTAATTTCAGGTTGTGGCCAGAATCAAGATTCGCGTTTTAAAGAATACACCACATTGAATCCTCAAAAAGATTTCACTCTCACTGATCAGAATGGCCAGCCGTTTCATCTTAAAGACCATCGAGGTAAGGTGGTCTTTTTATTTTTTGGTTATTTGTCCTGTCCTGATGTTTGCCCAACCACGCTTTCAAAATTGGCAAGGGTCTATTCTTTGCTGGGACCTCAAAAGAGCAAGATCCTGACGGTATTTGTTTCGGTCGATCCTGCCAGAGATACGCCTGCAAAATTAAAAGAATATTTGGAGTACTTTCATGTTCCTTCTGTGGGGTTAACAGGAACCAAGGAACAAATTGATCAAGTCGTCAATGCCTATAAAGCTTCGTACGAAAATGTACAGACCGAGTCAGCCATAGGATACTTAGTTAATCATTCAGACTATATCTATGTGCTCGACATCCAAGGAACCGTACGTTTTTTAGCCAGGCCAGAGGATAGGCCAGAGAAAATTGTGGAAATCACACAGTCGCTGCTTAAAAGTTGAAAATTTTTTCTTTACAAAATACATTCATCTGAGTAAACTAACCACTCTTGAATTTGGGGCCGTGGTGTAGTCTGGTTAACATGTCAGCTTGTCACGCTGAAGATCGCGAGTTCAAGTCTCGTCGGCCCCGTTT
>CAZOXU010000035.1:0-3099 GCA_964583975.1 uncultured Planctomycetales bacterium
TCTGTCTACGAGCAATTTCTAGTGAAGATTCTTGGGCCTTAAAATGCTGTTCTGCCACCACCTGTTTATGCATAGCTGCCAACCATTCCAAATACAACAATCGGATCTCTTTAATAAAGTCCGTCATCTGGTGAGCTGCTTCATACTGCGACGCTTTAAAACGTGTTCCTGCTATTTTCTTACGCAAAGGCCAGAAAATAACATCAAACACATCCTGTTTAATTTCAAACTCATTATTACGTTTAGAACCTTCCTCATTTGAGGTGCGTGTTTTATATAAGAAAGTAGGATTATGCAAAATACCAGCTTGCCTCATATCCGCTTCTGAAACACCAAGCGAAGCCAATTGAGCCTTAATCACCGGACTATTAATAAATGCTATTGCTACAGCAGCATCTTCATTTAACGGCACGGATAATAACTTCTCAATTTCTTGCTGATCATTGACATTCATGGTTTTAACTTCATAACCTATTTGTTCTTGAACTAAGGCCTTAACATTCTTTTGGCTTTTCTGATCTGAAGCTTGCACATATCCGCTTAGCAAGAATCCAAACAAAACTATCATCATTATTTTTTTCATAATTTATTCCTTATTATTGGCTTACACCAACTCCATATTCGTAAACCATTCTTCCTCCTTGATGGGCAGCCAATCCCAATAAACTGGAAACAATGATTAGAACAATTAAAAATGTAGCCTGAAATATCCGGGTATTCTTAAAACGCATTACCCATAAAATCGGCAAAACTCCTAAAGAGATCCACATAGCTGCAAAAGCAAACTGTTTATGTACTGTTAAAACAGGATGATGTAAATGTAGACGATCAGCTTCAAAAAGCCCTGACCATACAACAATCGCCATAGATAAAGCCCCTAAGATGAACATTAACCAAGCCCCGTTACGTAAGAAATCTTTACGCAAAAGACAACCAAGTCCCTGCATTCCCATAGCGCTGATGATCAGCGCTATGGGAAAATGCACGAGTTTAGGATGTATAGGATACAACATTTGTATAAATGTATTTTCCATACTATCCCCCTATTTTATTTTGCTCCTTTAACTTCTTTTTCAGCAATGGCACTGTATTTCTCAGGACTCTTTTTAAAATCCTTCACGCACATAGGGCAGCAAAGATTATAAATCTTGCCTTTGTATTCAACCTTAACAGGATTATCTCCCATTTCGCCCTTTTCACCAGGAGCAGGAACTTTATCTCCGCTTACAGGGCAAAGTTTATTACCCACCTCAACTGCGTCCTTAGATGCTGGTGTATTGTCTGTTATTACTTGAACCTCTGCAGTCTTATTCTGTATTGTTTGAGCCAAACTGATGCCCGATGATAAACCTAAAACTGCCATTGCTAAAATTACTGATTTGGTATTCATATTATTTCTCCATTTTTTAAAAGATTAGACAAATAAAAACAGAAACCCTTCAATCACAAGACAGACGAAGGGCATCGAAGTTATAAAATTGGTATCAAATACGAAGAGAGTGATACAGAGTATAAAGAGGAACTGCGGATGAGCTACCTGGCGGTCCGAGATACGTGGGATAGCTTGAGCCTTTAAGCAAAACAATAGAAATTGGCTTTATAAATGTTATTGCAGGGAAAGAACTATGAGCAAATAAGAAACTTATTTGAGAAGTTGAAATGTTTTCAAGTACAGAGCTTGATGTATGACCACAATTACATGCATGATCGTGGTCTGCTTTCGATTCATCATGCTTTGCTGAATGAGCATCTCCATCATCATCATGGCAATGCCCCATCCCCACCGTAGCAGCTTCCGCTTTTTGAATACAACAACAAAAAAGTGGAACGATAAGCAATGGTAGAATAACTATGAAAGAAACTATTCTTCGTATCATATTTAAAGTTTGTCACTGTGAATCATGAAAGTCAATTAAAATTTAAAACCTCCAAAGTATTAACCTTTAATTTTCCCATGTATAATGGAAAATTTCTTCTGCTCAATATGCTTTTGCTTTTCTTTTGTGCTTAAATTAAGACTGTCTTGGTATTTTTTCGTAACTGACGTCTAGTCAACTGCTCTGACAAATCTTCATTTCATAATCTGAGATGTAAGCCTATACAACAGAGGGTTTTGAAATAATTTGGTCTACAGTTAACTGATCTTCCTTCTTTTCAAATGACCAATTAATGTCTAATCTCTGGGAAAGAATGTCTACGGCACGCTGTTTATGTGACTGTGATAAGTGAGAGTACCTAAGTGTCATTGCCATTGATTTATGTCCTAATAGCTCTCTAACAGTGTTTATATCAACTCCTGCCATGACCAAATGGCTCGCGTGAGTATGCCTAAGGTCATGGGACTTTAGATTAGTTATTCCGGACAATTTAAGATTAGTAGTGAACCAATTGATTCTGAAATGATTGCAAATCATTTGGGAATTAAAATTGAATATCAATCCATTCAAGATGATACTTCAGGGTGCTTATTACGTGATAAGGATGGGAATACAGTAATTGGCGTAAACTCATTGCACCATGAAAACAGACAACGATTTACTATTGCTCATGAATTGGGTCATTATCTCTTACATAAAGGTGAATTAACCTTTATTGATAAGAAATTCAAAAGAATTAACTTCAGAGGTGGATCATCAGTTTCTACGGATACTGTCGATGAAATTGAGGCAAATAGATTTGCAGGAGAGCTTCTGATGCCTCAAGAATTCTTAATTAAAGATATTCTGAAATCAGATGATATTGAAGATGGCGGCTTAATTGGGGATTTAGCCAAACGATATAAAGTAAGTAGACAAGCCCTAACAATTAGATTAACAACTCTAAATCTATCATAACCCTTCCCTCATTATCAAATAAACATTAGTTTTTCTCTAATCCCTCTGTGTTAGGAATCCATAAAATTTCTATAGTGTCCAAAAAATGACTACCAAGGACATAAAGACATACCAAAGGGTATTAATTTATACCCCGTGGTTAAGAAGTAAAGATATCACAAGCTATTGCATTGAAAGAATTTGAATAGGAAGGAAAAATGGGCGGTGAAGGAATTGAACCCTCAACCTATTGAATGTAAGTCAATTGCTCTAACCAATTGAGCTA
>CAZOXU010000036.1:0-3097 GCA_964583975.1 uncultured Planctomycetales bacterium
AAACTTCATCAGTCGCCGCAAACCCAAATCCAAAATTGTCAGCAGAAATTCTAGGTGAAGTTCCGTTGCCCAGTAAAGCTGTAGAGCCTGATAATACAAATCTTTTAAATTTAGAAAGAAGAAAAATTTTAACAGTCTTGTCCGCGCCACTTGCAAATTTACAAAGAGTCTTATTGCTTAATCCGGCAGAACAAGCAGTAGTGCCAACAATACCAACCATTCATTTATCGGGCAGTTCAGAAAATAATCAACCACAATCTTCGGGAGATATGCATTCAACGGTTTTGACATCTCCTGAAAATGCACCTGTAATGAGCATTGAGGATTGCGGGCAATTGCTAAGGCAGCTCATTGAATTAACTTATTCCCATCGAATAAGAAAGAGAGTAGGAAGAGAAATTAAAGTATCAAAAGATGTCCTAATGACGAGGGTATTGTTAAATTTAGAATATCGTTTAATGATCCGCGGTTTAGTGGATGTGCAGAAAGTTCAACAAGAAGTTAATGGTTTCAGAGGTCGACCGGTATTTGATAATCCAGTAGCTCAAAATATCATTGCTCAAATTTTGGGTGAGAAGCCAATTCATCTTCCTAATCCTTCCGCAGGAGTAAAATTAAGTGAAGGGCTAGTGACCAATGAGAAACTCGTTGAACAAAGACAGAGATTAGTGCAAGCAAAGTCACAAGCTCTGCCAGCTTCAGCATCATTATCAGCAACACTTCCAACCGATGAGATAATTAAAACTGAATCACCTGGATTAAATGCCATATTTGATAGATTAACTTTTGAAATAAGACGAACCAAAGAAAAAGATAAGGTTTTATACGATGTGCTTGCGGATGTTTTTCTTAAAATTATGGGAGTGTCGTTAGAAGGTGCAGTGGTAACTTCTGTGTCTGGGGTAAATGTGACGTGGGAAATGCCAGATGACACAGAGCCTGCCACACTTAATGATGATGATCAATTGATGGTTACGTCATCACCAGCGATGAATCGTGTATGTCGCTGGCTAGTTACAGAAATCAAGAAAACGGCGGTTGGCGAACAGCGAGGCAAGATACTTAGTCACTTGCTACTTATTGCATATCAAGCAGAAAATGAATCTTCTGCGGAATCCAAAAGACCATGGGAAGAAGTGGAAAGAGAGCACATTCAATTTGTTTTGGATGTCAATAAAGGGGATACATTACAGACTGCCAAACAACTAGGCATCTCTGAACAGACATGTTGTGGAAAGATTTTATATTATGGTTTAATTGCTCATCCCGAAGACATTGTAGGGGTACAAACTCAAAGAATTGAAACCTTGGCTGAACGGAAGAATCGATATTTAGAAACTTCATCTGTCGTAGCAAAATCAAATCCAAAATTGTCAGCAGAAATTCTAGGTGAAGTTCCGTTACCCAGTAAAGCTGTGCAGCCTGATAATATAAATCTTTTAAATTTGGAAAGAAGAAGAATCTTAACTGTCTTGTCCGCGCCACTTGCAAATTTACAAAGAGTCTTATTGCTTAAGCCAGTAATACCACCTTCTACTCCAGCACAAACAGATCCATTTAAACCCATCGGTGAATTTTTCCGTACAGTAGTATCGTGGGATCAGGCGCATATTGATAAAGCTCAAGCAGGCGCACTATTAAATCAAATGTCTGCTTTTCGGTGCAACCCACCTATTTTCAAAAAAAGATATTTAAAACTAGCGGAAATGATCGGCCTCTTGTTTTTAGAACTTGAGGATAGGCATGAATATTATTTGATGCCCTATTTGGAGCGCGATTATCGAATTAGGATTTATGCTGCTGACCTAACAGCAGATAGAAATATTAAAGTGTACGATTTTGGAAATTATCAAGGGGAAGTTTCGTCGAACGATCCCAAGGTTATTCCTATAAGCCCCATTGGTTGGTATAAAAATTTACAGGAGGCATTAAAAATACGTCAACCCATTGTCAGGATCAATGATTTAAATAATGAACGAAGAGCCACAGTTTCTATGCATCAAAAAACTTTGCCAAACTATGAAGGATGGACAATTTATATTGAGGTTTCCAAAGATTTATTTTTAAGGGCTGCTTTGCATCAATTTAGTCTAGAGGGAAAAAAGATAATGCCGGTGATTTCAGCGATCAAAGAGATAAGTCTAAATGAATATGAATTAACATGGAATCCGTTTTCAGCAGAGTGGAACAGTATTTTTGAATTGATTCACAAACTAGGTGCGGACCCAGCTCGTCGGTTAATTCTGGTCAATGGCAATCAAGAAGAGGGAACAGCAATATTAAATAATTATCATAGGATTTCATTGGAATATCGTTCTGTGGTGGGAGAATCCGCACCAACACGCCTACTACTGGACGATGATTATGAATTGCCAGAGGTCAGTCCCAATGTTGGGGGCCATCACAGCAATATTGTAAAAGAAATTCCTGTTCCTGAAGAGGTAGCAGAATTAAGAAAGCAATTAGACGGGCTAATGGAAATATTTGATCAGGAATTACGAGAAGCTGAGAACATAGAGTTAGAAATGTGCGTTTTGCTAGTCAGCACACAAGAGAACAATGTTATTCAAGCTGCAAAATCGATAAGAAAAGATTTATTGATGATGAAAGATGTGTTTTATCAAGCAGAAGATCTAATCAATGATGTCAGAAAATCCATTGATGCGGATAAAATCAGGAAAGCATTAACGAAGGTTGCAAGCCTGCGAAAAAAGGGAGTTAAAGTTTTGGATCGAATTAAGGAAAGTTATACAAACAGCGGGGCAGCAGAACAATACGAGAATTTAACATTTGTAGAAAGGGGCGAAGAATGAAACAAGTACTATTAAGCTCAGCACGGCATGGGGTGACCTCCACAGGATTATTAAGGACGCTATGCGCATCTAAGGAACCTGTGGAACTGGTGTTTCCCATCCAGCAATACCGTAGCTTCAAGCATACGATCAAATTATTATTCGATCGTGATTCTGCGAAAGTGATTAAATATTTAGCGCGGGGTTACAATAAAGCTGGTCGTTAAGTCCGTAGGAATTGACGCTCCAAGAAGCTGTCGGTTAATTCAATGACCGTCGGGCGGCCATGCGGGCAGGTGAACGGA
>CAZOXU010000037.1:0-2774 GCA_964583975.1 uncultured Planctomycetales bacterium
TGGACAACGTTCTTTCCTATATCAATATGGTTTTAGCATCAGGGCGTATTGGTAGGGTTGGTTGCGGTTATGGCACAATTACCGGACAAGGTAATGGTCAAGGTGGACGTGAGCAGGGACATAAGTGTGATCAACTTCCTGGGAAC
Source organism: uncultured Planctomycetales bacterium (assembly GCA_964583975.1). Taxonomy (GTDB): domain Bacteria; phylum Omnitrophota; class Gorgyraeia; order Zapsychrales; family Fredricksoniimonadaceae; genus JACQCF01. The sequence continues at coordinate 147 of CAZOXU010000037.1, forward strand.
AGAGATATCTCGAATCCTGAACATCGCAAATATGTTGCAGGTGTTTGGGGTATTGATGAGAAAGATATGCCAGGCAAAGGGCTTTCTGCTCAGGAAATCATGAATGAAATTCATGCAGGAAAAATTAAAGGATTGTTGAGTATTTGTTTTAATCCTGCTGTTAGTTTACCAGATTCAAAATTTACCGAGGAAGCATTACAGAAATTAGATTTTTATGTCAATATTGATTTCTTTTTAACTGAGACAGGACGTTTTGCTGATATTGTTTTGCCTGGGTCTTTGCATGAAGAAGATGAAGGAACAGCAACAACAGCTGAGGGACGCGTCATTCGTCTTCAAGCATCGGTAACTCCTCCGGGGGAAGCAAAAATCGATTGGCATATCTTTCAAGATTTGGCCAAACGTTTGAATAAAGAAAAGTATTTTAATTTTAAGAAGTCAGAAGACATATTCAATGAAATGCGTGTTGCATCTCATGGAGGAACAGCTGATTATTTTGGGATTAGCTATGAAATGATCGAGAAGAATATGGGCGTTTTTTGGCCCTGTCCTGAAATTGGACATCCGGGAACTCCGCGTTTATTTGAAGGAGGGAAATTCTACCTTCCAGATGGCAAGGCTCATTTTAATGCTGTTGAATATCGTCTTTCTGCAGACCTCATTAACGAGGAATATCCGATTTATTTGACGACAGGACGAGTTGTTTTTCATTTTCTTTCTGGCGCCCAGACACGTCGCATTGGGTTTCTCACAGACCAGTGCCCTGAGCCATATGTAGAAATTCATCCACGTTTAGCAGAGAAATACGGTGTTCAAGAAGGCGATTGGGTTAAGATTACCTCTCGGCGTGGAAGCGCACAATTTAAAGCCAAGGTTGTTAAGACTATTCGGCCTGATACTATTTTTGTACCCTATCATTGGGCGGATGATAAATCAATTAACCTTGTCACTCAACGGGCATTAGATCCAATTTCTAAGATTCCTGAGTTTAAGATGAGCGCAGTTCGTATTGAAAAGGTCAGCATAGAATAGGGGATATCATATGGCTCAGGCTTTTCTTGAGGAGAATGATTTTTTTATAGATCCGCAACGCTGTATTGGTTGTAAATCTTGTGAGGCCGCTTGCGCTGAATGTGGAACTCACCGTGGAGTGCCGATGATTCATTTGGACACCTTGGATCGGTATAACACAGTAAAAACCGGACCAACAATATGTATGCACTGCGATGACCCAGCTTGCGCTAGCGTGTGTCCGGCGGATGCTATTAAACGCACGGAAGATGGGGTAGTGCAGTCATCTCAAAAGCCCAGATGCATTGGCTGTTCTAATTGTCAAATAGCCTGCCCTTTTGGTGTTCCTAAGGTTTTCAAGCCACAGGCTCAGATGCTTAAGTGTGATATGTGTTATGACCGCACCTCCATTGGTTTAAAGCCTATGTGTGCTACTGTCTGTCCTTCTCAAGCATTATTTTTTGGCCCTCGATCTCAAATTGAGGCATTGCGTAAGAATAAAGCAAATAATGAATTTATATTCGGCAAACAAAAAATTACTACCAAGGTTTATCTTATGACGGATACCTCTGACTCTCCAACTTCGATGGATGTTGCTGATTTTATGAGTGTATTGCATTTAGATGAAGGCGAACCATGGGTTATATAAGCTAAAGGAAAAATATATGAATAAACCCATTGAACGTTTAAAAAAGAAATTTGGTCAACTTCCTAAATGGGCGGAAGATTTCTCTATTGAATCAAACAAAGAGACAGATGTCTCACGACGTGATTTTATTAGATTCTTGGGGTTGATTTCTTTTGGGTTGTTTGCTGGGACAGCTGGCATATTTTTAAAGTCTTTGTTTGAACATGCTCAAGGGCCAACGGCTAGCGCTAAGATTGCAGATCTAAATACAATTGCAGTAGGTGAATCGAGCACATTTATGATTCCTGGAAAAAAAGAACCTGGCATTATGGTGCGGTTAGGACAAGATCAATATGTAGCCTATGGTCAAAAGTGTACTCATTTGCAATGTCCCGTTTTGTGGAATAAAGAGTCAAGAAAGTTGCTATGTCCATGTCATAACGGAGCCTTTGATGTTGAAAATGGTCATGTTTTATACGGTCCTCCAGAGCGCCCTTTGCCACAACTCGCTTTAGAGGTAAGAGGTGATGGAATTTATTATGTGGGTGTAAAAAGTGGAAAATTAGTATAAATTAGGAAAATAAAATATGAAATTCCGTGATGTCCGTACTGAAACTAAAAAGTCGATTGAAATTGTGTGTTTGCTTTTATCTCTTGGAGCTATATTTTTTCAAATTTGGATTTTAGCTACTAGTATGGAGTCTTTTTTTCAAGGAGAGAATCATCGTTTGCTAGCAGGGGTAGTGCTTAGTTTTATTGCTTTTAGCGTCTGTGCATTGACAGCTTTGACAACAGGCATGGAACTTATGAAGGGCACAGCAGAAGGCCGCAGTAAAACCTACCATAAAGATACTCAGTTTAAATCCTGAACTTTTTAAGATTTTTTAAAATTTTATTAAAAGGAGATTCATGAATCAAGAAAATCAAAAGTATCCGATTGTATTACAAACGGGATTTCGAATATTTTTTCTTGGAGCAGCTTTTTATGC
>CAZOXU010000038.1:0-2514 GCA_964583975.1 uncultured Planctomycetales bacterium
ATTGTGAAGGTCGCTGCGATGAATGTGCTATGAAAAGGCTTGAGTTTCTTGATATTGAATTAAAAGATTGGGAAGGACTTCTTAAGAAGGGAAACACGCCAAGTTTAACAGAGCTGGAAACAGTAGCTAGAAATTGTAAAGAAGTATACGCCATTTTGATTAAAGAAGGATTTATTAAAGAGTCTTAACGCCTCCGAAAGTTCCCTCAAAGTTCTTGAAGAAAATCATTCAAAAATTTAAACAATTAACATAATCTACTCAAAACTAAGTAGAAACACGTACCTAAGTCCGTGTATGTGCGTATTTATCTTTGTATGAAGTTAATTATACTTTAGAAGCAAATAGTTCTAATTGAGTTAAGAGATATTACCTATGAGACATAGTATGAAATCAAAATCTAGTTTTGACGTATTTAGTTTAGTTATTTTATTTTTTTTTATTACGCAAACAAACTTAATTAGTAGTGCTTTTGCGCAAACAGCACCAAACAAAGGTCAGGAAATTTTTACAAAGAGTTGTGAAGTTTGCCATTCTATCGGAGCTGGCAGACGGGTTGGCCCAGATCTGATGGGGGTCACAAAACATCGAGAAGAAGAATGGCTTAAAAAATTTATTCAGCATCCTACACAGATGATTGACAGTAAAGATCAGACTGCCATGGATCTTTTAGAAAAATATCAAACTCCTATGCCTGATAGAGGGCTAACAGACGCAGAGGTAGACGAAGTTTTTAAATATTTGGATTCATTTTCTACAGTATCTTCTCCTGCAACAGAGACTCTCAAAATTGTTAAAAAGGCAGCATCAAAAGAAAACATTAGTAAAGGGATGGCTTTATTCCAAGGTACTCAAAGATTTCTTCGCCAAGGACCGTCCTGTATATCTTGCCATAATGTACGGACAAATTCAGTTTCTGCTGGAGGAGGATTGGCTAAAGATTTAACCACAAGCTATTCCAGGTTAGGTGAAGCAGGGATCAATTCAATTATAAAGAATCCTCCTTTCCCTGTCATGCATGAAGCCTATGCTAATAAAGAGTTAACAAATGAAGAAATTAATTATTTGAATGATTTTCTAGGCAATCTCGATGAGGAGCAACAAAAGCCAACAGACTATCAATCAGACATGTTGACTTGGAGCATTATTTTTCTGCTAATAATTTTTTTATATTTTTATTTTATCATATGGGCTGTCGGGAAATAAAAAGTCGGAGGAATTTATGAGTTGGATTAAAGATATTATTTCGCCAAAAATAAGAAAATGGGAAGATTTTTATCGCAATCGATTCCAGCATGACAAAATTGTCCGCAGTACCCATGGTGTCAATTGTACGGGGGGATGTTCTTGGCAGATTCATGTTAAAGGAGGCATTGTTGTCTGGGAAACACAGCAAATTGATTATCCTCTTTTAGAGGCTTCATTACCTCCGTATGAACCTAGAGGTTGTCAGAGAGGGATTTCTTTTTCATGGTATTTGTATAGCCCACTTCGTATTAAATATCCACTCATCCGAGGAATCCTGATTGATGCTTATCGTCAAGCAAAGAAAGAAACAGGGGATCCTTTAAGAGCATGGAGTCAAATTCAGGAAAATCAAACAATTCGAGAGTCTTATCAGAAGGCACGAGGTAAAGGTGGTTTTAGGCGTGTTGCTTGGGATGAGGCGCTTGAAATTATGTCTGTAGCTAATCTTTATACGGCTCAGAAATATGGACCAGATCGCGTCGTTGGGTTCTCTCCAATTCCAGCAATGTCCATGTTAAGTTATGCGGCAGGTTCGCGATTTCTACAACTCTTTGGGGGTGTTAATTTAAGTTTTTATGATTGGTATTGTGATTTACCTAATGCATTCCCTGAAGTTTGGGGAGAGCAGACAGATGTCTGTGAGAGCGCGGATTGGTATAACGCAAAGATGATCGCAGATATGGGAGCGAATTTAAATATGACACGCACACCGGATTGTCATTTTTTTGCGGAATCCCGTCACAATGGAACAAAGACCGTTGTTTTTTCTCCAGATTTTTCTCAGATTTGTAAATTTGCAGATCAATGGGTTCCTCTTCATGCAGGAAGTGACGGAGCTTTTTGGATGTCTGTATCCCATGTTGTCTTAAAAGAATTTCATTATGAGAAGAAGAATCCTTACTTCATTGATTATGTGAAGAAGTACACGGATTGTCCTTTTCTTGTGAAACTTGAGCAAGTTGATGGGACACTGCGACCTGGCCGATTAATGCGAGTCAATGAATTAAAACGCTTTGAGAATGAACCAAACGGTAGTTGGAAATTTTTAAATATTGATGAAGACAGTAAGGAATTTGTGATCCCTAAAGGAAGTATGGGGCATCGATGGGATGAAAAAAAGGGTAATTGGAATATCAAGCTTGAGGATAGTCAAAGTAATCAATCATTTAACCCTCTGTTAACATTTTTAGAAGATCATGATGATGTTCTTGAAGTGGAATTTACGGAATTTGGACTAGATAAGAAAACTTTAAGGGGAGTTCCTGTTAA
>CAZOXU010000039.1:0-2430 GCA_964583975.1 uncultured Planctomycetales bacterium
GCAACTGCGACTAAAGGTTGTTCTTGCAGCAAAGTTAAATTTTTCTCAAGCCATGTCGAGAAAACGAAATCATCCGCATCAATGCGCGCAATATAACGACCTTTGGCTAAAGACAAGCCTTTGTTCAAAGAACATGTCTGCCCTAAGTTCGTCTCATTCTTAACCAGTCTGATCCGTTCATCAGCAAAAGAAAGAATATCTTCCACAGACTGATCTGAGCTACAATCTTCAACAATCAGAAATTCAAAATCCTTAAAAGTCTGTTGAAGAACACTTTCAATGGAAGGCTTTAAATATTCTCCACCGTTATAAACGGTCATCAAAACCGTAACTTGCGGGCTAGCCATACACATTAACCTCGTTTACCAATAGGCTTAGCAGGAACTCCTCCAACAATCTGGTACTCCAAAACATCATCAACAACCACCGCACCCGCGGCGACAACCGCACCTTTTCGAATTGTCACATTCTTAAGAATCACCGCATTAGCCCCAATCCAAACATCTTCTTCAACAACAATACGCCCAGCTTTGTCACCTTGCGTTCTAATTGGGCTATCACGACGATCAAAGCGATGATCCGACGCCCGAAAAACAACATTCGGCCCAACCAAAACAGAAGCACCAATCTTAATGCCTAAACTTTTGTCCGCATTAATCATAACATTAGAATTAAAGCTGGCATGATCCCCTATCTCAATACCTTCCACAGACTGATCCGCATAAATTTGTGCGTTAGAACCTATTGAAACATTTTGCCCAATACGAATCTTTCGAAAATTTCGAATGTAACAACCGGGAGAAAAACAAACTTTAGAACCACATTCTGCAAATCTAAAACGATAAAAAAAATTTCGAACTTTAACCCCGATAACCCCAGGGATCCCAATCAAAACAGCATCCCACCAATAAACAAACTCTTGTCCAATTCTTTTAAGAATTTCCATGCTCTAACCTAGCTAAAAGATTTTCAACCGCCTGTGTTTCCATTTCCAAGCGCGACTCCGCCGTCAAAGTCGCGATATGCGGCGTCATCAAAACATTATCCAATGTCGTTAATTTGCCACCATACGGCTCCTGCGCAAAAACATCCAACCCCGCACCAGCCAAACGTCCCTTTGTTAAAGCAGCATAAAGCGCATCTTCATCAACCATTTCGCCACGCGCGAGATTTAACAAAAAAGTTCCAGGCTTCATCATCCCAATTTCCTTTTCTCCTAAAACAAAAGGGGATTTCTTGTCCACCTTTAAATGCAAAGTCACAATATCTGAATTTCTAAGCAATTCTTCAACCGACACCATTTGAATATTATTTTCCTTAGCCCATACAACATCTGGGTGTGAATCCGACGCCATCACATCAACGGAAAAACTTTTTAAAAGTTGTGTAACTTTTTTCCCAATACGCCCTAAACCAATAATACCAACCGTTTTACCCTGTAAATTATGCCCACCCTTTTTCTGCCATTTTTGATTGCGTAAAGTCATCGTGTGCCACGTAATCTGCCGCAAAAGATCCAACATCATTCCAATGGTTAGCTCTGCAACCGGCACAATCACAGGATCCGGCGTATTTACAACCGCTATCCCCAATTCTTTAGCTTTATCTAAATCCACACTATCCATTCCGACGCCACAACGACTGATACATCGCAAATGAGGAAGCTGTGTTAAAACAGAATTTGTGTAAGGTTCAACACCAGCAATAATACCGTGACTATCATGCCCCAGTTTAACAATATCTTCTGCTGTCAAACGTCGACCCAAGTCATTTAGCTGGAAAGGCAATCCACTTTTTTCTAAAAGTCTTAGCGGTCGTTCTCCATATTCAGCAAACGTCGATAAAGCGACAAGAATCTTATGTTTGGTCATGAACAAATCATTTCGTAAATACGTCTTTGTTCCAAATCATTCTTCAGAATATTTTCAACGATAGCGATATCATCTGGCCGGTCGACACCGACAGTCGCCTGCGGATAAACCACAGCATAAATGGAATAGCCGTGTTCTAAAATACGCATAAAGTCTACCGACTCTGCTATTTCTAATGGCGTCGGGGTTAGCTTAGAAAACTTCTCTAAAAAATTCCGACGAAAAGCAGAAAGCCCTGTTTGCCGATACAAAGGACAATCTGTTTTCACTCGACGATACGGAATTCCAGAACGAGAAAAGCACAAAACCTGACCTTTTTGATTTAAAACGGCTTTAACAATATCCCGATCGTCCAAATCATTCTCATCCTTAATAACGGAAATCAAATTAGAACACACAATATTCTCATCTGCTTTAAACGGCGCGATCAATCGGTCAATAACATCTCGACCTAATAACGGTTCATCCCCTTGCAAAACGACGATAATATCCGCAGAACTTTGACGAACCGCTTCTTCAACACGATCCGTACAACGCTCATGCTTATCTGAAGTCATTA
>CAZOXU010000040.1:0-2250 GCA_964583975.1 uncultured Planctomycetales bacterium
AGCGTATTCATCGCAAGCCACGTTCCACGTAAAACTACGTATTAAATTACGCAGTTGCCCTTATTTATTTTTTAGTAAATAATATTTATAATTATTTTTTGAAATAATATATCTTTAGGGAATATACTATGTTCATGCGATTGGATAAACAGGCCCTTTTAAAGGGGATCATTGGAAGTTTAGTTCTGGTAGGGCTTGTTCTTTTAGGCTCTCGAAGATTGCTGTATTTTGATGCGGCGCTCACTCCTTATTTGTACGCGACCATTTTCGCTGTTTTTGGGAGTATCTATCGTTATAACGTTTGGATTAGTCGTCCACCTACTGAAATTCTTTTAAAACGTAGTATGCAGTTTGTTTTTAGTCGTAACTTCTTTAGATATTTTGGTTTAGTTTTTAAGACATTTATAGAGCAAATCGTTCTACAAAAGTTTATTGGTCGACGAAGCCCATATCGTTGGTTTATGCATTTTAATTTAGCTTGGGGATGTCTGCTGGCCTTTGCAGTCACATTTCCACTTGTATTTGGGTGGTTGCATTTTGAAAATCCACTTGGACATAAAGATTTGTATCAGTTAGTGGTCTTTGGTTTTCCTGTCCAGATTTTTAATCCTGAAGGTATTATTGGTTTTCTATTCTTTAACGCACTTAATTTTTGTTCCGTCATGGTTATTATCGGAACAGTGATGGCATTCACACGACGTTTCTTTAATACGGGAGAAATGGCGATTCAGACATTTGCCCATGATTTTTTACCACTATTAATTTTATTTTCTGTTGCGGCAACGGGATTGTTTTTAACTTTTAGTAATCATTTTTTAGGTGGTGCTCATTATCGAGTGCTTACTACAATTCATTGCTGGACAGTGGTCATGCTTTTGGTGTATTTACCTTTTGGAAAGTTCTTTCATATTTTTCAAAGAGCAGCCCAGATGGGGGCAGCGTTATATATTGAAGAAAAAGAATTTGGTAAGCCAGCCTTATGTATACGCTGTCAGCAGCCTTATACGAGTGCCATGCAAAAAGAAGACGTAAAGAAAGTCTTAAGAGATATAGGTTTTCAATTTCAAATGGATGATCAGCCATCTATGCAAGACCTTTGTCCTTTATGCCGGCGACATATGCTAATGGTCACCCAGCATCAGCACTTAAAGGGTAAATTTGATATTGATCATATCTAAAAGGAAGGTTTATGGCTAAGTTACCTATTAGTAAAGAAGAAATTACCAAGCAGTTTGGACCACACTTAAAGCACGAACCTCCTGGTGGATGGGAATTCTCCGTTCAAGAGCCAGATGCTAAAGTCAAAACTCATTGCTGTTTTTGCGGCCAAGGATGTGGAATTATTTTAAAAGTTAAAGACAACCAAGTGATTGGCTTTGACCCATGGGAGGCTTTTCCTTTTAATGAAGGCAAATTATGTCCCAAAGGCGTCAAGCGTTACATGCAAGGCTCTCATCCAGATCGACTGATGTATCCTATGGAAAACCGTCCAGGTGAAGGTTATGTGCGTATTAGCTGGGAAGAAGCCTACACCAAGGTCATTGATGCCATTAACAAGATTCAAAGTGAACATGGCAAAGATTCTTTTGCGCTTCTTTCCGGAGTTTCTTTGTCGAATGAAAAGTCGTATTTGATTGGTAAATTTGCACGGGTGGCTCTGCAGACGGCCAATCTCGATTATAATGGTCGTTTATGCATGGTGTCAGCTGGAGCAGGTAATAAGAAAGCGTTTGGCATTGATCGTGCAGCAAATTCATGGGCAGATATCTTGGAAACAGATTTGATTTTTTGCACAGGGACAAATATTTCAGAATGTTCTCCTATAACTACGGATTATATTTGGAAAGCCAGAGACAGGCGAGGGGCTAAACTTATTGTCGTTGATCCGCGGATGACTCCAATTGCGCGCACAGCAGATTTATATCTTCCTGTTCGTCCAGGAACAGATGTGTATTTGGCTAATACGATTCTTAATTTAATGATTCAATCAGGTCATATTGATCAGGACTTTATTAATAATCACACAACTGGTTTCGAGGATGTGAAAACTGCTGTTGCCAAATATACACCCGAAGATTGTGAGAAAATTACGGGTGTTCCAAAAGCTAATATTATTAAAGCAGCCCAATGGTGGGGAGAAGCTAAACGCAGTATTCTTCTGCATGCAAGAGGTATTGAGCATCATACTAAGGGAGTGGACAACGTTCTTTCCTATATCAATATGGTTTTAGCATCAGGGCGTATTGGTAG
>CAZOXU010000041.1:0-2155 GCA_964583975.1 uncultured Planctomycetales bacterium
GCATAAAAAGCTGCTCCAAGAAAAAATATTCGAAATCCCGTTTGTAATACAATCGAACACTTTTGATTTTCTTGATTCATAAATCTCCTTTTAATAAAATTTGAAAGATCGTAAAATAAGCTCAGGATTTAAACTGAGTATCTTTATGGTAGGTTTTGGTGCGACCTTCTTCTGTGCCCTTCATTAAATCCATGCCTGTTGTCCAGGCTGTCAATGCGCAGACGCTAAAAGAAATAAAGCTTAAAAGCACTCCTGCTAATAAACGTTGATTATGGCCTTGAAAGAAAGACTCCGTGCTTGTTGCTAAAATCCAAATCTGAAAAAAAATAGCACCCAGAGACAAAAGCAGACATACAATTTCAATAGATTTCTTATTTTCTAAACGTACGTCACGAAATTTCATAGACCCACCTCTTCGTTAAACCAATTTTCCGCTCTTTACGCCTATATAATAAATCCCATCACTTTTGACTTCTAAGGCTAATTCAGGCAAAGGGCGTTCTGGAGGGCCATACAAGACATGACCATCCTCAACAGCAAAGGCTCCATTATGGCAAGGACAAAGTAATTTCTTAGCTTCCTTATTCCATAAAACTGGACACTGCAAGTGGGTGCATTTTTGACCATAGGCCACATATTGATTCTCTGCTAAACGCACCATAATGCCAGGCTCCTTCTTGCCAGGAATCATAAATGTACTCGATTCACCTACGGCAATCGTATTAAGATCAGCTATCTTTGTACTTACGACAGAAGACTTTTCATGGTCAAACAAAGATTTCAGAAACACCCCAGCTGTTCCCGCAAAAAGACCAAAAGAAACAAGCCCCAGAAATCGAATAAAATCACGACGTGAAACATTCGTTTCTTTGTTTGATTCAATGGAGAAATCCTCCGCCCATTTAGGCAATTGGCCAAATTTCTTTTTTAAACGTTTTTGAATCGGTTCATTCATACATTATCCTCTACCTTATACAACCCATGGTTCAACTTCTTCTAAATGCGTTATGCTCATAAAATCAGCCACATCCATTTGAGTCGGGGCATCTGAAGTATCTGTCATCAGATAAACCTTGGTGGTGATTTTCTGTTTACCAAATATAAATTCATTGTTTGCTTTATTTTTACGTATTGCCTCTATTTGAGATTTAGGGCCAAAAAATAATGCTTGTGAGGGACAGACCGTCGCACACATAGGTTTTAAGCCAATCGAAGTGCGGTCGTAGCACATATCACACTTCAGCATCTGTGCTTGAGGCTTATATACTTTGGGAACACCAAAGGGACAGGCTATTTGGCAATTGGAGCAACCTATGCAACGCGGTTTTTGAGATGATTGCACAACCCCATCTTCCGTGCGTTTAATAGCATCTGCCGGACAAACAGAAGCACACGCTGGATCATCACAATGCATACAAATCGTAGGCCCTGTTTTAACAGTGTTGTAACGATCAAGAGTGTCTAAATGAATCATGGGCACACCACGATGAGTGCCGCATTCCGCACAAGCAGCTTCACAGGCTTTGCAACCAATACAGCGCTGTGGATCTATAAAAAAATCATTCTCCTCAAGAAAAGCCTGAGCCATATATAGTATCCCCTTATTCTATGTTGACCTTTTCAATATGAACCGCACTCATCTTAAACTCAGGAATCTTAGAAATTGGATCTAATGCGCGTTGAGTGACAAGGTTAATTGATTTATCATCCGCCCAATGATAGGGCACAAAAATAGTATCAGGCCGGATAGTCTTAACAACCTTAGCTTTAAATTGTGCACTTCCCCGACGAGAGGTAATCTTAACCCAATCGCCTTCTTGAATACCGTGTTTCTCTGCTAAACGTGGATGAATTTCTACATATGGCTCAGGGCACTGGTCTGTGAGAAACCCAATGCGACGTGTCTGGGCGCCAGAAAGAAAATGGAAAACAACTCGCCCGGTGGTCAAATAAATGGGATATTCCTCATTGATGAGGTCTGCAGAAAGACGATATTCAATTACATTAAAATGAGCCTTGCCATCTGGAAGGTAGAATTTTCCTCCTTCAAATAAACGTGGAGTTCCTGGATGTCCAATTTCAGGGCAGGGCCAAAAAACGCCCATATTTTTCTCGATCATTTCATAACTTATACCAAAATAATCTGCTGTTCCTC
>CAZOXU010000042.1:0-2137 GCA_964583975.1 uncultured Planctomycetales bacterium
ACTGCGTAATTTAATACGTAGTTTTACGTGGAACGTGGCTTGCGATGAATACGCTAAATAATGCTAATTTGGTTCTTTTGAAAATATGTGTGGACAAGGTGTGTACTATATGGTATCTTTGAAACGTAGCATCTAAAGAAAGGACACGTTATGTCAGTCATACAAAAAGACACCCGTATCGATTTGAGGATCGAAGGTTCCCAAAAGGATTTCTTGGTCTATGCCGCCACACTCAAGAAGATGAAACTATCCGCATTCGTCTTAGATAGTGCCATTAAGGAGGCGGAAGAGTTAGTGGCAAACAAAACCCAGTTTACCCTGCCAGAGGCTCAATGGAAGGCTTTTAGTGCGGCTTTGGATCGTCCTGCGCGCGCGAATGCCAAACTCAAGAAACTTTTCAAGGCTGGGGACGTTTTTCATGGATAAGCTTAAAAATCCAACCCTTCTTGATAAACACCACAATGTGGATGATTTCGACTGTGAAGCAGAGCCTTTAAATAATTACCTTAAGAATTTTGCTCTCATCAATAATCAGAATGGATCGGCTAGAACCTATGTCACAACCAAAGACAGTAAGGTTGTCGGCTACTATACTCTAACGCCCGGATCAGTCATCAAGGATACAGCTCCCCATCGAGTTGGAAAAGGTCTGCCTGCTCATCCTGTTGGCGTCATCATCATCGCCCGCCTTGCCGTTGATAAAACACAACAAGGCCAGGGCGTTGGCAAAGCTCTTGTTCGTGATGCTCTTCTTAGAATCATTGATGCCGCTGAAATTATCGGCGGCCGCGCTGTTCTTGTTCATGCCAAAGACACACAAGCCAGACGTTTTTATGAACAGCTGGGCTTTGAACCTTCTCCTATCGACTCTCTTCATCTTTACCTTCTCATTAAAGATATTAAAAAGACTCTTGATCTTTAAAATATATGCGGTGAATAGTGAAACCTAAAAACCTAACTATTCTAGAAAGTTGGATATTAACGCCGGAAGACTTGGCGCTGGTTATGTCTAAAAGCCGTGGCAATAGACTTAGTTTTGCTTGGATGATTTTATTTTATAGGATGCATGGCCGGTTCCCCTACTCCCCTTCTGAATATCATCCTAAAACCATTGATATGGTGGCCCAACAACTAAATAATATCTCAGTACCCAAAGGTGAATTATTTGAGAAGGCAATTAGAACATGGGAACGTCATCGTGCTGAAATTCGTAAAATAACAAATTCTCGTGAAGCGACTAATGCGGATGCTCTTCTACTCACGCAATGGCTTCAAGATAATGTAGCAGTAGTCAATCACGATCCGCAACACCTGACTTTCATGCTGGAAGAACAATGTCGTAAACTTTTAATTGAATCTCCATCAATGGATCGTATAGATCGTATTGTACGAAATGTTATTTTTACTCACGATGAAAATCTGTATTCAAAAACCTATAGCCGATTAGGACAAACTGTCAGAAACAAGCTCGATAACCTGTTGCAACCTGATTTAAAAAATACTGACGGCAGAAGTGATGAAAAAATCCCAGCGATACTTTTACGTTTACGTAGCGACCCTGGTCGAGTTAGCTTAGTTAGCGCACAAGACGAATTAAATAAATTAATAATGACTCGAAGTATGGGATTACCCCTTGATCTATTTGTTGGTGTAACTGAACATGAGCTTGAGCGCTATGAGCAACATGTCATGGTCGAAGCACCTTACGAACTACGAAGACATTCCCCAGAAACAAGATTAACATGGCTTGCAGCCTTTATTTATTTGCGTAGCCGCACGATTACCGATAACTTAGTTGATCTTTTAATTGAAACCATTCATCACATTCAAACACGGGCAGAACGTAGAGCTGATCGTAAATTGTTGGACGATTGGAAATACGTGGCCAATAAGCAGGCTATTTTTCTAAAAATTTGTATTGCCTTGCTTAAATACCCAGATGAAAAAATACGAGAATCCATCTACACCATTGTGAGTGAAAAGACTATAAGAAATATCGTCAATGAACTCCAAGCTACAAATTCACATGACAACGTTGTTCGTGACGGAATTCGTAATTCTTATAAAAGTCATTACAGGCGGATAATTCCGCTGATTCTTGGGGCTTTGGAATTTCGATCTAACAACGAACTCTATC
>CAZOXU010000043.1:0-2101 GCA_964583975.1 uncultured Planctomycetales bacterium
ATAAAAGGAGATTTGTATGGCAAATGTGCAGAAATATTTTGAGAAATTTCATAGTGAAATACGCATTGATTATGATCTTAGTGAAACTTTGCGAAATAGTAGGGATGCCATTCTGAAGAAGATTCGTAAATATCTTCAGGACAATAATAAGCCTTCCTTCAATGTGATGTTGCAAGGCAGTTATGCTATGAAAACAGGAGTCAAGCCTATTGGGCAACTTGAATACGATATTGATGTGGCTTTGCGGTTTGATATCAGTGAAGGGGACTATACGGCCACGGAAGTCAGGCAATGGATTTATAATGCCGTCAAGGATCACACGAATGATGTCCAATCTAAGGGGGCGTGTATTAGAGTGAATTATCAAGTGGGACATCATGTGGATTTGGTCGCTTATGCTGTGCAACAAGATACGTGGGGGAAGGAAAAGTTTAACTTGGCGCATAAGGACAAAGGTTGGATTGATGCAGACCCGTTAAGCCTTTTAGCCTATGTGGAATCGGCCATGGAAAACTTCAAAGACACGGAAGATTCAACTACAAAAACAAATCAATTTCGACGTCTAGTAAGATATTTACATCGATGGGATGATGTGGCTATGCCTAATGAATCTAAAGCCAAGCCATGTGGATTAGCTTTTGTTCTTTTAGTAAAGAATTTTGTAGGCTCTAAAGTGCTGTTGAATGGTAAATCAGATGATCTTTCTGCTTTGTTGATACTTTCTAATTCAATCTCCAATGGGTATGGGCGCATTATTGTTAAAAAACCCACCCCGGAGTATGAAGATTTATTTGGAAGCCTCACTGAAACGCAGATGACGCAATTACAGGGACGATTTAAGAATTTACGAGATAGCTTAACTAAAGCAAAGAATGAACCAAGCGAAAAGAAAGCTTGTGAGATTTTAAAGGTTCAATTTGGAGGAGATTTCCCCATCGGCGACGACGATGTTAATAAGGCTCTTTTTAGTGCGCCTTTCGTTGCTGCTGGCTCATCTTTTCCAAATCAACCAATCATTCCTCCTAATAAGCCAGGGAAATTTGCCTAATGGAACTTTGGTTCTTATCAAATCCAGCATTATTAAAGCGCGAACGCGAAGCATTTAGCCAACTAGGAAATAATGAAAGTTGGTTAGTTGGTTTAGAATGGTCTTTAAAAGATCAATTCTGTGTTTATGCCATCATTAGAGTGCATGAATACGACTATAAAGTGAAATTAGTTTATCCTGCCTATTTCCCTGATATTCCACCAGCAGTCTATCCTCAGGAAACAGATCGTCAGTGGAGCATGCATCAATACGGTGACAAAGGTTGCCTTTGTCTTGAGTGGGGTCCTGATAATTGGCTTCCGGAGGTTACGGGGGCTGAACTTATAAGAAGTACTCACAAATTGCTATCCCTTGAAAATCCTTTAGGGAATAAAAGTGCTGAAGTAAAGGTACATGCGCCTTCTCGTCATCATTTAGAAATGGGACAAGAATTGAGGAATAAGCGACAGCGTTGTTTAATTACTCGTGATTTAAAAGACTTACTTAAAGGCATTGATCTTAAAGATTCGGTATCGATTAGATTTTCGTATGATTTTCATCCAAGTTCGTGGATTGTCATGTTGCCTCAAGTAAGTGTTTTAGGTTCCCAAGGACCTTGGATTGATCCACGGATTCCAACCAGAAAAGATTTGCATTTGGGTGCATTTATTAAGATTCCTGGGCATAAAGAATCTTTACAGAATGTGGATAAGATCGAAGGTCTTTTAAAAATGGGACTGACTCAAGAATGGATCACCGCACAGATGCAGCAGGCAAAACAGAATAATCAGACAGATTTTGGCTTACTTATATCAAATGGTCTAGAAGAGATAAAGTTTTATTTATTAAGTGATGATGGCAGCGTTTATTGTTTTGAGTCAATTTTTGAGGATGTAGAATTTCAAAGAACTTCCGATGGGCATAATGTTTTATCTGGTAAGAAAGTGGGCATTGTGGGGTTGGGTTCATTGGGAAGCAAGATTGCGGTTACTTTGGCAAGGTCGGGGGTAAAAAGTTTTTATTTGGTAGATTATGATTTATTTATGCCGGATAACATAAAAAGGCACGTTTTAA
>CAZOXU010000044.1:0-2078 GCA_964583975.1 uncultured Planctomycetales bacterium
CTTTAGAAATGCTCGAACATACAGGGGACACTAAAGGAAAAATAGGTTTCGGAGCCAATGAGTCAGTTCAAAGAGGTCTATAAACATATGAATCTAAAACATTATGAACCTTTAGCAGATTTATTTAAATATCCTGACGAATTTTTTCTTGAAAGAATTCTCCAGATATTAAGTTTTCTGGACAAAAAATATCCCTCTGCTTTACAAGAAGTACAGCTATTTTTTGATACGTTAAGTTTTAATGATCTTGCTTGCGCTCAGGAACTCTATACTCGCTCTTTCGATGTTCAAGCGATTACGACTTTAGATATAGGATATGTTCTTTATGGCGATGATTATAAGCGAGGCGAGATATTGGCTAATTTAAATCGCGAGCATCAGAAGGCTCAAAACGATTGTGGAAGTGACTTAGCTGATCATTTACCAAATTTATTACGCTTAATTTCTAAATCAGAAGACTCTCAATTCCTTGCTGACTTGGTTCATGATATTTTAGCTCCTGCTTTAAGTAAGATGATCAATGAATTTGATCCACTGAGAATGGAAGAAAAGAATAAATTGTATAAAAAGTATTACAAGACACTCATTGAAACGCCAAATAACAACTCGATGACGTATCAGCACGCTTTAAAAGCTCTGTTTAATGTTTTGAGGGAGGATTTTCAAATACAAGAAGAGGCTTTAAGCGAGTATGGGAAGAATGATTTTTTAGCATCTCTAAATAATGAAATGTCCATTGAGAAGCTTGCTAAGGGATAAGGGAAGGAGATTGTGACATGAAGATAGGGGTCATTATTTCAAGTAACGACGGTGAGACGTGCTGGAATGCTTTGCGTTATGCAAATTTTTGTTTAGGGCAGAAAGACTCTGTCAAAGTTTTTCTAACAGGAAAAGGGGTCGAGTATCAGAATATCAGTAATGAAAAGTTTAACACCATTGAACAAGTACAGAAACTTTTGCAGGGAGGGGGAAAAATTCTTGCCTGCGGGACATGCGTTAAATCTCGTCAGCAGGAAGGATCGCAGATGTGCCCTATTAACACAATGAAAGATATGTACGAGATAGTCAAAGAAAGCGACAAGGTTCTTACATTTTAATCAATAGGTCATTGAATTGAGGTATACAAATAAGGACTTCATATGAACTCACTGGATAATTTCTTTTTTATCGCATTACCATACGTCGCTGTTTTTGTATTTTTTGTGGGAGTTATTAATATGTTCTTGGTGACGCCTTTTAAAGTATCTTCATTGTCTTCCCAATTTTTGGAACGTGACGGTCTTTTTTGGGGTTCTGTTCCATTTCATGTTGGGATGGGGGTTGTCTTTTTATTACACCTAGCTGCTTTTTTAATTCCTAAAACATTATTAGCTTGGAATAGCGTTCCGATCAGGTTAATGGCACTTGAAGTGACAGGTTTTGTATTTGCTCTGAGTTTTTTAATTGGAATTATTGTTTTACTACTTAGAAGGCGTATCAATGCTCGTGTGAGAGCTGTAACAACATGGATGGATATTGTTGTTGAAGTGATGCTTTTATATCAGGTTATTTTAGGTTGTACGATTGCTCTTACTTTGCGTTGGGGATCTTCATGGTTTGCTGCAGATTTGTCTCCATATCTTTGGTCGTTAATTCATTTTAATCCACATGTGGACGCTGTTAGTGTAATGCCCCTACTTGTTAAAAGCCATATTATTGTGGCATTTTTGATACTTTTAATATTGCCCTTTACTCGACTCATGCATCTTTTAACGGCCCCTTTTCATTATTTGTTACGTCCATATCAACAAGTCATTTGGAATTGGGATAGGAAGAAAATTAATGACCCCCAGGTTCCTTGGGGTAAACGGGAACCTAATAACACTTAAAAAGGATGCCAATGAAAGAACCTAACCAACAAGAACTAGATTCACAATTTTCTCCATTAAATCCTCCAGATGCCTATCATCCACCGGGTTCTGATAATATTGCAATCCAAGAGTTGCATCCATTCTTGCAGAGGTTTTCAGGAGAACATGAGATCATTCGAGGGGCATTAGTGAAATTTGAAGAAGCAGTGATGACAATGAAGGAAAAGG
>CAZOXU010000045.1:0-1927 GCA_964583975.1 uncultured Planctomycetales bacterium
TCTGATAGGCAGCGCATTATCTCGCGTGCATGTGGTGTCCTGTCTGTTTTATATGGTCCGTATTCATTTGATCCGCTTGACTTCGGTATGATCATATATCTATCTGACCAATCGCTAACTGATACACTAGGATCTAACTTTAATGAATCATCTAGAACATCATATAATCGATCAATAGAAATCATTGAATTCTAGGAAGTTTTCTAAATTCTTCTATTATTGCTTTTATTTCTTTGGTAATTATTAATTCAATTTCTCGAACATCATCTTTGCCAGCGATTAGAGGCGCAATTTTTCTAGACATTAAAAGCAATCCATCTTTAAAATGCATTCCTCTTTCAGAAATAACCTTTTCTACTTTTTTCCACTCAACTAATGATCCAGAGCTTACTTCATAATCAAGCTTTGCTTGTAGAGCTAAATACTTTTCTTTGACTGTTTTAGCATTCTGGAAACTATTAGCAATAACCGTTGCTTTATCTTCTTCAACCTCCGGATTGCGTAAAGCAGCGTGTCGTCTAGCAACATCAGCACGATTAGGGTCAGAAGTATCAATAATTCTCTGTCTGCTTGCTTCAAAGTCTAGTACGCCAGGAGAAACAAATACTAATCGACCGGCTTTCTTAAATTGACTTATAGCTGCTTTGCTATACCCGTATTTTCTAGCAAATTCTGCCTGTGTTCCTGTTGTCATTTATCGTAACTATTAAATGTTAGTCCAGTGCTTTCTAGTACAGCTTCTTTGCCAGTGAAGTCTTGCCAGCGTTTAACTATCACATCTATGTAATTTTCTGACATTTCTATTCCGTAACATGATTTGCCAGTTTTCTCGCAAGCAATAACAGTTGATCCGGAACCTAGGAATCCATCAAACACAGAGTGAAATTCAAAATCAGAGAATATCTGGACAAAAAGCCCCACAGGTTTTTGGGTAGGATGAACGCGAGTTGATAATTCTGTCTTATGATCGCCTTCCCTAGACATACCATTCCACAAATGTGAATAAAGTTTTGCGGATTTATCCATACTGCACCAAGCAAGTTCCACATCAGCAAAGTTTCCTGTATTCTTCTTATCCCACACAAGCCAGCACGGTGATGGAGTTAAAAAATCAGTGAAATAATTCCCGCCCCATATGATGTAATTCTTGAACCCAACAGACAAACAAGTTGAATAAAATTCTTTAGCGGTCTGAGTTGTTTCGTCACCAATAATTACAGGATAATCTTTAGCATCTACAATTTTGCATCCGCCAACCTTCCCAAATTTTGTGGCTCCACCACCGACCTTGTCGCTTGCTGAATTAACGATACTTATTCCATAAGGAGGATCAGTAAAAACCAAGTCTACAACTTCACCATCCATTAACTTCTCAACATCATCAATACTAGTGCTATCACCACACATCACCCGATGATTACCAAGTATCCAGATATCCCCTGGCTTGGTTATAGGGGTTTCTACCACTTCCGGGACAGCATCATCTTCGGTCAAACCTTCTTTCTGAGTTTCAGGTTCATCCATTAACAGATTAAATTCTTCATCAGTAAAGCCAGTTAAGTCGATATCGAAATCAGCGAGCCTTAACTCTTCCAGCTCCAGCTTAAGCATTTCCTCGTCCCATCCAGCATTGAGAGCAATTTTATTGTCGGCAATAACATATGCTCTCTTTTGAGTCTCTGTTAAATGTCTTAACTCAATAGTCGGGACCTCGTTCATCCCGATCTTGCGCGCAGCCAATACTCGGCCATGTCCGGCAATTATTCCGCCGTCTTGATCAATAAGCACAGGATTATTAAATCCAAACTCGCGAATGCTCGATGCAATCTGTAAAATTTGCTCTTCACTGTGAGTTCTGCTGTTTCTAGCATAAGGAATTAATTCGTCCACAGATTTTACTTTAATTTGCACTTATAAGTCCCTGATA
>CAZOXU010000046.1:0-1690 GCA_964583975.1 uncultured Planctomycetales bacterium
CAGCAACAAGCGACAACCATGTTAAATACGCTGTTTAAACAAGAAGATACCAATGGCTGGAAAGAGAAACTCACACAAGCCTTAAAGGATATTCCTAATTTATTAAAGGAATCATTAGCACAAATTGAATTATTATGCGGTGAAATGGTGAGGCTAAACGCGCTTGGCCGACGCTATAATATTAATTTGACCATTGGCAGTAAAGACAACAACGGGCGGCATGAATTGACTGTAAGAGAATTTGTTGTGGCCAGTGAAGTGATAGCCCTGATCCAGCAAGAACCGTTCGCACAGCAATTACTAGCCAAAGCAGAAAAACCTGTCGTGGTTGAGATTTCACGCTTGCAGGAAACATCTTTGGGACGGACAGACATCAGCCATACCACAGGCGCAGTCATGGCTGGGGTAACACAAATGTTTGGCTTAAGGAAAGAGGACAAGCGTAAAGTTATTTGGCATGAGCTTATCCATAAATTATCAACAGTTAAAGCCAAAGGCAAAAATGACCTGGTTTTACCTGTTAGGCATTGGCTGCGTTTGTTAAAGAGTAATGGGTATAAGAAAGTCAGAATTCCACTTAATCCGAATATTTCGTTGAGTGCTATAAGAGAAGTCTCTATCGACGACTATTTATCCATGAATCTTGGACTTGATGAGGTCACTGAACGCATCCGTAACCTTGATGCGATGGAATTTGTTAAAGAGGATAATAACCCAGCAGTAAATTTAGAAAATATTCCGGAACATAAACATCGGTATTTCACATCGCCGCATGAGTTGTTAGCCTGGACAGCCACAGGGGATTACATCGTTTTGAGCGAGCTTGTATACAATCTCTGGCCAGTGACATTAAAAATATTAGAAGAAGATTTCTTAAAAGTTGGGGACGAATCGTATCAAATTAATCGGAGCACAGCACAGTGGCAGCCAATCAAGCATCGCAGCATTATCTGTGTTGCTAATAAATATTATTTCACCGTGGTTATTACCAAAGAAGATCAAGCGTTTGTACAATTTGAAACAGGACAAATGCGACCCTTAACTGATGAAAAACTTTGGATTGGTCGTAATGCAGAGTTTAAGGAAGCGTTTCAAGCAAGAGAAAATTTACCTATAGGAGAAAGGAGCAGGATTTCAAAGAAACATTTCTCGCTTGTGTGGCAGCAAGGCAGGCTAGTCATCGAAGATGAAAACTCAACTAACGGAACCTCTATAGTTGAAAATGACGTTACAGAACGTTTTAGGCAAAACGAACCAAAAATCCTCTTTGACATCACACCAAAAAAATCGACAGCCGCGACAAGGGTTATGGACAAAGTGTCCGCTCGTGTGGATTTACCTTTACCTGAAGAACAAAGAAATGCCTTTCCTTTGCATAAGATCAAGACAGCCCATATTACGATTTCTCCAAGCAAAAAGCAAGACGACCCAGAATATACAATCACGAATGAAGAGAAATCCTCACCTTTTGAAGATGCAAAAATACAGCGTATAGAAGCATTGCTCAAGCGGCTTATTAAAGTGTTTTCAAATCGTGAAGGAGATTCGTTTAAATATGAGCTTATTGAGACAACACAAGAAAAACATTTGAGTGTTAACGGAATATGGTATGTGGCAACCTGCCAGGAAACACCAGGCAAGGGTAAAGTCTATATTCATCCTTATTTTTGGCAATTAAGTGAAGACGAAC
>CAZOXU010000047.1:0-1411 GCA_964583975.1 uncultured Planctomycetales bacterium
CTGAAGCCATGGAGCTTTTGATTAATAAAATCTCCAAATACAAGACCAATACAGAGTTCTTGCAAAATATGAACAAATAAGGTAATATAGCGCCCTTTCAGTCACAGGTTGATTTGCCTAAGGCATATCAAATTCTAAAAATAATGATGGAGGTAGGTTAGAAATGAAAGCAGAAATTCACCCAAACTACGAAGAAACCACGATTAGTTGTGCTTGTGGAAACATTATTCATACGCGTGCAACAAAAAAGAATATTCGCGTTGAAATTTGTTCTCAATGCCATCCTTTCTTCACAGGATCCAAGAAATTAGTGGATACTGCCGGTCGAATCGAACGATTCAACAAGCGTTATGCTAAAGGAAAATGATCAGGCCAAATTAGTTAAGGCCGAAGAACGTTTTCGTGAGCTAGAGAAGTTGATGGCTGACGAAAGCGTTGCTTCTGATCAAGGTCAATATGGAAAACTTGCCAAAGAGTTTTCCCAATTGACTGAATTGATCGAGCTTTATCATTCCTTTCAAAAGACGCAATCCCAAATTAAAGAATTACAGGATATCCTTAAAGATAAGCCTGATCCTGAAATGAGAGAGTTGGCTCAGGCAGAGCTTCCTGTGTTAAATGCTGCCCTTGAGACTCAAGCTCAAGAGCTTACCGATTATTTGGATCCTTCTAAGAATGAGCCGGATAAAGATATCATTATTGAAATTCGAGCAGGAACAGGCGGTTTGGAGGCAAGTTTATTTGCAGGCGACCTGTATCGCATGTATACCAAATATGCAGATCTTAAGGGTTGGAAATTAGAGTTGATGGAATATGTCACGACGGAAGCAGGGGGAGTTAAGGAAGTTGTTTTCTCCTTGAGTGGTAAGGACTGTTCTAAGAGGCTTAAATGGGAAAGTGGGACGCATCGTGTTCAGCGCGTTCCTACGACAGAAGCCTCCGGCCGTATTCATACCTCAGCTGTAACGGTTGCTGTGATGATGGAACCTGAAGAAATTGAATTAGAAATTCTGCAAAAAGATTTAAAGATTGATGTCTATCGTTCCTCTGGCCCAGGAGGGCAAAGCGTTAATACCACGGATTCCGCTGTTCGCATTACGCATTTGCCAACTAATACGGTTGTTGTTTGTCAGGATGAACGTTCACAATTGAAAAATAGAGCGAAGGCTATGCGTATTTTACGCGCTAGAATTCTTGATAAAATGCAACAAGATGCTTTTGCCAAAGAAGCAGCGCTGCGTAGATCACAGGTGGGTTCTGGGGATCGCAGTGAAAAAATCCGCACCTATAATTTCCCTGACCGCAGGGTCACGGATCACCGCATTGGTTTTACCTCGCATCAATTGGAATCCATCCTAAATGGCAACATGGACGAATTAACTGATGCTCTCATGGTTGCCGAACGTGAAGT
>CAZOXU010000047.1:1442-1666 GCA_964583975.1 uncultured Planctomycetales bacterium
AAAAAGCCGGCTCAGTCTCTTAAAAATGGTGCCAGGCACCATTTATTTTGAGATTTTTTAGAAGAGAATTGTTGTAAGTCTATTATTTCTAATAGGATAACAATTACAAGGGAGCGTTTTCTTTAAAAGGTTGTCTTGCTCTTGACGAAGAGCTTTTGATAGGGCAAACTTATAGTGATCAGTAAAAAGAACAGGAAAAGTATGACCCCATGTGCCCCTAAACT
>CAZOXU010000048.1:0-1579 GCA_964583975.1 uncultured Planctomycetales bacterium
AATTAATATTCCTGTACCTTCTGGATTTGAGTGGTTGCTAAATACGCCAATTCGCGGATTTACCCCTCGAATTATAGATATTCATTCTGGTGTGGGATATGGCCTTTCATTCTTTGAAGGTATATTAAAACCTGGCCTACCTCAGGCTAAGGGCAACAGCGCACATAATCCATTAGCGGCTGATTATCAATTTGTCATGAAGCAATGGGCTTAGGAATATGTTAAGAAAGACTTACAAATATATTTGTAAACAAACATTTCGCTTGTGCACTCAGGCGGTGTTGGTTACATTTGTGACCACCGCCGTTGTGCCAGCCCAGCAGGCCTATGCCCAAAATTTAGTTCTGCCCAAAGCTGGCAGCCGTCTTGGGTTAAGTGGTACGTATGCACCAGCCATGCTTAAGGGCATTAAGATTGACCCCAAAAATCCCCTGGCATTTAACTTTCTCGTCGATCCAGGACAAAAGCATTTTTCAAGTGAAGCGGGCAAGAAAGATGAATATCAGCAGCTGATTAAATATTTCTTAGCGTCGCTTACAACGGCAGAGAGTGATATGTGGGTGAACTTATCTCCGTATGAGCATAACCGGATTATTTCCCGTAATTTTGGCGATACGCAAATGGGCCGCGATATGCTGGCGCAGGATTATATCTTAAAACAATTAGCCGCGAGTTTAACCTACCCAGAGCAAGGTTTAGGCAAGGAATTCTGGGCAAAGGTATATAGCAAGGCCACTCAGGAGCAAGGCGATAGTGCCATGCCTGTGAATATGTTAAATAAAGTCTGGATCGTGCCAGACAAAGCCAAAGTTTTTGAGAAGGGCAATGTGGCAATCGTGGTGGACGCGCATTTGAAAGTGATGATGGAAGAGGATTATTTGGCGCAATCAAAAGATGTGTGTAGGGGCGGACCTTGTGTCCGCCCGAATGATGGGCCAATGCAAGAAAAAGGTCCTCCCCTACGAAAGAAAAGCCAAGCATCCACCAATCAACTCATCAAAGACCTTCTTATTCCCCAGATAGAAAAGGAAGTCAATGAAGGCAAGAACTTTGCGCAATTACGGCAAATGTATCATTCGATGATTTTGGCTAGCTGGTTTAAGAAGCGGTTGAAACAGCATTTGTTAGGGAAAGTCTATGCTAACAAGAATAAACATGACGGTGTTCAATTAGATGATCCAAAAGAAAATGAAAAAGTTTACCAGCAATATTTACATGCCTTTAAAAAAGGTGCGTATAACTTCATTAAAGAAGAAACTGATTCAATAACGGGACAAACTGTTCCAAGAAAATATTTTTCTGGTGGGTTTAGCTATGCCATGTTGGCTGTTGATGCTCAATCCGGTGGGGCATTAAGCGTGACATCTGATTCGAGTGATCCCGGTATAACTGCTTTCTTAACTGGTGGAGTTTATAAAGCTAATGATGAGGTTGTGGTTAATCTGGCTGGCGTAGGTGATAGAGAACGTCCGGGAACAGCTGTTTTGAGACCGTTTCTACCAGCCATGTTAAGTTCTAGTGCGGCTCGTCACCAAGGCCAGCTGTTTATTTGGGGCAAAGGTTTAGGTGAAGATCATGC
>CAZOXU010000049.1:0-1547 GCA_964583975.1 uncultured Planctomycetales bacterium
GTCATAGTTTCGGTTCCTCCTAAATTCTTATTTGGATCATCATATATTTTAACACAATAAGTCATTTTAAGCAACTTTTAAATTAAAAAAATCCATTAAAAACCGCCAAATGGTGTTAGCCCTTAATTGGCGGTTAATATTCTATATCTCTTCGTCAATCTCAATCCCAGACTTGAATTCAACGGTGAGCTTATCTTCATATATCGTTACTTTTTCAATAAGCCGCCTTACCAACTGCTCATCATATTCCTCCAACTCTGCGGATTGTTTATTCAAGAAATCAGTCATTTCAGCGATTCGTTGCCTTTTTCCTTCTCGCTCTGCATTTTCAACAAGTGCATTTTGGTTCAATTCTCGAAGGCGGTAAATTTCATCAGCCACATCTTCATAGTCATTCTTGGATTTTGCTTGAATAAGAAGCTGTTGTTGTAATTCTTCCAATTTGCTATCAATGTCATCAGTGGCATTATCATTTTCTCCATTAAATACAGTAGCTATATTTTTCTGTAGCACCTTGAGGAATGGGTCTTTGTTAGCCAAAAGTTCGTTAATAGCCTTAACAACTGCTTTCTGCAATGTTTCCTCATTTATGGTAGGGGCAGTGCATTCAGACCCTTTTTCCTCCAATCGGCTGACGCATCTCCAAACAATAGATTTGTAACCTCGGTTATTCCAATGTACTCGTCGATAAATATCACCGCAATGTCCGCAGTAAACAATACTCGATAAAGCATACTTACTGCTGTAAACTCGCTTTTTACAGCCCTTGCCACCGCGAAGATTTGCTCTTCGAACCATCTCTTCTTGAACCTGCATAAAAAGGTCTCGTGGAATGATAGGCTCGTGGCTATTTTCTACATAATATTGGGGAACGATGCCGTTATTCTTGACTCGCTTTTTAGAAAGGAAATCAACCGTATATGTTTTTTGTAGAAGGGCATCACCGATGTACTTTTCATTCTGCAATATCTTTTTCAGTGTTTCCGGTCTCCATTTGGCTTTGCCTGCCGCTGTAAGGATACCGTCAGCTTCTAGTCCTCTTGCTATCTGTAAAAGACTAGCACCTTCAAGGTACTCTCTGTAAATCCGTTTAACAACCTCAGCACCCTCTGGGTCGATGACTAGTTGCTTGTTTTCATCCTTGGTGTATCCAAGGAAACGCTTATGGTTGACCTGGACTTCGCCTTGCTGATATCGATACTGAATTCCCAGCTTAACGTTCTGACTTAAGGATTGACTTTCCTGTTGGGCAAGGGATGCCATGATGGTCAGCAATACTTCACCCTTAGAATCCATGGTGTTGATATTCTCTTTCTCAAAGAATACCGCGATGTTTTTATCCTTTAACTGCCGGATGTATTTAAGGCAATCTAACGTATTTCTGGCAAATCGGCTGATGGATTTTGTGATGATCATGTCAATATTTCCAGCCATGCACTCTTCAATCATGCGGTTAAATTCATCACGCTTTTTGGTATTTGTACCTGTGATACTGAACTGATACCATTTTCTTGAACTTATGTACCTTTGTCGGTATTGTATCATAT